>NZ_VAVZ01000024.1 GCF_005771525.1 Nesterenkonia salmonea | reverse complement strand
ATGACCGCGCTCACGTTCAGGACCGTCATGGTCACCAGGTGCTACACCACTCTATGGGGCACTACTTATGGTCATCTGGATCTTCGTGGAAACCGGCATCATTGGGGGTTCTCATGGCTGCAAGGGCTCTACTTTGCGACAGGTCTCCTCCAGATAATTCTGGTGGTAGGAATACTCGCCGCAGCCGTACGGGAGAACACGGCGGTCTTCACCAGCGCACCACCCCGAGTCATTGGCCAAAAATGAGAGCATGGCATACCGGCTCCGTAGCAGGCACCCTGATCCTGGCGGAATGCCACATCCCCGCGCCCAAGGCTGACGAACTACTCGTGAAGGTACAAGCCTGAGGGGTGTGCCGCACTGATCTTCACGTCATCGACCGCGCATCCACCAGGTGTGATCCCTGATCATCAAGTCGTCGGAACTGTCGCTGCGGTAGGGGACGCCGCATTCCAACATGACTTAGGTGACAGGGTGGGCGTGGCTTGGCTGCGGAGCACGTGCGGGTCATGCCGATGGTGCCGGGAGGGGCCGCGTTCCTCGGGTTGGCCACTGAATTGCGACTCACTCCCAGAGTTGCTCGTTATTCTTTCCCTGAATTGGTAGCTGCGGTCGACAACCTTAGAGCTGGTCGAGGAGCTGGCTCAAGAGTCATGGTCCTTACCTAACTAACCGGCGTTCCAGTGAGTGGACGAGAGCTGATCAGCTCACCAGAACGTTCGCGAATACCTGCCACGCCAGCAGGCTCTTGGCGACCAGGCTCAGCACGATGTACGTGCGCTCTCCCGTCAGGTAGTTCTTCCATCGGCCGAGTTGCTTGTATTGGAGCCACTGGTTGACGGCAAAGATGTTGAAGAAGATGAACAGCGACACGATGATGCCATAGACGAACCCCGGCGGGCCTTCACCACCCTCAATGCCGACGTTGATGATCAGGTAGATAGCGGCTGCTAACCACGGGCCAACTCCGACGACGCATCCGAACCAGAAAGGGGTCCACCATGCTCGCTCACCACGTGCTGAGCGTCCGTTTTTCCCGTGCATAAGGCCGTTGTTTGCCATTTCCATCAGCCAGCCAAAGAAGATCATGGCGACGTTGGCGAGACCCAGGCCGATGAGAGCCGCGATGTCAGAGATGCCAAGTAGGAGGCTGATGAGCACGATCATGAGCGTCGAGGACAGGCTGTACTCCACCCAGCGGAAGCGGTTCCGTCCCTTAGACAGCTCGCGAATGTAGCGCCGAAAGCCCCAGGGGGAAACGATGAGGAAGTGGAAGAGAGCGGAGAGCAGAAGGAAGGATGCTGTCGCGATCCCGAGAGGGAGATCGAATACCAGGTTCGGGGTGCCTTGTGACACCGGTGTCCCTGGCGGACCGTTAAAAGTGAAGGTGGAGAGGGGCAGGGAAAAGTCATTACTGAGGGCGAGCATGGCTGAGCCGGAGACCAAATGGAGCACCCCGATAACAGCGTTGAATATCCGCAACCGCCAAGCTGTCTGCGATGACACCGTGACGCAAGCCGTGTTGAGCTCGAGAGGGTGGGCACTCATGCACAAGAGTCTCCTCTGATCCAGCCATATCGTGAAGGGCCTTTCGCCTCTCTTATGTCTCCTTGGCTACCGGCCGATACGCAAAAGGCAAGCGGGATAGGCGATAGTGCGGGCAACCAGTTGAAACGTGCGTATCGGCAGCGGAGACTTCACGCCGCCATGAATGCGGTTCACATGACATTTGATGCCGTCAATTAAGAGGCAATGCGAGATGAGCTCGTTGATCGAGACCTCACGGAAGGGCTTAAGGTCTCTCTCGGGCACGTGGAACTACCGCACTATAGTTCAGCCGAGCTCGTGGCGGTACTGGCTGGTGCCTCGAGCCGACTAGAGGTTTAGCCGCCTCAGTCTCTCGGGCCTCTCAGTCGCCTTCTTGGGCGGGAACCGGCGGGTGTTCCTTCAATGCTCTGCGGATGAATGCGTCGCGCACGGCTGCAGAAGTCCGGGAAACCAGCGCCTCCGGAGCGATCGAGTCGAAACTGTGGAACCCGCCGCCCCACATGTGCAGATCTACGCTGATCCCCGCCGCTGAGAGCCGCTGCGCGTAGCTTAGAATCTCGTCTCTGAACGTCTCCGATGACCCGCAGTCAATGTAGGTGCGAGGCAATCCCGAAAGGTCCTCAGCCCGGGCTGGGGCTGCGTAGGGGGAGACATCAGGGCCACCCTGTTGAGAACCCAATAGTGCTTGCCACCCCATGAGGTTTTCATGCTGGTCCCAAAACCCCTGACCGTCCAGCATCTGACTGCTCGGGGTTTCAAGTCGGTCGTCGAGCATAGGGCCGATGAGTACCTGGTGAGACAACGCTGGATAACTGAGGTCACGGGCCATGAGAGCAGTGGCTGCCGCAAGACCGCCTCCGGCGCTGGTGCCGACGATCATGAGGTGCTCCTCGTCGATTCCGAGGTCTGCGGCATTCTGCGCGGTCCAGACCAGACCGGCATAACAATCCTGAACGGGTGCGGGGTGGGGGTTCTCAGGAGCAAGCCGGTACTCCACCGAAACGACGGTGGCGAGACCCTCAGCCACATAATTGACGAGTGCTTCGACCCCGTTCCGGCAGGTGCCCATCATCATGCCTCCGCCATGGATGAAGTAGATCCCGGCAGCAGTGAGGGTTCCAGAGGCTGGTCTCAGAATGAGCACAGTGATGTCCGGAGCGCCGTAGGGTCCAGGGACAGAACGCTCCTCCACCAAGACTCTTCCGCCAGCAGTGAGGTCCGGTTCGGGCTCACCGGGCACGCCTTCGGCCATGTTGCGGCGCCTCTCCTCAAGATTCTCCAAAGAGAGTGCAGGCATGGTGACGCGGGCGTTGGCTAAGGCTGGAACCAGCTCTGGGTCCCAGGGCGGGACGGGGTACGCATTCACCGGTGTTCTCCTCACAATGTGGCACGTCAGATCACTCTATGTGATGGCCATCAACTTCAGGCCCACCTGCGATTCTCCGGTGACATGCCACCCCAGAAAACCCCTGCCGTATTAGCTTTACCCTGCGCTAGAGCGGCTTGTGATGTTGAAATGGCAGGGTAGCGCCGCAGGTGGGATCCGGCCGGGATGCCGCGCATCATATCTGCACCTTGAATCCCAGTATGGGTACAGTCGGGCTGCAGGCATGGAGTCCGCCATGGGGGCCAGTGCCTTTATCTACGGATTCGCAGCGCTCGCCGCCGGGCTGCTGGTGCTGGCACACGTACCTCGCAAACGTGCGACCGAACCAGACCCTCAGGTGAAGTTTCGGACGAGGTCGCCACGGCAGTGATCGTTTCGAGCATTCACGAAGAATGTTTGAAGAAGTGTCGTCCCGTATCCGCCGCAGCATGCTATCGGCTATATCGATGAGTGCTACTAGGAACTGCCGTTTGCCGCGATAGATGGGTGGAGGCAGACTCATCAGCATGGTCAACGTACTTCGCTACTCCGCATTCACTACCGAGCCTGGTGGAGGTAACCCAGCCGGCGTCGTGCTTGGAGCTCTGAACCTGCCTCCAGAGGACAGGCAACGCATCGCTGCAGAGGTGGGGTATTCCGAGACCGCGTTCGTTGAGCCAGGCACAAGACCTTCTGAGTTCCTCGTGCGCTACTACAGTCCCTTGGCAGAAGTGGAGTTCTGCGGGCACGCCACAATCGCGACCGCCGTCGCTCTGGCCGATCGCGACGGGGTGGGAGATGTGGTGTTCGAGACTCGCGCCGGGCGCATAGACGTGAAAACTGAGTGGGTCGATGGCGTCATCCGTGCAGCGCTGACCAGTGTGGAGACTCGGAGCCGGCCCGCAGAAACGCAACAAGTCCACGCGGCGCTGGCTGCACTGGGGTGGTCCCCTGAGGATCTCTCGGCCGAGTTTCCCGTTCATGAGGCGTTCGGTGGTGAAAAGCACCTGATTCTGGTCGCGGCGACCCGCGAGCGTCTGGCCGATCTGGAGTACGACTTTGAGGCGCTGAAAGCGCTGATGAGTGAGCAGGGGTGGACCACGGTGCAGCTAATCTGGCCGGAGACTGACCAGCTCTTCCATTCACGCAATCCTTTTCCGGTGGGCGGGGTGGTCGAGGACCCGGCTACAGGTGCTGCTGCCGCGGCATTCGGCGGATACCTGCGCTCACTTGGGCGTATCCATGGCGTCCGTGAACTTACTGTGCTGCAGGGTGAGGATATGGGGCGTCCCAGTCAGCTCCAGGTGCGGGTTGATGAGGACTCGGCCCGAGTCGTCGTTGCTGGCTCTGCAGTCCAAATCCCGGGCTAGTTCCGCCGTCCCGTAGAGGTGAGAGCGGGGCTGGCGGGCCGACTGGGACGGTTTACCAAGGGTTATTGGAAATACCCTGCGCTATAACGCTGTGTGATGTGAGAGAAGCAGGGTAAAAGGGAACGGGGGCAGAGAAGGCAGGGTAAAACGGAGCGGGGGCCTCGGAGGCGGCGGAGCCCGGCGTCAACTCCCGCAGCGCCCACGCCCCAGCTCACCCAGCCGAAGAACGTAAGCTGAGGGGCTATGGCGCAATCTGCTGAACTTAGTACTGCAGTGGTTGGCGGCGGGATCGTCGGACTGCTGACCGCCTGGCAGCTGCGGTTGACCGGGCACTCGGTCACCATCATCGACCCCGAGCCCGGCGCGCAGGCCAGCTACGCCGCGGCCGGAATGCTCGCGCCCATCAGCGAGGTCCAGTACGGTCAGCAGCAGCTCTGGGACCTCATGACCGCCTCACGCGAGGAATACCCGGAGTTCATCGCCACTGTGGAGCGCGCCGCCGGCATCACCACCGGCTACCGAGAAAACGGCACGGTCCTGGTGGCGGCTGACCCGGGTGACCGGGATGCAGTGGCGGACCTTGTGAGAGTGCAGCAGGCGCAGGGCATGGAGGTCAGCCCGCTGACCAGCTCGGCGCTGCGCCGCCGCGAGCCTGCCCTCAGCCCCGGCCTGGCCAAAACATGGGACGTCCCAGGGGATCACCAGGTCAACCCCCGCCAGCTCATTCGCTGCGTCACCCAGGCGCTGAATGCCGCGCTGACCGAGTCTGACTTTCCGGGTGCTGGGCAACCTGCCACATGGGTCGCCCGCCGAGCATCCGGCGTGGATCGCACCGCTCAGGGCGGCATACGCATCCATTACGACGACGCCGCGTCCGCCGATTTTGCCCATGCTGTGGTGGTCCCGGGGCTGGGATACGACCAGTTGGCAGGTATTCCCAGCCGGCATGCGCTGGATCTTCGGCCGGTCTACGGGGACGTCATCCGGCTTCGGGTGGGCCGCGATCAGCTGGGTCCGGGGGAGGAGCACCTCATTTCTGCGACCGTTCGCGCCCGGGTCGGGGGCCGATCCGTGTACCTGGTACCGCGAGGCTCAGAAGATCCGTTGGAACCCCATGGTCTGGTGGTGGGGGCCTCGTCCCGGGAGGACGGGCTGCCCGGGACCCATGCAGGCAGTGTGGCGGAGCTGTTGGAGGATGCCGCTGCGGTGCTCCCGGCGGTGCGCGATATGGAGCTTGTCGAGATTACGACCCGAGCGCGTCCCGGTACTCCTGATGACCGTCCGTATCTGGGGATACCTGAGGCAGGAACGCCGCTTGTGGTCAGTACCGGCTTCCACCGTCACGGAGTGCTGTTGGCGCCATTGGCCGCCCGGCTGGGTGCGGCACTGATCAACGGCGGGCCGCTCACAGAGCGGGACGCTCAGCTCGTAGAAGCCTGCGCACTGGATCGCTAGCGCTGCGGTTCAGCTGCCCGTCACGTTAGTCGGACTCGGCCGCTTCAGTCTCAGTCTCCTCGGCTTCAGGGTCGATCGCATCCGGAAGGTCAGCCCCTGCGATCAGGTCCCCGTCGGCCGCAGTGATTTCCACTCGGGCGACCTCATCACGCATGATGGCGGCGTTCATGCGGCACTCGATGAGCACCTCCGAGCCGAAGAACGTCCCTGAAGCGTACTCATCGCCCTCCTCGGAAATGAGCACTACCGTGAAGCTTTCACCGGGTTCGAGCCCGTCAATCTCCAGCACGGTCTCGGTGCCCCAGGTGTGGGCGATGAGACTTGCGTCGAGGTCCACGCCCGGAGTTTGGGAGTCGAAGGCAACGTCTTCGACCGCACCGTAGGTTCCGGGCGGGCCATCAGGTGGTGCGTCCATGATCTGCTGGACGCCGACCGTGACAGCACCACCCAGGACCGCGCCCCCAGCTGCGGCCAGAGCGAATGCCGCACGGCGCCGGCTCCTGGTACTCGTTGACCGTGCGAACTGCTCATCCAGGGCTGGATGCAGTGAGGCGTCGGCACTCGAAGTCTCATGGTCAGGGACCGGGCCACCTGGTTGTTCGGCGGGAGTGCCGTCGTCAGAACTAAGATCCCCGGCAAGACTGAGTACGGACTGCTCAAGGCTCGGCGGCGGCGTCGCCTCTTCCCATTGATGTCCCGCGGTGCGCAGCCCGGTCACAAGGGAGCAAAACTCGGCCATAGTGGAGTCAATACTGGGGTCCTGCGCGCGGAGAGCCTCGAACTCCTGCTGCTCCGCTGGGCTCAGGTCACCGGCCAAGGCCGCAGCGATCAGCTCCTGGGCGCGATCGGAATGTTCAGTCATCGCTCTCCTCCCCGGATGTGATGTGCTGACGCAGGGCCCGCAGGCCGTGGAAGGTCCTCGACCGCAGAGTCGACACGGAGACGCCGAGTGCGTCGGAGAGCTCAGCATAGCTGAGGCCCACCACGTGGATGGCGATCACGGCTTGCCGGTGGTCACGGCTCAGCGCTGACAGGGCTTCCAGCAGCACCAGGCTCTCGTCAGGGTCGCGCGCAGGGTCATGAAGATGGGCTCAGGCGGCTATCATCCACCGGCTCCGGGATGCGAGCGCGGCGCCGGAAGGTGTCTCGGATGACATTGCGGGCAATCGCGAAAAGCCAGGTGCGCACGCTTCCCTGCTGGGAATCAAACCGAGACCGCGCCCGCCATGCTCGGGTGAAAGCCTCCTGTATGGCTTCCTCGGCAGCACCGGCGTCGCCCAACGCGTTGAGGGCAAACAGGTACAGCTCGCGGCCGAAACGCTGATAGGCGGATGCGACGTCGAAACTGCTCTCCTGCGGCGGGGATGCCGGAGCCGCACCAGTGGCTGTCGACTGACGTTCGGCCAGTCTGATCACTCCCCGCTCCGGTCAGATGTGAGGACATCCTACCTTGGGCACGGTGCGCAATCCTCAGATGTCCCTCTTAGGGCCCCACCCACCCGGGGAAGAAAAATTCGTCGGCCTTTCCTTTCAACGCTGGCCCTAGGTGGTGCGTATCACTCAGTGACAGGGCGCACCCGCGGTCTGTGAGAGTCATGAGAGAGGAACACATCATGGGTACTGGAACAATGCGTCGCCGGACAGTGGCGGGGAGCTGCGTTGCTGCTGGTGCGGCTGCGTCGCTGCTGCTGGCCACCCCGGCGCAGGCCAACACTGAGGTCGAATGGCCGGATGAGTTCACCAGCGCGTTCACGGCCATGGCTGTGCCGGAGGAGGTCATCGACGGTGACGGTGAAGTCTCCCCCGGTGAGGAGGGCGCCATGGGCGACTTTATGCTCTGGGTCAACTCAGAGACAGACGTCATCTGCTACGAGATCACGCTCGAAGGTGTCACTGGGGACTATGAAAGCCCAGCCATGACGGCTACTCACATTCATGAGGCCGCCGCCGGAGAACCCGGTCCACCACGCATCGCGTTCCCTGACCCTGAGCCGGTGGGAGATGAACCCCGCACTTCTTCGGGATGGATGGAGGGTCCGTTCATGACGGGTATCGACGATGATGAGGGCAACGACACTGGCGAAGGCTTCACCCTGGCTCAGCTTGAAGAAGACCCTGAAGCGTTCTCCGCAGACTCTCACACTGAGGACTACCCGGACGGTGTGGTGCGGGCGCAGCTGATGCAGGTTCCGCTGGACGGAGTGGAGACCGGTGGTGGCGGAACGGCAGCTCAGCAGAGCATCGCTGGTCCCGCACTGGGTGTCGGAGCTGCAGCACTGGCCGGCGCAGGCGCGTTCTTCCTGCTGAAGCGCCGCAACGCTGATCAGCAGGCCTGATCCGCTGATGGTGCCATCGTCACAGGCAGAGCCGCGCCGGGGTGCGGCAGTGCGGCCCGGCCTGTGGCGTGCGGTCATGGGCGCAGCGGTCATCGGGTTCCTCGTCGGGTGCACACAGGCTGCCACCGGTGAGGACGCCGATGACCACGCGGAGGCTGCTCTACAGCAGACATCTCAGTCCACGCAGGAGTCCGAACCTGAGGTGGAAGACTCCGCCGAACCCCGGTCTGATGCGAGCAACGATTCTGGTGCAGCCTTAGCGCTCCCTGCGGCGGCGGAACCGGAGAGCGTGGAGATTCCGCGGATTGAGTTGGATGAGCCGCTGATCGATCTGGCCATTCAGCAGGATGGTCGGTTGGAGCCCCCGGCTGATTGGGATGACGTCGGCTGGTTCGCCAACGGGAGCAGGCCCGGCCAACCAGGTCCAACAGTGATCGCCGCCCATGTTGATTCCGCCGCCGGACCCGCCGTTTTCTTCCGGCTACTCGAGCTCGAGCCCGGTGATGAGGTCACGGTGACTGACGCCGAAGGCGACGAGCACCTCTACCGTGTCAGCAGCACCGCTGACTTCCCCAAGGATGACTTTCCCACCCGCGAGGTCTTCGGCGCTGGCCCTGATGATCAGTTGCGGCTGATCACCTGTACCGGAGAGTTCGACGACGCCGCCGGCAGGCACCTCGACAATCGGGTGGTGTTTGCCGAACGTGAGGACTGAGCCCAGTGTCCCGCGCTACCATGCCTACATTCTCCCGAGGACACGGGAGAACTGATCATGACTCGGTGGAGGAGCTCCCATGACAACTGAACAGTTTTCCGGGCTGAAGGCCGTCATCTTCAACGGGACTCTCACCCGGTCCCCGGGGGTTAGCCATACCGATGGTCTGATTGGCGCGGCTCGGGCCCTGATGGAGCGCAACGGGGTTGAGGTGGAGGTGATCCGCACCGTGGATCACCGGATAGCCCCGGGAGTGTATCCCGATATGACGGAGCACGGCTGGGAGACCGATGAATGGCCCGGCATCTTCGACCGTGTGAAGGCGGCAAACATCCTCATCCTCGCCGGTCCTATCTGGCTGGGAGACAACAGCAGTGAGACCAAGAAGATCGTTGAGCGGCTCTACAGCAACTCCGCGGATGTCAATGACGCCGGCCAGTACGTCTACTACGGCAAAGTTGGAGGAGCGCTGATCACCGGTAATGAGGACGGCGTCAAGCACTGCACCATGAACCTTCTCTACAGTCTTCAACACATAGGGTGTGTGATCCCCCCTCAGGCTGATGCGGGATGGATCGGGGAAGTGGGGCCCGGGCCCAGCTACTTGGATCCAGGAAGCGGAGGTCCTGAGAACGACTTCACCAACCGGAACCTGACGTTTATGACCTACAACCTGATGCATATGGCGGCGATGCTGCGCGATCAGGGCGGCATTCCGGCCTACGGCAATGTGCCTCAGAAGTGGCGTGATGGCGAGAGGTTCGGATTTGTCCCGCCGCAGCCGCAGGACTGAACATCGCGCCACCGCGCTACTCCGGACAGCGGCCTTCCTAGGACTGCTCAACGCCGCCCCGAACCTCTACTGGGCGTTAGGTGGCGACTTTCTCCTGGACACCATCGGCGAGTGGATCATCCAGCTCCAGGCCGATGCGCCGGTGCTGCTCGGAGGTGCCCTGGTGCTGATCTTCACCGTCAAGACAGCTGTGAGTCTGCTACCGCTGCTGCTGCTTGGACGCCTTCGGAACAGCAGGCCGCTGCGGGTGGCTGCGATCACTGCCTCGGCCGCGCTCATCCTCTATGGGGCCAGCGGCGCCGTGGTCAATGTGGTGCTACTGGTCTTCACAGACGTTCAGGACCCCACCGGGCGCATCGGCCAGGCCGCCATTTGGTATCCCATGCTGCTGATCTGGGGACTCGTGCTGGCCGGCGGACTCAGAACCCTGCGAAGGTGTGATGTGATGTCCGCATGACAGGTGACGGGCGGGCTACCGCCAAGTCCTCGGCCCTCAACGATGAAGGCGGCACACAGCACAGAACAGTGGTGCTGCGCGCGATGGACGGAGATATCCAGGCGTTTGAAGCTCTGGTGGATCAGTATCAAGGCCCACTCTCCAGCCTGTGCCGCAGGATGGTGCGCGATGTTCAGGAGGCTGAGGACATTGTGCAGGAAACCTTCATCACCGTCTGGCGCCGACTGGAGACTCTGCAGGACCCCACCAGGTTCAAGCCATGGATCTATCGGCTGGCCAGCAACGCCTGCATCGATCTCATCCGCAAACGCGAATCGAGGCGAAGCGTCCCCACTGACACCTCAGATATGTGGGAGTTCGCTGAACAGGGCGTGAGCCCCGAACGCAGCGCCGTAGGATCCGCCGCGGTCCACGAGCTCGAAAAAATTCTCAATACCCTTCCCCCAGAACAGAAATTGGCATGGATACTTTTTGAGATGCAGGGCGAGTCATACGCACAGATTGCCGATATCCTAAAAATCAGTGAAGGAAGTGTTCGGGGCAGGATCCACCGGGCTCGCCGGACGATCAGCGAAGGAATGGAGGTGTGGCTGTGAGTACGTACGACGATGACCCAACCCAGCCTCCAGAAGACCTGTTCGACGACGAACATCTCGAGGCCAACTATCGCCGCCTCTCCGAGGTGCTGTCTGACTACAGGACGGCCTCCGAGGCGCCGCCTGAGACCCAATCGGGTCTCAAGAGCCGCATTATGGATATCGTCAACAAAGAGGCGCTGCGCGGCCCAAGCACCGAACTCATCACCCCCAAACGGCGCACCTATCAGGTGACGACCTCAGCGATACGGGCTGAAGTGAGAGATGTCATCGACTCCTTCGGAGACCTGCGAGCCCGCAGCGTCAAACTCGAGGAGATCTCCGCCGAGGCATCACAGTTCAGTGTGGGGGCCGGATTCACCATGGCCCCGCATGTGGCTGTGCAGGAGCTCATTCCTCACCTCCGGCGCGGTATCGCAGACCGACTCCACACGGTATTCGGCATTGATGCGGCGGCGATCGACCTGCAAGTGGAGGATATCCATGAAGACTGAGAGCAGCGGCCAACGGCTTTGCGACCTTCACGATGACCTGGTGCGGACCATCACAGAGACCCCCGGGGTCTCACGGCTGGTTCCCAGCTACCGAGAAATACTCACCCGCTCCGCCAAGGCGCTCTTTGGCTCAGCGGACAGAGAAGCCTCCGGGGTGGATATCGTCACCCGGGCCAGCGGAACCAGAATCTATGTTGACTTCTACGTCGCACAGGGCCACGCCACCGGAATGGTGGTCGATGACGTTCACGACGCCGCCCAGCTGGCTGTCAATGCCCGCCGCAGCCAGGAGCCCCTAGGAGAGGCCCCAGCCGAGCTCGATAATGTGGATTTCACCATTCGCGTCCTGGGAATTGAATGAGCGCCGGGCTTTAGCTAAAGAATCGCCCCGTGGGAGTCATCCACACGGGGCGATCTGCGCAGTTGGGCGTGACGGAACCGATCAGTCCAGCTTCACCGCCGCTGCCTCCGACTTTCGGCTGTTGCGCACCGGGTCCACAATCAGCCTGACCTGAGACAGCGGGGCCTGCAATGAGGTTTCCAGGCCGCCCAAGACATCGCGGTGCAGCTGATCGACAGTGTTAGAAATGTCAGAGCGTTCATCGATCTCCACCTTCATGAGCACTCCGGGGTGGTCGGCGGTGCCTTCAATCCGGACCGTTGCCGCCACGACGCCGCGCAGCTGCTGGGCGGCGTCGGACACGGCCCGCTGCAGGGCACCGTTGTCCAGGCGTGTCACTCCGTGGCGTCCGTCCCTGTGCAGTTGGAACTCCCGTGCCTTCACGGAGCGTGGCACAGCCGACGCCGCCCATCACAGTCCGAAAACCGTGAGTAGGACAGAGATGCCCAGCACGGCAGCTGGAGTCCAGACGGGCAGCAGGCTCGCATCCAACAGGTCATCCCCTTGTTCTGGGGCGTACTGCAGGCCGCTGAGCTTCCCACTGGCTACTGCCAGTGCGGTGGTGCCGATGGCGAGGAGCACAAGCCCGATCACCAGTAGGAAGAATCGGTTCGGTGCTTTGGAAACGGCGATCATCGTTTCTCCTTACGTCGCGTGCGCACAGCCACGCGTGGCACGCGCTTGAGCCGCAGTGAGCAAAACCGATCACGGCTGCGTTCTGACACGAGGTTCCGGACATCGCGCCCGTTGGGAGCCACAGTGTCCACCAGGACCTTGACCCGGCCCGGGGTACCTGTGGCCCGGACGCCGACAGTGCCTTCGGTGCGCTCTGCTTCAGCATTTACGATCCGTGCCAATCCCTTGGTCGTCACCACCGTGTTCCGCTCGGGGCCCACGTTCGGAACTCTCATGGGAGTCACGGCAGCTTTTCCGGGAATCAGGGCGACCAGAATGAGGACCAGTCCTAGGAGCACGGCGCCTGCAGCGCCGAGAATCAGCAGCAGGCTTTCCCAGGTGCGACCCTCAAGGCCGTCGAGACCGGCAAGGTTCTGACGCTCTATCAGGGCAGCTGCGGACCACCAAATACCCAAGATGCCGACCGCTGCCATGATGAAGGCTACGGCGAGCGCGGGAGTGCGGCGGTCCGGTCGCTGCCGGATGCGCGGACTACTCATTGCAGTGTCCTTTCCGAAGAGGATATGTGCAGCTGGGTGATGCGGACATCCACCCAGGAGACCGAGACCCCGGTGAGGCGCTGCACCTCGGTGGTGATATGCGTGCGCGCCTTCTCCGTCAGGTCTCGCAGCGGAGCGGGATAGGGAAGCGCCAGATGAACAGTGATTCCGGCGATGTTCCCGCTGATTTCGACCTCAACTTTGGGCCGCTTGCGTTCGCCGGTGCCGGAGTTGAAGCCGCGCAAGCTGAGCCTGTTGGTGGCAGAGACTCCCTCCAGCTGCTCCGCGAGGTACGCAGCAGTCTTCTCCACGGCAGCCTCTTTGACGGTGAGGCGACCGGTGGCCTGAGTCGCCTGGCTCATCGCCGACGCCGTTCCGCGCCGGTGATACCGCTGATGTCCAGCCGGCCCTCCACGATCAGTCCGACAATCAGACCCAGCGCCCCGAGGGCTGCGACACCGAGGAAGGCAAGGAATCCTCCCGTGACGGCGACGATTCCGAGAATCAGCCCTGCGAACAATCCCACATAGCTTGCATTCATGATCAGTCTCTTTCTGTTGGACGGAGCTGTATCCGCTCAGGTTCGCTGTGCTGCGGTGCTCTATCGCGGTTATGAATCAGGCGAGTTCGTGGCCGGATTCGCGGGGGGCATCCTCATCCTCAGGGAGGTGGACGTCTGCGACGGTGATGTTGACCTCGACGACCTCAAGGCCAGTGCCGTACTCCACGGAGCGGATCACGTTGTGGCGGATCTTTTCGGCGATGTCTACGATCGAGGCACCGTATTCCACGATGATGTTGAGGTCGATAGCTGTCTGACGTTCGCCCTTCTCCGCTGAGACGCCGCCGCTGACCTGGGTGCGGGAGCCTGGGATCCGCTCGGAGATGGCGTCGAATGTCCGGCGTGCTGCGTTGCCCATGGAGTGGACACCGGGGACTTCGCGAGCTGCGATACCGGCGAGCTTCTGGACCACTGTCTCTTCCACGGTGGTCTGGCCGTATTCGGTGACGAGCGGACTCTTACCCTGCGTGGACCTAGCCAGAGCAACCGCGTCAGAGGTCGATGAAGTCTGAGCGGCTGTTGCGTTCTTAGCGTTGATGTTCTCTGCCATGATGCTCCTTTGTGTTGCAGCGCATCAGGGGATGCGCGTAGCTCTTCACGCCGTCTGCGTGATGTTGACATGGGTTAAGACGCGGCCCGCGCAGAATCCTCACGGTGCATTTTCCAAAGAATTTTTCTGCCTGCCGTATCCCGGTTGCTGTGTGAGGCATCTGTCACCTCACGCCGTACGCGTAGTCAGCGTTCTACTCGCGGGGGTGCGGGGCGGCGTCGTACTGGGAAGAGCGACTGCTGAACGCATCCATGGCAGTCCCGATACCGAAGAAGGACATCATCGCGTCGAAGTGCCGGACGTTCATCGCTCGTGCCACGGGAATAGTGCGGACCAGCGGCGGCATGATCAGCTGTGTACGACGCCGTTCGACCGCGCGCAGAATCTTCCCCGCCACACGGCTCGCCGACAAGCGGGGGAGCAGCCAGGCAAAACGGGTGGTGACGCCGTCGAACCGTGCCGTATCCAGATGGGACGGGCACACCGTAAGGGACGTGACACCGGTCCGATCCTGCCGGAGTTCTCCGCGGAGCGCCTCGGCGAATCCGAATGCCGCGAATTTGCTGGCCGCGTAGTCTGTCAGGCCGGGGACACCGACTAGGCCGGCTGAGCTTGCGACGGTGACCACGGTGCCGTGACCGCGCTCGATCATTCCGCCCAGGAATGCGCGAGTCACCCAGAAAAGAGCCATAGTGTTGACGTGCAGAGTTGCGGAGATCTGCTCGTCAGAGGAGTCCAGGAGGCGCTCGCCACTGACGATGCCGGCATTATTGATGAGGACGTCGATCTCCCCGCAGTGCAACGCTGCGCTTTTGACCGCTTCACGTTCTGCGACATCAACAACCATGGCGGAGGCCGTCCCGCCAGACCGTGCGATCTCATCCGCGGTTGCCTGGCCGGCTTCTTGATCAACGTCCCATATCACCACGTGCGCACCGCGTTCTGCGGCTTGGTGTGCCAGATGCCGCCCCAGGCCGCTGGCGCCTCCAGTGATGAGGACCTTTCGGCCGGCGAGGTGATAGCGCACGATCGGACATGCTATCTGATGCTCCTGAGCGTGCGGACTCCTCTCATCATCATCTGCGCCCACCGTTTCTGTGAAACGCCGGGGATGCGCGCCACAGGGGCCAGCCGCTGACGGGCGACCGTCTGAGCTTCGGTGTATTTCGTGATGCCCTCCCGGCCATGTCTGCGGCCGATTCCAGACTGGCCGAACCCGCCCATAGGCGCGTCCATAGACGCCCAAGCTGCTGTGTGTCCATCGTTGATGTTCACACTGCCGGCCCTGAGCTGTTGAGCGACCTCGTCGCCGCGCTGCTTGGACCAGACGCTTGCCAGTAGGCCGTATTCGGTGTCATTGGCGGCCGCGATGGCCTCCTCTTCACTGTCCACCCGGTACAAGCTCACCACGGGGCCGAAGGTCTCCTCGCGGTGGACTCGCATCCCCTCCGTGACCCCGGTGAGCACGGTGGGCTCATAGAAGTAGGGACCGATGTCTGGGCGGGCTCGGCCGCCTGCAAGTACCTGCGCTCCGGCCTCGACCGCCTCGTCCACATGGTCGGCGATTCTTTCCAGCTGCGCTGGGCCCACCAGGCTTCCCACATCGGCTTTCCAGGTCAGACCGGCGCCCAGCTTGAGGGCCCGAACCCGTTTCAGCAGCGCCGCTGTGAACTCCTCCCACTGTGAGGAGTGAATGTAGATCCGCTCGATGCTCATGCATAGCTGACCGGTGTTGGCGAAGCAGGAATTGACTGCCGCATTGGCCGCTTGGGAGACGTTAGCGTCCTCCAGAATCAGCATGGGGTTCTTGCCTCCAAGCTCCCCGGAGAAACCGATCAGTCGCTGCGCGCAGCGCTGAGCAACCACCCTTCCGGTGGCGGTAGACCCGGTGAACATCACATAATCTGCCCGGTCCACCACCGCGGCCCCGGCCTCATCACCGGACCCCAAGACCACGCGGAGCAGATCCTCCGGCAGCCCTGCCTCGCGGAGCAGGTCCACCAGCCGCAGAGCAGTGTGCGAGGTCTGCTCATCAGGTTTGAGCACGACGCCGTTGCCCGCCAGCAGCGCAGGAAGCGAGTCAGTCATGGGCAGAGTCAGAGGATAGTTCCACGGGGTGATCACTCCCACCACACCGAGGGGCACCCGCCGCTCATACGTCGTCGTCAGAAGGGGAAACCCGCCCTGCCGCTGTTTGGTGCGCAGTGCTGCAGCTCCGTGGCCGACCAGGTAGTTCGTCCACAGCCCAATATCTGCCAGCTCTTCTGCTGCGCTGATACGCGCCTTGCCCGTTTCGCGTTGGGCCAGGTCCAGCAGCTCATCGTGATGCTCCGCCACCCGATCCGCGAAACGGCTGATCACCTTCAGTCGCTCATCCACCGGCACCTGCGCCCAGTGCCGCTGTGCCATGCGCGCGGAGGTGAAGGCGTCGTCGATCTGATCCGGTGTTGACCTCGCCAGCCGTCCCACCTCGGTGCCGTCAAAGGGGCAGGTCACGGTGAAGCTGTGGGTATTGGCAGCGGTCGCGGCGTCGGAGTGCTTCTGAAGATCCATACGTAGGAGCCTAATCGCCGGACCTTGCGCAGAGCCGCAGAAAATTCTCTCGCACAAGACCGTGAGGATCCCTGCGCTGGTGCGTCTTAGTTTGTGTCTAGCCCGACGGGATAGAGCTTCTACAACCATTGAGGCGCCTCAGCGGCGCTGTCGGATTCTGAAGGAGACAGGAATGACTGAGAACACCTCAGCTGCACAGAAGACCGGTCAGTCCACCAACGGTGCTGCAGGCACAAGCCAGAGCGCTGAACTGACTCGGAAGCAGCGGGCTGAAGCGGTTCGCAGCCCCTTGGTGACAGAACAGGGCTCCACCACAGTGGAAGAGACCGTGGTGCAGAAGCTCGCCGGGATTGCGGCGCGCGAGGTACCGGGTGTGCACTCGATGGGCAATATCGCCCGGCGCACATTCGATGCCATCTCCGAGCGGATCCCAGGTTCTCAGACCCAGGTCAGCGGAGGCGTTTCGGTGGAGAAGGGCGAACGCCAGGCAGCCATCGATCTCACCGTCATCGTGGAGTACGGCGCATCGATCGTTGAGGTCGCGGAAAACATTCGCCGCAACGTCATCCGGTCCGTGGAGCACGGAACCGGTCTTGAGGTGGTGGAAGTCAACATCAGCGTCGCCGACGTGCACCTTCCCGAGGAAGACGACGCCCCCCGCGGTTCCGGGCACGAACTGGCCTGAGCCGCACCCCAAAGACCACACCCTGTGGAAAGAAAAACACTCAAGACATAGAAAGGACATCTGATCATGAGCGCAGCAGACAAGATCAGCAATGCAGCAGAGAAAGCAGCCGGCGCGGGGAAAGAGACCGTGGGCAAGGTGACCGGAGACAAGGAGACCCAGGCTGAAGGCATGATGCAGAAGAAGAAGGCTGAGGCCAAGCAGGCTGGGGAGAAAACGAAGGACGCCGCCAAGGACATCACCGACTGATCGGCTGATTCCTCTCGAGTGGCCCCGTGGGAATGTCTCCTGCGGGGCCACTCGTATGCCGGATCAGGACAGGCTCAGCCCTCGGTAGCGGTTCAGGGCAGCGTGCACCTCATGAGGTCGCGGCCTGGCGAGATGGCCCGGATGGCCGCGGTGCGGGGAGAGCACGTCAAGACCGTGGTCATCCACTTTCCGGAGAATTTCCCGGACCACCTCATGGACACTCTGGGTGCCGTCAACGGCTTCGGCGAGTCGGTCCAGAATCTTGGCGACCGCTTCCGTCTGTGCTGAGTCGACCACCTGGGCCAGGGCAGCCAGGTCAATCATTTCCTTGCCGAACTGCACAGTGTCCCGGCCTTTGGCCCGGGCCGGCTTGGTCTTCCCCGACGCGCGCAGGGAATCAGAGTCGAGCCTGCGGCTTCCGGCGGTGGAGAAGATCGGAGCCCGAGGGCTCTCATGATCCGGCTGCTGGGTGTTACTCGCGGCGCTGGCATATTCGGCCGCGATACTGCGAGCGCGTTCAGTGACCTCGCGCAGGGTGTAGTCCTGCAGAGCGATCACATGGTCGGCTACATCGAAGAACGCGCCGGATCCTCCTGCTACCAGCACTGTGGAGACCCCTCTTTCGGTGAACAGGGGGCGGACCCGCTCCACAAACGGTGTGATGGGTTCCCGGTCAGCGGGAATGAGCTGGCGCATCCGCTCATCGCGGATCATGAAGTTGGTCGCGGAGGTGTCCTCATCAATGAGCAGTGCTGACGCGCCCGC
The DNA here is from genome assembly GCF_005771525.1 of Nesterenkonia salmonea. Classification (GTDB taxonomy): domain Bacteria; phylum Actinomycetota; class Actinomycetes; order Actinomycetales; family Micrococcaceae; genus Nesterenkonia; species Nesterenkonia salmonea. Next base: position 34,245 of record NZ_VAVZ01000024.1, on the reverse strand, counting down.
CTCCACTGCCTCCACAAGGTTCGCCGCCTGCGAGGTCGATCCGGAGGCATTGGCAGTGCTGAAGTCCGCAGTATCTGTGCCTGATGGCAGACCAGAGATGAATGGTGAAATATCGACACCTGTCACGGCTCTGCCGTCCTCTGCCCTGATGGAGACCGCATCTTCACGGGTGATGACCCATTCGCGACCGTCACCGGCAATATGCGGGTAGACGCCGCGTTCCATGGCCCGCAGCAGCGTCGATTTGCCGTGGTACCCGCCACCGACGATCACGGTCACCCCCTCGGGTACGCCCATACCGGTGACCTCGCGGCCGCTGGGCAGGGTGAAGCGCGTGCGCAGTGTTTCGGGGCTGGAGAACTCTACGACCCCGTGGTCCAGGGGCTTATCGGAGTTCCCGGAGCGGCGGGCCAGGACAGCGCCGTCGCCCACGAAGGCCACCAGGTGCTCCTGAACCAACTGGCCGCGCAGGTACCGCTGATCCCGGTAGAGCCGAACATGGTCCTCTAGGGCTTGGTGATTCAGCGAGCCGTGGAGCAGAGCGGCGGAGGCAATATCGGGAAGCTCCTGGCTGAGCAGGCGTGCGGCCTTCCTCCCCAGGGCTTTGCGGCCCGCCGCGGGAAGCTCCACCGCGATCCGAGCCTCCACTGACTCCTCGGTGATCAGAACACTGGAGCGTTCCAGTACCTGCTGCCCCGGGGCCCCGATGCTCACCGGGCTCCTGCGTCCACTGTCAGACTGCGCGGAGCGGCTCCGCACGGCATCCGCGAAGGCCCGGGTGATGAAATCGCCCACCGCAGTGCGTCCAGAACGGTCGGATACCAGGTGCTCAGGGAGTCCGGCCTCGGTCCGTGGGACGCTGATCCGCATGAGGGAGGGCGGAGCGAAAGGGTCGACCTGAACCTTGTCCACATTCAGTGTGAATGCCCCCAGCTGGTGGGTGCCCGCGATCTTCTTATACCCACCGTAACCGCGCCCGTCGAGGGAAAGCAGTGTGCTTTCTAGAGTGGATCGGTCCGTCATAAACCTACTGTCCTACTATCGGCTGACCTGGTCGTTGTGTGACATCCTCTCATCGGTGTCCACCTGCAGAGCCTCTGCGCAAGCAATGAGAGACTGGCTCCATGGTGGCGGTGGCTGTGCGTCTTGTGAGCGGTCTGTGGAGGTCCTCGCATCCGGGCCCCACCCTGGTGGTGACCGCTTTGGCCGCCGGATTAGCGATCGCCAGCGGTGTGAGCCCTGGGCGAATCGCACTGCTGGGGTCCGCAGTGTTCGCTGGCCAGCTCTCAGTTGGGATATCCAATGATGCCCTGGATGCTGACCGCGACCGTGCCGTCGGCAGGACAGACAAACCCATTGCCTGCGGGGACATCAGCGTGCGCACCGCATGGGTTGGGGCTGGGGCCATGCTGGTCGCCGCCCTCGCGCTCTCTGCGCCCTTAGGGGTGGGCCTGCTGGTGGCCCATGCGGCGTTCATCGTCTCCGCGTGGAGCTACAACCTGGGGCTGAAGGCCACGTGGTGGTCGATCCTGCCGTACCTGTTCAGCTTCGGGCTCTTCCCCTCCCTGGCCACTGTGGCTTCCGCGCAGCCGCAGTTCGCTGCGCCATGGGCGTGGCTTGCGGGTGCCGCACTAGGGGCAGCGCTGCACCTGACGAATGTGCTCCCAGACCTGGACGACGACGCCCGCACCGGCATCCGCGGTCTGCCTCACCGGATCGGCGGCCCCGCCTCCGCCCGGCTGGCAGCCGCAGCGGTCATCATCGGCGGGTTGGCAGTGGCGCTGGGACCCAGCCAGGGCAACCCGGCAGATGTCCCAGTGCTGGCGTGGATGTTCTTCGGCGTCGTCGCCCTCTTGGCTGTGGCGACGGTGGTCATGGTGCGCGCTGGCCGTTCCGGCAGAGTGTTGTTCCGGCTGGTCATGCTCGCTGCCTTCGTGCTCGCCGCGCAATTGGTGGCATCGGGTGGTTCGCTCACCGGGTGAGCGCTCGCAGCCAAGCGTGGTCTAGGCGTGGTGGTCGAACCCCATGGCATAGGCGCGGGTCAGCAGCCTTCCCGGACCGGGGCCGAGCATCAGCTGCACCAGGTTGCTGCGCAGCGTGTTGAGACCTGGAGAGGCAGCGCGCCCCAGCCGCGTGTTGAGCCCCGCCATGGAGGCGGCGCGGCGGGCAGAGCTCACACGAGCCCGTTCCCAGTGGCGCAGCTGCGTCTCAGGGGCGTGACCCGACCGGACCCATTCGCTCAGCAGCGGGGCCAGTGTGGCGGCGTCGAGCAACCCCAGGTTCATTCCCTGCCCGCCGATGGGGCTCACCTCATGGGCGGCATCACCAATGACCACGACCCGTCCATTGCGTAGGCTCGGGGCCACAAACCGTCGCACCCCGAACCCGCGTACTGCGAACCTTGCGGGGGTCCCTTCCAGCGGCTGGCCGTGCACCGCCAATGCTCGTTCCATGCGCGAGTGTTGCGCTGCCGGATCCTTGTCTGCCTCTGGTGAATCCCAGGTCACGAACCTCCGGCGGCCTCCTGGCAGTGGGAAAGACTCCAACACGCCCCCTTCGTCGAGGTGGATCACCGCAGTGCTGGTGTCGTCTTCTGCAGCAACGGGTGCATCCACCATCAAGTACCGGTCCGGGTAGCTTCGGGCCTGGGGCTCTCGGTACACCAGGGACCGGGACCGTGCACCCCCTGCGATCACCACAATCGGCGCACCGCGCTCACCGGCTGAGGTCTGCAGCTGCACCTGATGCTCGCTCTGCGAGATTCCAGCGACCGTCACTCCGCGCTGCGCTGCGGGTGCTGCTGCTGTGAGGATCTGCTCGGTGGTTTCCTGCGGCAGGGTCGCCACGAACGGGAACCGGGTGCGCAACTCGTTGAAGCCCACCGCACCAAGGAGACGGCCCTGGGACCGGGCTTCCCCGCGGCCAACCCGCACTGCGTGCTGCAGCAGCTGGTCGGTGATCCCGGAGCTCTCCAGTGCCGCCAGGGTGGGAGGGTGGATGCCGATGGCTCGGCTGCCAGGACCTGCCTGCTCCCGGGATTCCAAGAGTTCGACGCCGATACCGCGGCTGTTCAGCTCAGCAGCCAGCAGCAGTCCCACCGGCCCGGCTCCGATGACGATGACCTCAGGCACGGCCTGGCCCTTGGGCTAGGAGCCGGAAGGCCGCAGGTGAGGTGACACTCCAGTCATCTCCCAGGGCGGTGCTGAGTTCTACTGCGCGGTAGCTGCGCCTGATGGAACGCAGCCCGTCCACCCGCAGGAATGTGCCTGGGGCCAGGGGCGCGATGCCCACACTGTAGAGGCCGTAGGCGAGCCGGCTGCGGGCGATGTCATTGTGCAGCGCCGCCGTCTTCGCCAACTGACGGGATGCCTCGGTGAAGCTGATCAGCTCCTCAGGCTCCAGGTGGTGCAGAACATGATTGGAGATCACCAGGTCAAACGACCGCCCCTGCGCCAGAAGCTCGTCTGCGTCAGCACATAGGAAGGTGCTGTTGGGCACCTGGGCGCGGGAGGCGACGTCGTGCGCTCTGGGGTCCGGATCAGCACCAGTCCACTCCACTTCCAGCCCGTCACGGCGGGTGAAGGCGGCGAGGTGCGCGATGACGTCACCGCCGCCGGAGCCGAGGTCGAGCACCCGCGCTGGGCGTCCCAGACCCACCAGGATCTTCTTCAGCCGGGTGCGGTAGATCGTGCCCCAGCCGGAGACCATTTTGTTGACCAGTCCGAACCGTCGCAGGGTCGCGGCGAGGCGCTGCGGGTCGCAGTTGTGGTCGTCCATGAGTTCGCGGAGGTGCTCATCGCGCGTCGACAAGTCCATGGGGCGCCTCAGTTGGAGGGGATCTTGTGCAGCAGGGCGGACTCTACGGTCAGTCCTGGGCCGAACGCCAAAGCAGCGATGCTCCCGGTGACATCGGGATCAGCCATCATCTGGCGCAGGATGAACAGGATGGTGGCGCTGGACATATTGCCGTAGTCGCGCAGGACAGACCGTGACGCGGCCAGAGCCTCCGGCGGCAGGTGCAGGCCTTTCTCCACCCGGTCCAGCACACTGCGTCCGCCAGGGTGCACAGCCCATGTCTCTGGTGGTTGGTGACCGCCCAGAAAGGTGTCGACTGCCTGCCGGATTTCACGTCCGATGATGCGCGGGACCTCGGCGGAGAGCGTCATTTCGAATCCGTGATCGCCGATCGTCCACACCATGTCCGATTCGCCTTCGTTGGTGAGGGCTGAGGCAAACCGATCCATGTGGACTCCGCCGGGGCGCCCCACCTGCTCCTCGGCGGTGACAACAGCGGCTGCGGCACCATCGGCGAATACGGAGGAGGCAACGATCTGCTCCGGGTCGGAACTGTCCCGCACGTGAAGGGAGCACAGCTCAATGCAGACCACCAGCACCACGGCATGCGGCCGGGCCTCGGTGATCTGTGTAGCGAGCCGCAGCGCGGGCAGGGCGGCGGCACAGCCGATGAAGCCCAAATGGCTGCGCTCCACCGTGGGGGACAGTCCGAGGTCTCGGATGAGGCGGTAGTCGATTCCTGGGGCGAAGAACCCGGTGCAGGACACGGTGATCAGGTGGGTGATCTGCTCAGCTTCAATATCGGCCTCCGCCACGGCTGAGCGTGACGCACTGGCTGCCACTATGGGCGCCACCTCGCGGTAGAGCGCGTTCCGTGTGCCCGTGGTGGGTTTCAGCAGGGTTCTGTCCTCGGCGATGAACACCCCGTCGGGTGTGCCGCCCAGGCCGGTGAGTGCAGTATGCCGGTTCTGGATGCCGGCGGCGTCGAACGCGGCGGTGATATAGCGGCGGGCGAGCCTGTCTCGGCCGGGTTGCTCTGCGAAGAAATCGCGCAGATTGTCCTGGGACACGGAGGTCTCGGGAACTGCGGTGCCGATGGATGCGATGCGCGTGGGCATGAGTCCACTAAACCATGCTTGGGTGGTCCTGGCGTTCGGCTGTTGCGCCGGAAACGCCGCAGGTCAGGTCTAGCCGGAGGGTGGGATGCGCTGGACCAGGAGGCCCAGTCCAGTTCAGCGGCCCTCGGTTCCAGTACGCTCAGTATGTGGAAGGTCCGGGGGATTCGAGCGGCACGGTAGGGACCTCAGACGCCAGAAAACCACAGGATTCCCGCAAGGTAGTCATCGTGAAGGCCGCGGCGCTCATCGTGGCCGTCGGTATCTTCACGGCACTTGCTCTGGCGCTCCCCACGCCTTCGGTGGAGCAGCTGCGGAGCGTGATCGCAGAAATCGGGTGGTGGGGGCCGGCCGGTTTCGGCATCGGGTACGCCGTCCTCACCTTGGCGCCGGTTCCCAAGAATGTGCTCTCCATTGCCGCAGGCGTGATCTTCGGATTCGGGCCAGGTCTGCTCACCGTGTACATCGCGGCCGTTGTGGGCGCAGCGGGATCGTTTTGGCTCGGGCGCCTCCTAGGCCGGGCCGCTGTAGAACGCTTTACCGGCGCCAGGGTGTCCCGGGTGGATGAGGTGCTGCGCGGGCACGGCTTCGCAACAGTCGCAGGCGTACGGCTCATCCCAGTGCTGCCGTTCACCGCGATCAACTACTCAGCCGGACTGACCTCAGTCGGCTGGTGGCCCTACATTGCCGGCACCGCGCTGGGAATCATTCCCGGCACGGCCAGCTACGTCGCGCTGGGCGCCTACGGGTTCGAACCGGGATTCCGCGCCGAAGCCGCACTAGCCGTCCTGGGCATCCTGACTATCGGTGCTGCAGTATTCGCAGTCCGGAGAAGAAGACACAGCAGGAGCGACCATGTTTGATGCTCGGCTACGCTCAGCGCTCGCCCCTGCCTTCGACGCCATCGCCCGCCGCATCGATCATCCATGGGTGACCCCGAACCGGTTGACGGCGCTTAATCTCGCCGCCGGTCTGGCCAGCGCAGTGCTGGCAGCAGCCGAGCAGTGGATACCCGCGCTGATCATGTGGTTGCTCTGCCGGCTCGCCGACGGTCTCGACGGGCCGCTGGCCCGGCGCCGAGCTGATGACCCCTCTCAACACTCGGGTCAGGGCGGATACTGGGACATCTGTGCCGACTTCATCGTCTACGGCGCCACAGTCATCGGTGTGGCCATCGGCGCCAACGCCGCCTATGAGGCTCCGTGGCTGCCGTTCCTACTGGTGCTCTTCTCCTACTACATCAACGGGGGATCGTTCTTGGCGTTTTCATCAATCGCGGAACGCCAAGGCAAACAGCTCGACGACGGGCGCTCTCTTTCCTTCCTGGGTGGCCTGGCAGAAGGCGCCGAAACGGTGCTGGTGCACAGCCTCTGGCTGATCTTCCCCGCCGCAGCCGCCCACATCGCGGTGGCGTGGGCGGTGCTGGTCAGCATCAGCGCCGGCCATCGAGTCGTCGCCGGTTTTCACGCACTGCGATGATCCCTCCCCAGTAGTCTGAGATGCAGAGCCCATCCGTACCCACGCAGAACACCACACGCGCGTAACTTCACACCCACAGGGAGCCGGACCATGGCGAAGTACACCACCATCGCGCCACTGTATGACCTGCTCTCAGCTGAGTACCCCGTCTACGGTGCTGGGCGGCGTCGACTCGCTGAACTTATTGGTCTGCAGGAGGGCCAACAGGTCCTCGACATCGGTTGCGGCACCGGGTTGAACTTTCCGTGGCTCTGCGAACGCGTGACATCCACAGGAACGGTGATCGGTATTGACCGCAGCCCAACTATGCTCGCCCAGGCGCGAGGCAGAGCCCAGCGCAACGGCTGGACCAACGTCATCCTCATCCAAGCCGATGCCACCGAACTGGAGACGCCAGACACCTCAGCGCGAATCACCAGCGCCGGTGGCAGGGCGCTCTCCGACGCCGCACTGGCCACCTACTCCTTGTCCCTCATGGGCGACTGGCCTTCGGCCTGGCAGGCCATGTGGGACCTCACCACAGCCCAGGCGCGCCTAGGGATCCTGGACATGCAGAAACCCACCGGTTTTGCAGCAGCGTTCCGCCCACTCGCCCAGCTCGCCTGCCGCCTCGGCGGATCCAATATTGACGCCCATCCGTGGACCGCGCTGGAGCAGGACTGCACAGAAGCGCTGCGCGACTCGCTCAGGGGCGGACATCTGCAGGTCAGAGTCGGTTCCAAGCCCCAGGCGGCCTGAGACGAACCCCCAGTCCGGCGTATGCTGGCACCATGACCACAGTCCGCATCAACGACCGTGACGTAGAGCTCCCAGAACAGGCCACAGTAGTCGACGCCGTCGCCCACACCACCGGACGCGAACTCACCTCCACAGGGGCACCCGTGGACGGGGGACGCCTCGGTGTTGCCGTGGCACTAGACGGTGAAGTGGTGCCCCGCAGCCGGTGGGCTGCCACTGAGCTCAGCGCCGGGCACGAGCTAGAGATCGTCACCGCGGTCCAGGGAGGTTGAGATGGAGATCGCTCCGCTGACAATCGGCGACTACTCGCTGCGCTCCCGCCTCATCATGGGCACCGGAGGCATCACAGACCTCAGTGCCTTGGAAAAGGCCCTGGTGCAGTCGGGCACCACACTGACCACGGTGGCAATGCGCCGCTACAGTCCTGAGACCAAGACCTCAGTGTTCTCTATGCTCGAGCGGCTGGGAATCGACGTCCTGCCCAATACCGCAGGGTGCTACACAGTCAAAGACACAGTGCTGACCGCTGAGCTGGCCCGTGAGGCCCTGGAAACGGACCTCATCAAAGTGGAAGTCATCGCTGATGAGCACACGCTGCTGCCCGATGTGATCGAAACCCTGGAAGCCACCGAGCAGCTCGTCGACAGAGGGTTCACCCCGCTGGTCTACACCAGCGATGACCCGGCGGTCGCCCTGCGGCTGGAGCAGGCAGGTGCCGCTGCGGTCATGCCGCTTGGCGCGCCAATCGGCACGGGACTGGGAATCCTCAACCCGCACAATATTGAACTCATCTGCTCCCGCGCCCAAGTGCCGGTGGTGCTCGACGCCGGAATCGGCGCCGCCTCACAAGCGGCCCTGGCCATCGAACTGGGCTGTTCGGCAGTCCTGGTGGCCTCCGCCGTCACTCGGGCACAGGACCCCACTGCCATGGCCGAAGCCATGCGCCTCGCCGTCGAAGCCGGCCTGCACTCCGCCCGCGCAGGACGCATCCCCAAACGCGAACATGCGCTCGCCTCATCACCCGAGGCGGGCATCATCAACCCCCTGGAGGACCTCACCTAGGGCTTTATCAGTCAGCTGTTGGGGGTTCAGCATCCTATAGGAGCCTGAAATCCCAACAACCTCCTGAAGATTGATCAGAAGGAACACCATGAACACCTTGAACATGTTCAACCGCAGCCAGGCTGAACGTTTTCAGCGCCACTTCGCGCTCGCCGGATTCGGAATCGACGCGCAGGCCAAGCTGATGAACTCCCGCGCCGTCGTCATCGGCGCCGGAGGGCTTGGCGCGCCGATCCTCACATACCTCACCGCCGCCGGCGTGGGCTCCATCGACATCATTGACCACGATGTGGTCGACCGCAGCAACCTCCACCGTCAGGTGATCCACTCTGAAGACACCATCGGCCAGCACAAGACTGCCTCCGCCGCTGCCACGATGCGCGGCCTGCACCCGGAGGTGAAGATCACCGAGCACCGGGAAGCGATCACCGAGGCCAATGCGCTGCGGCTGATCGAACCGGCAGACATCGTGATCGACGGCTCAGATAACTTCACCGCGCGCTATGTGGTCTCCGATGCCTGCGAAATCGCCCACAAACCCCTGGTCTCCGGGTCCATCCTGCGCTACTCCGGCCAGGTCAGCCTCTTCTGGTCTCGGCTACCCTCCGGCGAGCGCGGCCCCACTTACCGGGACCTCTACCCTGAGGCCCCGGACCCAGGCGAGGTGCCCACCTGCGCCGAAGCGGGAGTGCTCGGTGTGCTCCCCGGCGTCGTCGGGTCCCTCATGGCCACGGAAGCCATCAAATTCCTGGCTGATATAGGGGAGCCGCTCATCGGCCGCGTCATCACCTACGACGCCCTGAACTCCCACTTCGGAGAGTTCCGGCTGCGTCCAGATCCGGAACGCGAGCCGGTCACCGCCATGAGCACCGGGGAGGTCACCGAGCCTGAACCGGTTGCCACTGCTGGCCCCACAACGCACGACGACGCCGCCAGCACCAGCACTGACCATGAGGAGCCTGCCGTGCCGGGAGACATCGATTTCAACCCTTTCACCGGGGAAACCAAACAGGATGATGACCTCTCTCCTGCGGAGTTCCAGCGGGCCGCCGACGACGGGAAAGTTGGGCTGATCCTCGATGTCCGCGAACCGCATGAGCACAGCGCCGGCAGCATCGAATCCGCCGTGAACCTTCCGCTGATGGACCTGTGGCGTTCGGAAGATCCTCCGGCTGGTCTGGAAGACGCCACCGAGGCCGCCCCAGCAGTGGTCTACTGCGAGCACGGAGTACGCTCCCGGCAGGCACTGGCCATGATCAAACAGCGATTCCCTGACACGCAGGTGAAGAACCTCCTAGGCGGATACGCCCTCTGGCAACAGCGGTGACGGGCCAAACTCTCTACCCGTACCTGGAACCCCGGCCTGCTCAACTGCGGTGTGGTGGGGTAGCTTAGAGGGGTGGATCCGTACCTAGCAGTCATAGGCGAATGCTTGGTAGACGTTGTCGAATCAGAGACGTCTGCCCCAAAGTCGCACGTTGGGGGCAGCCCGTTCAACGTCGCCGTGGGGCTGGCCCGGTTGGAGCACAATGTCGTCTTCGCAGGCCGGCGCGGAAACGATGACTATGGCCGCATGATTGCCCGTGCGCTGAGAGCTCAAGGCATCACTTCAGTCCTGGATGCTGATGAGCATCCCACCTCAGTGGCCACAGCCACGCTGGACCCCACTGGCCAAGCAAGCTACGAGTTCTCGCTGGACTGGTCGTTGCCCCCAGCGGACGAGCTCACCAGCAAACTGATGCAGCCCGGCAGCGCCATCGAACATCTGCACACCGGATCCCTGGCGGCCATGATCGAACCCGGCGCGTCAGTGGTGAAGACCGTGCTGCGTCAGCTGCGGGAAACCTCCACCATCTCCTACGACCCCAACTATCGGCCGACACTGGTGCCGAACCGAGACCTAGCCCGCGAACAGACAGAAGAATTCGTGGCACTGGCAGACGTCATCCAGGCCTCCACCGACGATCTTGAGCTGCTCTACCCAGAACGCAGCTTCGAAGACACTATGAGCGCCTGGCTCGACCTGGGACCAGCGCTGGTCACCGTGACCCGCGGTGCCTCTGGGGCCATGGCATTGGCCCGATCTGGGTTCGCTGAGCAAGCAGCTTTCCCGATCGACGTCGCCGATACCGTCGGTGCCGGTGACTCATTTATGGCGGCCACACTGTCCAGTCTTCGGGCCCGGGGGCTTCTGGGTTCTGCGCACCGTGACGCGCTCCGGGAGATCTCCGAAGAAGACGTCGCTGAGGTGCTGCACACCGCCGCACAGGCCGCAGCCATTACCTCTTCACGGTTCGGGGCTCAGCCACCGACCGCAGGGGAACTGGCCGCAGCTCTGGGCGATCCCTCCGCACCACTGTCCTGACCTCTCCGGGTCAGCGTCAGATGCAGACTCAGCGCGGCGTAGTAAAGGACGTATCCGCCGGAGAGGCCGACCAGCCACAGGCTCGGTGACGGGAACTGCACCAGAATCAGCGCGTAGAGCCCGAGCCAGAGCGTCGTGAGCATCATAGTGGGCCACCATGCCGTCTCAGTCCTGGAGGGGTAGACGTATTTGATGGGGACGAACACCAGCACCGTAAGGACCAGCAGCGTGGTCACGGTGGCGGTCGGCCCAGCCCCGAGCACGATCAGGTAGAACGCGGCAATGTTCCAGTAACTGGGGAACCCTAAGAAGAAGTGGTCGTCGGTCTTCGCGTCGCTGCGGCAAAACTGGTAGCAGGAAGCCAGCAGGACCACTGATGCCACGGCGCCGCCGAGCCAACCCTCGGGGAGATACCCGGTGCTCCAGAGAAGCACCATGGGCGCGAAGGCATACGTGATGTAGTCAATGATGTTGTCCAGTAGGGCGCCGTCGAACCCGGGGACCACTTCCTTGACGCGGAAGCGCCGGGCGAGGAAACCATCGGTGCCGTCAATGATCATCGCGGCGAGAAAAAGCCACAGCACAATCTCAACTTCGCCGGCATAGGAGAGGTGCACCATGAGCAGTGCAAGGACCACACCCAGCGCTGTGTAGGCATGAACCGACATCGCCGCGATGCGATGCCGCGAACCGCTGTGGGGTGCAGACATGGCCTCACCCTACCCGCATGTGTTCAGCGGAGTGGGGAGGACCCGGCCCCTCCTGTGTCGTACTCTTCTGGTGCCATGGTCTCAGCACGGCCCTTCACCGGCTCGGAGTTCTGCTTCCGGTAGGTGATGGTCTGGACCACGAAGTAGCAGATGGCGCCCAGGATGGGCACAAAAGCGATGATCAGAACCCACAGGACGTTCCATGGTCGCTGGTGCTTGGTCTGGGCGTAGATCATGAACGCCGCGACCAGCAGCGCTCCATAGACCAGCACGCCGAAACGCAGCCACCAGGGGATGACCACCGAGCCTGCCGGTGCCGGGTCGGCAAGCACGGTGAGAGCCTCTAGGAACATACCCAAAGGCTAGTGGGTGGGCCTGGCCGCCACCTTGGCCTGACGTGGGAGAAGAGTGACTGCTAATGCTCTACAGGTTCTGTTTGGGGCCATACGGACCGTTCCCGCATGACCTCTGCCAGCGCCTCGGCGTCGTCGGTCATAATCCCATCGACGCCCATGTCTAGCAGCCGGTGCATCTCGGCCGGGTCGTCGATAACCCACACGTGGACCTGAAGCCCGGCCCGGTGGCAGCGCTCCACGAACTTCGGGCGCACGATCGGCACTCGGGTCTGACGAATCGGGACCTGAGCGCAGTCGAAGCGCGCGAGCCGCTGCGAAAGTCTGCCGAAACCGCCCAGGGGGCCCAAGAAGACCATCAGGGCAGTGGAGACCCAGCCGCCGGAGGACGCGACCCTTCTGGCCACCAGCCGGCCGACCCGGTGCCGGCGGGCATCATTGAAACTGGCGGCGAGCACCCGGTGGTGGGCACCATGCCGGTCCACGATTTCGGCGAAGTGCTTCACGGCTTCGGAGTCTTTGAGGTCTACGTTGAAATGAGTCTCCGGCAGCGCTTGCAGTGCATCCTCGAACCGCACCAGAGGTTCACCAAGAACTGGTGCCGCATCATCTGATGGATTGGCTGCCGTAACTGTGGTGAGTCTCACCCGGCTCAGTTGTTCCCAAGTGTGGTCGGAGACTTTGCCGGTCCCATTGGTCACCCGGTCCAGCGTTTCGTCATGAAAGATGACAAGCACTCCGTCAGCGGAAGTTCGCACGTCGATCTCGAGGTAGCGGAACCCCAAGTCCACCGCTCGGCGAAATGCCGCCATCGTGTTTTCGCGTTCCGGGTCAGCTCCGCGGTGTGCAAACGCCAACGGGGCGTTGTGTAGCCGCCCCGGGACAGAGTTCAGAAGGTAGGGCACCTCACGGTATGGGTGCGCGCGGTACGGAGCCTGAGCGGACTGCTCTTTCATCAGGTCAACGTGCCTTTCAGCAGCAGTTCCAGCACCTCAGCGACCCCGTCATCCTCACAAGTTCCCGCCACCCGGTCAGCGGCGGAGCGAGCCATCGGATGGGCGGAGCCCACCGCCCAGGAGGTTCCGGCCCATTGGAGCATCTCAATATCGTTCGGCATGTCCCCGAACGCGATGGTGTTTTCGGCATCGATTCCCAGAGAATCCGCGTACCTACGCAGCGCCTGGGCCTTGTTCACGCCCTTGGCGGAAATCTCCAGCAGGCTTATCCCAGGCGCGGAATGCGTCACTGTGACCATATGGCCGACCCGCTCCTGCGCGGCGGCAATGAAGGCATCAGCTTCCATCTCATGGGTTTTGGCCAACAGTTTCAGCACCGGCACCTGCGGTGTGAGCCCCTCGGCGGCGACCGGCCATGCGCTGTGCCGCTCCAAAGTGTCGTCCAACGGCCCCATGGCGATCTCCTCGTCGCGGATCCCCACAGCTCGACGGCGCTCATCGTCGAACCACAGTGACCCGCGCGCAAAGGACTCTTCCATATGCAGCATCCGCGGTGTCTCCGCGGCGAACGCCACCGTCGGGTCCAATTCCTGGATGAGGTCCTTAGCTGTGAACAGCGCCTGCGCTGCAAGCGGCTGATGGTCCAGCGGCGCATCCGCTGCGAGGTCATAGGTCATCGCACCATTGGAAGCGATCACCGGACCTATGAGGCCAAGAGCGCTGCTGACTCCGCGCAGGCCACGCACTGGGCGGCCCGTGACGAGCACCACGGCAATTCCGGCCTCGCGAGCAGCTTGGAAGGCCTCCACGGTCCGGGCGGACACCTCCCCGGTCATGGACTGCGCGTAGGAGAGGATCGTGCCGTCCACATCAGTGGCGACAAGCTTGACTGGAGCGTCGCCCACTATGGGTGCTCCGAAAGAAACGGGAGCGACGGGCTGAGAGTTCATAAAACTAAAGTACCGAACAAACGTAGCCAGCATCGCCGTGTCGTGGATGTGACGTCATCCTGTGGTCTGAGGTTTCTTGACCATAGGCTCCCTAGACTTAGGCTCATGCCTGACCGCCCCCTCGCCGCTCCGCCAGTCCACGTAAGGGTCGTGCGGTTCTTCGAGCGCCGTCTCTGGCTGGGGGACACCCTCTTCAAGGTCGTCCCGCTGCTGTTGCTCAGTGCCCTGTTCTGGATGGGGAGCTCCGGTGGCTCCACGTCTGGCTACACCACGGGGATGCTCGGCACCTCGGTGCTGCTCCCCGCCATGGTGGTCCTGGAGTTCCTGGCGATCGCGCCCCTAGCTCTGTCTCGCATACGACCAGGGCTGGCCTCTGGGATCATCGCTTTCGCCGCACTGTGCCAAATGTTAGCCATGTACGGCCCGGGTTACTCCGCGATCTCTGTGCCCTTGGCGGTCTACGCATGCGCAAAATACGGCAATCGGTCGGTGAGCCTGACCTATCTGGTGACCGGCCTCATTGGTGCGGTGCTGCTTGGGCTTCTGATGGTGGCCTCCGCCAGTGGATTGACCGGTGAGCCGGCCGGCGGTGACTGGGGTGTGGCTCTCACCCTGGCTGTGTTGATCACAGGGTTCGCCGCTGCTGTGGTGCTCAGTGCCTGGCTGTTCGGTGATTTGGCGGGGCGGCGTCGTCGTGAACGGGAAGCCATTGAGGAAAAGAACCTCCTCCTGCAACGCGAACGCGACCAGGAGGCCCGGTTGGCGGCCGATGCTGAACGGTTGCGCATCGCCCGGGAAATCCACGATGTCGTCTCCCACTCAATGGGCGTCATGATCGCCCAAGCTGATGGTGGCCGGTACGTGATCGACCAGGACCCTGTGCGCGCTGGTGAGGCGTTCGAAACGATCGGGGACACTGGCCGGGAGGCGCTCACCGAGCTGCGCCGGATGCTTGGAGTGCTCAGAGAGGAGGGAGCCCTGAAGAAACGGCCGGCACCCGGTGTGTCAGATATCCCGCGGCTCGTGGACGATGTGCGCTCCTCAGGGCTGGAGGTTGAGCTCAACATCGCTGAGCAGACGCTGCCTCCCCTGAGTGAAGGTGTTGAACTGGCGCTCTACCGGATTGCCCAAGAGGCGCTGACCAATACGCTCAAGCACGGAGGCCCCCACGCGAAGGCGTTCATCTGGTTGGGCACCGACTACCGGGCGGGAGAATTGACTCTGGAGATCAGCGACACTGGGCGCGGCGCGACAGCAAAGAACGACGGCGCCGGCTCGGGTCTGATGGGTATGGTCGAGCGGGCGAGGCTCTACGGCGGCACACTGACGGCCAAACCCAAAGGAGAGGAATCATTGGAGGCCGGCTTTGCGGTGGAAGCGCGTTTTCCCCTGGAGCGCGTCAGACCCCAGGGGAGGGGACGTTGACCATAGAACAAGACCTGAGACCGCTGCCCAGCGGTCAGGAAGCGAGTCACCGATGAACGCCGCCCCTGAGCAGATTTCTGTGTTGCTGGCCGATGACCAGGCGCTGCTGCGCGCTGGGTTCGCCATGGTGATCGACTCCCAAGCCGATATGGCAGTCGCCGCGCAGGCAGGTGACGGCGCCCAAGCCTTGGAGCAGCTGCGGAACCTCTCTGCTGCGGGCAGCGCCCCAGATGTGGTGCTGATGGACATTCGCATGCCGGTCCTCGACGGGCTGGAGGCAACAGCTGCGATCACCAAGGACCCAGCGCTGGCGGCAACCCGGGTAATCGTCCTGACCACGTTCGACACCGATGAATACGCTCTGCAGGCCCTGCGCTCCGGAGCGGCGGGATTTCTGCTGAAGGACGTTCAGCCTGAGGTCCTTCTGGACTCCATCCGCACCGTCGTCACCGGGGGCGCGGTGGTCGCGCCGACCACCACCCGTCGCCTGCTCGATTCCAACCTATTGGGGGAGGGGCGACGACGCACCCCCACCAGTAATCAGCAGAAGCGCCTGGCCCTTTTGACCAACCGGGAACGTGAGATCCTTGCAGAAATGTCCACCGGTGACTCCAACACTGAGATCGCCGCCCGGCTCTACCTCTCAGAGGCCACGGTCAAGACCCATGTGGGACAGGTCCTAGCCAAACTCAGTTGCCGGGATCGTGTTCAGGCAGTGGTATTCGCCTACGAGTCAGGGATCGTCGGCGACTGACCTCATACCGCAGGATGAGGCGAGGTTCGGTCTATGGGCCGATGCTGCGTCGTCGTCGGTTCCGTAATCTCACAGGTATGGAGACAGTTATGACCACTCGCGCGGCGCTCCGCGCTGAATCCCTCACCAAGACCTACGGCTCAGGAGAGGCGACTGTGCACCCGTTGCGCCGGCTGAGCGTGGAGATCCCTGCCGGACAATACACCGCCATCATGGGACCTTCAGGTTCCGGAAAGTCAACACTGCTCCATGTGCTCGCAGGGCTGGACAGCGCCGATGAAGGCAGCGTACTCCTGTCCGTGGATGACCGACAGGTGGAACTTACTGGGTTGTCGGAGCGGGAGCTGACACTGGTGCGGCGCCAGCACATCGGTTTTGTTTTTCAGGCCTATAACTTGGTTCCGGCGATGACCGCCCGGGAGAACATTCTGCTGCCGAGTTCCCTGGGTGGGCCGGAGCCGGAGCGCCACTACTACGACATGGTGATTGACCGGCTGGGGTTGACGGACCGGTTGGATCACCGCCCCTTTGAACTCTCTGGTGGACAGCAGCAGCGGGTGGCGGTGGCCCGAGCGCTGGTCTCCAAACCTTCGGTCATCTTCGCTGATGAGCCAACTGGGAACCTGGATTCGCGCACCGGGGCTGAGGTGCTGGCCCTGCTGCGCGCTGCGGTGGACGAGTTCGGGCAGACCGTGGTGATGGTCACCCATGATGCTAATGCTGCTGCTGAGGCGGACCGCACAGTGGTCCTATCTGACGGCCGTGTTTCAGAGACGCTCAACCACCCCACCGCCCAGCTGCTTGCCGCCAAGATGATCGGCGCCGACCACTAGTGCGCGGTCGCAACGAACGCCTGACGGTGCTGCGCGCCAATCTGCGCTCCTCCGGAAAGCGACTCTGGGCTGCCGCAGCGGCAGTCGCGATCTCTGTGGCGTTCATTGTGGCCGGGTCCATGCTGGTCGACTCCATGACGCGGGCGGTGACGGCCGAGGCTGAGCAGGAGGCAGCCGGTGCCGATGTCGTGGTCTTCACCGCGCCGCTGTTCGACGTGGAAGAAGGCGCGGAAACAGCCGACGGCTCTCGCCATGGAGACACCGCCCTTGCGGAGGGGATCGAAGCGCTGCCAGAGGTGGCGAAAGCCGAAGCCATCCGCAGTACCTACCTCTACCACCGGGTTGAAGGAGGCAACTACTTCACCGGAGTGGAGGTCCGCACGCTCAGCTCGCTGCACGAGCCCGAGCTCTCTTCCGGCAGGGTCCCACAGGCAGCAGATGAGATTCTGCTGAACACCACATCGGCTGACTCCCTGGGCCTGCAGGTGGGGGACACTTTCCTTGATTCGGAAGAGGCTGCCGCCGAGGAGCATGAGGACGGCACTATCGAGACCATTGGTGAAGAAGCCAGCTTCACCGTCACTGGAATCACCACCGACCAGGGCCAGCACAGCGGCTGGCTCACTCCGGAGGGTCTTGCAGCCAGCGATGATGTGTGGCCGGACCAGATCATCGTGCAACTCCCAGAGCCACTTCACGGTCACCAGGAGGCCCAATCGGCCGTCCAGCAGCAGATCGGTACGGTCATTGGGGACCTCATGGATGCTGGGGAATTGCCGATGCTTGCAGAAGAAGGTTCCGCAGGCACCTGGCAGTCGAATGAACTCGGCAGTTACTTTGTAGGGGACACCTTCTCCCTAGAGGTACTCACGCACGAACAGGTCGTGGAACTGTGGATCGCTGAACGCACCGGAGATGCTCAGACCATGCAATGGATCGCCTTCGGTTTCGGCGGGATTGCAGTCTTCGTCTCGGCTTTGGTGATCGCCAATACTTTCCAGGTCATTGTGGCCTCCCGACTGCGCACTATGGCGCTTATCCGCGCAGTCGGAGGAACGGCTGCTCAGCTCAGGCGGGCCACCCTGGCCGAAGGCGCTGTGCTGGGTCTGCTCGGTGGTGCTGCGGGACTCATGGTCGGCTGGGGCATCGCCCAGGGGGCTGTGCTGCTGCTGAACCAGGTGAATGACAGCGTTCGGGAGATTCCCCCTGTGCTTCTGATACCGCTGGCAGTAGGCATCGCTCTGGGACTCGGCGTGCTGATGTCAGCCGGATCAGCGCTTCTGCCGGCATTGAAGGCTGGGCGCGTCTCGCCGATGGCGGCCTTACGGCCGGCTGACGTCGAAGAGCCCGAACGTGGTTCCTCGCGCAGACGCGTCATCCTCGGTTCCATCATCACCATCGTGGGCCTCGGCGCGGTGGTCCATTCGGCCGTCACTGATCCTTCATCCGATCAGGCCGCGGAGGTCTACCAAGTATTCAACACCGATCCCGTCACGCGGCTGCCCCTTCCCGTCCTGGGTGTGCTGGGCGCGTTCGTCGGGTTCATCGGAGTGCTGATTCTTGCCAAGGTGCTGTTTCCGCGCATCGCCGCGCTGCTGGGCACTATGCTCTCCCGGCTCGGCGTCGCCCCTGTTGTCACGAAGCTCGCTGGTGAGAACGCCCGGAGGGTGCCAGGCCGCACTGCTGCTACATCGGCGGCGCTGCTTGTCGGCATCACATTGGTGATGACCATGACCGTCGGTGCTGCCACAGCTCAGAAGCTGCTGCAGACGGAGCTTGCAGAGTCACAGCCGCTCGACGGGTTATCGGCGACTGTGGATGAGGATCTGATGGAGGATCTGCGCCAGCGGGACGTGATCCAGACAGTGCAGGAGATCCCGACGGTCCACGTTCAGTCGGAATCCAACAGGGACTGGTCAGCCATGATCATGGACTCAGAAACATTCGACGACGTCGCCCACCTACCGCTGGCAGATCTCACCGAAGGCCGGACCGTGGGATTTGTGGGTACCGATGTGTGGCCTGAGGTCTCCGGAGGTGCGGAGACCGGGACGCTCACACTGAGTCCCGTCGGGTCAGATACACCACACGATTTCACCGTCGACATGGCATGGTGGGCTCCTGCTGATGCGGTGCTGCTTCCCGAGACTGCCATTCCCGATGGCTGGGAGATCTCAGGTGATCCTGGGGTGATGGTCCGGGTTGCCGAAAAAGCTTCCTCCTCAGAGATTTGGACTCTGGATTCCGAAATTGTTGGAGAGTACGGCGTCGAGTTGAGACTTGATGGTGGCGCCTCGCGGGCGGAAATGGCCGTGGCCATCGATACCGTGCTGTTGGTGGTGATCGCGCTGCTGGGTGCCAGTGTTCTTGTCGCAGTGCTGGGTGTGAGCAATACCCTGTCGCTCTCCGTTTTCGAACGCCGACGGGAGGGTGCGCTGCTGCGGGCGTCGGGAATGACCCGGGGCTCGCTGGGCGCCACCATAAGTGTTGAGGCTCTCCTGCTGGCGGCGGTCGCTCTTATCTTGGGCTCTGGCCTCGGAATCCTCTTCGGCTGGGCCGGGGTCAGTACATTGGCGGCCGAGGAGGACTGGTCTGTGACCGCGCAGATCCCCTGGCTTCGCATAGCCGCCGTGTGGGGTGTGACCTTCCTTGCCGCGCTAGCAGCAGCATGGTTGCCGGCTCGTCGGCTTTCCCAAGTTCAGCCCGCAGCTGGCCTGAGCCATGCTGCGTGAGTGGTTTACTTGACGGCACCCATGGACAGTCCGCGGACCAGCTGCTTCTGAGCGAACCAGCCAGCCAGGACCACCGGCAGCGATGCTAAGACGCTGGCTGCGGATAGCTGGGCTAAGAACAATCCTTCAGATGTCATGGTGCTCATCAGGTAGATCGGCGCCGTCGCGGCGTTGGCGGCAGTGAGGTTGAGAGCGAAGAAGAACTCGTTCCAAGCGAAGATCACGCAGATTAGGGCAGTAGCGGCGATGCCGGGAGCCACCATGGGGATCAGCACCCGTCGCATGGTTCCCAGCAGTGATGCCCCGTCGATCGAAGCAGCCTCCAAGACTTCGCTTGGGACTTCGAGGAAGAATGACCTCATCATCCAGATCGCGATCGGTAGGTTCATCGCGGTGTACAGGATGATGAGGGTCAGGATATTGTCCAGCATCCTTATCTGCCCGGCGATCACGTATATCGGCATAATGACGGCCACGATGGGCAGCATTTTGGTTGAAATGAAGAAGAACAGAGCATCTTGGGTTCGCTTGATCGGACGAATGCTCAGTGCGTAGGCGGCGGGGACCGCGAGTATCAGCACCAGGATGGTGGAGCCCGCTGTGGCGATCAGCGAGTTCATGAAGTACGGCCCGGCGTCTGAGCTGATGATATTTCGGTACTGGTCCAACGTCGGTTCGAAGAAAAAGCTTGGGGGCGACGACGCGGCTGCCGACTCTTGCTTGAAGCTCGTGAGTACCATCCACGCCACTGGAGCGAAGAACAGCAGCGCCACCACCCAGGTCAAGGCGGTGAGGAGGCTGCCTTTGCGACGTCTTGCGGGCGCTGGCCTGGCATCTTTCTTCGTGCCATGGCTCTCTGCGCTAGGCGGTGCGGTGTGTGCGGTCTCCGATGGGGCTGCGGCGTTCATGACTGCTCCTTCGCGTTCAGGCCGCGGAAAATAAGCCGCAGCGCCAACAGAGAGATGATGATGGTGGCAATGACGGTGACCACGCCCATAGCCGCTGACTGGCCAATGTCGAAACCGAGGAAAGCTCGTTGGTAGATGTAGAAGGGAAGGTTAGCGCTGGCTGTGCCAGGTCCTCCTGCTGTCATCAGATAGATGTGATCGAAGGTATTGACCACATAGATCACACCGAGCAGCACGGACAGCTCGATGTAGAACCGCAGATGCGGCAGTGTGACGAATCGGAAGGTGTCCCATGTGCTGGCGCCGTCCATGGATGCGGCTTCGAGCACGTCGCGCTGCTGTGACTGAAGTCCGGCCAGCAGGAGCAGCATCATGAAGGGAGTCCACTGCCAGACCAAAGCCACGACTATCGAGAACAAAGGGTATTGGGAGGTCCAATCCACGGGAGGTATCCCGACCAGCCCGATCATCCAGTTCACTAACCCGTAGGAGGGGTTGAACATGGAGATCGACCACAGCATGGCTCCTGCCACCGGCATGATAAGAAACGGTGTGATCAGAAGCGTGCGCACGACCCCGCGACCGGCGAAGGGACGGTCCAGCAGCAACGCCAGTCCCAGCCCAAGAAGAAGCGCTACGAACACGCAGCCAAAAGTGATGAGCACTGAGTTCAGCGCTGCGGACCTGAACGTGGAGTCGAGGAAAATATCGGAAAAGTTGGACAGCCCGACGAACTGTTCGCCCTCAGGACGAAGCAGATTTCTCGAGCGAAGTGAATACCAGATCGTCAGAAGAAAAGGTATCTGCGTGCAGATGATCACGAAGATCAGTGCCGGCAGCAGGGGTGCTCGCCGCCGCCACCCCTCTGCGCGCTCAGCCGTTTTCTGCCGTTGCACCTCTTCAGTCGATCTGTTGTCGGCGTAGCGGGTTGTCGTCGTGGTCATATCAGCTCCCCCATCCGTAAGTCCGGGCAACGGCCTCAGCGAATCGCTGCGACTGCTCCAGTGCTTCCTGCACGGTCTGTTGACCGGCGATGGCTGCGGACAGCTGCTGCCCCACGCGAGTGCCGAGGTCTTGAAACTCTGGAATTGCGACGAACTGAAGTCCGTCGTAGGGGACCTCATGCACCATTGAGTTCTCCTGGGTGGCGTTCTCCATCGAGGTCAGGGTGGGCTCCGCGTAGTGGCCTGAGATGTCCGCGTACTCCGGGATCTCATATGTGGATTGGCGTGAACCGGGAGGAAGGGCCTCCCAGGAGATTTCGTTGCCCACAAGCTGAAAGTAGTCAGGGTGCGTCATCCAGGTGATGAAGTCCCATGCGGCCTGTTTGTGCTGGGAGGTCTCCGGAACGGCAAGGCTCCAGGCGTAGAGCCATCCGGCGTAGTCGGTCTCCATCACCGGCGCGAGAGCATAATTGGTGCTTCCGACGACCGTCGAAGAGCGGGGGTCCTCGATGCCTGAGACCATGGCAGAAGCGTCGTACCACATGGCGGCGTTCCCCTGGTTGAAGTGCGTCATGCATTCGCCATAGCCGGACGTCGCGGCCCCGGGCTGTCCCCATGTGCGCACAGTGTCCACGTAGGTGCTGACCGCATCCACGACCTCGGTCGAGTTCAGCAGGGGTTCCCAGTCAGGGGTAAACCACCGCCCGCCGAAGGTGTTGATGACAGTGTTGATCGGAGCAAGATTCTCGCCCCACCCTGCCAAGCCCCGCAGTGCGATTCCAGAGAAGCCCTGCCCCGGGTCGTGCAGTTCTGCGGCGAATTCACGGATCTGATCCCAGGTCGGCTGTTCGGGCATCTCAAGGCCGGCGTCGGCGAAGAGATCTTCGCGGTAGACCAGGAAACTGGACTCACCGTAGAAAGGTACTGCGTGCTGGCGCCCGTCGTATGACAACGCTTCGCGAATGGTAGGGATGAAATCGTCGTCGTCGTACCCTGAGGTCTCGCTGATATAGGGCTCAAGGTCAGCGAGCCACCCGCGTTCGGCCCAGATCGGTGTTTCGTAGTTGGAGATCATCACGACGTCGAATTCACCACCGCCTGAGGCCACAGATGCTGTGATCTTGGCTCTCGCTTCATTCTCCGGCAGGGAGACGAACCGGACGTCCACGTTTGGGTGTGCACGGTGAAAGTCGCTGATCAGGCTCATGGCGTCCTGCATCTGCGGGTTGGACACAATAGCGACGACGATCTGCTCGCGAGCACCGCGTCCTGTTCTCCCACAACTTGTCACGCTGAAAGCGGCTGCGCCGGCGGCGGCACCAAGGCCTGTGGTGAGCAGGCTCCGTCGACTGATCCGGTCGGAGATTCCGGTCATATCTGTTCCGTCCTGGTCTGGGCGGCCACTCGGCCGCGGTTCTCGAAATCATGCAATCTGCTCGTATGAGCGGTCGAGAACGCTCAACTGTTATGTGACTCTAGTCATAGTAGGCTCGAATGAGCAAGGAGACAGCAGGTTTCGGTCCAGAATGAGGGGGTGAATATGTCTCAGAAGAGCGATATACAGCTCATGGCAGAGGTCTCCGCTGAGCATTTCCTGAAGGGTCGTTCTAAGGTCGAGATCGCCGCAGACCACGGAATCTCCCGCTTTCAGGTGGCAAGACTCCTTGAGCGAGCCCGGCACGAGGGAATCGTCCAAATCCGTGTGGTCAATCCATTGGATACGGGAGAGGACCAAGTCGCCCTGGCATCGCGACTAGGAATTTCCAGCGCAACAGTGGTCACACCACGGACGGGCGAGACTCTTCGCTCCGCCCTGGCCAGACAGGCAGCGCAACTTCTGCAGCAGAAGCTCCACGACGGTGCGCGGCTGGGGGTCGCATGGTCACGCACCCTGATGCATCTCCCGGATCATTTGCAGGGGCTTCCCCGAGTCGACATCGTGCAGCTCGTAGGACCCCTGTCTGCGCCCGGAACGTCAGCTTCTGCGTCCTCTGGGCTTGTGCATGCATTGGGTTCTATGGCTGGCGGTCAGGTGTGGCCCCTTCCCACCCCACTCATTGTGGACAGCGATGAGGTCGCAGCGTCCCTGCGTGCCATGGCGGAAGTTCGAGCAGCACTGGAGGCCGCCGATGATCTCGACGTAGCAGTCGTCTCCGTTGGGGGCTGGGGTGAGGGAGCCTCGACGCTTCGTGCACGGTTCAGTCCGCAGGAGCAGCAGGACGCCGTAGAGGCCGGCGTGGTCGCTGAGTGTTCGGGAATCCTGGTGACAGCAAATGGCGATATCGCACGTTCAGGCATGGAAAATCGAGTGATCGGGGTGCGGGCCGAACAGCTTCGCAGCACCCGAGTCATCGCTCTTGCTCCAGCACAGGAACACCCAGAGGCAGTGATTGCAGCCGCACGTGCCGGTTTCGTGGATGATCTGGTGCTCTCTGAAGATCTTGAGCTTCGGGTCAGCGCGGCCCTTGACTGAAGGGCTAGAGCGCTCATTTGAGCGCTTACAGAAGCTCATGTGTCGCCAGGTTGCTACTATGTGGTAATGATCACCCTCAGCCGCGAAACCCTTTCTCAGATCGACGTTCCTGGACTGCAGCTCCCCACGTACTCTCTCGAGGGGCGGCGCGTCGGGATCGTGCACTTTGGAGTGGGCGGATTTCATCGGGCGCACCAGGCGCTCTATCTGGATCGCCTCTTCTGTGCCGGCCACCCTACGGAATGGGCCATCTGTGGAGTGGGCCTCATGCCCGGTGACACTGCCATGCGTGACGCGCTCAATCCCCAGGACGGGCTCTACACACTCGTCGCCAAGGCGCCGGACGGCAGTCGTGATGCCCGTGTGATCGGTTCGCTGGCCGAGTATGTGTATGCGCCGGATAATCCTGCTGCAGTGTTGGAGAGGCTGTGCGATCCCAGCGTGCGGATTGTGTCCCTCACCGTCACAGAGGGCGGTTACAACTACAACTCCGCCACCGGAGAGTTTCAGCACGCAACACCGGCCATCGCGGCGGATATTTCGGCTGACTTCAATGCAGGCGCCGTTCCTCAAACGATGTTCGGCTATGTCGTGGAGGCGCTACAAAGACGCCGCGCCAGCGGCCTGCCGCCCTTTACAGTTCTCTCCTGCGACAACGTGCGGGGCAATGGCGACCTCGCCAAGCGCATGATCGTCGCCTACGCAGAGCGCAGGGACCAACTGGCGGCCGGGGCACCCATTGCCGAATGGATCGGGCGGCACGTCAGGTTCCCCAACACGATGGTCGACAGAATCACCCCCACGACATCAGACGCGGACCGAGACATGGTCCGCAGCGAGTACGGGATCGACGATGCCTGGCCAGTGGTGAGCGAGGACTTTCTGCAGTGGGTGATCGAAGACGATTTCTCTTCAGGGAGGCCGCCCTTCGAGCAGGCCGGTGCCCAAATGGTGGAGGATGTCGAACCCTACGAACTTATGAAACTGCGACTCCTGAACTGCAGTCACCAAGCGATGGCGTACTTTGGCCTGCTGCTGGGTCACACGTACGCCCATGAGGCTGTTCAAGACCCTGACTTGACGCACTTTACGCGTCACTTGTACATGGACCGAGAAGGTACGCCTACGCTCCCGTTCGTGCCGGGGATCGACCTCGGCGAGTACAAGCAACAGCTGATGTCCCGGTTTGGCAATGAACATGTACGCGACACATTGGCGCGATTGGCTGCAGAGTCTTCCGACCGCATTCCCACGTGGTTAGTGCCGGTGATCCGGGAAAACCTTGAAGCTGGGCGTGACGTGAGTGCTTCAGCCGCAATCGTGGCGTCCTGGGCGCGCTACGCAGAGGGAGTCGGAGAGAATCAGGAGCAGTGGCCGGTGGTTGATCGACTGCGGGAGCAGGTGATGCAGGCTGCGTCCGAACATGAGCACGATGAGTTGGCCTTCCTCCGGCAGGCTGATCTGTTCGGGGACCTCGCTGACTTTCCGGCCTTCACGGAACCTTATGTCACAGCACTAGCTACACTGCGCTCTCGAGGGGCGAGAGCTTTGTTGAGAGAGCTGATCGAGGCCTCTTAAACGCCAGGAAGCCTGCACGACTCAGTCGTACAGGCTTCCCCAGCGCTTTTGCTATCGGATCAGAGGATCCACACCAAAATGATGATGATCGCAATAATGGTCAAAAGACCGCCGCCGATGTAAATTCCGCCACCGCGCATAATTGATACTCCTTGTGTGTTGGGTGCTACAGGTCGGTAAAGGCTGTGCCGCTAAGGTGCGGCTCGTGTGATGCCCCGAACGACGAACAGTGCGACCACCACGATGAGGATCGAGAGGATCACGCTGCCCACGATGCTGATGATTTCAGTAAGCAACCACCATGCAAGCCAAATGAAGACAATTGTGAGCAAAATGGTAATGACAATTGACAATGCATTTCTAGCCATGTCTCAACACTAGGAGATCACTGCTGGACGTTTCCTGTATAGAGGCATCATGTGCAGTGTGAATACGGCAAAAGGCGACGGAAAGGGTGAAAATCACCGCTTTCCGTCGCCTTAATCAGCTGTTGTGAGATTTTAAGTCATGACGCCGCTCTTGGCGTTGGGAATCTACTCCTCGGAGCCGGCCAGTGCTTCGACGTCGTCGAGGGTTGCGTGGGGAGTGTTCTCAGGAATTGCTCCGTTGAGGCGCAGCCCGGTCTCCACGTCGAAGAGGTGCACGTAGTCAGGTGAGGGCTTGATGTAGACGTGCTCACCCTTGTTGGGAGGCCGCCGACCGCTCACGCGCACAATCAAGGGCTGGAAGGTGTGAATATCCTGCGGAGTGCCGTAGATGTATGCGTCTGCACCCAGTTCCTCGAGCACATCGACAACCATGGCCATGCCGGAGTTGTCGTCTGAGACATTCATATCCTCGGGGCGGATGCCCATGATCACTTCAGACTTGCCGGCAAGGTCGGCACCTGGCACGGTGATGCGCTCGTTGCCCACCAAAAGCTGGCCGCCCTCTACCTTGGTCTTGAACAGACTCATGGCAGGAGATCCGATGAAGCCTGCGACGAACACGTTGGCCGGAGTGTCGTAGAGATTGCGGGGACTGTCGACCTGCTGAAGAACTCCGTCTTTCAGCACGCAGACGCGGTCGCCCATGGTCATGGCCTCGACCTGGTCGTGCGTGACGTACACCGTGGTGGTCTTCAGCTCGCGAGTCAGGGCGGCGATCTGCGTACGGGTCTGTACACGCAGTTTGGCATCCAGGTTCGACAGCGGCTCATCCATAAGAAAGACCTTGGGGCTTCGCACAATCGCGCGGCCCATCGCCACACGCTGACGCTGACCACCGGACAGAGCCTTGGGTTTACGATCCAGATACGCTTCGAGGTCCAGAATCTTCGCGGCGTCCTGCACTCGTTTAGCACGCTCGTCCTTGGAAACACCGGCGATCTTCAGGGCGAAGCCCATATTCTCGGCGACCGACATGTGTGGGTAGAGCGCGTAGTTCTGGAAGACCATCGCGATGTCGCGGTCCTTAGGGGAGACGTGTGAGACATCTTCGCCACCAATGAGGATGCGGCCTTCGTTGACTTCCTCAAGTCCGGCGAGCATTCGAAGAGCGGTGGACTTGCCGCAACCCGATGGGCCGACTAATAC
The DNA here is from genome assembly GCF_005771525.1 of Nesterenkonia salmonea. Classification (GTDB taxonomy): domain Bacteria; phylum Actinomycetota; class Actinomycetes; order Actinomycetales; family Micrococcaceae; genus Nesterenkonia; species Nesterenkonia salmonea. The sequence goes on along the minus strand of NZ_VAVZ01000024.1, from coordinate 7,501 downwards.
CAGGAACTCGCCGTCGGCGACCTCCAAGTTGAGCTGATTGATAGCAGGCCGCGCGCCAGGCGTATAAATGCGGCTCGATTGGTCATAGGTCACAGAAGCCATGATGGTTCCCTTTCACGGGCAGGTACGTGCCCGACGATCCGTAGTGAAGGTGTACAGCCCAAGCGTGACGCAAATGTGTTACGTCTCACACAGACGACAAAATCACACCACATCTGGGCATCTAAGTCCACTTGTGACGCGCGTTACGAAACATAGGTACTGACGACGGGATCCTCCGGGCACAAAAAAGCCCCCTCCTTATGGCAGGAGGGGGCATCTGGCCAGGTTGAAGAGTGCAGTATTAGTGGCTGTCGTCGTCGGGATCGTGGTGCGCAGCGCCACTGCCCCATGTATCGGGACCGTGCTCAAGATGGTCCAATACGCTGGCATCAAAGCCATCTGGCAACAGGTCGCGGTATTCCTCCAGGGTTCCGTCCATCACCGTGGCATTGAAGGACTCCTCTGTACCGTCCACGCTCACAGTGACTTCTTGAAGTGATCCGGGGCCTGCATCGATGGCCGAGACAATGAGCTCTTCATCATGCTCAAGGTTGATCGCTTCGCCGGGCTCAAGATCCAGGTCAAAGGTATCGCCAGCTACCTCGATCGACACCTGCGCTGGTCCCTCTGCTGCAGGATTGGTGTGCGAGGCCAGTCCGAGAAGTCGGGCCGGCCCGTTCTCTTCTCCGGCGACGAGGGCCATATGCCGCAGCGCCACGTCCTCTGTGTCGAACATGGTTCCGTCGGATCCGGAGTAGACGTGCGTCGTCGCCTGGTAGTTGATGGCTGAACAGCCTGTAGCACTGAGGGCGCCGATGAGGACAGCTGCCGCAGCTGCACGACGAGCCGGGGAGGGGTACTTCACCGCGGAAACTCCTTCAAACGATTGATGCGCGAACCGATAACACCAGACTACTCGATCTCCAGAAAGTTCTACTTTGTGTAGAAGAAATATTGCGCGGCGAACCCTAATGCTGACTGTGGCATGCGGTCCAGCGACACGCCGATGATTCCCCTGGCGTGATAAACTGATCTGCGGGAAAGGGGAATAATTACATGAATTTTGAAGTCGGCGAGACAGTCGTTTACCCGCACCACGGTGCAGCCACCATTGAAGAGGTGGAGATGCGAACTTTCAAGGGTGAGGAAAAGACTTACCTGACCTTGCGGGTCTCCGAGGGTGATCTAACCATTAAGGTCCCTGCGGACAACGTCGACTTGGTCGGCGTACGTGACGTGGTGGATGAAGAAGGACTGCAGAAAGTATTCGGCCTGCTTAAGGCTGAGCACACTGAAGAGCCGACCAACTGGTCGCGCCGATACAAAGCTAATGTGGAGAAGCTGGCCTCCGGCTCCATCCACAAATTGGCTGAGGTAGTGCGTGACCTCTGGCGGCGTGAAAATGATCGCGGTCTTTCCGCCGGTGAGAAGCGCATGCTCTCACAGGCTCGCCGTATTTTGGTCTCCGAGCTCCGTCTGGCCAAGGAGCTCGAAGAGGAAGACGCTGAGAACATGCTCGACGACGTCCTCCGCGACGCAGCCCCTGCTTCTGCGTAGGCATTTGCTGCAGACCACTTAGAATTCCATATATGACTCAACGCCTGGATGACACTGTGCCCTCAAGCACGGATCGTCACCGGGCGTTAGTCATTGTGGCGGCTGGATCAGGCACGCGTCTTGGTCACGGGATGCCCAAAGCGGCAGTCAAGATCACTGACCGGACCGTCCTGGACCACGCCCTGGACGCCGTCACCGAGGACCTGGACGTGGACTTAATTGTGCTCGTGCTGCCACAAGATGCGCATTCCCCGCACCAACTGGCCCCCAACGGCCATAACCTCGGTCAGCGCAGTCGGGCCGTCCTCACCGTCTCCGGAGGCGATACACGCACGGAGTCAGTCGGTTCCGGGGTCCGAGCTGTCCAGCACCATGCTGAGCAACAATCCTGGGCTGGCGCTGTTCACGTGCTGATACACGACGCCGCCCGTGCGCTGACACCCACCTCTGTCTTCAGCCGTGTGCTGGATGCCCTGGACTCCGGAGCAGTGAGCGTTATACCTGCCCTGCCAGTCACCGATACGATCAAACGCGTCGACGCATCAGAACGTGTCGCGCAGACAGTTCCGCGCCAGGACCTCCGCGCCGTTCAGACGCCTCAGGGCTTCACCCTCGAACTGCTGCAACGGGCCTTCGCCCATATAGAAGGGCTCTCTGAAGCAGAAGCCGCGGTGCTCACCGATGAGGCCATGATCGTCGAAGACCTCGGTGAGACGGTCACCGTAGTCGAAGGGCACCCCCATGCGCTGAAGATCACCACCAGTATCGACCTCACCACGGTCCGTGCCCTGATCGCCGAATATGACGAGAGCCGCGACGCTGCATCCGGCCACGAGCGGTCGCTTACCCCGACTCCGAGCCCAGCCCCGGATGAAGAAGCAGTAGTACCGCAACTAGCGGTCCCCAGGGTAGGAATCGGACACGATGTTCACGCCTTCGCACCGGTGGAAGAGCCCACAGAACTCTGGCTCGCCGGGCTCCACTGGCCAGGTGAACGCGGCCTGGCCGGTCATTCCGACGCTGACCCGGTAGCTCACGCGGCATGCGCTGCACTGTTCTCCGCTGCAGGTCTGGGGGATCTGGGCACCCACTTCGGTGCCGACACCATCGGCACAAGCCGAGCCCAGTACAAGGGAGCAAGCGGCGTCGTCCTGCTCGCGGAAGCTGCCCGAATTGTTCGGGACGCTGGATTCCGAATCGGCAGTGTCACCGTTCAATTCATCGGCAACCGTCCCAAATTCGCATCCCGCAGGCAGGAGGCCGAAAACGTCCTCAGCGATGCGGCGTCCGCGCCCGTAGCCGTCTCGGCCACCACCTCTGACGGGCTGGGCTTCACCGGCAGGGGCGAAGGCATCATGGCTACTGCAACTGCCGTCCTGTACTGATCACAGCGGCTTTCTTGCCGGAAGCCGGTAAGGTATGGCCCGTGGCCCTGAGACTTTACGACACCAAAACTGCGCAAGTGCGCGACTTCCAGCCCCAGGAACCGGGCAAGGTGTCCCTCTACTACTGTGGTGCGACTGTTCAAGGAAATCCACATGTCGGTCACATCCGGTCAGCTGTCGCGTTTGACATTCTGATCCGGTGGCTCGAGGCATCGGGCTACGATGTCCTCAGCGTCCGCAACGTCACCGATATTGACGACAAGATCCTGGAGAAGTCAGCTGCCTCCTATGCCGATGACTTCACGCCCGATGTCGACTATCCCGCCCAAGAAGCCTGGTTCGCCCTGGCCTACAGGTTCGAGCAGGCATTCCACCATGCCTACGACGCCCTAGGTGTCCGCCGTCCTAGCTATGAGCCACGTGCCACAGGCCACATCACCGAAATGCATGCCCTCATCCAGCGGCTGATCGACGCCGGCCACGCCTACCCGGCCCCGGACGCTTCTGGAGATGTCTACTTCGACGTCCGTTCCTGGTCGGCCTACGGTGAGCTGACGCGGCAGAACCTGGAGGATATGCAGGATGCCCCAGATGCTGACCCGCGGGGTAAACGCGATCCTCGTGACTTTGCGCTCTGGAAGGGCCACAAACCTGGAGAGCCGGAGACCGCCGCCTGGGATTCGCCCTGGGGCCGAGGCCGTCCCGGTTGGCACGTGGAGTGCTCGGCGATGTCCACCAAGTACCTCGGAGAGACCTTCGACATCCACGGCGGAGGGCTGGATCTGCGGTTCCCCCACCATGAGAACGAGCTGGCCCAGTCCGCTGCAGCTGGCCACGGTTTCGCAAGGTTCTGGTTGCATAACGGGATGGTGACCTTCGAAGGGGAGAAGATGTCCAAATCCTTGGGCAACACCATCTCCCCGGGCGAAATGCTCGCGGCCGCCCGTCCCAAAGCCGTGCGCTATTTCCTAGGCCAGGCGCACTACCGATCGCAGCTGGTATACAAACCGGGTTCACTTCAGGAAGCTGAAACTGCTCTGGCGCGTATTGAGCACTTCATCGATCGCGCACTGCCCCAGAAAGCCAACCAGCCAGGCACCGCAGACCTCCCAACGGCATTTCGTGCCGCAATGGATGATGACCTCAACGTGCCAGCGGCCCTAGCTGTGCTGCATGAGACGGTTCGCGCAGGCAACACAGCTTTGGACGCCGGCGACGCCACCACGGGGCAGTTGCGTGCCCGTGAAACAGTGGAGATGCTCCACGTCCTGGGCATCAGTGAGGTACCTGAGCCCCAAAATTCAGACGGACCTGCCGATGCAGCCCTGGGGAAACTCGTGGAGACTATGCTGAGCAGCCGGGCTGAAGCGAAGGCATCGAAGGACTTCGCCCGAGCAGATGCCATCAGAGACCAACTAGCTTCTGTGGGTGTTCATATCGAAGACACCGCGCAGGGCGCACAATGGTCAGTAAAGAGTGGAGTGTGACCATGCCGAAAGACTCTCGACCCAAGAGCTCCGCAGTGCGGAAAGAACGCAAAGGCCCGACCAAAGGCACTGGCGGTCAGGGTAAACGTCGCCTCGAAGGCAAAGGACCGACGCCCAAGGCAGAGGACCGCGTCTACCACAAGGCGCACCGTCAGAAGCAGCTGGCCGAACGCGCCGCTTCCAAGCGGCCTCAGGGCAGACCCCGCACCTCCGGTTCCGGATACGGCGCTGACGATGTAGTCGCTGGACGGAACTCCGTGGTCGAGGCGTTGGCCGAGCATGTCCCCGCCAAGCAGCTGCTCATCGCCCGGGATATTGAAACCGATGGGCGAGTCCGAGAGTCTCTTGAACACTGTGCTGCGCAAGGAATCCAGGTCAAGGAAGTCAGCAGAAGGCAACTCGACACCAGCACCGGTGACGCGGTTCATCAAGGGATCGCCCTTGTTCTGGAGCCCTACGACTACGCTGACGCGATCGAGATGACTGCAGATCTAATCGAATCCGCAGCCAAAGGTCATATCCCTCACCCACCCCTTCTGGTGGCCTGTGACTCCATCACCGACCCCCGCAACTTGGGAGCCATACTCCGGGCCTCGGCTGCTTTCGGAGCACACGGCGTCGTCATTCCTGAAAGGCGCAGTGCGGCGGTCACAGCCACAGTGTGGAAAACGTCAGCTGGTGCAGCGGCGCGCATCCCCGTGGCCAAGGCCAAGAACCTGACCCAGACGCTCAAAGATGCTCAGGAACAGGGCTACTTTGTGGCTGGGCTCGACGGCGACGGCGACACCGACCTGCCGAATCTGAACCTTGCGGACCAACCGTTGATGGTCGTGGTCGGTTCCGAAGGTCGTGGCCTTTCCCGGCTGGTCCGGGAGACATGCGACGCGATCGTGTCGATTCCGATCGCCGCGAGTACCGAGTCGCTCAATGCCTCTATGGCTGTTGGGATCAGTCTCTACGAGGTTTCCACGCTCCGTCAGGGGGTTCGTCGGCAGTGACCCAGAGGTCCCGGATTCGTGGAGAAGAACAGCCTGGGTTCTTAGACATCCTGGCTAACTGGCTGCCGCACCAATCGTGGTTTCCTGCGCCGCGGGGTCGCCGTGGTCTGACTCGAATCGGTGGGCTGCGTCTTCCCACTCCAGAAGGTGACGCCGACTCGCAGCTGTTTCTCGAGCTGCATCTCTTCGAGGTCGCCAACACCGAGACGCCCGGGGGTCTTCCGACCGCTATCTCCGTGCCGATCGCCTTGCGATCCCGGCCTTCTGCTCTGGCAGGCAAGGCCGCTTTCATCGGCAAACTCGCTGCCCAGGACGGCAACGAGTGGTGGGTCTACGACGGTGCCCGAGACCGTGCCTTCTTGGCCGCTGTTCTGGAGATGGCGAGGCGGCAACAAGGCAGCCGAAATGGTCGCTCGAGAGGACACGCCTATGCAGAATTTGCTGAGCGCGACGTCTTCACATTGGACTTGCGCAGACAACCCGCGGAACCAATCCTGCCGCACAGCACTCGGACCCTGGTGCAGCCGAGCGACGCCGATGAGCAGGATTGGCAGCAGAAAGTCACCCTAGATTTCCCTCGACGGCCTGCCGCGCGGCGGGGCCTGCTCCTGGAGACTGTCCACACTCTCACAGCGGCTCACTCGACAGCGGTATCCCGCGTGCTCGGTATGGTCACGGGTGCCTGGGAGGAACGGCCGCCTGGCGGCGACTGGAGCAGCGCAGAGTGGGTCACGGGGGATCTGGTTGTCATCAGGGAAGCTGGTGCCGAAGCTCCTGAGGCGTTGACCTTGGCCCGTGAAGCGTTGAAGGCCGGCAACTCATTCGCCGAAGTGGCACGGCATCTCGGTGAGCTGCTCGGAAATTTCCATGCAGACTTAGCGGGCTCTTTCGGCGCGTACCCCCAGACCGCAGACCAGTTGAAGTCCTCTGCGGCCGATGCGCAACAGGAGCTTCTTGACCAATGGCGCACGGTGCGCCAGGAGTTCGATGAAGATGAAGCCGCAGATCTCAATGAAGTCATCGATCTGATGAGCATGCAGCTTCGGGATGCTGACGAGCCTCTCACTCTCCAGCGGATTCACGGCGGACTCAGTCTGTCCCAATTCCATCAACTGGGCGACGGTAACTGGGTCGTCAGTGAAGCTGGTGGATTTGTGGAGCACGCCGCGGGGTTCCGCGATGTGACGACGACGTTGATGTCGCTGGCCAACACTGTGATGGAGGTGGCCAGTGAGACGCCAACTCCTAAGGATCCTAAGTCGGACCCCAGCAGTAACCAGTCGGATCGTGAGGATGCGCAACGCGACGAACGTTCTGAGGAGACGCCGAAACCGGTCAACTTTGGGCAGTGGTACGAGGAGTTCTCCGCGGAGTTCCTGAAAGGCTATCGAGGATCTGACGCCGACAGCAGAGCGGTGGACTCGGTGTTCTTCCGGGCAGCGATGTTGACCGAGGCACTTGGGCTGTTTTCCCGTTGGGAAGGCCGGTGGGTCTTCCGGCCGTCGATGCTGCTCCAGGCCGAAAACTAGGCCGGTTTACGCGGAGTTTACATTCGCCGGAAACTGGTGCTAGAGTAACTATCCGCGCCGCATTGCGACGGGAACTTATCCGGAGCTGAAGCGCGAAACAGGACCAACAGGTCCGATCTTCTTTCCAACAGGAACTGAAAATACCGAGTTGACATTCGGAAGACAGTTCCGGTAAGATTGAAAAGTTGCTCCGGAGCGATTCAGAGGGTTTCTTCTGATGGTGCCGGTGGCAGTCGTAGCTTGAGAACTCAATAGTGTGCCAAGTTTGTTGAAAACCAATTATTTACATTGGTTATGGTTGCAGGTCCGTCACCCCCGTGATGGATAACTGCGACATTAGCCATGGATTATGCAACAGCTTTTTGTTTTCTGGTCCTGTGAGGCTCCGTTTTCCGGCGGGGTTGGACCAGTTATCGAGGTTGTTGTTTCTCTATTAATTTTTTGATGGAGAGTTTGATCCTGGCTCAGGATGAACGCTGGCGGCGTGCTTAACACATGCAAGT
>NZ_VAVZ01000023.1 GCF_005771525.1 Nesterenkonia salmonea | reverse complement strand
TGACCGCGCTCACGTTCAGGACCGTCATGGTCACCAGGTGCTACACCACTCTATGGGGCACTACTTCTGGTCTTCGACCCGTGGTTTGCCGTGGAACCCGCCTTCCAGCTTTCAGTGGCGGCCACTGCCGGTATTGTGCTGGTCGGAGCCAGGCTGAAGGATATGTTTTCCGAACGTCTACCGGTCTTCATCGCTGCGCCCTTGGCGCTTGCGGTCTCATCCCAGCTGTTCGTCACCCCCGTGCTGTTGCCCCTTGCCGAAGGCGTGACTCTGTACAGCATCCCGGCGAACATTCTTGCCGGCCCATTGCTGCCTCTGGTGACGGTTCCGGGCACATTGGCTGCGGTGCTGTCCACCACTGCCCCGTGGTTCTCTACTGGGCTTCTGTGGTTGGCTGGACTCCCTGGTTCCGGAATCGCCATGATCGGCTATGCCGCGGCCTCGCTTCCTCAGGCATTGGCCCCATGGCCTGAAGGGTTGACGGGTTGGGTGCTTGCGGCTGTGTACACGGCTGCAGCCATAGCACTGTGCAGGATGGTCATTGACTTCCGCAGTCGCCCACGGACCGGGGAAAAACTGCTGTTGGGGTCGGCGGTCGGGGTTCTGGCCGCGGTGGTTGTTCCATTGGGGGCACTGCCGATTCCGCTCATCGGCCAGTCTCCACCGGAGGGCTGGAGGCTTGCTCTCTGTGATGTGGGGCAGGGCGACATGCTGGTGGTTCGAACAGGTGAGCATGCGGCGATCGTCGTCGATGCAGGTGAGGAACCAGAATTGGCTGAAGCGTGCTTGAGCACGCTTGCGGTGGATCAGGTGGAGATCCTCATGATTACGCACGACCATCTTGACCACTACGGAGGGATTCCCGGCGTGGCAGAGGCGGCCATGATTGAAGAAATTGTCTACTCCGGTGACGCCGGATGGAGCGTCGTCGAGGCGGTGGAAGCACAGGATGGCACTGTCCTGCAGGTCCCGGAGTCTCGGGGACGGGTCGGGCAGAGCCAAGACCAGGAAGGGGCATACCCCGTGACGTGGCAGGTGTGGGCCGCAGCGGACTACCACTCCAACACGAACGATAACTCTTTGGTGGTGCACTTTGGGCTCTGGGACCCCGAAACGGCAGCAGGCGCAGTCGGATCCGCGAACGATCCGCTGCGCCTGCTGACACTCGGTGACCTCGAGGAGGAGATTGCCGGGCTCTTGCTCGGCCGGAATGCTTTACCGAATGTTGTTGATGTCTTGAAGGTCTCCCACCACGGTGCGGCAAACGGTGGGACCGCGGTCTTGAAACACGCCAGTCCCTCAGTCGCCCTCATTGGGGTGGGGGAGGACAATGACTACGGCCACCCATCAGATGCAGTGGTGGACACCCTGAACGATCTAGGGGCCGCCACCTACCGGACCGATGAACATGGAACCGTTGGCTTCATTCTCTCCGAAGAGAAGTTCACACCAGTGCCATTGGAGTAGTAAATCAGTCCTAGCCGCTGACGACGGGGAGCTTCAGCTCATCACCGACGAAGATGAGGTTCGGGTCCTCAACCTGGTCGATGTTGGCGCCCCAGATGTCCGTCCAGTCCAGGTCCAGCGCGTCGGCGATGGAGCTGAGAGTGTCACCGGACTGAATGGTGTAGGTCTCACCTGAGACCTCAACGTTGGTGTTCGGCTGGGCGGAGAATTCTCCGGCCGTCTGCGGAGCCTGCTGCTGAGGTGCCTGTTCGGTCTGCTGAGGTGCTTCAGGCTCGGGCTGAGGAGCAGGTGCCTGCTCGGTCTGCTGTGGGGCCTCCTGCTGCGGTGCCTGCTCCTGGGGAGCTTCCTGAGTCTGCTCAGGGGTTGGTTCAGGGGCAGGTGCAGAGCCTCCTCCGCCGCTGGGGCTTCCGGAGAGTCCGAGCTTCGCCGAGCATGCAGGCCATGCACCCCAGCCCTGAATCTCCCAGAGCTGGTGAGCACGCTGGATCTGCTCCTGCTTCGAGGCATCGCTAGGCAGTCCGCTGCCGCCGACGGCCTGCCATGACTGCTGTGAGAACTGCAGTCCGCCGTAATATCCGTTACCGGTGTTGATGGACCAGTTGCCGCCGGACTCGCACTCAGCCAAACGGTCCCAGTCGCTCTGGGCGTTGGCAACGGGTGCCTGCGCTACGACAGCGCCGCCAGCTAGGGCAGCAGCGGCAACGGAGCCGCCGACGAACTTCTTCCAAGTGGGGGTGGTCTTCATAAGAGTCTTAATTCCTCACAGATGTTGGTGGTCTGTTTTCGTGATGCGGGTGACGCGAGTTGGGAATGTCACGCCAACATCACTTTCAATGTCCGCAATCCAGTAAAGAGTCTCAGAATGGTCACGTCAACCGGGTACAACCAGGGTCTCCCGAGGCAAAAACCCCGGAAAATCAGCTAACCACTGGCGTTATCATCTCGTGATCTTAGTTCCTGTGAGTTTTATGTGAATCACTCTCGACTGTGGGTCCTGTGTCGCGAGGCGATTCGCCTTCAGTCGCCCAGAGCCCCTCAGGGCAGGCCGAGTAACCTCGGTTTTCGGCGGTGAGTCACGTAATGTTGGTGCATGGTGCGAGTGACGGGAATTGGCGGGTTCTTCTTCCGTGCGCGAGATCCCGATCAGTTGAGTGCCTGGTACTCCGAGCACCTCGACGTTCCTCGCCCACCGGCTTCCTACGATGCGCCGGTGTGGGTTCAGGCCGCCGGGCCTACAGTCTTTGCACCATTCGGAGACAATGCTCCGAACGACTATCTCGGCCACTCCGGGTGGGGGATGAACCTGCGTGTGGACGACCTCAACGGCATGGTCGGGCGACTACGTGGTGCCGGTATCGATGTTGAGGTTGATCCGGAGACCTATCCGAACGGAAGGTTCGCCTCCCTTCAGGACCCGGAGGGTAATTTCATCCAACTCTGGGAAGTCTCCCAGCGCACCGCCTCCTGAAGGAGTCCGCTAGGTTGGGCCCCGGCCCACCGTAGTGCCGGGCCCTCAAGGGCATCGTCGGTGATTCGTGCCTAGACCCTAGCTCACAGGATCCCGCAGCGTTGGGCAGCTCATGCATCGCGGTCCGCCCCTGCCTCGCCCGAGCTCTCCACCGGGAACCTCAATAACCTCAACGCCTGACTCCCGCAGGAAGGCGTTCGAGGTGGGCGTCCGGTCGTAGGTGATGACCGCACCCGGTGCCACAGCCAGAGCATTGCAGCCGTCGTCCCACTGCTCGCGCGCCGCGGAGTGGAGATCCTGCTCAGCAGTCAGGATGCGCAACCCATGCAGACCCAGCGCCTCAGCGATGGCCCGGTGTGCATGCCCGGGATCATGGTCAGCAATATTGAGTTCAACCTCCTGCGGAGAACCTCCGGTGCCGCTGCGAGGGGTGATCGTATAGGAGGCCAGATCGCCGAGACCGGCGTACTCGATGAAGGATCGCTCATCGACCATGGTCATCACGGTGTCCAAATGCATGAAGGAACGAGCCTTCGGAAGGTCAAGGGCGACAACGCGATCCGCCGAACCGGAGGCGAAGAGCCGCTTTGCAATCCTCTCCACCCCCTGGGGGGTGGTTCGCTCACTCATGCCTATCAGCACTGCACCATTACCGATGACCAGAACATCTCCACCCTCCACAGTGGCCTGCGCATCAGTGAGCCCATCGGCCCAGCGGTGAAACGGCACTTCCGCGAAGCGTGGATGCCACCGGTAGGTGGCCTCATAGGTCACAGCTTCCCGCATGCGAGCTGGTTTCTGCATCGAATTAACGGCGACGCCGTCATAGACCCAGCAGGAGGCATCTCGAGCGAACAAATGGTTCGGCAGAGGCGCAACCACAAGATCGTCCGCTGCCATGGAATGCAACACTATGGAACGCGGCTCATCAGTGAGCTCCAGCAGCTCTCGCTTCGTGAGCCCGCCGATGACCAACTCAGCCAGGGCGGCGTCGTCGAGCTCACTTGCTACCTGGCGCAGAAGCGGTGCCGCTGCAGGCCCGTGCAGGCGTTCGTCAAAGGTGTGGTCCAGAATGAAATCCTTAGCTTCTGGCACGGCCAGTGTCTCTCGGAGCAGAGCGTCAAGGTGCAGCACTTCAACACCTGCGGATTCCAGGGCGGCGGAGAACTGATCGTGCTCTTCCTGAGCGCGGCGCACCCACAGCAGATCATCAAAGAGCAGGTCTTCTTTAGTTTCCGGCGTCAAGCGCAGGAGTTCGGTCCCTGGCCGGTGCACAATGACCTGCCGCAACTGGCCGACTTCGGAGCCCACAAAAAGATCATTCATGCTGATCATGCTTCCACAATCGGCATAGCATGATGTATCCGACCGCAGACCCAGCCCAGAGTTCGCCTGTGTGAGGCATGTGGTGAACGCCCTTGATCACCGGGAGGTGCGGGGGATCGTCTCACCATAGACTCGGACTGCATCTAGGTGTGTCGGACGGGTCGTGAAATCGGACTAGACGGGAGAGAATGACGGATGACTGATCAACCTGACCCTCGGCTCGCCCGTGACGCACCGGAAACCTTGGATGCGTATCAGCGTCTGGAGCGATGGCCGGAGTTTCGCGCGGATCTGGAACGCATCCGGTTCTCTCCGTACTTTTCCCGCCTGTCTGCGGTCACGCAGGTCATTTCCCAGACTGGAGCGGGGATGGCCATCCACAACCGGCTCACCCACTCGCTCAAAGTCGCCGCTGTTGCCCGGGCCATCGCGGTGTCAATCTCTGCAGGTTCGGGACCGATCAGTCAGACGCTGCACAAGCTCGGCGGTTGCCACCCAGTAGTTGTGCAGGCCGCGGCGTGTGCTCACGATCTCGGGCATCCGCCTTTCGGGCACCTGGGGGAGCAGGCTCTGGACCGGCTGGCCAGGGACCACTTCGGGCTGTCGGAGGGTTTCGAGGGCAATGCGCAGAGTTTCCGGATCCTGACCCGCCTGGACCAGTACAACGGCGCCGATGCCGGCTTGAATCTGACCGCCGCAGTGCGCTCCGCTGTGCTGAAGTACCCGTGGATACGTGCCGCGGGCGCGGGTCAACAATCAGGCCCTGGTCTGGAGCGCGGATTAGCACCTGACCTGGACGGCGGGGGCGCCAAGAAGTTTGCCGTCTACACGTTGGATCTGCACACTATGCGCACCGCCCGGCAGGCGTACCCTGAGATCCGAGAACGGCAGCAGACGGTCGAATGCTCAGTGATGGACATCGCCGACGACATTGCTTACTCACTGCACGATCTGGACGATTTCTACCGGGCTGGTCTGCTCAACCAGGCCGCGATCTCCGCGGAATTCAATGCCTGGCGGGCGGACCGCGCCCAACTCCACAAGTTCACCTCCGCTGAGCTGAACCGTTCCCTCCGTCTGCCCGGGCGTTCACTCGAGATGCTGTGGCGGAGGCTTCAGGCCAAGGACCAGTGGATCGCAGATCAGGAGGCGTTCGCCGCAGCAGTAGACCTGGTCAGCGAGGACGTAGTCGACGGCCTCTTAGTTGCCCCTTTTGACGGTTCACGCGAAGCCGAGCGGTCCTTGTCGACCTTCACCTCCACCTGGATCAGCCACCTGCAGAACTCTGTGGAGGTCCACGCGGACCCGAATGTGCGGTCCGGGCATGTAAACCTCAACCGCGCAGCCTGGCATGAGGTGGCGGTGCTGAAGTTCCTCCATGAACGGTTCATTCTGGACCGACCGGATCTGACTGTCTATCAGCGCGGACAGGCCCGGCTGCTGAAGCGACTGGTGCTCGGATTCGACGCGTGGCTCGCCGACGCCCACGATGCCCGCCGCGCGCCCCGCCGCCTGGTGGATTTGGTGGAGCTGGCCACTGAGGATATTTTCCGGCTGCGCCGGGAAGAACCTCAACTACTGGATGCTCAGGATGAACCGAGCCTGCGTCGGCACGCTCAGGGCCGGGGGATCATCGACTACGTCGCCTCGTTGACTGATGCCCAAGCCACATCATTGGACGCCCTGCTGAGCGGCACCTCTGAACGGCTCTGGGACGCCGGTCAGGGCCTGTGACAGTCACGTTCTGGCCAACAGTTCTATAGGCTGGCTCAAGTGACTGATCAGAACGCTATCCGAGTGGCCGCAGTGGTCGTCCTCGATCGCTTCCACCGAGTATTGACTGTGCGCAAAGAAGGCACCGACAGGTTCATGCAGCCCGGCGGTAAGCCCGAGTTGCATGAGAGCCCCCAACAGACAGCTGTGCGTGAAGTCTCGGAGGAGATCGGGCTGCATTTGGAACCGGCACAGCTTGTCGATATGGGGACATTCCGGGCCCAGGCTGCCAATGAGAAGAACACTGCCGTGATCTGCCATAACTTCCTTGTGGAGTTCGACGACGCCGCGCTTGACCTGTTGGATTCGCTGCAGCCGGCAGCGGAGATCGCTGAGCTGCGCTGGTTCGCCCTTGACTCCCTCACGCCGGCGGAGTATCTGGCGCCCCTTCTGACGGAACAGGTGGCTCCTGCAGTGCGTGAACTCTTGGCGATGCCTGATTCTGCTACACGCTGAGTGTGTGCCAGTCCAGGAATGGACTCTCCCCGGTAGCAATTGGACATGGTGGACCCCCGATGTGGAAGGAGCACCTGTCAATGAACCGTGTGCAGCCAAAGCTTTTTGAACCCATGACACTGCGTGGCTTGACCGTGCGGAACCGAATCTGGATTCCGCCGATGTGCCAGTACTCGGCGTTCGCGCAGGACGGTGTCGCGACTGATTGGCATATGGCGCACTTGGGCTCGTTCGCTCGTGGAGGGGCAGGCGTGGTCATCACTGAGGCCACCAGTGTCACCCCAGAAGGGCGCATCTCACCAGAAGACCTCGGACTATGGAATGACGAGCAGGAACAAGCACTGAAGCGCATCGTGAGTTTCATGCACTCTCAGGGTGCTGCTGCGGGCATCCAACTGGCCCATGCGGGCCGGAAGGCATCCACGTTCGGGCCGTTCACCGAGCAGAACGGCTCCGTACCCCAGCAGCAGGGCGGATGGACCTCTGTGGGGGCCACAGCAGAGCCCTACCCAGGACTGGAGCCCGCGCAGGCCCTCGACGTTGAGGGCATCAGCGCCATTGTCGGGGCATTCGCCGATTCAGCGGAGCGGTCACTGCGAGCCGGTTTCGACCTGGTCGAGGTTCATGCCGCTCACGGGTACCTGCTGCACGAGTTTCTTTCTCCACTGAGCAACACTCGCGAGGACACGTACGGCGGCTCGCTGGCCAACCGCGCTCGTTTCGTGCTCGAGGTTGTCGATGCCGTGCGGGACCGGGTGGGCCAAGATATGCCGGTCGTGGTCAGAGTCTCCGCCACTGATTGGGTTGAGGAAGGACTCACCGTGGATGACACCATCCAGGTGGTGCATTGGTTGAAAGACCGCGGCGTGGACATGATCGATGTTTCCAGCGGCGGGGCTGCCCCCGTGCGCTTCGCCATCGGACCTGGCTATCAGGTTCCCTTGGCAGCAGCTATCGGCGAGCAGACCGGCATTCCCGTCGCCGCCGTGGGGCTTATCACTGAGCCGGTACAGGCTGAACATATTCTGTTCACTGGCCAGGCTGATGTGGTGCTGATCGGCCGTGAGGCGCTTCGTGACCCGCACTTTCCGTTGAGGGCTGCGCAGTACTTCGGCCAGCCCTTGGACTACGTACCGACCCAATACGGGGCCAGCTACCGCTGACCGAGAAGGCCTCCTAAACCTGCTGGGGATTGGTCCACGTGTGGAGGAGGTATCCGTAACTCAGCCCCAGGGAATGCGGATGGGCGCTGAGCCATGCCTCGGCGTCGCGTCCAAATTCGAGGCCCAGCACCGCCTCCAAGTCTTCGCGTGAAGAGAATCTCCAACTGCTCATCACTGCCGTGGTGGAGGCGCCCTGGCTGGACCACCATCGTGTCGAATAGTCGTCGTGACCCTGAGCTTGGGCTGATGCGCTGGCCTGCAGGAGCTCCGCGAACTCTCCATTAAGCCCGTCGTTGTCGATGACAACAAGCTTCCCGCCAGGGGAGAGCACCCGCTGAACCTCTCTGAGACCGGGCGTCGGATCGAATGACCGGCTCGGGAAGAAGTAGGCGAACCGGGCATGAACAACATCTACAGTGTTATCGCCCAGTGGCAAGTGCTCAGCGGAACCATGCAGCACCTCAGCCTCACCGGGGCGCCGGCGCGCCATCGGGAGTAGAGACTCATCAGGCTCCACTCCAATCACTCTGCGCGCAGACCGGTACTTCGGCAACCAGTAACCTGACCCACATCCCAGGTCCAGGAGAGTCTTTCCCTTCCAGGGTGCTGTGTTCTGGAGCTGATGCCATAGGGTGCCTTCCGGGTCCAACGCCCGGTTCTCCACTTCGTAGAGCTCGGGGTCGGCACCCTGGTTGGCTGCTGGAACGAAGTCGCTGAGAGTCATAGGTGAAGTGTGGCATGGAGCGTAGGCCACGCGGCGTCGTGCTCTGTGATCCTGCTGACAGTGCGGAAGAAGGCTGTGCACGGCCTTGTTCTGAGGGAAGGATTGAGTTTTAGCGACAACCTTGAGGAGATAGCGTGCCGGCACAGACTGCAGTGAAGGTTTTGGACCGCGAGACAAGAGGTGCGCTGTTCGCCCAGCGGCATACCACCAACACTTTCACTGATGCTTTCGTAGATGTCAGTATCATCAAGGCGGCTTATGACGACGCCCGCTTCGCCCCGGTCTCCATGAACTCCCAACCGCTGCGACTTACCTTGGTTGAGCCAGGTGCCTCCCGCGACAAGCTGGTGGAGCACATGATGCGCGGCAACAAGGACACCACTGCTGCTGCTCCGATGAGCCTGGTCATCGCCTATGATCTGAACTGGCACCACCACATGGGCGAGCTCTTCCCTGCAGTCCCTGGCTTACAAGACACCTTCGAAGACAAAGTTGAGAACAGGCATTCCATGGGTCGGGACAATACCTTCATCCAGCTGGGCTATTTCCTTTTGGCACTACGAGCCCATGGTCTTGAAGTGGGACCGATGACTGGCATTGACGCTGCGGGTATTGACCGGGCCTTCCACACCAGCACTGGCTGGAACACCATTGCCGTTGTCAATGTGGGCCACGAACCCAACCCGGATGACGAGCGGGCTCAGTCGCCCCGAGGGCACCGGTTAGACTTCGACCAGATCAGTCAGGGAGTCTGAACTCTGCTGGTCTGAGGATCTGAAAGGAAGTAGTTTTTCGTGCGCACAGAACAGCAGGTGCTGAAGCTTTCCCTCATCGGAGTGCTTCTGGTCTCTGCTCTTGGTATTAGTTTCGGCCTATTTTCGGGATCCTTCGCGATCCTTTTTGACGGGGTCTTCTCCCTGGTCGATGCAGTGATGTCAATCATTTCCATCACCTTGGCAGGATTGATCGCCAAGTCCGCCGCCAATTCTTTGCCGAGGCGAACTCAGGATCGTTTCAACATGGGGTTCTGGCACTTCGAGCCGATCGTCTTGGCGGTCAATGCCCTGCTCATGATGTCGGTGGCTACATACGCACTGTTTCAAGCGGTGTCAGCGCTGCTGACCGGCGGCAGGGAGGTTGAGTTTGGAGCCGCAGTCATTTACGCCTCATTCGTGGTGGTTCTGACAGGCGTGATCGGCTTTGTTGAGAGTAGAGCCAATAGGAAGATTCAGTCCCCTTTGGTGTCCATCGACGTCAAAGGCTGGATCATGGCTGGGGGAGTCACTTCAGCACTCTTGATCGCGTTCATCATTGGCGCGCTGATTGACGGCACGGATGCGGCCTGGCTGATGCCCTATGTTGATCCGGCGGTCTTGGCGCTGGTGGCCCTGGTACTCATCCCGGTGCCGTTCTCCACGCTGCGTAAGTCTGTGGCAGAGATTTCCCTTGTCACGCCACCGCAGCTGAAGGCCCAAGCCGATGATGTGGCTGCAAGCATCGTGGAGTCTGAAGGGTTCACCGACTCCCGGGTGTATGTATCTCAGCAAGGGCGTGCCCGGACAGTCGATATTGTCTTCTACGTCCCGTCAGGGCATCCTCCTAAGGCGTTAGAAGAATGGGATGCGATACGCGACGTCGCCCTAAACCAGTTGGACGGAGAGAATCCGCACAGCTGGATGACCATTTCCTTCACCACGAAGGAACCACCAGCATTGCCGCAGCAGTAGCGGTTCTCGGCTGGCTTGGTGCAGCAAGAGGCCTCGGCCACTAGTATTCTCAAGACTCATGATGCCTCATGTTTTCGCCGTCAACCCGCTTGTGCCCACAGGGACGGATGTTCTGCTGATTTTGGGCGCACTGGTGCATATTGTGTTGGCGCTGTGGGCTGTATTAGGCGTCCTGCGCGCACAACAGCTGACCTTCGGCACCCAGCTTGCCTACATAGTGCTTACATTAGTAGTTCCGCTCGTCGGCCCGCTGCTGGCTCTAGCTGTATCCCGGAGGACGCCGCAGTCTGCTTAGCTCAGGCGGCACGCTTGGTGAACTCCGGGTTGCTGGACGTCGAAGAGATGTCATGCGGAGTTGTGCCGTGTTCGCAATTGCGGACGAATGGGGACGTCATGGCACGCAGGAGGGCGCTGTAGTTCATGCGGAATGTGACGTCATCCCCCACGCCCACGTCATGGTCGCCGACGTCAATCACCAGGTGGTCACTGCTGGCCGATAGCACCCTCATCCCGTTGGGAGGTTGGAGACCGTCTGGATCGACGTCCTGCCGACCAAGAGCAATAATTGCCTGCCGTACCGAGCCTGTACCAGAGGTGGTGGGCTGATCTCCGAACGCGCTCTGTGCTCTCTTGCCCCAGGGTTGTGCTGGCTTGGTTTTCAGCTCGATTACCTCGGCTACCAATGTGAAGGCGTCGTAGCGGAGTCCCCGAATAGGGCGGCGATGCAAAGGTTCTGTTCCCAGGAGGATCGATTCACCGAGGCGCAAGTCGTTGATGCGGCCGGTGTTCGTCGTGCTCAGCGCCCAGTCGAGGTTGGCAGAGTTGCCGCCGCTGACGACTCTCAAATCGTACCCAACCCTCGCTTCGACTCGCTCGACAAGGCTGGACAATTCATCCATCTTGGCTTGGTCAGGTATGACACCGCTTCTGCAGGCAAGGTTGGTTCCGAGGCCCACCAGGTGCAGACCAGGACGTGTGGTGACAGTGCTCGCCATCTCCACCACATCCTGGCTGGCGACTCCCTCTCGGAGATCGCCCAACTCAACCATAAGCACGACGGCGTGGCTGGTGTCCCCACGCACGGCGGCGGATGACAGAGCGTCGAGAACAGTAGGTTCAGTGTTGAGGCTGCAGTCAGCTTCGCGAACCACCGAGTCCACCTGACTCCGCATGGGGGAACGGACCAGTGTCAGCGGTGTTCTAGGTGCAGTGAGGCGAATTCGTTCTAGGTTCTCCAGGCGAGAGTCGCCCAATCCTCTGACTCCGCCACGAATCATGGCTAAGGCCACGTGTGGTGATCCGAGCGTGGCCTTAGCCACTCCGGTGACTCCGATTCCGCGCTGCGCAAGCTGGTTCACCAACCAGCGGGTGTTGTGCGTGATCGCGTCGAGGTCGGTCTCCAGCCGCGGGGCGGTCACCGAAACTTCGATGCGGTGGCTGCCTCAAGTTCGGGGAAGGCGAGCAGCACCATTTTGGCCAGTTGGTCAAGCGGGCGAGTCAGCGGGTCGGTGGCGGGGATACCGAACTCAAGTTCCAAGGCGTTGATCGCTTCACCGATCTCATCGTCGGTCATGTGCTCGTGATTAACGGTGATCCCGATGACTTTGGTATCAGCGAAAGCCTCAATGAGCTGTACTTCGTGCGCGGCTGTGGGCATGGCCAGCATGGGGAAGTCGCCCAGTACCTGCCTTTTTGGGGCGTGCTGAACGATCACCCCGGCGGGTCGACTGCCGCGCAAGATGTGGGCGGAGGTGAGGTAGGCGGGGTGGCTCAGCGCACCCTGACCTTCGACGATGATGACATCCGGATTCTCTCCTTCGAATGCGGAGACTACCTGGTGCTCCACCTCTCCTGAGCAGAACTGGGGTACCAGCGCATCGAGAGCGACACCGTACTTGCCACCCTGGATGAGAGTTGTCTGACCTGTGCCTACCATGACGGCGTTGATGCCGTAAGCGTTCAATGCTTGCACCAGCAGGGTCGCGGTGGTGCGCTTGCCAATGGAGCCGTCGGTGCCGAGCACTGCGATGCGCGGACACGTGACGTCGAAAATCCTGCCGGAGAAGAGGTGCAGGTCCTTCTTGGCTTTTGGACGGCGAATATCTGTGATCGTCACGTCAGCCAAAAGTGAGGCAGCAGCGAACTCGGCATCATCGTTGAGGAACTCATGCAGGCCGTTGATGATGTGCATGCCGCGGGCGATTCCGTCCAACAGGACAACGCGCTGGGTCGCCGATAACAGACCGTCGGCCGGTGCTACACCACAGATGAGATAGTCGGGCACGTGGCCAGCGTGTGCAATCGCCCGCGGCAGATCGGTGAGGACTGGGATGTTGTTCGGTGTACCGTCGAGGAAAGCCCCAGCGTCAGCTCCAGCCTGGCGGCTGTCGATGACGCTGACGATGTCGTACTTCTCCGAGTGACGGACAAGACCATTGGCTGTTTTCCCGTCCTGTTCACCGAACTGTCCTTCACAGTAGACAATGGCGGTGCTTCCGGAGGGGAGTTGAGTTGCTTTCCTGGGGGCAAACTGGCGGGGAGAGTCGGATGCAGAGTGCGGGGTCGGGTGGGACAAAGGTCTCCTTGGGGTCATCCAGAGGAGGCGTCAGAACCAAAGGTGGGCGTGGCCCGGTCGGTCGACAAGAAGTCTTCCCTGATTAACGGCACGTTGCCGTTAACCTCAGGCTAACAGCAGCCTGCTAATGTGCCCTCCGCCAGCGACTTCGGCTGTGAGTTACTCGGAGCTTTCGAAGGCGTCTGGGGTCACCGCAGAGTAGTCATAGCTGGCGATCGTTTCGCCGGTGTTTGTGACGTAGGCGAGTTTTACTCCCGTCATCGGTGAGTCTGAATCATCGCCCAGGTAGGTGGCGCCCAGGTCCATCATCATGTATCCCATTCCCTCAGCAGCTGGGTCGTTATACGGGTTCTCATCGGCGATCTCGTCGTCGGCGTCGGGTGTCACGCCAGGGATGGTGGCTTCCCACTCACCGTCCGGATCGACACTGGCCACCCCCTCGTCGAGACGCTCAACGTCTTCTTCCGCTGCGCTGAAGACGCCAGTTGCCAGGAGTACGCCGACGATCGTGATGATGGTGCCGATCGCGCCGGTGACCACACCAGCGATGCCTTCTCCTTCGCCGCGGTGTTCGACGATCGCGACGATTCCAAGAATCACTGCCAGCGGCCGAGCAGGAAGGTGATGAGTCCGATGAAGGGAATGAACGCTAGGACGATCGAGGCTCAGTCATGGGTGTTCCTCTTCAAGGGAGTGGCTGTGCGTCGAGTGTGTTCCCTCACGCAATGGCGAGAAACCGATAAGACTTTACTTCAAAGACGGCTCTGAAGCACCCCGCGCCGCGAGCATCACAATTCGTCGGTCGTAATCCTGATGTAGCCTCCCTGGTCAATGTAGGTTTCAGCCTCCATTGCCTCATGGGCGAGGGCATCGGTTGTCACGGAGGAAGCGCCCTCGGGCCCGAACTCCATGGTGTATTGCTCGGCTGTGGTTATCTCAACATGTTCTGATCGTTGACCGTCCGGGGTCTCCATCAAGAGGGGAGTGGCGAGCCCCTTTTCCAATCGAATCTTGATCATGGTGTCAATGAGTTCGCCTTGGGCGGTTGGCACCTCTGCGGTGGACCTTTTGGCCTCGGTGGTGATGGTGAGTTTCGCCGACATCTTTTCCCTTATCCAGTGATGTTCGTGTGACCCATCCAACAGTATCCTGTTATGCCTCCAGGTCAGCGAGAGTTCGGCGCTCTGTGAGCAGGTCCGATGCGCGGAGGCGCACCCGCCCTGTGGCCTGGCGAAGTGTGATGGCCGGATAAGGGCGATCGCCTCCAGGTGTCCCCGAGGGCACCCGCTTCATGACAAAAGAAAAATCCCCGGAACTCCGACTGTTCTCAGTTCGGAATTCCGGGGATTCACCGGGGTGAGTGACGGGGCTTGAACCCGCGACCCTCGCGACCACAACGCGATGCTCTACCAGCTGAGCTACACCCACCATGGACTTTTTCAGGATTTACAACCCCGGAAAAGCAACCAATACAGCATACACCGGAAACGGCTCGTGAGCGAGCTCAGCGGAGCATGTGCTCCCGGTAGTGCCGCAACTCGGCGATCGAATCGAGTATGTCACCCATCGCTCGGTGGTTACCGGTCTTTTTGGGCGCATCTGCCTTCACCTGCGGGTACCAGCGCCAAGCCAGCTCTTTCAACGTGGACACATCCACAATTCGGTAGTGCAGGTGTTGCGTCAAAGTGGGCATGCCCACCCGGAGGAAGGCCTTGTCTGCGTGCACAGAATTTCCCGCCAGCGGAGCCACACCAGCCTCAGGAACCCACTGTTGGATGTACTCCAAGACCTTCTTCTCCGCAGTCTCCACTGCGATGCCGTCTTCGAGTTCGGCGAGCAGGCCGGAGGCAGTGTGCATGTCTCGCACAATCTTTTCCATTCCTGCCAGGGCCTCGAGATCTGGCCGAATCACCACTTCTACACCATCGCCGAGCACGTTGAGGTCGGAGTCAGTGACCAGTGCGGCTACTTCAATCAGTACGTCGTTCTCCGGGCTCAGTCCGGTCATTTCGCAGTCGATCCAGACCATACGGCCGGACCAGTCGCCTCCGCCGGAGGGAGTCACATGGGCAGTCGATTCATTCACGGAAAGACACTCTACCCACCCTGGCTCCGCATGGAGCGCCAAGTAGACTCTCTGCGGTGACGAAACGGGCGCGCGCAGTGACGAGTTACGGGCTAGTTGGCTCCGTGCTCATACTCCTCGGTTCGTTCGGGGTGGGCTGGCTCGTGACCGATTCCCCAGTCAGCCGTTGGGGACCTGCCATTTGGCTCAGAAGTGAACACCTCGGCGTCGCCTTTTCTGTTATTGCGCTCACTGCCGGGTGTTGGATCTTGTGTCACGCCTGGCTCCGGCTCCGCCACCTCATGCCCAGCACTCATGACGACGACCCACACACCACTCTGCGCACGGTGACCAGTGCCGCGGTGATCTGGTCAGCGCCGCAACTGCTGGCTGTGCCGATTTTCTCCCGGGACCTCTTCGCCTACCTGAATCAGGGCAGACTCGTTCTCGCAGGGGAGGACCCCTACACCACGGGGGTGTCAGCATTGGACAATTGGTTCCAGCTGGGCACCGATATTGGCTGGGCCGAAGACGCGACCCCCTACGGCCCCCTGTTCCTCTGGCTCGCCGCAGGAGTGATGCGCATATCGGGAGACTCCGCCGAACTCGCCGTCCTTCTTTTCCGCATTCTCTGCGTTCTCGGCGTCGTGCTCATCCTGATTTTCGTTCCCAAACTCGCGAGGCTGTTGGGCACCGATCCGGCCCGCGCTCAATGGGTCACTGGCGCCAACCCGCTGCTGATCATTAGCTTCATCACCAGTGCCCATAACGACGCACTCATGGTCGGCCTGGCACTTGCCGGCACGTGGTGCGCACTCCGAGCCGGGGCTGCCCGCGGTGGTGCCCACTGGCTGTGGGGCGTGGCTGCGGTGATGCTGCTGGTAGCCTCGATCGGCACCAAGCTCATCACCCTGGTGATGCTTCCCTTCATAGGTCTGCTCTGGGCCGGGTCCCATGCCAGTTGGCCGCGACGGTTCGCCTACTGGTTCCTCACTGCGGGGTTGGCCGGTGGAACCCTGATTGGTCTCGGCATGATCGGCGGTTACGGCCTCGGCTGGGTGACCGTTCTAGCCGGGGCGGGGTCGGGGGCTACGTTCTGGGCGCCATTGGCGATACTCGCCGCCCCCTTCGCCGCGCTGTTGCTGCTGTTTGACCAATCACCAGACATTGTGTTCGACACCATGAGCCTCATCGGGCGGCTCGCGGCGATCATTGTGGTGCTCTACCTGATGATCCGAGGCAGCGAACACCGCATCTTCCAACGCATGATGTGGGCCTTCGCCGCCGTCGTCGTACTCTCTCCACTCATCCAGCCCTGGTACCTGCTCTGGATCCTTCCCCTGTTCGCCGCGGCCGGTTCTCTCACCGAGACAAGCAGACGTTGGCCACTTGGGCTCACCATCGCAGCCACGGCATTTTTACTAGCCTTTGGTGCAGCCGACCAGCTCTCCATTCATCAGTTCCTAGAGGCAGATCTTGCGATGATGCTGTTGTCGATCGCTGTCTCAGTGGTGGGCGCCACACTGATCTGGTTCTCAGATGCGCGTGTGCGCTCGATAGTGTTGAGTCGTGATCCCACTGCCCCTTAACCGCTTTTCGCGTGCTGCTGACACTGCGCGCGAGGCCCTGGGCAGTTTCCGCGGAACATCCTGGTTGATCGGCGGGCCAGAGGGGGAGATTTCACACACCCTGCGGCAGGGCTTGCTAGCAGCGCTGATGATTATGGTCGGCTCCTGGGGCGTCGGATGGCTCCTCATGGTGCCGGGCTCCTGGATGCCACTGCACAACTCACTGCTGCCGCTGCGGACCACAACAGCTGGCGTCATCACCTGCGCGGTCCTGTTGGTCGTGGGGGCGTTGCTGCTGCTGCGCTCCTGGTTGCGCCTGTCTCAGCGGATCACCACCTGGGATGATGTTGCTGCCCTCGCGACAATGCGCAAGGCCGTCATGGTCTGGGGCGCACCGATGATTGCGTGCTTCCCAATCTTTTCCCGGGATGTCTTCTCCTACCTCGCCCAGGGCGGGCTGCTCTCCGCAGGTCTGAACCCCTATGAGGCGGGCGTCTCCGAGCTTCCCGGATGGTTCGGAGTGGGAGCCGACGAACTCTGGGCCGAATCCCCTTCTCCCTATGGTCCGCTCTTCCTTCTTCTGGCGCAGGGCATATGGTTGATCACCGGAGGGGTTCCAGAGTTCTCTGTGCTGCTGTTCCGGCTGCTGGCCATCTTTGGGGTTGTGCTGATGCTGTTGGTCATCCCCAAGCTTGCCCAGACATTCGGATCCCAGCCTGCCTGGGCCCTGTGGCTGTGCCTGCTCAACCCGCTGAGCCTGATGGTGTTCATTCCGGCGGCCCATAATGACGCCCTCATGATCGGTCTGATGCTCACCGGCATCTGGTATGCGCTCCGAGGCAAGCGGCTGGCTGCGGCCCTGCTGCTGATCGCAGCCGTGGCGGTGAAACCCATTGCCATGGTGGTGTTGCCGTTCGCGGTGCTGCTGACACTGAAGAGGACCGGCAACTATGCTCACCGGTTCCGTGAGTGGGCATTCGTGGGAACGCTGGCCGCCCTGCTGCTCTTCGGCGGAGGGTGGCTGATCGGGATCGGCATCGGTTGGTTCACGGCTGCGCTCGGCGCCGGTGCGGCCGTGCTGCAGGGCGCCCCGGTCGGGCTTCTGGGTCTCGGGGTGGGCTGGTCTGTGGAGCTGCTCGGAGGACCCGCCCATGACGACGTCGCCAGTTGGGTCTATGCCGCAGCGCGCTTGGCTTCCGCGGGTGTTCTGGCGGTGCTTCTGCTGCAACCGCGGCTGGGCAACCCTGTACTTTGGGCGGCCTATGGCCTCACTGCCGTGGTGCTGGCCTCCTCGGTCATCCAGCCCTGGTACGTGCTGTGGCTGCTGCCGCTGTTCGCCGTGGTCCATGTCTACCGCGGCAGGGTTCTGATGGTGGTCACCCTGCTCATTACCGTCATGACGCTCTTGTCCATGGTCGGGCAGCTGTCGGTTGTTCAGTGGGTCGATTCCCTGCTGGTGCAGGGGATTGCTCTGGCTGTCGCTGCCGGGTATCTGCTCTACATCATCTTCATTGACCCCAACACCACAAGCCTGTTCCGGCTCAATCAGCCCTCCGCTCGGTGGAATGCCGCCGAAGGTTGGCAGAGCCTGCGCGGTCTGACCACCCCGGAGGCGTCTTGGTCCGCCGCCGATGTCTACAGAAGGACCCGCTGAACGATGGCTGTTTCACGACTATCCACTCGGGCTGTGACGGTTCTGCTGGCGGCAACCGTCGTCGGCGCACTGTTGTCAGTGCTCGCCGTGCAGTGGTGCCGCGTCAATGGGTGGACGAACCCTGAGCAGCACCTGGCTCTGTGCTATTCGGACTTCCCGCTGCTCTTCGTCGAACGGGGCCTGGCCGGCGGCGCGTTTCCCTTCATCGACGATGTACCCGCCGAAGCTGTCATGGAATACCCAGTGCTCATCGGGGTCGTCGCTGGGGTGATCGCGACCCTGCTTCCCGGTGATGGTGTGACACCGGAACGGATCCTGGCCTTCCACGACGTCAACCACCTGGCGGTGATTGTCTGCTGGGTCGGACTGGTCCTGGTCACCGCCCTGTCCCTGAGTCCGGAACGACGCCGCCACGCACTACTGGTCGCGTTGGCACCGGGAATCATCCTCACAGTGTCCATTAACTGGGACATGTGGGCTGTGTTCCTCGGAGCGGCGGCACTGCTGGCCTGGGGCCGCAACCGGCCCGGCGCGGCGGGGGTGCTGATCGGTTTGGGGGCAGCCATGAAGCTCTACCCCTTACTGTTCCTCGGCGCGATCATTGTGCTCTGCTTGCGGACTGCTCGGTGGCGAACCCTGACGGTCACGGTCCTTGCAGCGGGTGTGACGTGGCTTGCGGTGAACCTGCCGTTTATGCTCACCCAGCCTGAACAGTGGGCCATGTTCTACCGCTTCTCCTCCGAACGGGAACCAGGCTTCTCCTCCATGTGGCTCGCCCTTGCTCCGACCGGTTGGTCAGGGGAGACGTTCTCGCTGATCTCCAACGGCTTGTTCCTGCTCTGTTGCCTCGGCATCGCCTGGCTCGGGCTGGCTTCGCGGCAGCGCCCCACGGTGGCTCAGCTGTGTCTGTTGATCGTGGGGTGTTTCGTCCTCCTGGGAAAGGTCTACTCACCGCAGTTTGTCATCTGGCTGATTCCCCTAGTGGTTCTCGCACTGCCAAGGCCCAGGGTTTTCCTCATATGGCAGGCTGCTGAGGTCTTCCACTGGGTGAGCGTGTGGCTGATCAGTGCCAAAATCACCTCTGACGGGTCATTCGGGGAGGGCCACTACTTCTTTGAAGGGTTCTACGCCCTTGGAATCGTCGCCCATATGGGAACTCTCATCTGGGTTCTCGCCCTGGTGATCCGAGACATCCTGACTCGACCGACACCTGACCCGCTTGCCGGTCCGGTAGGGGAGCACGACGACGTCTTCAGGCTGCCGGGCCTGGCCAATATCCGTCAGCAGGTGCAGCACCGGGAGGCTGCCGGTGATTGAGATGCTCGGGGTGATCGCCCCGTTGTTCGTTCTGATCCTTTTGGGGTTTGCCGCCGGGTTCGCCACACGATTTCGGGAAGCCATTCCCTACCTGAACGCGTTCGTGTTCTACTTCGCCCTGCCCTGTTTCATCTACACCTCCATCACCGCGGCACCATCAGTGGGGAGTTTCCCGCTGGCCGTGCCACTGATCGTGCTGACGGTGACCCCGGCGCTGGCCGTGGGGCTGTACTACCTGTGCCGCGGACTCGGCGGGTTGTCGAAGGACTTGGCCGCACCAGTCTCTCTGGCGGGTAGCTTCGGCAACGTCGGATATTTCGGTATCCCGATCTCCATCGGACTTCTCGGTCCGGAGGCCGGATTGACTGCCGGGATTGTGCACATGGTGCACAACATCTTCTTCATGAACGGCTACCCGTTGGTCC
Organism: Nesterenkonia salmonea; assembly: GCF_005771525.1. Taxonomy (GTDB): domain Bacteria; phylum Actinomycetota; class Actinomycetes; order Actinomycetales; family Micrococcaceae; genus Nesterenkonia; species Nesterenkonia salmonea. Next base: position 32,842 of record NZ_VAVZ01000023.1, on the reverse strand, counting down.
GCACAGCGGTGCTGACTCGAGCCCGTGAGGGCTCCGCAGGATCCTTCGGTGAACTGTGGCGCGGACAACTTTGGCCCATTCTGCGCAGAGGGCTGTTGCTGAATCCGGTCTTCTGGTTCATGGTGCTCTCGCTTGTGGTCGTCCTCACCCCATTTGGCATGCCCGATCTGTTCAATGAGCCCGTCGCGATGCTCGGGAACACAGCGGTTCCGCTGGCCCTGTTCTGTGTGGGGCTGGCCCTTCATCCAGCTTTGCAGGGGGTCCGCAGCGGGGCAGTACCGCTGCTTGCAGTGGGTATCGGCACAGGAGTAAAACTCTTGCTTCTGCCGGCGGTGACTTGGCTGGCCGTGTTGCCGTTCTATGATGCGCTGGGGCCGGTCTGGGCCGGGACATTGATCATCCTCGCGGCCACTCCGTCTTCGACCACCGCCTTCATCTTCTCCGAACAATACGACGGCGACGGGCGGATGGCTGCGGCGGTGCTGGTGGGGACCACAGGCGTCTCGTTGATGACGCTGCCCCTAGTGGCGGCGCTGCTGCTTTAGGGTTACCTGCGTTACGTAACACAATTAGGGAATGTATTTGTGACGTATAGTGGTGCTCTGGGTTTCCGCAGGGGAGACCCGCACTCGCACCCAAGGGCACTCACCGTCACTTGGAAAGGACCCTGACGAATGATTCGCACAACTCGTGCGGCACTAGCTGTCGCCGCCGCCTCCGCATTGGTACTGACTGCCTGCGGAGATGATGAGGGCACCAGCAACGGTAACGACGGCAACGGGGCAGAGGGGACCGAAGCTGAAAGCGTCGTGCTCTATTCCGGCCGTAATGAAGAGCTCATTCAGCCGCTGATTGACCAGTTCGAGGACGAAACCGGTATCGATGTTGATGTGCGCTACGGCGACACCGCAGAACTCGCCGCGCAGCTGCTCGAGGAAGGCGACGGTACGCCAGCCGACGTTTTCCTCGCCCAGGATGCCGGAGCGCTCGGAGCAGTAGCGCAAGAAGGTTTGTTCGCAGACCTCGAGCAGGACCTGCTGGACCGCGTACCTGAGCTGTACCGTGACAATGGTGACAGCTGGGTCGGTCTTTCGGGGCGCCTGCGGACTCTGATCTACAACACAGACCTCGTCGATGAGGCCGAACTCCCAGACACAGTGGAAGAGCTCACCGGACCTGAGTTCGAGGGCCGGGTCGGGATCGCCCCCACCAACGCGTCATTCCAATCCTTCGTGACGGCTTTCCGCGTCGCTGAGGGTGAGGATACCGCGCAGGGTTGGTTGGAGCAGATGGCCGACAACGACCCGCAGTACCGTGAGCGCAACGGCCCGATTGTCTCCGACGTTCTGGACGGAGCGCTGGAGATGGGGCTGGTCAACCACTACTACCTCTACGCCCAGGCTGAGGAACGCGGCGTTGAGCCAGAGGACCTTCCCGCAGCGAATCACCTCTTCGGTGACGGAGACGTCGGCGCGCTGATGAATGTGGCCGGTGCCGGAGTTCTGGACGCCAACAACGAATCTGCAGCTGAACTCCTCGAATACTTCCTGTCCGAGGAGGGTCAGCAGTACTTCGTGGAAGAAACTGCCGAGTACGCCATGATTGAGGGACTAGACGCACCAGCAGGTCTTCCAGCACTGGATGAGCTTGATGTCCCGGACATTGATCTGAATCAACTGGACGACCTCGAGACTACGATCCAAATGATTACTGAAGCGGGAATGGCAGGCTAGTCCATCTCGACTATTTCCGAATCTCCTGCGGAGCGGGCCGCCCGGATCAACGAGCCGGGCGGCCTCGTCGCGCCTGCGCGTCAGGCGCGACGCCCCAGTGAGCGGCCCCGAAGATTCCTCGGAAGGGGAAGCGGCGCGGGGGCTCCGTGGTGGTTGGGGATACTGGCCTGCCTCACCACCGGGATAGCGCTGCTGCCACTTTTCTACCTCGTCATCAGGGCCACCGACTACCCCGCCGCTGATTTCTTAGACGTCGTTTTCAGCGCACGCAGTGCACGCTTGGCCAGCACATCTTTGGCGTTAACCGCGGTGGTCACCGGACTATGTCTGGTCATCGGCGTGGGGATGGCCATGCTGGTGACCCGCACCGCCATCCCATTGCGTCGGACGCTAGCTGTCGCGGCAGCCCTCCCATTGGCTGTGCCTAGTTACGTGGCAGCATTCGGCTGGCAGTCTATGAACCAGCTGGTCAACCCAGGAACCACCTTCGAAGGTTTCCTCGCCGCCACAGTAGTGATCACCACGGTGACATACCCCTACGTCTTCTTACCTGCCGCTGCCGCGCTGATGCGGGTTGGGCCAGCGCAGGAGGAAGCCGCCAGGGCTCTGGGCCGTGGACCAGTCAACACTTTCTTCACCGTGACCGTCCGCCAGGCGGCTCCAGCGATCACCTCTGGTGGTCTCCTGTGCGCCATTTACGTCATCGCAGACTTTGGCGCTGTCTCGATCCTGCGCCTTGACACTTTCACCCGTGCCGTGTTCACCAGTTTCTCCATGGGGTTTGACCGGCTCGGCGGCATTGCGCTGTCCTCAGTGCTGCTGGTGCTGACCATGGTGGTGCTGCTCGTCGAAGGCCGGTTCCGCCGCACCTCCACTCGTTACGCGGCCATTGGCCCAGGCGGGTCGGGACCCGCGTTGCGGCTGAGCATAGGCCCATGGACAGCCCCAGCGCTGACACTGGCGTGGGCCGTGGTGTTCACTAGTCTCGTTGTGCCGGGGACGGCACTGGCATACTGGGCATACCGGGGAGTTTCAACACCCGGATCCATAGCGGAGGTCGCTGGAGCCTTTGGCAACTCTCTGTGGGTTGCCGCCCTAGGGGCCGGCGCCACGACTCTGTTGGCAGTGCCGCTGTCGGTTTACATCGCGCGCCGAGGCTCTGTGATCGCCCGTAGCCTCGAGCGACTGGCCTACCTTGCGCACTCCCTACCTGGTGTGGTGATCGGACTATCGGTGGTCATGCTGGGCATCTCCGTGGTGCCAGCGCTCTATCAGACAACATGGCTGCTGGTTCTCGCCTACTGCACGCTCATGCTGCCCCTGGCGCTGGGCCCTGCGGTCGCTGCGGCGCTCAGTGCGCCTCCTGAGCTTGAAGAAGCGGCGCGTGCACTGGGCAAATCCTCACTCACCGCCTATCTGCGGGTCACTCTTCCGCTGATGGCCCCGGGGATCGGCTCCGGCTTCCTACTGGTGATGCTCACGGTGATCAAAGAGCTGCCCGCGACGCTTATGCTGCGCCCCACCGGGTTCGACACTCTGGCCACCAGGCTGTGGACTTACACCGGCAATGAATCCCTCGCAGCAGCGGCCCCGTTCGCCGTGCTGCTCGTCCTCTTAGCCGCCATACCCGCGTGGCTGATGATTTCCCGCATGCTCAAGGAGGAAAAGTGAGCCCCACCAGCACCGCCGGTGCGTTGCATCTGCAAGGCGTCAGCCACAGTTACGGCAACCATCAGGTACTGCACGATGTCACTTTGACCTGCCCGGCGGGCACCTCCACTGCTATTGTCGGCCCCTCAGGATCGGGCAAGACATCATTGCTCCGCATCGTCGCCGGGTTCCTCCGCCCCGATGCAGGCACCGTCGAGCTCGATGATGCCGACATCACCGCCCGTCCTGCCCACCGGCGTTCAATCGGTCTGGTCGCGCAGGACGGAGGACTGTTTCCCCACCTGAGTGTGGGAGGAAACATCTCGTTTGGTTTGCCGCGTGGGCAGCGAACCCGTCGGCGCGTCGAAGAACTCCTGGACCTGGTCAGTCTTACCCCGGACTATGCCAGCCGCAGGCCAGATCAGCTCTCTGGAGGGCAACAGCAGCGGGTCGCACTAGCCCGGGCATTGGGCAGGAGTCCGCAGATCATTCTGCTGGATGAGCCGTTCTCCGCATTGGATGCAGGCCTGCGGGAACGGACTCGTAAGGCTGTGCAACGAGTGTTGCGTTCTACAGGAACGACAGCTCTGCTGGTCACTCATGACCAGGATGAGGCCCTGTCCTTCGCTGATTCGGTGGCAGTGCTCCAAGAGGGCTCGCTCCGGCAGGCCGGGGCACCTGAAGATATCTACAGCCTCCCTGCAGACCTCGGAACTGCGCAGTTCCTCGGTGAAGCTGTGGTGTTGGAATCATACGTTTCTCAAGGTTCCGCAGAATGTTCCCTCGGAACCGTTCCGCTGCGCAACGAAGCTCCGACTGGTTTCGCAAGTCTCCTGCTGCGCCCAGAACAGATCGCGGTCACAGCGCCGGGCCGCGGAGTACTGGGTCTTGTGCTGGATGCCGACTATTTCGGCCATGACACCACCGCTTTGGTTCGTATCCACGGGCGCGAGGAGGAAGTGCGAGTACGCCAGCTCAACGCTGAGCCACTCGGAGTGGGTGAAACCATCGGTCTCCAGGTGACAGGGACAGGAGTGGCGTACCCGCCGTAGACGGTCAGGCTCTGATCAGGCACCCCGCAGGTCCATGCCTTACCCTTGTCTACGATGAGCCAATTGGAAAAGCCGTCCACCAACGGGCATTCCTCGTCACGGATCACGGCGCTGGACGCCACTCGTGCCTTGGCGATCTTCGGCATGGTCATTGTCAACGTAGGAGTAGCGGACTCAACTGGATTACCAGCACTGATCGTGTCGGTACTTCACGGCAGGGCAGCGATCCTGTTCATTGTGCTCGCCGGCATGGGGGTCACTATCCTCACAAGGAGCTTGAGGTCAACATCTGCTCCGGTGTGGCCGAGCCTCCTCTGGCGGGCTGCGGTCCTGATGGTCATTGGTCTGGCACTCCAACAGTTACCAACGGGCGTCAACGTCATTTTGATGCTCTATGCGGCACTCTTTGTGATCGCACTGATCGCCGTCAGGCTGCCTAGCCGCTGGTTGCTTGGCTTCGCAGCCGGGATGACCTTGGTGGGCCCAGTAGCGTATATCGCGCTTCACAGCACGGCGGGCCTGCCTGCGGGTCCGGCATCTCTGGCCCGGGGCCCACTCGATTCCGCCGCCGCCATTTATCTTACGGGCCCATATCCATTGATCGTCTGGATCGCGCCTTTCCTTTTCGGGATGTTCCTGGGCCGATTGGATCTTCGCAGCCGCTCCGTGCAGCACATGCTCATTATTGCTGGCGCGGCCTGTGCCGCTGTTATGACTGCTGCATCGTGGGGACTGATCCAGCTCTTCGGCGAACCTGATGCCGAACAGGTGGGTCCAGACCATCTACTTCTGGCGTCAGGCCACTCCCAGATGCCACTGTGGGTGCTCTCTGCCGTGGGAACATCGGCGTTAATGATCGGCACTATGCTGATCCTCACCCCACGGATTGGACGTCTCGCGTACCCTCTGGTGGTGACAGGTCAGTTTGCGCTGACCGCATATTGCCTCCACCTGGCAGCGATTGCCGTGCTGGTCCGACCGGCATCCGAGAACCCCAATCGGGGCCTGCTGGTCAGTGCAATCATCATCGGGCTGATCATTGCGCTGTGCGCATTGTGGCGCGCATTTGCGACCCGTGGTCCCCTCGAAACACTGCTTCGGCTACCCAATTTTCTTACGAGGTGATGACACTGAAACGCAAAACGCCCTTCGTCCTCGCTCCATTCGCTGTCGCGTGTCTCAGCGTGGCGTCGTGCGGAATCACTGAGGATGAGCCGTCCCCGCCTGCGACAACCGACCTGGAGCCCACTCAAGAGTCCACTCAAGAGCCGACAGACGACGCCACCGCCGAGACCGAACAGTCGGAGCCTGCGGAAGACGTGTCCCCAGCTCTCGACGCTAACGGTGTCAGCGCAGGACATGAACAGGCAGTCGATGCAGCTGAGAGGATTCTCGACGAGGGTGGAAACGCAGTGGACGCGAGTATCGCGGCAGCCTTCGCCATTGGGGTGCTGGAGCCGGTGGCTTCCGGTATGGGGGGAGGAGGCTCCGTCATCATCGCGGGCCCAGACGAGGAACCGGTCTTCTACGACTACCGCGAGGTGGTCAACGCCAGCGGCGAGATCCCCGACACCGGCACCGGCATCCCAGGTTTCGTCGCCGGTATGGGGCAGATCCATGAGGACTATGGCGAGTTGGAGTGGGAGGAGGTGATCTCACCAGCGATTGAAGTGGCGGGGGACGGATTCACCGTCTCTGAGTACCTCAGCGACCGGATCAGCTCCGGTGCGGGGCCCGAATACCTCGCCGATCTGGAGGCGTTCTATCCGGAGGGAGAACCGCTCGACACCTCCGAGACGCTCGTCCAGCCCGAACTGGAACAGTCATTACAGCGCCTGGCTGAAGCAGGCTGGGAGGATTTCTACACAGGGCAGCTCGCCGAGTCTCTGGCCCAGCAGGCAGAGGGCATCGATCGTGACTCCCTGGCTGACTACGAGATCACCACAGCCGAGCCTGTGGCAGGTGCTTTCGGTGACTATCAGGTCGTCTCAGCACCACCACCGCTGCCAGGTGCTGCGCTGATCCAAATGCTGCAGATTGCCGAATCGGAGGGTGTCGGGGGGATGGCCCCGGATTCCGCCGAGTACATCGACACTCATTCCAGAGCATGGGGCGTGGCAGAAGAGACAATCCGCAATGATCTCGGAGATCCGACCGCCGTCGAGGTCCCCGTGGATGAACTCACCGACCCCAACGCCAACGCCCAGATCTCGCCTGAGGGCCCAGAAGAGCTGCCACAGGCCGCGCCAGGCGGCCCTGAGGACTCTGCACACGCCAACACCACTCATATCTCAGCGGTGGACGATACCGGGCTCACCGTTTCCATGACCAACACCGTGACCGACTTTTGGGGATCAGGGCAGGAGGTGGACGGCTACTTCCTCAATAACGCGCTGAAACGGTTCTCGGACATTGACTCGCCTGCTAACCAGCCTGAACCGGGTCGGCGGACGGTGACCTGGTCCAACCCCACGATGGTGCTCGATGAGGACGCCCTGCCTGTCATGGCCATCGGTACACCTGGAGGAATGCAGATTCTGCCGGCGCTGGGCACGGTTTTGTCACAGTGGGCACTGCAGGACGCTGAACTACAGGAGGCGCTGGAGGCGCCACGTTTCCGCGCAGAGGACAGTCTCCTGTACCTTGAGCAGGGCCAGTCCAGCGGGCTCATCGCTGACCTCGAGGAGCTGGGGTGGGCTGTTGAGGAGTGGCCCACCTCCAGTTTCGGATCAGTGCAGGCGTTAGTCATCGACCATGAAACTGGGACCATCACCGGAGCTGATGATCCCCGCCGCGACGGCGCTCACCGCCTTATCGACTGATACCGTATGTCCTCAGCACGGGGTGCGCATCAGGCGCTGAGAACACACCCGTAGAACCTGTCACGTTAGTACGTACGAAGGGACTGCTCGTGGGAATACCCAATATCCTCTCGATCGCCGGCACCGATCCCACCGGTGGCGCTGGAATCCAAGCCGATCTGAAGTCATTCGCCGCACATGGGGGCTACGGCATGTGCGTGGTCACCGCTCTGGTCGCCCAAAACACCCAAGGTGTGAGGCAGATCCACGCACCGCCGGTGGAATTCCTGCGAGCCCAGCTGGATGCGGTCAGTGATGACGTCACCATCAATGCGGTCAAGACCGGCATGCTCGGCACCGTGGGCATCATAAGGACCGTCACACAATGGTGGGAAGCCACATTTGACCCCTCGAGCGCACCGACGCTCGTGGTTGACCCTGTCATGGTCGCCACGAGCGGAGACCGGTTGCTGGACACGGACGCTGAAGCCTCCCTCATCGAATTTATTCACCGCGCTGATCTCGTGACTCCGAATGTGCCTGAACTGGCTATTCTGGCCGGTGCGGAGCCGGCGTCGTCGTCCTCAGAACTGATCCAGCAGGCAGAAGAGGTCGCTGACGCGCACGACGCTGTGGTGCTGGCCAAAGGGGGCCATATGGGGCAATCGAGCGTCACCGACAGTCTGGTGTTCCCCGCTGTCGACGGCGACCGACCGGAGACCTACTCCGTGAGCACACCTAGGATCGCCACCACCAATACTCATGGGACCGGATGCTCGGTCTCTGCCGCATTGGCCACCCTGCGTGCGCGGGGGTTCAGCTGGAATGCTGGGCTGGACTCAGTAAAGGACTGGATGCAGCGGGCACTTCAGGGCGCGGAACAGCTGGACGTGGGAAAGGGCAACGGTCCCATCAACCACTTTCCCCGGTGATGTGCATTATTATGCCGCCATGGACGACACCTGGATCGAGCATCCCGCATCGGAGGAGACCGGATCGGATGGATCCGCATGGCCGGGGACGGCTTTGTTGCGCACGACGCCATGGGACTAGAGATTACTGAACAAGTAGATTGGCTCACGGCTGAGGAAGCACTCGATGAAACGGGCCTAGCTTTCTTCGCCGAGCCGTGGCTCCTAGAACTGCCCAGTGGTGAGTCGGTGCGTGTGCGCTTCACTGAAGCTGGCCCGCATGGCATTTGAGTGGCCGAAGATGATCTCGGTGCGGCCGCAGCAGTCGGTTCGGATGGGCGGCACCACAGGTTGCCGTTTCCCGCACCGGATTCGCTGAGGAGCCTATGATCCTGGCCTGGAAGAGCGCTGCTGCCGTCTCAGGGACCTGCTAGTTGGCGCCTTTGCGGCCGTCCTGCCACGTGAAAATAGGCGAATCGTGGTCGGTGGGTCCGGTGGCGTCATCGCTGCCTCGGAACCAGTGTCCGGGGTCGGGGCGGTCAGACGGTGTGGGACCTGTTGCCCCCTGCCCAGAGGCCGGGGCTTGTTCACGAAGAGCAGTCACCTTATCGCGGATCTCGGCCATCTGGGTGTCCAAGGCGGCGGCCTGCACGGCGGCGTCGCGCAGTTCATCCAGAATGTCCGAAGGGACCTCACCGTCGTAGGTGTAGTAGATCTTGTGCTCCAATGAGGCCCAGAAATCCATCGCCACCGTGCGGATCTGCACTTCCACGTAGACGAACTCCGTGCGATTGGAGAGGTAGACCGGCACCTGCAAGATGACATGGAGGCTTTGATAGCCATTGGGCTTGGGCCTGCGAATATAGTCCTTAACCTCCACGACCCGGAGGTCTGGCTGGCTGCACAGCATCTCCGCAACCCAGAAGGCATCTGAGACAAAACTTGTGGTGATCCGAATCCCAGCAATGTCCCGGATGGAATGGCGGATGCCCTCCAGTGTCGGTTCACAGCCGTACCGGCGGACCTTATCCAGAATGCGCTCGAGCGACTTCAACCGGTAATTGACGTGCTCAATGGGGGAGTAGTCCCGGGTGTGCTCGAACTCTTCGCGCAGCACATTGATCTTGGTGAGCACTTCGTCCATGCCGAACTTGTAATGAAGCTGAAACTCCGTCAGCTGGCGGCGAATTTCCACCATCCTCTGCACCGCACCAGGCTCGCCGTGCTGCTCAGCATTGGAATTGAGCTGATCGAGCAGCTGCCGGTAAAGGTCGCCATCGGCCTGTTTCACTAGTTGGTCGGCGGGGATCTCCTCAGTTGGCGTGATGCCAGAGGACATAACTCACTCCTTGTCCTGCAAGGTCGGTACAACACATACTCTCTTGATTCTCGAGCCTAGGCTGGCTATCTGTGAAGAGCCTTGGAGGTCACGATTGGGTGAACCGCTCCGCCTTGTACCCTGGAAGTGTGAAGCCAATGTCGCTCAATGCAGCATCCCGCAATGACGCACTAAACCGCCTGCGTGCCACCTCCGAGCCGGGTGGCGAACCGTTAGACATCCTTGTGATCGGAGGAGGGGTTGTCGGAGCTTCCACGGCTTTTGATGCCGCCGGCCGGGGTCTCGACACTGGTCTGGTGGAAGCCCGAGACTTTGGGGAGGGAACATCCTCCCGATCCTCCCAACTGATTCACGGGGGATTGCGCTATCTGCAAATGCTGGATTTTAAGCTCGTCGCTGAGGCCCTGCGCGAACGTGACCTGCTCCTGCGCCGTTTGGCACCGCACCTGGTACGTCCGCTGCCATTCGTTTTCCCGTTCACCACACCGGTGGTGGACCGGGCCTTTATCGGCTCCGGAGTGACGCTCTACGACACACTGGCCTCCGGTTCCTCGCTGCTGCGGGGCTCCAAGGGCCGCGCCGTGCCCTTCCACCGACACCTCGGGCGGGGGCGCTTGCGTGAACGCTTTGCCGGCCTGGACCCAGAGAAGTACCACGGTGCACTCGAGTACTACGACGCCCAGGTCGACGACGCCCGGCTGGTGCTGACTCTTGCCCGCTCAGCTCACAGCCTCGGCGCGGCTGTGGCATCCCGAACTGAAGTGATCAGCTACCTCCGAGATGAGGAAAGCAGCGCGGTGGAAGCAGAGCGCCGCGTCACAGGAGCGCGTATCCGGGACCACCTCACCGGCGAAGAATTTGATGTTCACGCCAAGGAAGTCATTCTGGCTGCCGGGGTGTGGACTGGTGAAGCTCAGCAGTCGGCTAAGGCCACTTCCGGTCTTCGGGTTCTAGCGTCAAAGGGCATCCACATCACGGTCCCGCGTGACCGGATCGCCGCGGAAGGAACCGTTGGGGTGATCACGCAGACTGAGAAGTCGGTGCTGTTTCTGATTCCATTGCGCGATGTGTGGTCTATTGGGACCACAGACACTGCCTGGCATGAAGCGGTGGACTCTCCCGCCGCCACGGCTGCTGACATCGACTACGTGCTGGAACACGCCAATGCGGTGCTCGGAGAAGATCTCACCCGAGACGATGTGCTGGCTACTTGGGCTGGCCTTCGTCCGTTGGTGCAGCCGGTGAAGACGGATGAATCGGCCTCCGCGAAGGTTTCCCGCGAGCACACCGTGATGCAGCTCGCGCCGGGGCTGACCGGGGTCGCCGGTGGCAAGCTCACCACGTACCGTGTGATGGCTGAAGATGTGGTCGACTTCGCCGTCGAGGGCACCTTCAAGGACCGGGCATCCATTACCGCTGTCTTGCCGCTTCTCGGAGGACAAGGTTACGGGGAGTGGGTCGATCAGGCGGAGGATCTTTCCGCACGCTACGGATGGGACATGCAGCGGGTGGACCGTCTGCTCAACCGGTACGGCTCTCTGCTGGGCGAGCTTATTGCCCTCATTGATGAGCAGCCGGACTTAGCGAAACCACTGCAGCATGCGCCGTCGTACCTGCGCGCTGAGATTGCCTACTCCGTGGAGGCAGAGGGCGTGCTGCACTTGGATGATGTGATGGCCCGCCGGACCAGATTGAACTACGAATCCGGTGATCGTGGACTCTGCGCCGTGCAAGAGATCCTTCAGATAGCGGCTCCCCGGTTGGGATGGAGCGACGAGCGTTCAGCTGCCGAGCAGACAGCATATCGGGCTCACGTGGAAGCAGTTCTGGAAGCCGAGACGGTTACTGACGACGCCGTCGCCGCAGAACTCATTTCGGCGCATCAGCCCGTACCCAACAAGGAAGCTGGGGCGTGGAGAGCTGATTCTGCGACTGAGCGAGTTTAACCCTCCGGCTGCCCGGACGGCGGGAAAGACGTGACTGTGATGAGACGTGCAGCAGGCCAGTGCAATCACTGATCGAGTTTGCACTGGCCGCCGTTGTCAACGAAGGAGTATCACGTATATGAGCAGTCAGTTCCCACCTTCTAGATTTCAGCACCTTTTTGATGTGACAGGGGCGCGAGTCATCCTTCACGGAAGGAACGCCTCCGCTCTAGCGGAGACCGCGGAGCTCATCGAGACGGAGGCGGGCGCGTCAGCACTCATAGGGATGTTCGGTGTCACCGACAAAGATGCTGCCAAACGAGGCACCGCGACACTGTTCCGGGACTACGGCGTACCAGATATTCTCATCAACATCGCCTCCGTGCAGTCACAACTCGCCCGCCAAACCATCGCACCGCACTCAGCTACCAAGGGCGGCGTTGCCCAGCTGACCAAAGGTATGGCTGCCGATCTGGCCCGGCACAACATTCAGGTCAATGCCATCTCTCCGGGCTACTTCGCAACCGAAATGAACCGGGACCTGGTAGCAGACGATCACTTTGATTCGTGGTTGCGTCCACGGACGCCAGCTGGCCGATGGGGCAGCTTCGGCGAACTCCCGGGAGTGCTACTTTTCTTGTCTTCCGAGGCATCGAGCTTCGTCTCAGGACAGAACATCTTCCTTGACGGAGGGATGAGCGCAGTTGTCTAAAATGCACGCATTGTACATCGAATCTGCCCGTCGAGTAACACTCACGGAAGTGGACTCACCCCGCCCTCAGACGGGACACGTGCTCATCGATGTCGACTACGTCGGCATCTGCGGCTCAGACTTGCACTACTTCTACGATGGTGTGAACGGTGCATTCGTGGTGAGAGAGCCGTTGATCCCAGGACATGAGCTCAGCGGGAGGGTCGCACAGGATCCGGCGGGCAACCTAGAACCTGGGCAACCTGTGACAGTGCATCCGGCACGGTTCGGCCCAGAACAACCTAAGTATCCGGAGCATCCTCACCTTTGGCCAGGTGGCTCATATCTCGGCAGCGCCTCGACCTGGCCCCATACCCAGGGAGCGGCAGTCGGTCAACTGCTCGTGGAGGCGCGAATGGTCGTGCCGCTGCCGGAGGCGTTGCCTGTGCGAAGGGCAGTGCTCGCGGAGCCCTTGGCGGTCGCCATGCATGGTGCTGCCAAGGCAGGCGACCTCAGAGGCAAGGACGTCCTGGTTTCGGGCGCAGGCCCCATCGGTCTACTTGCGCTCGTCGCGGCCCGGGCCGGCGGGGCTGTGGCAGTCGACGTCAGCGATGTTCTGGACGGCCCGCTTGCTCGGGCTCAAGCATTGGGAGCTGACAGCGTGATCAACGTCGCGCAGACGCAACTGCCCGTGAACGACTATGACGTGATTCTGGAGTGTTCAGGCGCACCTGGTGCTATCTCCGCAGTGTTGACGGCCGTTCGACCCGCTGGTGCAGTCGTGCAGATCGGGATGGCCCCCAACGAGGTGAAGCCCATTAATCTGGCTCCCTATATCGCCAAGGAAGTGCGCCTATTGGGGTCGTTCCGCTTTAAGGATGAAATCGCCGAGGCTGTGGGGATTTTGGCAGCCGATGCGAACATCGAGGGGATCATCACGCACGAATTCGGCCTCGAAGCCGCCGAGGAAGCATTCTCAGCAGCGAAAGACGCCCAATCCAGCGGGAAAGTTGTGCTGCGCCTCTGAATTCGTGCTGTTGACTAGTAGCCGCGGCGTGCGGCCAACGACACGCCGTGGATCTTTTCTATTTTCTTGAGTACCTGCCTGTGCACTCCTGTGGAGTATTGCGCCTATGTAGCCCTGGATCCCTGTCTTGGTGCCGGACACGCTCCACAGGTAGTTGTGCACAGGCGGTGGATAACTACACTGGTGTGAGTACAGCATCTAGTGCCTGATGACTTCAGCCAACACAAGATGTAGTATTGAGAGGTAGCCAGGGGGCGTCGATCAGGCCCCAATACGGCACAGACTTTTGAGAAGCGGAACTACACCCGAAGGGATCTTCCCCCATGAGCGTCACGATCTACACAAAGCCCGCCTGCGTTCAGTGCAACGCCACCTACCGCGCTCTGGACAAGAACGGTGTCACCTACACATCGGTGGACATTTCCCAGGATGCTGAGGCTCTGGAGCGGGTTCGGGCGCTGGGCTATATGCAGGCACCAGTCGTCATCACGGACTCTGACCACTGGTCCGGGTTCCGCCCAGACAAGATCTCTGAGCTGGCTGCCCAGGCCAACATGCAGCAGGCCGCAGTAGCTTAAGTCGTGTCCGTGAGGAGGTAGGCGCATGCACACTTCAGCGCAGCTGATCTATTTCTCCTCGGTGTCGAACAACACCCACAGATTCGTCGACAAGCTGGGTCTGCCTCGGGGGCAGACTGCCCGGCTTCCGTTGCACACGCGCAGCGAGACATTGCAGGCGACGGAACCTTTTGTCCTAGTACTTCCCACCTACGGTGCCGACGGCGGCAGCGGATCGGTGCCTAAGCAAGTCATCAAGTTCCTCAATATCGAGTCCAATCGGGACTTGTTGCGGGGAGTGATAGGCGCAGGAAACACAAATTTTCACGACAGCTACTGCATAGCTGGCGACATCGTCGCTCAAAAATGCAGAGTTCCGCACCTGTACAGGTTCGAGCTGATGGGCACCCAAGAGGACGTGTCCAAAGTCCACAAGGGATTGGAAGAGTTTTGGAAACAGCAGTCAAGCCTCTCAGCCGCGTAGCCGAGTCCACACTGGCCAAAGATGTGCCACCGGAGTGGGCTGAGCTGGGATATCAGGATCTCAACGCCATGCTCAACCTGTATGGACCTAATGGGGAGATCCAGTTCGAGGCTGACCAGCTCGCTGCCCGGAAGTACTTCCTAGACAATGTCAACGTCAACACAGTCTTTTTCCATGACCTCGATGAGAAACTGAAGTACCTCGTAGAGAATGACTACTACGAGCAGGAAACGCTGGACCTGTACTCTCGCGAATTCATTCACCGCCTCTGGGACACCGCTTATGGCATGAAGTTCCGCTTCCCCACGTTCCTGGGCGCCTTCAAGTTCTACACCTCCTACGCACTGAAGACTTTCGACGGCAAGCGTTACCTCGAACGTTTCGAAGACCGCGTATGCATGGTCGCGCTCTACCTCGCCAGGGGCAATGAAGAACATGCTCTGCAGCTGATGGAAGAGATCGTCTCCGGACGGTTCCAGCCAGCCACTCCCACATTCCTCAATGCAGGAAAGAGGCAGCGCGGGGAGCTGGTCAGCTGCTTCCTGCTCCGGATCGAAGACAATATGGAGTCCATTGCCCGCGGCATCAACTCCGCCCTCCAGCTGTCGAAGCGGGGAGGCGGCGTCGCTCTCTCCCTCACCAATGTGCGCGAGCACGGCGCGCCCATTAAGCAGATCGAAAACCAGTCATCCGGCGTGATTCCAGTGATGAAGCTCCTGGAAGACTCCTTCAGCTATGCCAACCAGCTAGGTGCGCGTCAGGGCGCCGGTGCGGTGTATCTCAACGCCCACCATCCGGATATCTTCCGGTTCCTCGACACCAAACGTGAGAACGCTGATGAGAAGATCCGCATCAAGACACTGTCGCTCGGTGTGGTCATCCCGGACATCACCTTCGAGCTGGCTAAGAAGAATGAGGGCATGTACCTGTTCAGCCCGTATGACGTAGAACGTGTCTACGGTATGCCCTTTTCGGAGATCTCCGTCACTGAGAAGTACTACGAGATGGTCGACGACGCTCGCATCCGGAAGACAAAGGTCAACGCCCGCGAGTTCTTCCAGACTCTGGCCGAAATCCAGTTCGAGTCCGGCTACCCCTACATCATGTTCGAAGACACCGTAAACCGGGCCAACCCAATCGCTGGCCGAATCACCATGTCCAACCTGTGCTCCGAAATCCTGCAGGTCTCCGAACCCAGCGAATACACCGCAGACCTCGGATACCAGACCATCGGCAAAGACATCTCGTGCAACCTGGGTTCATTGAACATTGCTAAGACCATGGACTCACCAGATTTCGGCAGGACTATCGAGACCGCTATCCGGTCGCTGACTGCCGTGTCGGATATGTCATACATAGCGTCAGTGCCGTCGATCGCTGAGGGTAATAAGCGAAGCCACGCCATTGGCCTGGGTCAGATGAACCTGCACGGCTACCTAGCCCGGGAACGGGTACACTACGGCTCAGCAGAGGGCCTTGACTTCACCAATATCTACTTCTACACGGTGCTCTACCACTGCCTTCGTGCCTCTAACGCCATTGCTAAGGAGACGGGGGAGACTTTCGACGGTTTCGAAAACTCCCAGTACGCCAGCGGTGAATTCTTCGACAAGTACACGGAGAAGGTCTGGGAGCCGGAAACCTCCACTGTCCGTGAGCTCTTCTCACACGTGAGCATTCCCACCCAGGAGGACTGGCGCCGGCTTAAAGTTGAGGTCCAAAAGCACGGGATCTACAACCAGAACCTGCAGGCCGTGCCACCCACCGGTTCCATCAGCTACATCAACAACTCCACCAGCTCCATTCACCCGGTGGCCTCGAAGATCGAGATCCGCAAAGAAGGCAAGATCGGCCGCGTCTACTACCCGGCGCCGTATCTCGACAATGACAACCTGGAGTACTACCAGGATGCCTATGAGATCGGCTATGAGAAGATCATTGACACCTACGCCGTAGCTACCCAGCATGTGGACCAGGGCCTCAGCCTGACTCTGTTCTTCAAGGACACTGCCAGCACGCGCGACATCAACAAGGCCCAAATTTACGCATGGAAGAAGGGCATCAAAACCCTCTACTACATCCGCCTCCGGCAGCTGGCTCTGGAAGGCACGGAAGTGGAGGGCTGCGTATCCTGCATGCTGTAGGACTCTCAGCTCACTATCGCCACACCACCATCACATGTGCACCACCCAACAGAAGGACCGGATACCGACGTGACCACTTCAGTGACGAACGAGACTCAATCGACGCTGCTCACCCACGTCGAGGCGATCAACTGGAATCGTCTGCCTGACGACAAGGACGGTGAGGTCTGGAATCGCCTGGTCAACAACTTCTGGCTGCCGGAAAAAATCCCGGTATCCAACGACGTGCAGTCCTGGGCAACGCTCACTGAGGATGAGAAGACGCTCACCATGCGAGTCTTCACCGGGCTGACCCTCCTGGACACCATCCAGGGCACTGTCGGTGCGGTGGCTCTCATCCCACACTCGTTGACCCAGCATGAAGAAGCGGTGCTGACCAACATTGCCTTTATGGAGAGTGTGCACGCGAAGTCCTACTCGCAGATCTTCTCCACCCTCTGCTCCACCAAGGACATTGACGACGCGTTCCGGTGGTCTAAAGAGAACCCGAACCTGCAGCGCAAAGCGCAGATCGTCATGGACTACTACCACGGCAACGACGGCATGAAGAAGCGGGTAGCCTCCACCATCCTGGAGTCCTTCCTGTTCTACTCGGGCTTCTACCTGCCGATGCACTGGTCCTCACGAGCCAAGCTGACGAACACCGCAGACATCATCCGCCTGATCATCCGAGATGAAGCCGTCCACGGCTACTACATCGGCTACAAGTATCAGCGGGCACTGGAACTTGAGACAGAAGAACGCCGCCAAGAGCTTAAGGACTACACCTTTGACCTGCTCTTCGAGCTCTACGAAAATGAGGTCCAGTACACCCACGATCTCTACGACGGTGTGGGACTGAGCGAGGACGTCAAAAAGTTCCTGCATTACAACGCGAACAAGGCACTCATGAACCTTGGGTACGAGGCGATGTTTCCCTCGGACGTCACCAACGTGAACCCGGCCATCCTTTCTGCGCTGAGCCCCAACGCCGACGAGAACCACGACTTCTTCTCAGGATCGGGAAGCTCCTACGTCATCGGCAAGGCCGTCGAGACCGAAGACGAAGACTGGGACTTCTGAGTGACTCCATGATGTGCCCTGCTGAGCCCCCAGTGCGCACCAGGGCAAGGAAGAAACCCAGGCACGCAGTCGGACCTCAGCAGAGCCTTAGGGTCTACCGGCAGGCCCAATCCCTCGGGCCTGCCGCAGATCTCCAACTTGGTCTGAGTCTGCTGGAAGGGACGCGCAAGTACGCTTCGCATCCCACACACCCACAAGCCACCGCTCCCATGCTGCGGATCTACCGACCGCAGCCAACCGTAGCCTTTGGTCAGCGAGACAGCCGACTGCCTGGATTCGCCGCCGCCCAGCGAGCCAGCCGAGACTTTGGTTTTGAACCAGTGGTGCGCCGAGCCGGTGGGCGGGCCGCTGCTTACACCCAAGGCTCGATCATCGTGGACCACATCGAACCCGATCCAGATCCCATCCGCGAATCCCAAGCACGGTTCTCTGCATTCGCAGAGCTCTATGCTCATGCCCTCAACATGGCGGGGATCAGCGCGCGCATCGGTCCGCTGCCGCACGAATACTGCTACGGAGAGCACTCAGTACACGGGTTCAAGCCCGACGAACCGGACGTCCGCGTCAAAATCATCGGCACTGCTCAGAGGCAAATAGCGACGGGCTGGTTGTTCTCGTCATCCATCATCGTTGAAGACGGCCAGCGGATCCGCCGGGTCCTCTCCGAGACCTACCGCGCGATGGGGCTTCCCTGGGACCCGCTCACAGCAGGCGCCGCAAACGACGTAGCTCCGGCCGTCACCGTGGATGACGTGGAGTCAGCGATTTTGGATGTCTACGCCAGCAACTGGGACCTAGCGGAGTGGGTCCCGAGACCTTCCTGAGATGCTCAACCACCAGCTAGCGCTCAGAACGCGTATGTCACAGCCTCACTGAAGTTCAGCAGGATCGATCCGATGACCAGTAAATAGATCACCACCACGGCAACCCACCACCATTCACGAGTGACCCGCTTGACACCTTCAGAGGCGGGAATCACACCGTGCATAACGTTTCGCGCCGTCGTGACGACAAACAAGGGAATCACTGCAGACCAGACGATCATGCAGTAGGGGCACAACACACCAATACTGAACACTGCCGAGTACCAAAGCCAGGTGCTAAACGCGAAGGCGAACACCACTCCGGCCTGGAGGCCCATGTAGTACCAACTAGGTACCCGGCCTCCGACGGCAAGCAAAGTCACTGCCACGCCGATCAGCAGCGGAAAACCGACCACGCCCAGAAAAATGTTCGGGAACCCGAAAGTCGCCGCCTGCCAGGACTGCATCACCTCACCGCAGGAGACCCACGGATTAACATCGCAAGCAGTAACGTGCTCGGGGTCGTTCCACAACCGGACACGTTCATAGAGCAGCAAGAAACTGGCTACCGCACCAACAACGCCGGTAACCAAGAGCCACATCGCGAACCCGAAGGGCCGCGCGAAGGCAGGAAGGACACGCCCGGGATTCGAGGCGTCAGACTGTGATCCAGTGGCATCCTCAAATCGAGAATCCTGGGCATCAAGCGTCGTGGACATCCCTCTATGGTACGCGCGAAACCTCAACGCCGTAGGCGCAGCTCTGAGCGATTCCGGGCTGGCCCAAGAGCCAATTGGGAGGAGGCCCCCACCGACCAAGGGATGTGAGACAGGCGCCGGGTGTCCCTGTGAGCCTGTCAATACTGTGCGATACTGAGGATATTGGAGAATCAGACCACACCTGGATCTCTGAGAAGGCTTTCACACGCGAAGAACGGCAAGGCCGGCACCCGTCGTGGACACTTGAGAAAACAGTCCGCACGGCAGAACGACGAGACCAAGATGCCGCCGCCTTCACCCTCGCGCGTGACCGGGACGTGGCTTCCGTTGAGCAGAGCGCGCCATCTCCACAGTAGGAGACAGGCAGCGCCCGGCGTGAGCACCGAACCGGTGAACCGACCACCGACAACAGTCGTGGGCTCGCCGAGTGTGGCAGCGCAGACCACGGCGGGAGCAGACTCTTTAATGACCACGACTTCCAACGAACCCGAAGAAGTTTTCAACCCCTTTTCAGCCCCCGAGCCGGGCCACCCCGGTGCCGGAGCTCAAGCTGAGAAAGCGGTTGACTCCGCACCGGAGGAAGCTGACCCTCTGGACCTCATGTTCCAGGCACCCGACCTCTCTAAAGTCACGCCGAAGCCCAAGAAGACCCACGACACTAGCGACTCATCACGCCGAGACGGTCAAGGGGAGCGCAGCGACTCCGGTGACCAGAACCAGAAGTCTCAGCAGAACCAGTCCGGAGAGCGTCACCGCAGCCAAGCTGAGGATCAGAACGGAGACTTCGAGGACAGCAACGACTCGACCGACAATAACGACGCCGGCTCTCATCGGAAAAACCGACGCAAACGGCGTCGGGGCGGTCGCAGCCGAAACCGGGCTGGCGAGAACCAAGAGGACAACGCCCCTGATCAGGACGCGGCCAACGCTGACCAGGCCAAGAGCTCCGCAAAGGAAGAACCCGCTCAGGAAGATTCCGCCGAGAAGTCTGAAGCGCCGTCATCGTCCCCTTCCGAGGATGAATCCCAGGTAATTCGCAAGAAGCGGCGCCGCCGGCGTGGATCATCAGACATGGAGATCGAGGAAGACTCCGAGGACGGTCACACAGTGACCCGGATCCGAGCCGGCAGAGAAACCGCCTCAGATGTCTCTGACAAAGTCACCAGCGTCAAAGGGTCCACACGCTTAGAAGCCAAAAGGCAGCGACGCCGTGCCTCACGTGACGGCGGACGCCGTCGCGGCATCGTCACAGAAGCCGAATTCTTAGCCCGCCGCGAGTCCGTAGACCGTAAGATGATCGTCCGTCAACGCGGGGAACGTATCCAGATCGGCGTACTGGAAGACGGCATCCTCGCTGAGCACTACGTCAGCCACACCACTCAAGACTCACTGATAGGCAACGTCTACCTAGGCAAAGTGCAGAACGTGCTTCCTTCCATGGAAGCCGCCTTCGTCGACATCGGACGCGGGCGCAACGCCGTGCTCTATGCGGGTGAAGTCGACTGGGAGGGCGCCAATATTGGCAACGCCCCGCGCAAGATCGAAAACGCTCTCAAATCAGGCGACTCAGTCCTCGTTCAGGTCACCAAAGATCCCGTGGGCCACAAGGGTGCACGGCTTACCAGCCAAGTCTCCCTGCCTGGGCGCTACCTCGTGTTCGTCCCCGGTGGATCGATGACCGGGATTTCCCGGAAACTGCCGGACACCGAGCGTGCCCGACTGAAGAAGATCCTCAAAGAACAGCTGCCAGACAACGCCGGGGTCATCGTTCGCACCGCCGCAGAAGGCGCCTCCGAACAAGAGCTCACCAATGACATCAACCGGTTGCGTTCGCTCTGGGAGACTATCCAGAATCAGACCCAAGACAAGAAGGTGTTGGCTCCCGAGCTTCTCTACGCCGAGCCGGACCTGACCATCAAGGTCGTGCGCGATGTCTTCAACGAAGACTTCTCCGCCATGGACGTTCAGGGTGATGAGACGTGGGACAACATTGAGGCTTACGTCACCTATGTGGCGCCGCACCTGCTGGACCGCTGCAGTAAATGGGAACCCCAGGACCACGATGTGGACGATATCTTCGCCCACCACCGGATCGATGAGCAGCTCAATAAGGCCATGGACCGGAACGTGAAACTGCCCTCCGGTGGTTCGCTGGTTTTCGACCGGACAGAAGCGATGACCGTGGTCGACGTCAATACCGGCAAGTTCACCGGTTCCGGTGGCAACCTCGAAGAGACCGTCACCAAGAACAACCTTGAAGCAGCAGAAGAGATGGTGCGCCAGCTGCGCCTGCGCGACATCGGCGGCATCATCGTGATCGACTTCATCGACATGGTGCTGGAATCCAACCGAGACCTCGTGCTGCGGCGCCTCGTTGAGTGCCTTGGCCGTGACCGGACCAAACACCAAGTCGCCGAAGTGACAAGTCTCGGGCTGGTCCAGATGACGCGTAAGCGCATGGGTACCGGACTATTGGAAGTCTTCTCCAGCGAATGTGAGCACTGCTCCGGACGCGGCATCATCACGCACCCAGAGCCCGTAGAGCACCGGCCTTCCTACACCTCCGGTGGGGACGTGGCCTCCGGAAAGAACGCCAAGAAACGCAAAAAGCGCGGCAAGAAGACCGACGACGCCGGACACCAGCCCGACCCCAGGGAAATGCAGAAACTGGAGAAGGCTTCACAAGGCATGGCGAAAGTCGCCGCTGCGACGAACGGCGCAGCCAAGTCTGATAATGACGACGACGCCGCCGACTCAGCTCCACCTCAGACCGAGAAGTCAGCCGAGTCACCGACCCTCACCATCGGGGGAGAGCCCGTTGAGTTGCCCCGCGGTAAGAGTTCTGCCACATCACCATCGCAGGCGCCAGCCTCTTTGGGTGACCTCGAGTCAGCCCTCGAGACACGCAGTCGCCGCCGCGGTCGCCGCGCTGCAGGGTCAGCGCAAGGCAGTTCCGGTGAGGTCACAGAAGTCAAAACCGCAGTCCAAGGTTCGGAAGCGTCTTTCGCCACCTCTGCTCCAGTCAAACCGAAGACCGAGAAGACAGCGGCGGAGCCAGTCATGCTGGGTGTCGGCGTGAGTGCCGAAGAACTTGCTCAGGCTAATAAGTCTGAGTAGACTAGATCGCTGGCACTATTCTGTGCACAGATACTTTTTCATGCACGTTCAACGAGAGAAGTGAGTCCCAAGTGGTGTACGCGATTGTCCGCGCAGGCGGCCGCCAGGAGAAGGTTTCCGTCGGAGACCACGTGACCCTTGACCGCGTCGAGGCCGAGGCAGGCAGCACCATCGAGCTGCCAGCGGTGATGCTGGTGGACGGGGATGAGGTCACGACCTCCGCCGACGAGCTGTCCAAGGTCACTGTGACCGCCGAGGTTCAAGAAAACCTTCGTGGCAAGAAGATCGTCATTCATAAGTTCAAGAACAAGACCGGCTATCACAAGCGCCAGGGTCACCGTTCCGAGCTGACCCGCGTCAAGGTAACGTCAATCGCCTGAACTGAGCGGTAGACTGGTCCTAGATTTTCCATTCCTGAGAGGTAAAGACCCATGGCACATAAGAAAGGTGCGAGCTCGACTCGCAACGGTCGCGATTCCAACGCCCAGCGCCTCGGCGTGAAGCGATTCGGAGGACAGGCTGTCTCCGCAGGCGAGATCCTCATTCGCCAGCGCGGCACCAAGTTCCACCCCGGCACAAATGTCGGCCGCGGTGGAGATGACACCCTGTTCGCACTTGCTGATGGCGCTGTGGAGTTCGGCAGCAAGCGTGGTCGCAAGGTCGTCAACATTGTTCCAGCGGTCGGCTGAGCCGGCCTTCATATGAGTTTCGGCAACGGGATAACCCCCAACGCCTGGTAGTGGTCCCAGTGGTGACTACCTCCTCCACAAGGCCCGGCTGAGCTTAGCTCGCCGGGCTTTTTGGCATTCTGAAGACAACATCCAAAAAGGGGATCCAGCTATGGCACATTTCGTCGACCGGGTGGTGCTGCATGCCGGCGGCGGAGATGGCGGCAGCGGCTGCATCTCCGTCCACAGGGAAAAATTCAAGCCCCTCGGCGGGCCCGATGGGGGCAACGGCGGTGACGGTGGCCATGTGGAACTGGTCGTTGATCCCAACACCACCACCCTGCTGGACTACCACCACCGCCCTCACCGCCGCGCTGAAAGCGGTGGTGTAGGCCAAGGGAGCCTTCGGCACGGACATAAGGGCAGCACCCTAGAACTCACTGTCCCCGATGGCACGGTGATTAAAGACCGCGATGGAAACGTCCTGGCTGACCTCGTTGGCGCGGGGGCCCGAGCCCGCATCGCAGAAGGCGGTATCGGCGGACTCGGCAATGCCGCTCTGGCATCAAGGCAGCGAAAAGCCCCGGGTTTCGCTCTCCTGGGCACACCCGGGCAACAGAGCGACGTCGTACTGGAGCTCAAATCTGTAGCAGATGTGGCCCTGGTGGGGTTTCCCTCAGCAGGCAAGTCCAGTCTTATTGCCGCCATGTCCGCTGCGCGGCCAAAAATTGCCGAGTACCCCTTCACCACGTTGGTGCCCAATCTTGGGGTCGTTGAGGCAGGGGAGACCCGCTTCACGGTGGCAGACGTGCCAGGACTGATTCCCGGTGCAGCTGAAGGCAAGGGGCTGGGACACGAGTTCCTCCGTCACGTCGAACGCTGCGCCGCGCTCGTCCACGTCCTGGACTGCGGCACCTTGGAAACAGATCGGGACCCGATTGCAGACCTGGACGCGATCGAACATGAGCTCGCTGCCTATGCTGCCGACGGATTGCCGCTGACCGAACGTCCCCGCCTGGTGGCACTGAACAAGACCGACCTGCCAGACGGTGAAGAGATGGCTCAGATGGTCCGCAGCACCTTGGAGGAACGTGGGTTCCGAACCTTCGAGATATCCGCTGTGTCCAGGAAGGGACTGCGTGAACTGAGCTTCGCCATGGCAGGCCTTGTCCAAGAGGCCCGCGCGGCGCAGGCAGTCGACGCCGCCCCCGTTCCAGTCACCATTCGGCCCAAAGCGCTCAATGACAAAGGGTTCACGATCGGCCGCGAAGAGAAGGGTGGCCAACCCCTGTGGCGGGTGCGCGGCGCCAAGCCTGAACGCTGGATCCAACAGACAGACTTCAATAACGACGAAGCAGTCGGCTACCTGGCCGACAGGCTCCAAGCAATCGGCATCGAAGACGAGCTTTTCCGCCTCGGCGCTGTGCCCGGCGAATCAGTGGTCATCGGGGCTGAAGACGACGGCGTGGTGTTCGACTGGGAGCCGACCATGGCAGCCGGTGCAGAGCACCTCGGTGCCCGCGGCACCGACCTTCGGTTCGAAGACCAGCACCGGCCCACTCGCGCTGAGAAGAAGCAGGATCAGGCCGACCGCCGTGCCACCAAGCGTCAGGTCCGAGCCGAAATGGACAAGCTCTACGCCACAGATGAAACTGAGGATGTGGACGCAGTCGCCGGCCAGCAGGAGGAGCGGTGAGCTTCAACGTCACGGAAGCCAGACGCCTTGTGATCAAGGTCGGCTCATCCAGCCTGACCACTGTCGATGGAGGGATCAGCGTCCAGGCACTGAATCGGCTCGTCGATGCCTGCCAACAACTGCGTGGTCGTGGCACAGAAGTCGTTCTGGTCTCATCCGGAGCGATCGCCGCTGGGCTCGCTCCCTTGAAGCTGGATCGCCGCCCTCAAGACCTCGCTGCACAACAAGCCGCTGCCGCCGTCGGGCAGGGGCAGCTCTTGGCACACTACTCCCGGGCATTCGGCCACCACGGCGCCGAAGTCGGACAGGTGCTGCTCACCGTAGAGGACCTCATTCGCCGCGCCACCTACGTCAACGCCCTGCGTGCCCTGGAGAAGCTCCTCGCTCTCGGAGTTGTTCCGATCATCAACGAAAACGACGCCGTCGCCACCGCCGAAATCCGATTCGGTGACAACGACCGGTTGGCAGCTCTGACTGCCAACCTCATCCACGCCGACGGTCTTATTCTGCTCTCAGACGTCGATGCCCTCTACGATGGTCCGCCGCAAGCTGGTGGCAAACCCATCGCGCAAGTCGCACGGACCGAAGACCTCAACGGGGTGACCCTTGGCCCACGGGGACGTGCCGGTATAGGTACCGGCGGGATGGTCACGAAGGTGGAAGCCGCACAGATCGTCACAGCGCACGGGATACCCGCCCGCCTCACCTCAGCGGCCAACGCTGAGCGACTCTTCGACGGTGAAGAAGTCGGCACACTGTTCCTGCCGCGCGGCAAACGGCGAGGGGCACGGTCGGCTTGGTTGGCGCATCTGGCTCACACCAAAGGCAGAATTACGATTGACCAGGGAGCTGTCAGCGCCGTCGCTGAGCGGCGTCGTTCCCTGCTTGCCGCCGGTATCACTGAGGTCACGGGAAGCTTCGAAGCCGGAGACGTGGTCGAGATCAGCAGTCCGGACGGCCAAGTCCGAGCCCGCGGCGTAAGCTCGTTCTCAGCAGAAGAAGTCCGTGCAATGCGCGGGAAGAAAACCGCGCAGCTCGCGCAAGAACTAGGCGAAGACTACCAACGCCCAGTGATACACACTGATGACATGGCCCGAGTGGAGGTCCCAGCATGACCGCAGACATCACCCAGATCACCCAGCGCGCTCGTGAAGCCGCCAGGCCACTGGGGCGGCTGGACCGCCAACACAAGGACCGCGCCCTGGAGGCAGTCGCCGCCGGGCTGCGGGACTCGGTGCCATCGCTGATCACCGCCAACGAGCAGGACCTCAGCCGAAGCCGGGAAACGGGACTCTCAGCGGCCCTTCAGGACCGCCTGAGACTGACTCCCGAGCGTATCGAAGGATTGGCCCGCGCCGTCGAAGAAATTATCCGGCTGGAAGACCCGATCGGACGGATCGCGCAGGGGAGGACGCTGCCCAATGGGCTCAGACTCAGCCAGGTCGCGGTGCCCCTTGGAGTCATCGGTGTCATCTACGAGGCTCGTCCCAATGTCACGGTTGATATCGCAGCCTTGGCTCTGAAGTCCGGCAATGCTGTCATCCTTCGCGGCGGCTCAGCTGCGATGACCACTAATGAGACACTCCTAGACGTGATACGTAAGGCGTTAGGCTCAGCTGATGTTCCTGAAGACGCGGTGCAAACCATTGACCCTCTCGGCAGAGAAGGCGCGACCGAGCTGATGACCACTCGCGGCAGCGTCGACGTCCTCATTCCACGCGGTGGCCACGAGCTGATCCAACACGTGGTCAACAACGCAAAAGTTCCGGTCATCGAGACTGGGGAAGGCAACGTCCACGTCTACGTCGACGCAACAGCTGACCCCCTCAAGGCCCGAGAGATCGTCGTGAATGCGAAGACTCATCGGCCCAGTGTCTGCAATGCGGCGGAGACCCTGCTTCTTCATGCTCAGGCAGAGCAGGCGGGCAGAGAATCTCTAGGTGCGCTGGCGGATGCTGGAGTCGTGCTACACCTTGACCGTCGCGCCGCGCAGTGGATGCCAGAAGGGTCAGAAGCGGGCCATGACGTCACCGAGGAGCACTACCGTACCGAGTTCCTGGACCTGGAAATGTCGGTGGCCGTGGTGGACACCATCGATGAGGCGATCAGCCATATTCAGAAGTACAGCACTGGGCATACCGAAGCCATTGTCACGGACTCAGCGTCTGCGGCGGATCAGTTTATTGCTGAGGTGGACGCTGCCGCAGTGATCGTGAACGCATCCACTCGCTTCACCGATGGTGGCGAGTTCGGTCTGGGCGCGGAGGTCGGCATTTCAACCCAAAAGACCCATGCTCGTGGGCCCATGGGAATGGCTGAGCTGACCACCACCAAGTGGGTAGTCCGCGGAGATGGCCAGATCCGCTGACCCAGTGACACAGCTGCGAGCCCCCTCTGAAGGTTAAGTTCCGCGGTGCCCCGGCTCTCAGGCCTGGATTGCGGGGAATCGAGCATTTTCCTAGTAGACTCTTGTCAGATCTTGACACACCATTCAAAGGGAGAGGCATGAACCTGCCCGTTCTCGCACTGCTTGCCGAACAGTACAACGGTTATGAGCTGCCAATGCCAGCCTACTGGTACGGCATCATCATCTTCGCCGTCCTCATGCTGAGCTTGTTGATCACCCTAGGTTTCTCCGGCAAGGGCAAGGAACTTCCGGCTGACCCCCAGGGCCACCACTGATTTGACACCCCCTTTCAGCACTCCCGCTCGGACCGGACCCGATGATCGCAAACGCCGTCTGGGCATCATGGGCGGAACATTCGATCCCATCCATCACGGTCACTTGGTGGCAGCATCCGAAGTAGCTGCGGAGTACAGCCTTGATGAAGTGATCTTCGTGCCTACCGGTGAACCCTGGCAGAAGGCAGGCAGGCGTGTCACCCCAGCTGAACACCGCTACCTACTGACCGTGATCGCAACCGCATCTAATCCGCGATTCTCAGTGTCCCGGGTTGATATCGACCGGGGTGGCACCACCTACACCATTGACACTCTGCGGGACTTCCGGGCAATGTACGGAGATGCGAATCTCTTCTTCATCACCGGGGCTGACGCTATGGCCCAGATCATGTCCTGGAAGAACGTCGAAGAGCTATGGGAACTCGCACACTTTGTCTCCGTGACACGTCCCGGGTACCAGAGTGAGGACTTCGGACGCAGCGAGAACATCTCGCTGATGGAGATCCCAGCGATGGCCATCAGCTCAACGGATCTGCGGGCGCGGGGGAAGGCTGGCGACCCGGTCTGGTACCTGGTCCCGGACGGTGTAGTTCAGTACATCAACAAACATAAGCTCTACCAAGATGGTTCAGGCACACGCGCGGCTGATGAGCCGAATCTCAGTTCACCTGGGCATACCATTGAGCAATACCACCGGGAGGGTTCCTCATGAGCGCAGACACCACGGAGCAGAACGCAGCCAACGGCGAAGAACTCCGCGAGCGGTACCTGCCTGTCTCCCGGAAAGAGCTGCGTCGACGCCGGGAAGCGGAACTAGCGGCTCAACGTGAGGCTGGAGAGGCCCCTGCACCTGAAGAGGAACTTGCTCAGGATGAGCCCCACGTTCCAGGTCGCCCGAGTGAGTCCTCCTCCGAGTCTGGTTCCACTGCTGAGGTCGGCCACAATGACGAAGCCCAAGACGAACTGGCCCGGGCCGTCAGTGCCACAATAGCTTCCGAAAGCGACGAGCTCCCTGAGGAACCAGGAGCAGACGACGACCCCGAAGACACCCCCGAATCACGTAGTGACGAGGCCCAGGAGTCGAGCCACGAGGGTCAATCACAGGCGGAAGAGCTCGACTTCGAAGAAGACGTTTCAGCGCCTGCGGTGCTTCCCGAGCCTGAGGAAGAGCCAGCGCGTCCTGAAGAGGTGATCGCTGACGCAGAAGCGGACCTTGTTGTGGATGACGAAGACGTCACTCAGGTTATGACCCGAGTTCCGGACTTGGTCGAGGAAGAACCTGAACCTGAGCCGTCGTCTGAAGAGGTCACCGACGCCCCTGCAGGCGACCAGGACCAAGCGGAGAGCGACTCTGCGACGGCAGAAGTTGATCCTGATACTCTTCCCGAATCGCGCAGGGTTCGGCGCATGCTGCGCGAGACCCAGTCAATTCCCCCCTTGAGCCCTGAACTGCTGGCTGAGTTGGATTCAACCAATGCGGAGATTGCACGAGTTGACGATCCGACGTCCGTTGACCCAGAGCTCCTGAAACGCCAGCAGGCACTTGCCGCCAAGGCTATGCAGGCCAACCAAGAACGGATGCGCAAGGAGCATGCCAAAGCGGAGAAGGACCGGCGCCGCCGGAGCCGCGAACGGCCAGAGTCGCAGATCCTGACCCAAAAGATGGTCCGTGATTCCCTTGAGCAGGACCCCGAGGATATGCAGTACGCGACCGGCCAGATTGAGCCGGTCCAAGCTCGGGGTGCACACGGCCTTGATCTCAACAAAATGATTGATGCCACCTCACGGCAAGTAGACCGGCAGAAAGTCCTCATGTGGACAGTGATCGTCATGGCAGTCCTTCTGCTCGCTGCGATCGCCGCCGTTGTCTATTTCGTCTTCCTCTAAACTGAATGACACCTATGACTGTTCCTGACAACGTACTCGCCGAATTGCGCACCGCTGCTTCGGCCGCCACTGACAAGCTGGCCACCAACATCAATGGCTACGACGTAGGGGAGCGCCTCGGTATTACCGATGCGTTCCTCATCTGCTCTGCGCCCTCCGAGCGACAGATCGGTGCGATCTGCGAAGAGATCGAAAAGCAGGTCAAGACGATCCACGATTCAGCCCCATTGCGCCGCGAGGGCAAGGACTCAGGCACCTGGGTTCTCTTGGATTACGGGCATATGGTGGTCCACGTTCAGCACGAACAAGAGCGGGCCGTCTATGGGCTGGATCGCCTCTACGCTGACGTGCCAAAGCTCGAACTGGATTTGCCGGAACCTCCAACAGCGGTGTAACGTATAGGGGTTGCCAACGTGAAGAATACGTGGGAAATACAGAAGAATATGGGGCATTGGCGCAGCTGGTAGCGCGTCTGCATGGCATGCAGAAGGTCATCGGTTCGAGTCCGATATGCTCCACCCATTAGTCAGCCACTGAGCCTAAAACACAACCGTACTTCGTGGCCTTGCTGCTCTAAACGACCCGCTGACTCTGGCGGGTCGTTTTTTGTTTCTCACCTACAGTGCTTCGTCACATCACAAAAATGCTACCGGTCAAAGCCCCAGTGATTCCTGAACTTCATGCAGCCCTGAGGCGGAGCGCTGTAAGAGCTCTGTCTCAGCCTCGGATAATGACGTGGTCAGTACAGGTTCCGCTCCGCGGTGGGAGACCACACTTGGCACAGACAAGGCCACTCCGTCGATCCCTCTGAATCCTCTCAATACTGTGCTGACAGGGAGCACTGCCTGCTCATTGTGGAGAATGGCCTCAATAATTCGCGCCGCTGACAGGCCAATAGCGTAGTTGGTGGCGCCCTTGCCTTTGATCACGTGGTAGGCAGCGTTGCGGACCTGGTCTGCAATGGAGTTGAGCCGGTCGGGTGTGAAGATTCGTTTCCCTTCGACTTCCCAGTCGACCAGGGGTGTCGCCCCGATACTGGCGCTGGACCACAGCGGAAACTCAGTATCCCCATGCTCTCCGATGATCTGGGCATGAACACTTTGCCGGGACACATGAGCCTGCTGAGCCAATAGCCAGCGCAGACGCGCTGTATCCAGGACCGTGCCAGTGGAAAACACTCGCTGGGCAGGAAGACCCGAGATCTGCTGGGCTGCAGTCGTCAGCACATCACACGGATTAGTCACTAGGAGATAGATGGCGTTGGGAGCTCTCTTCAGCAACTGCGGCATGAGGGATCGCAGGATCCTAACATTCGTAGCCGCCAGATCCAGCCTCGTCTGGCCAGGATGCTGCTTGGCACCAGCAGTGATGACGACGACGTCGGCGCCTTCGATCTCACGAAGGTCGTCGCTGCCGGAGACTTCGCCTGCACCGGTGAACTGACTGCCATGGGCCAGGTCCAGGACCTCAGCTTCAACTCGCGCCGCATCAATGTCATAGAGGCGCACATTCCGGGCTGAGCCCCGAATCATCACTGCGTAGGCAGTGGATGCGCCAACGCTTCCCGCACCAATGATGGCCACAGTCTTGTTCTCAAGAGCGTTCATACGCCAAGCCTTCCACACGGTCTTGACCTATGGAAAGGCTGAGCACGGAGGGTGACTTCACAAAAGACTCACACCATGGTCAGACAGTATGATCAGCTCATTCCTCGCCGTCCCCAGGAGAACGGATATGACTGATTTCTGACCTCGCCCCAGGCGCACAGCCAAGTAGACCAGAAGAATTCCCCGACGCTTTTGCCGCTGCGTGGAACCGCAAGGCTGCAGAGTCCCTGGCGTCCCTGTTCGTCGAGGACGCCGATTTCATCAATGTGGTCGGTCTCTGGTGGGAGAACCAGGACAGCATCCGCTCAGCGCACGACTATGGGTTCCGGAAGATTTTCACGGATTCTCATATGTCCGTGGAGCGGGTGAAGACACGTCATATCGCCGAAGGTGTGGCGGTGATCGTCTGGGAATGGACCCTGACCGGGCAGCATCCACCAGGAGGTCAGCCAGTTGGCACCCGACAGGGTCTCTTCACATTCGTTGTTCGGCAGCAAAATGAGGGATGGTTAGCCATCACCGCCCAAAACACCGATCGGATCAGTGGCTCGGAGACCAATGTCAGCCGCGGGGGAGAGCTTCAGCCCGGTACGTATCAGGAGTCGATTTCAAAGCCTCGGAACACACAAAGGTAAATCGCCTGGGGCTGGGCCCCCGGCGGATTGGTCAGCCTCTGGAACCGCTGGCCTGCCTTGAGCGGCGCCCACCCTGGTTGCGGCGCGACCCTTGCCCGCTGCGCGGACCGCGACCGCCACCACGAGGTGACGATGTTCTCTGCTGCTGGACAGGCTGGACCGGTGGCTTCACATAGTCGGCGACGGCACCGACGAGCTCAGCCACCGCTGGTGAGTTGCTGGTGACAGTCAGCGGTTGCGCCTTGATCTCTGCCTTGCGCAGCAGTGCTTGAGTGTCATGACGCTGTTCAGGAAGCATCACTGTGACGACGTCTCCGCTGCTTCCGGCGCGCGCGGTGCGGCCAGAGCGGTGCAGGTAGGCCTTGTGCTCTGCTGGTGGATCAACGTGGACCACTAGTTCTACAGAATCTACGTGGACGCCTCGAGCCGCCACATCCGTGGCGACGAGCACGCGGACATCTCCGCCACCGAAGGCAGCAAGATTTCTGTCGCGCTGATTCTGCGAAAGGTTGCCATGCAGATCCACTGCCGGGGTGCCGTCAGCAGTCAGTTGCTTGGCCAACTTCTTGGCCTGGTGCTTGGTCCGGGTAAAGAGGATACGTTTGCCCGTGCCGGAGGCAAGGGTCTTGACTAACGTCTTCTTCTCTTCTGAAGGAACCTCGAACACATGGTGGGTCATCGCCGAAACGTGGGAGGTTGCTTCATCCACTGAATGCAGCAGCTCGTTGTGGAGGAACCGTTTGACTAGCTTATCTACTCCGTTGTCCAACGTTGCTGAGAAGAACATCCGCTGGCCATTTTGGGGAGTCTTGGCAAGGATTCGTGTGACACCGGGAAGGAAACCGAGGTCAGCCATATGGTCGGCTTCATCAAGGACCGTCACCTGAACAGCGTCCAGCGTCAGCTGGCCCTGATCGAGCAAATCTTCTAACCGACCTGGGCAGGCGACGAGAATATCGACACCGGAACGTAAAGCGTCGACCTGGCGTTTCTGGCTCACACCACCAAACACTGTGGTGGTGCGCAGACCGTAGGCTGCTGCCAGCGGCTCCAGTACCGCGTTGATCTGTGTGGCGAGCTCCCTGGTAGGTGCAAGGACGAGACCACGGGGCTTGCGGGGTACCCGCTTAGCGCTATCGGACAGTTGCGCCACTAGAGGGATGGAGAACGCGAGAGTCTTGCCGGACCCGGTCTTTCCTCGACCAAGGACGTCACGGCCGGTCAGGGTGTCCGGCAAGGTCTGCTGCTGGATGGGGAAAGCTTGGAATTTGCCGTCTGCAGCCAAGGCGCGAACCAATGGAGCGGGTACGTTGAGGTCTACGAACGTCATGGGTGTATCAGAGATGGCGGATGCCTTTCAGGATGAGCCAGGCACAATGGGGCACGAAAAAATCGGTGCAACCAAGAGACTGGCAGTCGCGAACGCACCGGACGGTGCACTCAGGTTCGCCGCGAGAAGACCACTGCCATGAAGCTCGATACCAATGAAAGACATTGGACCGGCTGAAGAACGTTCCTACGACGCACGGACCTCTGGGGTCCGACTGATCAACTGTACCCGAGAGTAGCTGATGAGAGAAACCCACGCATTGACTCATCCCAGATGCCCGCCTGGACCTAGTCGTTGACTCATCCTGAAATGCCCGCGTGTG
>NZ_VAVZ01000022.1 GCF_005771525.1 Nesterenkonia salmonea | reverse complement strand
GTCAGCCTGCAGCGACACACCCGAGCGCGGGAACCAACGACACCCCGCCTACCCGCGCAACCTCTAAAGACTGTGGAAGCGGCGTGGCAAGCCGGGGTCCGCTACTTTGACACCGCCCCCTTCTACGGGGCGGGACTGGCCGAGTCACGGCTGGGAGAAGTGCTGAAGGAACGTCCGCGCGGTGACTATGCCCTCGGCACCAAAGTGGGCCGGCTCATCCTGGAAGATCACGAGCAGAAGTCAGGATTGTTCGAGGATGGGCGCCCCAATCAGCTGGCCAACGATTATTCGGCCGACGCCACGAAACGCTCCATCGAGGAAAGCCTGCAGCGTCTGCAGACCGATACGTTGGACTATGTCTTCGTCCACGACATCTCACGTGACTTCCACGGCGACGAATGGATCACACGGTTTGACGAAGCGCGGAACGGCGCCTTCCCAGTGCTTTCTGAACTTCAGGAGCAAGGCGTGATATCCGGTTGGGGACTCGGGTTCAACACCGTGGAGCCCATCGAGCTGGCACTCGACATGGACCACAACGCACCAACGATGAGTCTCACCGCCACCCAATACACTCTGCTTCAACACAAACGCGCACTGCAGCGAGTGATGCCGGCCGCCCAGGAGAAAGACGTGGGCATCATTGTGGGCGCACCTTTCAATTCCGGGGCGCTGCTGGGTGGGGAGCACTTCGACTACGCGGAGATCCCTGAACACATAAAGGATCAGGTGAGCCGGTTGCGTGAGGTCGCCGATCGCCACGGGGTCCGCCTTAAAGACGCCGCCCTGCAGTTCTCGAGCGCCCACCCCGCAGTTGCGGCCGTTATTCCCGGATCGAGCCGACCAGGTCGGATAGCAGAAGACGTCTCAGCCATGGCTGCTGAAATCCCACGCAGTTTCTGGGATGAGCTTCTTGACCAGGGCCTGATCTCCCCGGAAGCTCCACTGCCGTCCAGCTGACGCAGACCTCGGAGTAGGATGGTTCGCAGGGGTGGGTCGGCCAGACCATCGCGGCACCGCAGTGTCGAGGAAAGTCCGGGCTCCGCAGGGCAGGATGGTGGGTAACGCCCACTCGGGGAGACCCGCAGGCCAGTGCCACAGAAAATAGACCGCCCGTCGCTGGTCTCCAGCGCGGGTAAGGGTGAAACGGTGGGGTAAGAGCCCACCAGCGCCTCAGGTGACTGGGGCGGCTAGGCAAACCCCATCCGGAGCAAGGTCGAGCAGGATACGTATGAGGGTTGCCCGCCCGAGTATTCGGGTTGACCGCTTGAGGACCGCGGCAACGCGGTACCCAGATGGATGATGGTCCACGACAGAACCCGGCTTATCGGCCGGCCCACCCCGCAGGCTTGTATAGAGTAGAGCAGTCAGCAAGACAAAGACGTCTTAGTCGAAAGGACCTCCCTCCTCCATGTCCGCAGTGAGTAAACACCTCAACGAATGGATCGACCGCGAAGCCCAGGCAGAGGCTATGATCCCTCTAATCGGCCAGCTCTACCGCGAGAACAACGTGGTCACCAGCATCTACGGACGCCAGCTGGTCAACCAATCCGCGATCGACATTCTGAAGGCCCATCGGTTCGCCCGCCAGGTGGATGAGGTCGAGCTTCCGATTTCCGAAACGCTCCCGCTGATCCAGGCACTGCACACATTGGACTTAGGCGCTGCCAGCATTGACATCGCCAGGCTCAACAACCGTTTCAAAGCCTCCACGACCGCTGACCTCGATGCGTTCCTCAGAGAAGAGCTCGCCGATGTCATAGGCAAGAAGGGTCAGGGGCGCGCTGAACCTCAGGATGTGGTGCTCTACGGTTTCGGGCGCATCGGCCGGCTGCTAGCCCGCATCATTGTTGGGCATGCTTCTTCTGCTACTGGACTGCGGCTGCGGGCAATTGTGGTCCGACAGGGCAAGGAGAACGACCTGGCCAAGCGTGCCTCGCTGCTGCGCAGAGACTCTGTACACGGCCCCTTCGCCGGTTCAATCAGAGTCGATGAAGAGAACAACGCCATCATTGCCAATGGCACCTACATTCAAGTCATCTACGCTTCGAGCCCTGAAGAGGTCAACTACACCGACTATGGCATCCAGGACGCCGTCGTCGTAGATAACACTGGTATATGGCGCGATCGTGACGGTCTCAGCAAACATCTCCAGTCTGAAGGCGCCAGCCGCGTGCTGTTGACCGCCCCGGGCAAGGGCGACATCAAGAACATCGTCTACGGTGTCAACCACTCACAGATCGACGACGATTCAGCGGTGCTATCAGCGGCCAGTTGCACCACCAACGCCATCACCCCGGTCGCGAAACTCATGCAGGATCACTATGGAATTGACCATGGACATGTGGAGACAGTGCACTCCTACACCAATGATCAGAACCTGATCGACAACTTCCATAAGGGGGAGCGGCGAGGACGTTCCGCAGCGCTGAACATGGTGCTCACTGAGACAGGTGCGGCTAAAGCGGTAGCGAAGGCACTTCCGCAGCTTGCCGGGAAACTCTCTGGTAATGCCATCCGAGTTCCGACCCCGGATGTGTCCATGGCGATCCTTAATCTGGAGTTGGAGCGACCAACGACCAAAGATGAGCTCAACACATTTCTGCGCAAGCAGTCCTTGGAGGGGCCCTTGCACTCACAGGTCGACTACATCGATTCAGCTGAGGTGGTCTCGACGGACTTTGTCGGCTCCACTGCCGCAGGTGTGGTCGATGGTTTGGCCACGATCGTCAACGGTAAGCAGGCGATACTCTACGTCTGGTACGACAACGAGTTTGGCTACTCGGCTCAGGTGGTTCGTGTGCTTGAGCACATCGCCCAGTCCGAGCCGCCCAAGTATCCGCGACTCTAAGCGGCGCAGTGGTAGTTTCTTCAGGTGCCCAGTCTTGCCCCACCAGAAGGCGAAGTTGAGAAGCCTCCCCTGAGAACACCGGGAATCCGACGTGCTCTGATCCAGGGTTTCCTCGGTTCCGTTCTCGTGCTCTTCGGATCTTTCGGAGTGGGGTGGCTCGCAAACGGATCAGACATCAACCGATGGTCTTGGGTGATCCCACTTCGTACGGAACCCTGGGGCGTCGCCGTCTCGACTGTGGCGCTTACTCTCGGGTGCTGGGTGATGTTTCACGCCTGGCTGCTGCTGGGCCGTGCACTCCGTGAAGCTGACCGGCAGAGTTGGCAACCTGGAAGCCTGCGGGTGGTGAACATCGCCACGGCGGTGTGGGCGGTACCCCATTTGTTCTGTGTGCCTATCTTCTCTAGAGACGTCTTCGCCTATCTCAATCAAGGACGTCTGGTGCTGGCAGGTGGCGACCCCTACCAGGAGGGTGTGTCCCAACTGGAAAATTGGTTCCACTTCGGCACAGACCCTATGTGGGCCCAATCGGAGACCCCCTACGGTCCCATGTTCCTTTGGATCGAAGCGGCGGTTATGTGGGTGACCAATAATCATGTGGATACGGCAGTTCTGCTCTTCAGATTGGCTTGCGTCGCCGGCGTCGTTCTGATCATGGTCTATGTGCCCAAACTGGCGGAGCACTTTGGTGTCCACGGAGGGCGCGCGCAGTGGCTGGCATGCGCCAACCCCCTGTTCATCATCAGCTTCATCTCCAGCGCGCATAACGACGCTCTCATGATGGGGTTTGCCCTCGCCGGGATCTACGCTGCCACCACCGCCAACAGACACTGGTCCAGGGGAGTGGTTGCCACACTGCTGGTGACAGTATCGGTGGGAATGAAAATTATCTCCCTGGTCCTACTTCCTTTTGTGGCGCTGTTATGGGCCGCATCCAGGGGGGATGGTGAGACCGGCTGGTGGCGCAAGTTCAAGTACTGGTTCCTCACCGCTGGAATAGCTGGTGTTGTTCTCCTGGCTGTGGGGTGGGTCAACGGCTACGGCATCCGATGGCTGATGGTACTGGCGGGCACAGGCGATACGGGCAAGTCATTCTGGTCGCCACTGGGGATTGTCGATGACACCCTGACCAACATCCTGCATGCTTTCGGGCAGGACGCGGAGTGGACCTTGGATACTCTCCGGCTTATTGGCAGACTCGCCAGCGTACTCATTGTGGTGGCACTGATGTTCCTGGGCCGGGACCGGCATCTGATGCAGCGCATGACGTGGGCCTTTGCTGCGATTGTAGTGCTGTCTCCGATCATTCACCCGTGGTACCTGCTATGGCTGCTGCCGCTGTTCGCTGCGATTGGTATCCGAAACGACTGGCAGACCAAGTGGGTCATTTTTACCGTTGGTTTCTTCATCTGTTACGGCGCTCAGGACCAGTTGTCAGTCTGGGAGTTCCTCAACCTTGATGAGGACATGCTCCGGCTCTCACTTGCTACCTCAGTGGTGTGTATGACGGTGATAGCGCTTCTGCCCTCTGGTCGATGGGTGTGGACCCGCGGCTGGTTGGCCTCTCCCTTACTTTTGCGCGTACCAGGACGCAGTCAAACCTACGCGTTGCACACTTATGACGGCATTCATCTGGAGACTCTCGATCCGAACCGAGGTGAGAGTCCGCCCGCACAAACTGCGGAGCAACTCCATACCGGAGAACTACCGGTGTTAGGCGATCAGCGCAGGGTCCCGAAGTGACTCGCGTCTCGGCGCAGCAAGCCCTAGGCCTTGTTGCTGTGATCTCCGGATTCGCCGCCCTCTACCTGGCCCACTCGTTTCTCCGGTTCCGCAATTTCGAGGCCCGCGGCTACGATCTTGGAATCTTCGACCAGGCGGTGCGCCGCTACGCACAGTTCGATGCCCCCATCGTCCCGATCAAGGGAGATGGCTTCCATCTCCTCGGAGATCACTTTCATCCGATCATCGCTACCTTAGCTCCGCTCTACTGGCTATGGGATGACCCGCGGGTATTGAATATCGCATTAGTGGTACTGCTCGTCTCGGCTGCTATTCCGGTGTACCTGGTGGTGCGTGGGTGGTTCAGTCACCGCGTCGGTCTCCTTGCGGCCGCGGCCCTGTTGCTGTGGTGGCCTTTTCAGGCCTTTATCAACTGGGACTTCCACGAAATCGCTTTCGGAGTGCCCATTCTCGGGTGGGTGATCTGGGCGCTTGAACGCCAGCGAGCATGGACAGTTGTTCTGCTGTCCGCTGTGCTGCTTCTGGTGCGCGAAGACATGGGTGCCACTTGCCTGGCGATCGCCGCGGTGCTGTTGATCAGAAGGCACTGGGTTCAAGCGGGTGTCCTGACCATTCTGGGCCTCGTTGGGCTGTGGGTCGCAGTGGGCGTCGTCATTCCTCATTTCGCCCCGGACGGCGAGTTCTCCTACTGGGACTACACCGCGCTCGGACCCAGTGCAGGCGCTGCGGCTGTCTTCCTGCTGACGCAGCCGTGGAACGCACTGCCGATCCTGGTGGATCATCCGCTGAAGATCGCACTGCTCACCGCTCACCTGGTGCCCCTGTGGTTGTTGCCGCTCGCCTCGCCTTACACCGTCATTGCGCTGCCGATGCTCCTGTCCAGGCTTTTCAACGACCGGCTGACTGTCTGGGGGCTGGTGTACCACTATGACGCGGCCTTGGCGGTCATCTTCCTCCTGGCGGCCTTCGACACGCTGCGCAGGATCCGGGGCCGGACCCACAGCAAGAAGACTTTCCTGCCCGCGGTTGTATTGCCGGTGAGCTTGATGGTGTTGTCAGTGGTGGGTGGTGCTGTCGTGCAGTGGGCTACGGATCGTGACAACCAGATCTTTCCTCTGCACTGGACCTATACGGGACAGAACTGGCAGATGCCTGAGCGCGCTGATGCTCATCAGCGAGCAGTGGATCTCATCCCCGAGGGGTCATGTGTCGAAGCGGCCGATACTGCGGTTCCACATCTGACTGGTCACTCCTATGTGGGCCTAGCGGGCACCATCGATGACTCGCGGGTCAACTGGCTCATCATCGACACCTGGGCGGAGGAACTGGGGGGCAATGACCCGCTCAGTCCTGATGAAGCCTTCGCGCGCGCTGGGCGCCTGGGGTTCGAGACGGTCGCCCAAGACGATGAGGGCCTCTGGGTGCTTTACCGAGATATTCCCAATGACCAAACCTGCACTGACTTCGTGAACTAGTCTTGTACCCCGTGAAAACTCAAGCCCCGCGGATGCAGTGGATGGACTTCCTGCGCGGTCTCGCCGTATTGCTGGTCGTGGTCTTGCACGCCAACAGTCAGAACATCGCCGGCGCCAGTGTTGAGTGGTGGGCAGACGTCAACCGGCATTTGACGCCGTTCCGGATGCCCTTGCTGATGTTTATGTCAGGAATGCTCCTCTACCGGTCTCTGGTGAAGCCACTGCCGCTGTACATATGGGGAAAGGTCGCTGCAATCGCCTGGCCACTCCTGGTCTGGCTGTGCCTCTATGGGTTCTTCGTCCGCGAAGGCGTCGGCGTTCCCAATGTCTTGGAGTGGCAGTTCCACAGAGACTATCTGTGGTTTCTGATGGCGCTGCTGCTCTGCTACACAGCGGCGATGATCTTCAAACCCATGGTAGCGCGGGCTCCGGCAGGCCATAGTTGGGCCTATCTGGCAATGTTCGCCGCCATGATCGGGACCTACGTCTCAACAACAGCGGTCCATGGTGGGTTGATTGGAAGCACATTCTGGTACGGAGCGTTCTTTTTCCTCGGCGCGTGGGCTGCACCCCAGGTCGATCGTTGGGTGAGAATGCACTGGGTGCTGGTAGTTCCGCTCATGGTCGCTGTCGCCGCCTTTGCCCATATGGGAGTCGACGATCGCAGTCTACGGATCGGATCTCTGGCAGCGGCCGGTATTTCCGTGCTGGGAATCTCAGTGGTCATTTGGCTCGCACCCCGGCTGCCGCGGGGCCGACCGGTCCGATTCGTGGAGTGGTGCGGTCGCAGCTCGGTGGTGGTCTATGTGGCTCATTTCCCGATCATTGTGCTGCTCAGAGACCACGTCTTCTCAACGATGGACCTCACAACAGGTGTTCAGGTTTTCCTCATGACAGTGGTATCGCTGGTTCTCACCCTTGTTCTCGTGTGGGTTCGGCCGTGGACGGCGTGGCTCTACGTGATGCCGCGACACCAACGAGTCGCCGCCAAACTCCGATAGGCTTCTGAATATGGCTGAATTCATTTACTCGATGGTAAGAGCACGCAAAAAGGTGGGCGACAAGGTCATCCTCGATGACGTGACGATGTCCTTCTATCCGGGAGCTAAGATCGGCGTGCTGGGCCCCAACGGCGCCGGTAAGTCGACGATCCTGAAGATCATGGCTGGGATGGACGAGCCCTCCAACGGTGAGGCCCGGCTCAGCCCGGGGTACTCCGTGGGTATCCTCCAGCAGGAGCCTCCTCTCAATGAGGACAAGACGGTCCTGGGTAATGTCCAGGAAGGCTTGGGCGAGGTCTACACCAAGGTGGTCCGCTATAACGAGATCAGCGATGAGATGGCCAACCCGGACGCTGACTTTGAAGCGTTGATGGAAGAAATGGGTAAGCTCCAGGAAGAGATCGACGCCGCCAATGCCTGGGACATCGACTCCCAATTGGATCAGGCGATGGATGCTCTTCGCTGCCCACCCGGAGACGAGTCGGTGACGCACCTTTCCGGTGGTGAACGACGCCGAGTCGCTCTGTGTAAGCTCCTGCTGTCCAAGCCCGATTTGCTGCTGCTGGACGAACCAACCAACCACCTGGACGCAGAATCGGTGCTCTGGTTGGAGCAGCACCTCGCCTCCTACGAGGGTGCTGTCCTGGCCGTCACACACGACCGGTACTTCCTCGACCACGTCGCCGAATGGATCTGTGAAGTCGACCGAGGTCGGCTCTACCCGTACGAAGGCAACTACACGACCTACCTGGAGAAGAAGCAGTCCCGCATGCAGGTCCAGGGCAAGAAGGACGCCAAACTTGCCAAGCGGCTGACTGAGGAACTCGAGTGGGTTCGGTCCAACGCCAAGGGCCGCCAGGCAAAGTCCAAAGCCCGACTGGCCCGCTATGAGGAAATGGCTGCTGAAGCTGAGCGGACCAAGAAACTCGATTTCGAAGAGATCCAGATTCCACCGGGCCCCCGACTGGGCACTCAAGTCATTGAGTCCAAGAACCTGCGAAAGGGCTACGGAGATCGCATACTCATTGACGGTTTGTCCTTCTCGCTGCCTCGTAACGGAATCGTCGGGGTCATCGGGCCCAACGGTGTCGGCAAGTCCACTCTGTTCAAGACCATCGTCGGAATGGAAGACCTAGACAGCGGCGATCTCACCATCGGTGATTCGGTCAAGATCAGTTATGTGGACCAGTCACGTGCCGGTATCGACGCCGATAAGAGCCTCTGGGAGGTCGTCTCCGACGGCCTGGACTTCATCAAAGTTGGGAACGTGGAGATGCCTTCACGTGCTTACGTCTCCTCCTTCGGGTTCAAAGGCCCTGACCAGCAGAAGCGCGCTGGTGTTCTCTCCGGTGGTGAACGCAACAGACTGAACCTGGCTCTGACGCTCAAGCAGGGCGGCAATCTCCTCCTTCTTGATGAGCCCACCAACGACCTTGACGTCGAGACTCTGAGCTCACTGGAGAATGCTTTGCTGGAGTTCCCCGGCTGTGCCGTTGTCATCTCCCACGACCGGTGGTTCCTGGATCGCGTGGCCACCCACGTGCTTGCTTGGGAGGGCACAGAGGATAACCCCGCCAACTGGTATTGGTTCGAGGGCAACTTCGAGTCTTACACCCAGAACAAGGTTGAGCGGCTGGGAGCTGACGCAGCACGGCCAAGCCGGGTCACCCACCGGCGTTTGACGCGCGACTGAGCCGCAGTCTGATCAAGCAGCGTTGTGAAGGGCCGGTTCCCCCTGCCACAGCGCTGACGATTCCCCGTCCTGGCGATTCGGTGGCGCGGAGTCCTGTTCTGGATTCGCGTCACCGGCTGCCGGGGGCTGGGTCTCTTCTTCCGTAGGGGCGGGGTCGTGACGACTTACCTTGCGGTACTGAGTCGTTCCGAACTTGAGGTCGTGACTGACGCTCTGGGCGCTGATCTCGATCTCGGCACCAGAGTCGTTCTGATCCGTTGTCCACGTCCGAACCTTAGGCCGTCCAACAACCACCGCGGGATCGCCCTTGTGCAACGAGTCTGCAACGTTGAGAGCAAGTCGCCCGAAACACGCCACGGTGTACCAATTGGTCTCCCCGGATGTCCATTCACCAGTCTGACCGCTGCGCCACCGAGGCGTCGCCCCCAACCTGAACGTGGCAACAGGATTATCGGAATCGGGGTTCTTCACCTCGGGGGTCGTGCCGGCGAAACCCCGCACAGTAATGGATTCGGTCATGACGTTGATCACTCCTTGTATCCCACGGCCAGACTCTGAGGAGAGCCGGGGCGGGCCGTGATCAATCGCATCCGACTCATGTGTCGAGTCTGCCGGGCGAGGAAGTTGGCCAGACTGGCAGCCTGAGACCCTGTGGACTCCTCGGCGAGCCGTGTGCCCGGGTGGGTCTCTGTGGACGATCCCGGAGGCTCTAGGAAGCTCTGGAGAGGATAAACCCGCCGGCTGATGTCAGCCTCACCCACTTGCCGTGAGTGTGGATCGTGCTTGTGGCGTCCTCGCCGTCCTGCAAGAAGCCCATAGAGAGAGCGCCGAAGGCAGCTCCTTTGGGCATTCTGTGTTCCAGAGGAAGGCTCCAGATGTGTTCCCGGACCTGCTCCACCACATGTGGGCCAGCGGTCTGTGGCACGGCCTCCGCCACCTCTGCGATGCCCTCCTGCGCCACTTGGCGTAAATCAGCGTCCCTCATAGTTCCCCGCAGCGCCCAACCGCTGCGCGGCGGGGTGACGGCAGCCCAGGGAGCGTTAATGCGGCTCGGGGGTAGCGCCAGAGTGGTTTCGACGGGGTTCATTCGAGCTAGTCGTTCGGTCACAGAGGACAGTTCCACTGTGATATCAGCTTGAGATTCTTCGGCCAGTGCCATAGTGCGCAGGCCAAGGACGGCCGGGATGCGGGAGGTCAGCGTGGAGGGGGTCATGACGGGAAGCCACGCGGCCAGGACTTTGCCCAAAGCCTGCAGTCGAATTCCCTGTTCGTTGATTCGGCGACCGCGTGAAATGTAGGTGTTCAAGTCCTGGAGGATGGCTGCTTCGGCAAAGTGAAGGTGCTGGGTCATAGGATGTTCATTGTTTCATGCACAGATTAGTGGAGGAGCCGGCGATGGCGGAACGAGAGTACCGAGTCCCGACCCCAGAGGAGGCGGTCGACCGGCTGGTCGGCATGCTTGACCTGGAGGAGTTGCCAGATGACGGGGGCAGCGAGGACCGGTTCATAGCTCCTGTGTTCGAGCAGGCGTTCTGGCGGGTTTTTGGTGGCCAGGTCCTTGGTCAGGCGACCACGGCGGCGATGCGCACCGTGGAGCCTGGCCGGGTGGTGCATTCAGTCCATGGGTATTTCCTCCGTCCTGGTGACGCCACAAAGCCTATTGAGGTCAGAGTCGAACGGCTGCGTGATGGTGGATCATTCTCAGCCCGTCGCTCTCAGGCCTATCAGGACGGCACACCTATCCTGTCCATGATCGCCAGCTTCCAGAAACCCTCAGGCGGGCCAGTCCACCAGGACACGATGCCGGTCGCTATCCCTGACCCTGAGGAACTGCCGACTCCGGATGAGCTGCTGGGGCACATCGACCACCCCGTGATGCGTGAGTGGGGGCGCGGGCGTCCTTTCGAGCTGCGTCACATTGATCGGCCCATCTACCTGGAGGCAGACCGTGACCGGCGTCCGGCGTCGGCAGTGTGGATGAAAACTAAAGCCCCGCTTCCCGATGACCCCAATGTTCACCGGGCTGCTATTCTCTATGCCTCTGACTACACCCTGCTGGAGCCCGTGTTGCGTCAGCACGGTTACTACTGGGCTAAACCAGGGATGAAGATCGCTTCCCTTGACCACGCCATGTGGTGGCATCGGTCGGCGCGTGCCGATGATTGGTTGCTCTATGTCAAGGACAGCCCCTCTGCGCAAAGTTCACGCGGGTTGGGCACCGGAGCTATCTACACTCGTGCCGGGGAGTTGGTGGCGACAGTTGCCCAGGAAGGCATGATACGTCCACCACAGGGGCTGAAATCCATGCTTCGCGAGAAGGTCCAGCAGCGTGCCGTGTCAGCGGGCAAAGCCCAAAGGGACCTTAATCAGAAGTACAAGGCTGCGTGGCGATCGCGCTATATGGGTTGAGTGCTTCTGAGTAGGCCTGAAGTGCCTGCTTCGCGGTGGAGTCCCAAGAGTAGCTTCGGGCCAACTGCGCAGCGGCCTCGCTGAAGGCCTTCCACCGGCCCCAGTCGCTGACGAGCCCGTGGATGGCCGCAGCCCATTGG
The DNA here is from genome assembly GCF_005771525.1 of Nesterenkonia salmonea. GTDB lineage: Bacteria > Actinomycetota > Actinomycetes > Actinomycetales > Micrococcaceae > Nesterenkonia > Nesterenkonia salmonea. The sequence continues at coordinate 44,643 of NZ_VAVZ01000022.1, read as the reverse complement.
TCTGGATCTAGGGTGTCAATGAGGATGCCCGTAGTGCCGTGGTCTACAAGTTCCGCCAGGCCTCCCACGTTATGCGCCAGGACGGGAGTGCCGCAGGCTTTGGCCTCCAGTGCGACCAGCCCGAATGACTCGCTGTAGGAAGGCACCAGCAGCGCGTCTGAGGCGCGAAAAAGGTCTGCAAGATCCGGGTGGGGGAGCGGTGTCCTCAGTTCAAGAATGTCGGTGATTCCCGCCTTCTCCGCAAGGTCTGCGATGTCGACGCTGTCGAGACCGGATTGTCGGCCTGCGACAGTCAGCTCCACGGAGAGTCCTGGCAGCAGCTTGCGCAGTCTTCCGACTGCCGCCACGGCGACTTGGGGACCCTTATGGGGTTGAAGCCTCCCGGCGAACGTCAGGCGCAGGGGCCGGCGCGTTGGAGGTTCTACCCGGGGATCATCCCCCTCAGGCGGGTGAAAGGTCTCCAGCGCTGTGCCTGGCTGGACCATGGCAATGCGGTGAACTGGCAGGTCAAAGATTCGCTCTAAGTCCTCGGCCTCACGGCGAGTATTGGCTGTCAGAGTAGCGGCTGTCGCGGTGATGAGCTGCTCGGCTTCATGCCGGCGGGGGTCCTCCGTAGAGTCGGGGTCCCGCTCCTTCTTCACTGCTCCAATGGTGTGCATTGTGTGCACGAGCTTAGCGTTGAGTGAGTCTGCGAGGCTGATGCCTGCCAGGCCAGAGATCCAATAGTGGGAGTGAACCAGGTCAACTGGCTGGGGGTCGACCATTTGAAGTGAAGCCAGGGCCCGTCTGGAGAGGTCTTCGATGCATTGCAGAAGCCGGGACTTATCCTCGCGGCACCGCTTGCACACGCGCAGCACGTGGACTCTCAACCCTGGTTGCAGGGTGCTGACTCGGTCCCCGCTGTTCTCATGGGCAGTTGAGCTGTCCTGTGCGCATCCACCGTCGAGATCAGTGGTGACGATGTCCACTGCAGTACCTCGGCTTGCGAGAGCGTGCGCCAGCTCGTTGACATAGACGTTGAGTCCACCGGCATCACCAGTGCCGGCTTGAGCTAGAGGCGAGGTGTGGAGACTGAGCATCACCACACGTCGGGCCGCCGCCTGGGGGCCGGCTCCGGACTCAATGGGCATGCGGTGCTTTCGACGACGTTGGGGACCACGGGGTGCCCGAGGAGGGATTCGAACCCCCGACCGGCGGATTAGAAGGCCGCTGCTCTATCCCCTGAGCTACTCGGGCATGGATCGCAGGCGATCCGACAGTACATCCTACCGTCAGCTGTTGACCATCGAGTGCGCGGCCCGTTCCAGGTAGTCCCAGAGCTCAGCTTCGTGCATCGGCGAAAGCTCTACGGCTTTCACCGCGTTGTGCATGTACCTCAGCCAAGTATCGCGGGCAGCAGCATCGACCCGAAACGGCAGGTGACGCATACGCAGGCGGGGGTGTCCGCGCTGAGCCTGGTAGCGGCGCGGACCGCCCCAGTACTGTTCCAGAAACATCAGCAGCCGCTCCTTGGCGGGACCGAGATCCTCTTCCGGGTACAAGGCCTTGAAATCATCATCCTCGGCGACCTGGTCATAGAAGACATCGACGATCTTTTGAAACGTCTCACGCCCGCCCACCTGGGCGTAGAAGCTGTGGGGATCCACCGCGTCCGGATCCGCCTCCTGGGGGACCGGGCGCCCATCTGGCCCCGGCATATGTCCCAGGTCTTTCGGCAAAGGAGGTCCCGGTTGGTGAGGCACCGCCGGCCCATCGGAGGCTCCAGGCCGTCCAGTCACGCGCGAAGCTGGTTTGCCAGCTGGCCGGACTGTCGCAATCGGTGCTCCCAACCGGCGGGAGAGTTTAGGCAACTGCGGTTCCCTGGGTGCTGAGGCGTCGTCGTTCTGCTCGTCGGTCATAGTCTCTTCAGCATATGATGGTCAGCGCTTGTTCCCGAAGTTGTCAGAGAGGGTTGACCATGCGCGTCCACATAGCCACCGACCACGCCGGTATGGAAGTTTCCGCGCATCTGGTCCAGTACCTGACCGCCAAAGGATATGAGGTCATAGACCATGGGCCGCGCGAATATGACGCCCAGGATGACTACCCAGGTTTTTGCCTCCGGGCAGCGGAGGCGGTTGCCGAGGAGTGGTCACAGTACGACGGCGCCCCCGGTTCGGACACAGCCCCAGCGCTGGGTATCGTGCTCGGCGGTTCCGGAAACGGTGAGCAGATCGCAGCGAACAAAGTGAGGGGTATCCGGGCAGCTTTGGCGTGGAACCGCGAGACTGCCCGGTTGGCGCGTGAGCACAACAACGCCAATGTGGTGGGCATCGGGGGCCGTCAGCACAGCCTGGACGAGGCTGTGGGCATCGTCGAGGAGTTCCTCAGCGCGCAGTGGTCGGGTGAGGATCGGCACAGCCGGCGCATCGGCAAGATCAGCCACTACGAAACCACCGGCGAAATCCTGGACTGAGTCCACCCTGTGCCCGAAGGTCACACCATTCACCGGCTCGCTGGCCGGATCCAACAACTCTTCGTAGGACAGCCCTGGCGGGTCAGCTCCCCGCAGGGCCGGTTCGACGCGGGCGCCGCGCGCCTGAATGATCGCAAGCCCCAACGTGCAGAAGCCTGGGGCAAGCACCTCCTGGTGCACATTGACGCCGATATCTGGCAGGTGCACCTGGGACTCTACGGCTCGTTCGGATTCCGTGGCGACGACAGCTTTGTCACCGCCGATGTGCTGGGGGAGGAGCGGCCCGTTTCACGCGTGACCGCCCCACAGTACGACCACGCCGGGTGGATCATTCCTGATGCTCCCAAGGGAGCCGTCCGGACACGGATCCACGTGACCCACGGGTGGGCTGACCTGCGGGGTCCCGTCAAATGTCGCATTCTCAACTCCATGCAGTACGAGGCGCTGGTCAACAGGCTCGGACCTGACCCGCTGCGCCAAACGAGCGGACAGATCGATCCTGAGCTGCTCGCAAGCTTCCAAAGCAACCTGGCCCGACGGCGCATCAGCATTGCCGCAGCGCTGATGGACCAAGCGGTGATCGCTGGGGTCGGAAACATCTACCGGGCGGAATCGCTGTTCGTGGAACGCATCAACCCTGACACGCCATCCCAGAGCCTGGACGCTGAGCAGTGCGATTCACTCTGGGCAACCATCACTGAACAGCTCCATACCGGTGTCCGCGAAGGCTCAATCCGCACTCTTCGGCCGGAAGACCCCGAACTGGGGCTTCGCGGGGCCGACCTTCACCACAGCCGCCGTGCACGCCCTGGCAGGAGTGCCGCCGCAGTGCGAGCCCATTGGGTGTATCGCCACCAGGGTTCACCCTGCCTGCGGTGCGGCGAGACCATCCTTATGAGGGAGCTTCAAGGGCGTCGACTCTACTGGTGCCCCGGCTGCCAAGTCCGCTAGCACCGTCGTCGCAGAGCACTGCTAGCGCGTAGAATCGCGGGGTCAGTGTTTTTCACCAACTGTAGGAGATTCGAAGACTCGTGTCCGAGCAGATCAGCATCACCCTCAACGGCGCACCCACGACCCTTGAGGCGGGCACCACAGGCACCACGTTCTTCGAAGACTCACCAACAGTTGTGGTGATGAGGGTCAACGGTGATCTTTGGGACCTCTCGCGCGAGATTCCCGCCGACGCGGACCTTCAGCCTGTCGACATCTCAGAAGAGGACGGGCTCAACGTTTTGAGACACTCGACCGCCCATGTCATGGCGCAGGCAGTGCAGCAGCTCTTCCCCGGTTCCAAACTGGGAATTGGTCCCTACATCACTGATGGTTTCTACTTCGACTTCGATGTGGAGAACCCCTTCACGCCGGACGATCTGAAGAAGATCGAAAAGTCGATGCAAAAAATCATTAACCAGACGCAGACTTTCGAGCGTGAAGTCGTCACTCTTGAAGAAGCCAAAGCTCGGATGTCCGACGAGCCGTACAAACTGGAACTGCTTGGCGTGCGCAATGAGGCTGAGCAAGCCGCAGAAGGCGCCGCCATGGAAGTTGGTGGCGACACCATCACCCTGTACCACAACGTCGACCGGCGCGGAGAGCGAGTGTGGAGCGACCTCTGCCGGGGCCCCCACCTGCCGCATACCAAGCTGATAGCCAATGCCTACTCTGTGATGCGTGCAGCCGGCGCCTACTGGCGCGGCAAGGAAACCAACCCGCAGCTGCAGCGCCTCTACGGCACTGCTTGGGCCACTAAGGACGACCTCAAAGCCTACAAGGAACGGCTCGCTGAAGCTGAGCGGCGCGATCACCGCCGGCTCGGCAAAGAGCTGGACCTCTTCAGCTTCCCCGAAGACATTGGTTCGGGCCTGTCCGTATGGCATCCCAATGGCGGCATTCTGCGCGGAGAGATGGAGCAGCACGCCCGACGCCGCCACCTTGCCGCCGGATACAGTTACGTCTACACCCCCCACATCACCAAGCGAGACCTCTTCGAGCGCTCCGGCCACATTCCCACCTACGAGGAAGACATTTGGCCGCCCATCAAGATGGACGAAGAGCGCGACGAGGCCGGCAATGTGACCAAACAGGGCCAGGAATACTTCCTGAAGCCCATGAACTGTCCCATGCACATCCTCATCTACAAGGAACGCGGCCGCAGCTACCGTGACCTGCCGATGAAGCTTGCCGAGAACGGGACCGTGTACCGCAACGAACGTTCCGGCGCCTTGCACGGATTGACAAGGGTTCGCGGCTTCACCCAAGACGACGCCCACCTCTTTGTGACCGCTGACCAGCTAGAGGATGAAATCCAAGGCGTTGTGGAGTTCGTGATTTCTCTGCTGCGCGACTTCGGGTTGGAGAACTTTGAGCTCGAACTGTCCATGAAGGATGAGGAGAAGTCCAAGTGGATCGGTTCAGAGGAGCACTGGGAGGCTGCGACGAACGCGCTACGCAATGTTGGTCGGAACTCGGGCCTGAAGCTTACCGAGATCCCAGGTGAGGCGGCGTTCTACGGGCCGAAGATCGACCTCAAGGTCACCGACGCCATCGGTCGCAAGTGGCAGTTATCGACTGTTCAGGTCGACCTGAACCTTCCTGAGAGGTTCGAAATGGAATACACCGCCGCAGATGGCACCAGGCAGCGACCGATCATGATCCACCGGGCACTGTTCGGCTCCATCGAACGTTTCGCGGCCATCCTCCTAGAGCACTATGCCGGAGCGTTCCCCGCGTGGCTTTCCCCTGTTCAGGTCCGCGGGGTTCCCGTGGCAGAACCCTTCAATGACTACCTCGCCGATGTGGTGGAGCAACTGAAGAATCGCGGGGTGCGCGCCGAGCTGGACGACAGCACTGAACGTTTCCCCAAGAAGATCCGTACAGCGTCCAAGGACAAGGTACCGTTCGTGCTGATTGCCGGCGGAGACGATGTCGAGGTTCATGCGGTGTCCTTCCGGTTCCGTGACGGCAGCCAGGAGAACCAAGTCCCGATCGATGAGGCGGTTGAGCGCATTGTGCAGGCGATCGAGAGCCGGGAAGCCTGAAGCGGCGTGACAGAGCCCCAGTACCAGGACCAATCAGAACTGGCCGGGGTGCCTGACGCTTTCCAACGTTTGTGGAACCCTCACCGGGCTGCCTACCAGACGCGAGGTCAGGACCAAGTCACCGATGAGGGCAACTGCCCCTTCTGCCAAGGGCCCCGGCGCAGCGACGAGCAGTCCCTGATTGTTCACCGAGGGGTGACCTGCTTCGTACTGCTCAACCTCTATCCGTACAACCCAGGGCATCTGCTGGTCTGTCCCTACCGGCATGTACCGGACCTCACTGATCTGACAGAAGAGGAAGCCGTCGAGTTCATCACCCTGGCGCAGACAGCGATGAGCGTGCTTCGCCAAGTCGCGCAGCCGGCAGGTTTTAACCTGGGGATCAACCAGGGCAAGGTGGGAGGCGCGGGCATCGCCGCCCACCTACACCAGCACGTTGTTCCGCGCTGGGGCGGGGACACGAACTTCTTGCCCATCGTGGCCCAGACCAAAAACCTCTCCGCGACCCTGGGAGAGACTCGAAGCCTGGTGGCTGAAGCATGGTCGGAGGGAGCTGGCGCCTGATGCTCCGGTACTTGCGAACGTTCTTCTCCACCGTCTTCACCCCCTTGGCCCGGCTTCTGCTCAGGTTGGGCCTGACGCCGAATGCCGTGACAGTGATCGGAACAGCCGGTGTGAGCTTGGGAGCCCTGATCTTCTATCCCCTCGGCCAGCTCTTCTGGGGAACCGTCGTCATCACGCTCTTCGTGTTCAGCGACCTCGTTGACGGCCTCATGGCGCGGCTCGGGGATAAGAAGAGCGAAATCGGCGGATTCCTGGACTCCGTCTTTGACAGAATCCAAGACAGCGCCGTCTTCCTGGGACTCATGCTGTGGTTTTTCGGCACCGGTGACGACTACTGGATCGGGGTGTCCGCCAGCGTCTGCCTCATCCTCGGACTGCTGGTGTCCTACATTCGGGCCCGAGCTGAGTCTCTCGGATACGACGCGAACACCGGAATCGCAGAACGGCCTGAGCGTATGGTGCTGACTCTGGTCTTCACCGGATTCATCGGTCTCGGTGTTCCGCAAACAGCACTGCTGGTGGTGCTGACTCTTCTCGCGGCGGCGTCGCTCATCACCGTCATCCAGCGAATCGCCACGGTCATCCGTCAAGCCCGCTAAGCGCCCGCGGTGGTCATCGGCTTCCCGGTCTCCAGCAGCGTCTTCAGGCTCGAGAGGTCCCATGGCCACCCGCCGCCGCCGTTTTCGGCATCTCCGTTGCCGGCCACGTCCTTTGCGGTCTGTGGTGATTGCGGAAGCTCGTGCGTCAGGGTGACTCGGGTGAGGCCCGAGGGTCCTTCAACGATCTCGTACGTCAGCCGGCTCGGCGGCTCATCATGCCAGACTGCAGACCAATCCAAGACCAGCTTATTCGGCGGGTCAGCCTCCACCACAGTGCCGGTCACAGCCACATCTCCCATGCCCATTTTCTTCATCACATCAGTCGTCAGATGGCGAAAAGCGCCTCCGGGTACGAGATCCATCTCGATGTCTCCCCCGTATCCATACCGGTTGCTGTACTCGGAGGACGTCAGCGCCGCCCAGACTTTCTCCGCAGGGGCATCGATATAGATGCCGTGAACCTGAGTGGTCAGATCATTCATGGTGATTCTCCGCTTTCTGCTTCAGAACAGTGAGTGCCCGCACCTGAGGCTCGGTGTACTTGTCGATCCACCTGTCGTAGAGGACACGAATAGGTACGGGATTGAGGTAGTGCAGCTTCTGCCGCCCTTGTTTGCGGACGATCACGAGATCAGCGGCTTCCAGCACCTTCAGATGCTTCGAAACACCAAAACGTGACATATCCGTGTGGCCGGCGACGATCTCCTCCAGGGCGCCCAGAGACTGTCCGCCCTGCTCATGCAGTGCATCCAGCATTAGACGACGGGTGCCGTCTGCGAGAGCTTTGAAGACGAGGTCATGATCGGTCACACACATCACAATAGGTGACCAATTGGTCACATGTCAAAGGATGGGTGACGCGAATTGACTCAGTGCCAGTCTGGCTTTTTTGGGGAGTTTCATTGGCTCGACGGCATAACCTCCGGAACCAGAGTCCGCAGGAGCGGTTCGGAGTTCGGGTCCCGTCCCAGGACCGCGCGGAAGGATTCCAACGGATCGCGTGTGTTGCCGCGAGAGAGCAGTTCTCGGCGGAAATGGGCGCCTCGCTCGGCGAGGGCGTCCTCGTCGGTGAGAACCTCGCGGAACCACTCGTTGGAGTCTTCTGCCAGGACCTCGGCCCACAAATACGAGTAGTAGCCGGCTGCATAGCCGGCGCTTGCGAAGATGTGTTTGAAGCATCCGCCGTGATACCGCGGAGGGACCAGGGGTAGGTCGAGCCCCCAGTCAGCCATCACGCGTTCTTCGAACCCTTGTGGGTCTTGGGCAGCACCCTCAGCCTCATCGGGGGAGAGCGTATGCCACGCAATGTCGATCACAACAGCGGCCACATGCTCGGCAGTAGAGGTGCCCTTGCCCCAAAGCTGTTCCTCGGAGGGCACTGCCCCGGCCGGAACTGGGTCTCGAAACAACTCTTGAAAGACCTCATTGACCTGCGAGGGAAATTCCACATTGTCCCTGGGGACAGCTGTTCCGGACAGCTGGGGGAACTCCGCTTCAGCCAGCAGGGCGTGCAGGGCGTGGCCAAACTCATGAAAGAGTGTGCGCTGCTCGCCCTTGGTCAGTACTGTCTGCTCACCCTCAGCAGGTGGGGAGACGTTCATATTGTTGGTCACGACAGCCTTCGAGCCCATAAGCGACGACGGAACAGAGAATCCGTTCATCCAAGCGCCGCCCGATTTGGTGGACCGAGTGTAGACATCCAATAGGAAAAGCCCCAGCCCAGAACCTGGCGTTAAGGCTTCGCCATCGAAAACCTCGAAGCTGCGGGCACCCGAAACATATCCGGGCAGGTCGTGCCTTTCCACCACAGTGATGCCGTAGGTTCGGCGAGCTGCGTTGAAAAGCCGGTCGAGCGCTTCATCAAGGGGAAGGTCAGCAGACGGTTCGTCTGTGCGCTGAGATCGACGGACCTGTTCAAGCCCAAACGTCACATCCCAGGGCTCGGGGTCATGCCCCATATGTTCTGCGATGCGCTGCGCTTCCTTCTGGGCGCGGACTGCCGCCCCGGCAGCGATCTGGCGCAACATCGACTCCACCGCATCACGACTCGGCGCGGTACGCAGAGGCAGGACAGATTCCATAAAATTCTCATACCCCAACAATCCTGCCTTCTTGGCACGCAGCACCGCGATGTGAGCACCGATCTGGCGGGTGGTTCTGCCGTCCTCACCTGCTAGCGAACCGCGACACACGGATGCTTGATGAACCTTCCTCCGTGTTTCGCGATGCGTCAGAGAGGCTAAGAGTGGCTGTTGAGCCGGCATGGTGAGGTTCAGCAGATAGCCGGACTCATGACCCGCCTGTTGGGCCGCGGCGCGCGCCGCGGATATATTGCTTTCACTGAGTCCGGTGAGTTCCCGAGCTGATTCGATCAGCACCGCAGACTCGGCAGCCTCACGGACTTGGAGGCGTGAATATGCGGTTTCCTCCTGAGCTAACTGCTGGTTGATACCTTTCAGCTCCTGCTGATCGGCATCGTTGAGATCCGCGCCAGCCACCTTCGCTGTCAGAATGAGTTGACGCAGGAACCACCTCTGCTCATCCGTTGAGTCCTCCTGCCCGGAGTCGATGCGTTCTCGGAGCTGCTTAAAACGAGCAAAGAGCCCAGGATGTAACGTGATCCAGTCTGCGTGAGCGGCGAGCTCTGGGGCCGCCTCTGCTCGGACCTGCTGCCGTGACTCGGTGCCGTCAGCAGTTGTCACAACCCCAAAGGCGCGCTGGAGCCGGTCCAGCTCCCGGCCGGACAGCGCGAAGGCGCGCAACACATTGTCAACGGTCGCCGGTTGGGTCGTGGCGGCGATCTCCTCGACTCGAAGGCGTTGAGCTTCCACAGCGGCTTTGCGGGCCGGCGCCCAGGCGTCGTCGTCCACCGTGGTCATATCCGGATAGTCGTAATCCAGCGTGCGCGTCCAAGGTGTCTCTGCCACAGCATCTCCTTTGTTACGAGTAGTCTGGAAATCAGACTACCGAAACGTTGCCTGTTGCAACCAAAATGCACAAGGAGAACTATGGCCGGTCACTCCAAATGGGCCAATACCAAACACCGCAAAGCCGCAGTAGATGCCAAGCGCGCCAAGATCAATGGCAGGTACATCAAACACATCGAAGTGGCAGCCCGCAACGGTGGCCCCGATGTCGAGGGAAATCCAGCGCTTGCACTGGCTGTCCAAAAGGCAAAAAAAGAGTCGGTGCCAAATGACAACATCGACCGGGCGATCAAGCGTGGCGCTGGGCTGACAGGCGATGCCGTTGAGTATGAGGAAATTACCTACGAGGTACGCGGTCCGGCAGGATCTGCGCTTCTGGTGGAATGCCTCACCGACAATCGCAACCGTGCGGCCGCGGAGGTGCGCACCGCAGTCACTCGCTCCGGAGGCACGGTTGCAGACCCCGGCTCGGTGGCCTATATGTTCCAACGCAAGGGCGTCGTCACGGTTCCTACTGCAGAGGGTCTGACTGAGGATGACCTCCTCGCGGCCGTTCTGGAGGCCGGAGTGGAAGAGGTCCTTCAACATGAGGAGCACTTTGAGGTGCACGCTGAGCCCAGTGATCTTCAAGATGTCGTCAAGGGCCTTGACGACGCAGGCATTCAGTATGACTCCGATGACGTTGCTTTCGTCTCAGAGATGAAGATCGACCTTGAGCTCGACGATGCAAAGAAATTCATTCGGCTCCACGACGCATTGGATGACCTCGACGATGTTCAGAGCATCCATACCAACGCTGACCTCAGCTCCGAGACTCTCGCGGCTCTTGAGGCAGAGAGCTAGGGGCTGAGTTATCGCAGTCCGACGCGTCGCCTCCACCGCTGGGACATCCCATGTGGCGCAGCGGATCATGGGCGTTGACCCGGGGCTGACCCGCTGCGGGTTTGCTGTGGTCGAGATGCAGCCGAACCGTTCAGGGGAGTCGTTGCATGTGGAGGTCAAAGGGACCAGCAGCGCCGAGGATTTGGCAGTGCGGATTCTGGAGATCCAACGTGCAGCAGAAGCTCTGCTGGACCGATTCGCTCCGGACGTTCTCGCCATTGAGCGGGTCTTCTCCTCGTCGAACGCACCGACGGCGATCGCCACAGCTCAGGCCTCCGGTGTGGTGATCGCTGCCGCGGCTGCACGGGGTATCCCTGTTGCTTGGCATACACCATCCGAGGTCAAAGCTGCAGTCACCTCCGACGGCCGCGCCGAAAAAGGGGCAGTAGCCAGGATGGTGCAGAAGATCCTCGGCCTGCCGGGGTTGCCGAAGCCCGTGGATGCGACCGATGCCTACGCTGTGGCCATATGCCACGGATGGCGTTCTGGGGTGGGGGCGAAGTACAGCATGACCGCCACAACCCAGACCCACCAAGGATCACGAACTGCGCTCCAGAAAGCGGCGGAAAACACTGCAGGGGGACTGACTGCGGCGCAACGTGCCTGGCAGGAGGCCGAGCGGCGCGCCACGCGGCGCTGATTCACCCTCGATGGGCGGCGAACCGCTACGCTAGTCGAAGATACGTTCTATTCCGCTGCGTCCGATTCACATGAGGTGACCGATGATCTCCAGTATCCGTGGTGAGGTGCTCCATGTGGGGCTTGACCGAACAGTCGTGGAGGTCTCAGGCTTTGGGCTGACCGTTCACGCTACCCCCCAGACTCTCGGCGGTCTGGGCACCGGCCAGCAGGCTTTCCTGTTCACCAACTTCGTGCCTAGGCAGGACGATGCTCCATTGCTGTTCGGTTTCGCTGATTCGGATGAACGCGAGATTTTCACCACACTGCTCGGCATTTCCGGCGTAGGACCCCGGTTGGCGCTGGCCGTGCTGAGTGTCCACACACCTCATGAGGTGCGTCTCGCGATCCGCGACTCCGACACATCCGCCTTCACGAAAGTGCCGGGCATCGGAAAGAAGACCGCCCAGCGCATCCTGCTGGAACTGGCAGGCAAGCTCATCATCGACCCAGAAGCGCCTGTGCAGGGGGAAAGACAGGCCGCCATTGCCTCGCCGGCTGACGCTACTAAGGCAGAAGTCCGGGCCGCACTGACCTCGCTGGGGTGGACCGAAAAGGATGCCACCAAGGCACTCGATGATGCGCTCTCAGCTGATCCGGAACTGATCGACTCAGGCACATCCGTCGTGCTGCGCACGGTACTGAGGTCTTTGGGCACGGCGAAGGTGAGTTCCGGATGAGCGTGACGCGAGGCCCAGAGTCAGAAACCACCACAGCGGCTGAGGAGGATTGTGAGCGGCACTGATCCACGGGAGCTGGTCGGAGCAGCCCCTGCTGTAGAAGAGAAGGCTCTCGAAGCAGCCCTGCGTCCCAAAGCTCTCGATGACTTTGTGGGACAGGCCACCGTCCGCACTCAGCTGTCTCTGGTTCTGCAATCATCACGTATGCGGAACACAGCGGCTGACCATGTGCTGCTTTCAGGTCCGCCGGGTCTGGGCAAAACTACGCTGGCCATGATTATCGCAGCTGAGATGCAGGCGGCTCTGCGCATCACATCGGGTCCCGCTATCCAGCATGCTGGTGATCTGGCAGCCATTCTGTCCTCGTTGACCGACGGTGAGGTGCTGTTCATCGATGAAATTCACAGAATGTCCAGGCCTGCCGAAGAGATGCTCTACATCGCCATGGAAGACTTCCGTGTGGACATCATCGTGGGAAAGGGAGCTGGCGCGACATCAATCCCACTCGAACTCTCTCCCTTCACACTTGTTGGCGCAACAACCCGGGCAGGTCTGCTCCCCGGACCTCTTCGGGACCGGTTCGGCTTCACCGGCCACCTGGAGTTCTACAGCCCGGAAGAGCTGCAGAAGGTGCTGCGCCGTTCCGCAGGAATGCTCGACATGAAGGTGACCTCCGAAGGATTCGTTGAGATCTCGTCCCGGTCGCGAGGCACACCTCGCATCGCCAACCGTCTTCTTCGGCGTGTTCGGGACTGGGCGCTGGTGCACGGCGTAGACCTCGTGGACTTGGAGGCAGCCTCCCGGGCCCTTGATACCTACGAGGTGGATTCACTTGGCCTGGACCGGCTGGACCGTGCCGTGCTGGAAGCCCTGTGTAAGAAGTTCCGTGGAGGGCCAGTCGGCCTGTCGACGCTTGCGATCCTAGTGGGAGAGGAGACAGAGACCGTGGAAACTGTCGCAGAGCCGTATCTGGTTCGCGAAGGCCTCCTAGCACGAACCCCACGAGGCCGCGTTGCGACCGAAGCTGCCTGGCACCACCTGGGACTCACGCCTCCGCCGCAGACTGATGAGAAGACTTCCCCGCTCTGGGATGAGTGAATGTCCAGCTTGTGCTGTTAGGGTAGCCGGTTGTGATTGACTCCCTGACACTGCACCTGTTCACCGTGGCCGCAAACGCCCCCGTCGCCGGCGGAGAAGCCGGTGAAACTGGCGGTAGCGCCATCTTCATGCTCCTGATGTTCGGCCTGCTGGCCCTGTTCATCTTCGCGACCTGGCGGCGTAGCCGAAAGATGCGTGAGGACGTCCGCAAAGCCAATGAGGGAGCCGTAGTCGGCGCTGAAGTAGTCACCGCAGGCGGCATCGTGGGCCGTGTGGTGAGCCGAGATGACGAACGTCAGCGCATCACACTGGAATTCTCCAATGGAGACCGCATCGACTTCCTCCTTCAGGCCGTCCAGCAGGTCGTCGAGCCTGTTCCCGGCCAGGAGTCTGACATTGATGCGCTGGATCAGGATCAGACCGATACTGACCCCACCGCGCCTGACAACTCCGATCCTCGGTAGCAGCACACCTTATGGCCGCATCCAAACCCGTGCGGAGGGCTCGGGCCGCACTCGTCGTTCTCTTTCTGCTGCTCATCGGCATGGGCGGCGGACTCGCTTATGGGGTCCAGCAGGGACAGGCCCAGTGGGCCCCGCTACTGGCCCTCGACTTGGAGGGCGGGACCCAAATGGTGCTCTCACCTCAGGTGGAAACCGGTGAGGAGATCGACGACGACCAGCTCGAGCAAGCCGTGGAGATCATCCGCCAACGCGTTGACGGCACAGGTGTGGCCGAGGCAGAAATCGCAGTCCAGGGCGCTGAGAACGTCGTTGTTGGTATGCCCGGGGTGCCCGATGAGGAGACCCGCGAGCTTATCCAGGCCAGTGCTGCTATGGAATTCAGGCCTCTGTTGGATGCCCGGTTCGACACAAGCTACGTCGAAGAGATGCGCATCGAAGAGCTCTCCGAGAACCCGGATCTGACAGATGAAGAGCGTGAAGAGATCCTCAGCCAGGTCGAGGCGCTGGAGGAGGATGAGGATTTCGCTGAAGACGAGCAGGCTCGGCCTGAAGACTTCGATGAGCCCAGTGCCGAGCCGGAGGACAACTCTGACCTGAACTGGATCACCCCCGAGCTCGCGGCTGAGTTTCAGAACTACGAATGCACGCGAGATCTGCCTCTTGCCGAGCGAGAAGCTCAGGAGCCTGATCAACCACTGATTACCTGCAACCCAGACACGGGCGAAGTGCTGCTGCTGGGTCCGGTTGACGTCGATGGTGACAATATAGACGACGCCAGCTGGGGCACCGAGTCTCGCCAAGACGGCACCCCCACGGGCGCCTATGAGACAGTCATCCACTTTGACGCCGACGGTACTGAACAGTTCCGGGAGTCCTCCACACGGCTCTTCGGCTATGAGCAGGGAAGCCCCCAGAACCGATTCGGCATTGTGCTGGACGGCCAGGTGGTGGTGGCCCCCAATATGATCAGCCCCATCACCGACGGAAATGCTCGAATCACGGGCGGTTACACCGACGAGGAAGCCCGAAACCTCGCTGAGCAGCTCCGCTACGGTTCACTGCCAATTTCGTTCCAAATTGAGTCTGAGCAGCAAATCTCCGCCACCCTCGGCTCCGAACAACTCCGCATGGGCCTTCTGGCCGGCATCATCGGTCTGATCCTCACGGCCGCCTACGCTGTTTATCAATACCGAACACTGGCCCTGGCGGTGACCATTCCCTCTCTCATTGTGGTGGGTCTCATCACGTGGTGGGCCATCTCGCTCCTTGGGTGGTCAGACGGATACCGACTCTCCCTGGCAGGTATCGCGGGGTTGATCCTCTCGATCGGTCTGACCGCGGACTCCTTTGTGGTGTACTTCGAGCGCGTCAAAGATGAACTGCGTGAGGGCAGGTCTCTCGCAGGAGCGGTCGAAGCGGGCTGGTCCCGAGCTCGTCGGACGATTCTTGCTTCTAAGGCTGTGAATATCATCGCCGCCGTGGTTCTCTACCTGGTGGCTGTAGGAAATGTGCGCGGTTTTGCATTCACCCTTGGGCTCACGGCACTGATCGATGTGATTCTCGTCTTCCTCTTCACACACCCGCTGATGCAGCTACTTGCCCGGCGCAAGTTCTTCGCCGCCGGTAAACGCTTCTCTGGACTGAGCGCAAGAGAGCTCGGCGTGGACGTTCTGTACAAGGGGGCCGGGCGTTTCGCACGCTCTCAGGTGGTCTACTCCGACCATGCTGCTGCCGCCGTCGTCGGCAGTGTAGGTGAATCCGATTCCGCTCCGCCCGGGGCCGCCGGAAATGATGCCCGGTCCGATTCAAGACGTGACGTTCCCGATATCCCCGACGAAGAGTGGGCAAGTATGACGATCGCTGAGCGGCGCAAAGCTCGAGAAGATCGCCGCCAAGCCCAAGAACGGTCACTGACGGAAGGGGCTGATCGCTGATGGCCGCCGGATTCGCCACAGCAGGCAACCAGCTCTACACCGGTGAACGGTCGTACCCGTTCGTGCAGCGCTCGAACCTGTGGTTCCTCATCGCCGCGCTGCTGGTGGCCATTGCCATCGCCGTCCCTTTCTTCCGCGGGGGATTCAACTTCGGAATCGAATTCACCGGAGGCAGTGAGTTCACAATCTCGCAGACAGAGAACACTGACATCGGGATTGGTGAAGACGCAGTCCAAGAGGCCTCAGGCCAGGACGCAGTGGTGACCCAGATCACTGATCAGACAATCCGTGTTCAGACCGAAGAGCTTGATGACGTCCAGACTCTAGAGGTCGGTCAAGCACTGCAGGACGGTTACGGAGTTGGCCCCGACCAGGTCTCCTCAACTTTCATTGGCCCGGTGTGGGGTGAGCATGTCTCCCAACAGATGATGATTGGCCTAGGCGTCTTCCTGCTGCTGGTCTCGGTCTATATGGCCCTGTACTTCCGAACGTGGAAGATGTCCGTGGCGGCCATTGCTGGTCTCGCGTTCGTTGTGGTGGTCACGGTCGGTATCTACGCAGCCACCGGTTTCGAGGTCACACCAAGTGCGATCATCGGTTTCCTGACCATCCTGTCCTACGCTCTCTACGACACCATGGTCGTCTTCGACAAGATACGCGAGAACGTGGGCCCGCTGCAGGATCAGAAGGACCAGACGTTCACGGAGCGGGTCAACCTGGCGATCAACCAAACACTGGTCAGATCGATCAACACCTCAGTGGTGGGTATCCTGCCGGTCGGCTCAATCCTCTTCATCGGTTCCTGGCTGCTCGGAGCCGGCACACTGAGGGACATTGCGCTTGCGCTGTTCACCGGCATCATTGTCGGCACCATTGCCACCATTTTTGTCCAGGCTCCGCTGTATGCCCGAATGCGGCGTGGTGACGCTGACGTCGTGGCCCATACAGACCTTGTCCTGAGCCTGCGCGAAGAGCGCGGTGTCGGTGTTGTCACGTACTCGGGTACTCCGCTGGACGAGGACGGAAGACCAGTCGCTTTTCCCCCGCTGCCCGAGGCGGATGAACCTGATGAAGCGGAGGATGTGGAGATCCTGGATTGGGACTTGGTCGTCAGTGGCGACACGCCGGAATCTTCAGGCGATGAACAGCGTTAGACTGACTCCACATTGCATGCCAATTGTCATGAGGGAGCAGGCACCACGAGCGTGAACAGTAACAGCGCACCGGCTACGGGGACGGCGGCCACAACCTCCGCACAGGACCCCACCACAGCAGCGGGTAGCCACACGGCACCCGTTCGCCGGTCGCGCGCTGTCGGATCACTGGCCCAGTCTGAGGACTCCCCGCTGTTGGAACCCCTGCTCAGGGCGGTAAGGGCAAACCGTTCAGAGAACGACTTCCCCCTGATTCGTCGGGCGTTCGCAGCCGCAGAGCACCACCACAGAGGTCAGAAGCGCAAATCGGGCGACCCCTACATCACCCATCCTGTGGCAGTAGCCACTATCCTTGCCGAACTAGGCCTCAACGGCTCCACCCTTGCTGCCGCTCTGCTTCACGACACCGTCGAGGACACCGACTACAGCCTGGAAGAGCTCACCCGGGAATTCGGTGAAGAGATCAGTCAACTGGTGGATGGGGTCACCAAGCTCGACAAACTGAAGTTCGGTGACGCCGCTCAGGCAGAAACTGTGCGCAAAATGGTCCTGGCCATGGCCAAGGACATACGGGTGCTGATGATCAAGCTCGCCGACCGGCTCCACAATGCACGAACCTGGCGCTATGTGCCGCCGGAGAAGAGTGCGCGCAAGGCAAAAGAGACCCTCGAGATCTTCTCCCCACTGGCCCACCGACTCGGCATGAACACCCTGAAGTGGGAGCTGGAGGATCTGTCCTTCGCGGCCCTCTACCCGAAAGTGTATGAGGAGATCGTCCGGCTAGTCGGTGATCGAACCCCTCAGAGGGAGAAGTTCCTCTCCCAAGTTCGCGAGACCATTGCCGATGACCTCAATGGGTCAAGTATTGCGGCGACCATCACGGGCCGACCCAAGCACTACTACTCGATATACCAAAAGATGATCGTCCGGGGTAAGGAATTCGACGACATCCACGACCTCATGGGCGTCAGAGTCCTCGTCGATTCCGTCCGGGACTGCTATGCCGCTCTGGGTGCGCTTCACGCCAGGTGGTCCCCACTGCCGGGCAGGTTCAAAGACTACATCGCCATGCCCAAGTTCAACATGTATCAGTCGCTCCACACCACGGTGCTGGGCCCGGCAGGTAAACCTGTAGAAGTGCAGATCCGCACTCATGAGATGCACAGGCGAGCCGAGTACGGCGTTGCGGCTCATTGGAAGTACAAGCAAGACCAGCGACCCAGCCAGGGAGCCAAACAGGACGACGCCGCCGTCTCGGCTTCCATGGCAAAGGGAGCCACCCAGCAGTCACAAGCGACCGAGGACATCGGCTGGCTGCGCTCCCTGGTGGACTGGCAGTCCGAAACCACCGATCCAGACGAATTCCTGGAATCGTTGCGAAACGAGATCAACACCCGAGAAGTGTTCGTCTACACCCCGAAGGGCGAGGTCATTTCGCTTCCGGCAGGGGCCACTCCGGTGGACTTCGCCTACGCGATCCATACTGACGTTGGACACAAGACCATTGGTGGCCGCGTTAACGGCAAACTGGTTCCCCTGAGCTCCGAGCTCAACCATGGTGACTGGGTCGAGATCTTCACCTCAAAGGCTGAGGGGGCAGGACCTTCAAATGACTGGCTGATGTTCGTGAAATCGGCCAGGGCTCGGAATAAGATCCGTCATTGGTTCTCGAAAGAACGCCGCGAAGAATCCATTGAGCGCGGCAAGGAAATGCTCACTAAGGCTACTCGGAAGTCAAACCTTCCCTTGCAGAAGGTCATGAATCCTGATGTGCTGCTGACAGTTGCTGAAGAGCTTCACTACACCGACATTTCCGGCCTCTACGCTGGAATCGGCGAAGAGCACGTGTCCATCCAAAACGTCCTTGATCATCTGAGCTCGCTGTTCGACACAGACGAGGAAGAGTCTGAGGAACATGACATCACGCCCATCACATCGCCCTCCACGCGGCCATCGGAGTATTCCGATGCCGGTGTGACGGTCAGAGGTGCTGGCAATGTGTTGGCCAAACTGGCGCGATGCTGCACCCCGGTTCCTCCAGATGACATCGAAGGATTCGTCACAAGGGGCCAGGGAGTCTCGGTGCACCGCGCCGACTGCCGAAACGTCAAACAGCTCAGGGAACAGCCCGGTCGTCTCGTCGAAGTTGATTGGGCGCCCACCAAATCCTCGGTCTTTTTGGTGGAGATCCAGGTGGAGGCTCTCGACCGTAAGTCCCTACTATCAGACGTGACCCGGACGCTGGCGGAGTCTCAGGTGAATATCCTCTCCGCGACCGTTCAAACTTCACGAGACAGGGTGGCCGTTTCGCGTTTCAGCTTCGAGATGGGCGATCCGCGCTACTTGAACCACGTGCTGAATTCGGTGCGGCGCATTGACGGGGTCTATGACGTCTACCGAACCGTCGGCAAACGGCGCGAAACGCACTGATCCGCTAACTGCCGGACTCTTTCTCTGCGGTGATGGTCCCAACTGGTGCGGGAGACGATCTGCATCACCAGATCCGCCAGCTCGTCAGCGCTGGAGCCGCTCTTCTGCATCAGCTGGGCAATGAGATGCCAGCGCTGATGCAGAATGCTCTCATCTTCGGCCCCAAGGGTGACGACGTCATCGTCTCTGCCCAGAAGAGGGTCCTGGGCTGCTGGCCATTGCTGGAGGATCCGCTCAGGGCGGGCTTTGACGTCCAATAGGGTGTCGACTGCTCGTCGTAGGTGGCGCACCCCGATCCCACAAAAGAGGTCTCCAGCGGTGCGGAGCGGCGTTGTGCAGTGCAGTGGACCGCAGACCTGTGTCTCATCCTCCGTGAGCGCAGCCCGATGTACCTGCACCCCGAATGGGGACGAATGGCACACACCACTTCGCCCGGCGATGACGGCGATCCGCTCTGGGGGAGAGGTGCCCAGGTGAACCCAGGCGGCGCTCTCACCGCAGAGCGTCGATGTATCGGCCAAGGAGGGGTTCAGCAGAGCTCGTGCTCCTGCGGCTCGCAGCGCGGGCGAGTCAGGGACAAAAACCTCTGCATACACATCGGCAATCAGGTGCCGCATGACTCCTTGGTGGGTCATCGTCTGCAATTCGCTAGAAGTAAAGGTGCCTCCGGGACGGTACAAGTGGTCCAGCACTTCTGAGGTTGCTTTCATAGTGCCAGCATGGCCTTCGCCCGGGCATGGCCACAAGGGCCTACGTGGAGCTGTGGATAACTGGGGTGCCGGGCTCTGTTCCCAAAGCGGCGCGCATGTCCAGGGCGTGCGTGAGAATCTCCACTGCCGCGGCCTGATCTATGCCTGAGCGTTGATGGCGTGCTTCGACGCCCGAAGCGCGCATCTTCTCTGAGGCGGAAACAGTGGAGAGGCGCTCGTCGATGAGTCTGACCTGCACTTCGGGCAGTTCTTCAGCACAGCTGACTGCCAGCGACTGGGCAAAGTCGCGTGCCTTCTGAGTGGAAGCGGTCTCCACGCCTGAGAGTGAGAGCGGAAGTCCCACATAGACCACCCTGCACCCACGGTCTTTGATGATGCGAGTGATCATCCGCAGGTCAGAGCCCTGGTTCTTGTCTCGGCGAAGTGTCATCACTGGAGTTGCCAGTAAGGCGTCCGGGTCTGAGGCCGCCAGTCCCACTCGAGTGTCACCGACATCAACGCCAAGGCGGACGCCTGCGCGTTCGGAGCTCATAGGAGGGCTTTCACCGGTTCTGAACGGAGGACAGTACGGAATCCAACGCGTCCGTGATCTTGGCTGGATCCTGTCCGCCGCCCTGGGCCAGGTCCGGTTTTCCACCTCCGCCACCGCCGAGCACGGCACAGGCCTGCTTAACCAAATCACCTGCAGACAGGCCCTCGCTGCGTGCGGCTTCCGTTGTGCCCACGACGATGACCGGTCGACCTTTGGCCTCACCTGCGACAGCCACCACTGCCGATTGTGCCCCGAAACGACCACGCAGGTCCATGGCGAGCTGCCGCAGGTCGTCACTGTCTGCTGACCCCGCATGATGGGTGAGCACTCGGACTCCACCGGCATCTACTGCTTGATCGAGGAGCTGTCCTGCCTGGTGGCGAAGCTGCTCGGATCGGAGCCGTTCAAGCTCTCGTTCGGCCTCCTTGAGCTTCTGAAGTGTGGAGGATATGCGATCCGGTACCTGATCGGCGGGGACTTTGAGCATTTCAGTCAGCTGGTTCACCAGGGTCCGTTCCGCTGCGAAGTGCTTGAATGCATCGAGCCCCACCAGGGCTTCAACACGACGGTTGCCGGAACCGACAGAGGCCTCCGAAAGCAGGGCGAGCGTGCCGATTTCGGCGGTTGATGTCACGTGAGTGCCGCCGCAAAGCTCGCGGGACCAGGGTCCATTGACCTCCACGACTCGGACCTCATCGCTGTACTTCTCACCGAAGAGCATCATGGCGCCCAGTGCTTTGGCCTCTTCCAGTGCCATCGTTTTGGTCTCCACGGCATGGTTATCCCTGATCGAGAGGTTCGATATTTCTTCCAACTCCTGGCGGGCGCCGGGGGAGAGGGCGTCATCGTGGGTGAAGTCGAAGCGCAGGTAGCCTTCCTTGTTGAAGGACCCAGCCTGGACGGCGTCGGGCCCTAGGACATCGTGAAGGGCCGCATGAACGATATGTGTGGCGGTATGGGCTTTCTGCGCGTCAAGCCTCCGCCTCACATCAATGGAGCTCAGCGCCCGTGCCCCTACTGACACTTCACCTTCGATGACTTTCGCTCGATGAACTGAAAGACCCTTGATGGGTGACTGAACGTCCTGGACGTCGATGACGAATCCGTCGCCGGTGATTCGACCGGTATCGGCTGCTTGGCCGCCAGCCTCAGCGTAGAAGGGCGTGGCATCCAGTACGAGTTCAATCTCTTGGCCGGCTGCTGCGCTTGACCGAGGCTGGCCAGCGGCGAGTATTCCGAGAACTTTGGCCTCTGTGGCATGCTCGGTGTACCCCGTGAAGTGCGTGGGTGAATCACCCAACAGCTGCCGGTAAACCTCAGTATCCGCATGTCCTGACTTCTTGGCCTTCGCATCAGCCTGAGCACGTTTGCGCTGCTCCGCCATCAGCTTGCGGAATGTCTCTTGATCTACCTGAACCTGCGCCTCCTCAGCCATTTCCAGGGTGAGGTCAATGGGGAAGCCGTAGGTGTCATGCAGAGCGAAAGCGTCATCACCGGCAAGAGGAGTCCCTGTTGATTTCGCGGCTGCCACAGCTGACTCCAGCCTTGCAGTGCCAGCACTGATCGTTCGCAGGAAAGCCTGCTCCTCTTTCACCGCAGTCGCATGGATGATGTCAAAACGTTCGGCGACCTCCGGATAGACGCCCTTCATGGCGTCTTTGGACATCGAGATGAGCTCACCGAATACTGGATTCTCGACACCCAGAAGGCGCATGCCGAGGATGACACGGCGGATGAGTCGGCGCAGGATATAGCCGCCACCCTCATTGGATGGTCGGACACCATCGGAGATGAGCATGAGTGCGCTTCTGGTATGGTCAGCGATCATTCGCAGCCGCACATCAGTTGCGTGGTTGGGATCGGCGGGATCTTCAGTGGATGTGTAAGTAACACCGGCCATCTGGGCAGCTCGGTCCAGCACGGGGCGGACCTGGTCAGTTTCGTACATGTTCTCGACGCCCTGAAGGATCATCGCGAGACGTTCGAGCCCGAGTCCGGTGTCGATGTTCTTGTTCTCCAGCGGCCCAGCTACCTCAAACTCGGATTTCGAGTGGACAGCTGAGAGACGGTACTGCATGAAGACCAGGTTCCAGATCTCCACATAGCGGTCCTCATCGGCGGCTGGCCCGCCTTCGGCGCCATACGCCGGGCCCCTGTCGTAGTAGATCTCTGAACAGGGTCCCCCAGGACCTGGTTGGCCGGTGGTCCAGTAATTGTCCTCTGGGCCGAACCGTTGGATGCGGTCCTCCGGCACACCTACTGTGTCTCGCCAGATCTGGAAGGCCTCGTCGTCGTGCTCGTAGACAGTGACCCATAGCCGCTCGGGATCCAAACCGAATCCGCGCAGACCCGTCTCCGGGTTGCCTGCTGCTGGGGTGGTGAGCAGTTCCCATGCCATGGGGATTGCCGTCTCTTTGAAGTAGTCGCCGAAACTGAAGTTGCCGCACATTTGGAAGAACGTTCCGTGGCGCGCCGTCTTGCCCACCTCTTCGATGTCCTCAGTCCGGATGCACTTCTGGACCGATACCGCTCGGGGGTAGGGAGGGGTCTCAGCACCGGTGAAGTAGGGAATGAACGGCACCATGCCTGCGATGGTGAACAGCAGGGAGGGTTCGGGGGACACCAGCGAGGCTGACGGCACGGGGGTGTGCTGCTTCGCGCTGAAGTAGTCGTACCAGGTGCGGGTGATGTCCTGCGACTTCATCGGTGGTTCTCTCCTGCGGGTCAGACTAAACGACGACGGGGTGCGCCAAGTGCGTTTGGCGCCCGGCTCAGTTTACGTGAGGTGGAGTACGCAGAAAGCCCGCCGCATCCACCGGGGGACACGACGGGCTCTGCGTTGGTTCTGTGGAGTGTGTAGATCCGCAGAGCAGATCACACCACGCTCCGTGGGCGCTTGGCCCCGAACCGGTCAGCGTGCGTAGTACTCGACGACCAGCTGCTCTTCGCAGGTGACCGGAACCTCGGCGCGCTCTGGTTTGCGGACGAGAGTTGCCTGCAGAGAATCCAGGTCCACCTTCAGGTAGCCCGGCACTGCCGGGAGAACTTCCTGGTGAGCGCCTGCGGCGGCGATCTGGAATGGCTCGAACTTCTCGCTGCGCTCGTGAACGTGCACCATCTGGCCGGGCTTGACGCGGAACGACGGACGGTCCACGCGCTTACCATTGACGAGAATATGGCGGTGCACCACGAACTGGCGCGCCTGGGCAATGGTGCGGGCGAACCCTGCACGCAGCACAAGGGCATCCAGGCGGGATTCCAAGAGCTCGATCAGGTTTTCACCGGTCAGGCCTTCACTCTGGCGCTTGGCTTCTTCGTAGTAACGAGTCAGCTGAGCCTCGCGAATACCGTACTGGGCGCGCAGCTTCTGCTTTTCACGCAGACGCACTGCGTAGTCAGAGTCGGTGCGACGCCGTGTACGGCCATGCTGGCCGGGGCCATAGGGGCGGCGGTCCAGGTACTTCTGGGCCTTGGGCGTCAGCGCAATGCCAAGGGCCCGGGAGGCCTTGACTGTGCGGCGCGCACGCAAAGGAGTTTTTGGCATAAAACGATGCTTCTTTCTGCTTTCGGCATGTGTATTTATTCTTTGTCATGGCAGTGGCATGACATGACCTGGCCTCCGAAGGAAAACTGAGGAGAGTCCGAGCTGCCGGGTGCTCGTGAACTACGGCGAATGTTTCACATTCGCCTGCCAGACAAACAGTGAGTCTATCAAAGATAGCGGAGCTGGTCGTCCAACCTGGGCGTGATGAGACAGTGTTAGCCGCGCAATGCCTTGCGATCAGGACGAGCGCGCCACGGGTCCACGCCCTTGGGAATTGGCGGTTTGCCAATGGGGAGAGTGGACAGTCGCCGCTCTACCTCGTGGACTTCATGCTTGTTCAGTGATTTGTCCAGCTTCTTGATGTGCTTGGTGAGCTTGGATAGCGGGACCTGGTCGTGTCCGCGTCCACTCTGAACAATATGCACGGGCACTTCATCTCTGAGGACCGGGCGGAGCCGCTTCTGGGCTTTGCTGGCCAACTTCTTAGCTCGCGCCGGCGGACCTTCGGTGACGAGCACGACGCCTGGTTTGCCGATTGCCCGGAACACCGCGTCTTGAGTCTTAGGGTCCATCTGAATGGGCTCTTCGGTGACAACCCATCCGCGGCGCAGCGTGTTGAGTGCTGCCGCCGCCGCACCGGGCCGTCCCTCGATGCGCGAGAAGGCGGCCTTCTCTGCGCGTCGATTCATGATGATCATCGCAGCCAGCAGTGCGAACGGCAGTGACACAATCAGAGACACAATCCAGTGGAACAGGAATTGTGTGACCACGAATGACACCGCGAAGGTGATGACGGCGGCAAGCAGCATCCACCACGCGATGTTTGGGTCGTAGGTGCGGGTCATATTGAAGACCTGCTTGATGCGGGAGAAGAAGCCTTCCCCTGAGGCCTTCTTGGCCTTCCGGGACGCTTTACGCTGCTTCTTCTCGGTCTTCTGCTGCTCGCGGAGCTTCTTCAGCTCAGCCTTGGCCTGCTGTTTGGAAATTCTGGAATCTGCCATGATACGTCCAGTCTACCGCAGGGGAGATCTGTATTCGCCGTGGTTCTCAGGGTCAATTCCGCCGGTGCCGGGGCGTGCTGATCACCGTGCAGCCGCGCTCTGTACCGTTAGAAACCGGCGGCGACCAGGGTCGCGGCCTCCTGTTTCGTCTGACCGGAAGGTTCGATGTGGGAGAGCTCTTCGGGAATTGGCCAGCCCTTTTTCTGCATGGCTTTTGCCCACAGGGAGCCTGCGCGATAGGAGGAACGAACCAGTGGGCCGGACATTACTCCGAGGAATCCGATCTCCTCAGCTTCTTGGGATATCTCCAAGAATTCTTGGGGTTTCACCCATCGATCCACGGGCAAGTGGCGCGGGGTTGGCCTCAAGTACTGTGTGATGGTGAGCAGGTCGCAGCCGGCGTCGTGCAGGTCCTGAAGTGCTTCTGATATTTCGTCGCGGGTTTCACCCATACCGAGGATGAGGTTGGACTTGGTGATCATGCCGTGGCTACGTCCCTGCGTCAGCACATCCATCGACCGCTCGTAACGGAAGGCCGGCCGAATGCGACGGAAAATACGCGGCACCGTTTCGACGTTGTGCGCGAAGACCTCAGGCTTAGCCTCGCAGATACCAGCGATGTTTTCGGGCCGGCCAGAAAAATCAGGAATGAGAATCTCAACTCCAGTACCTGGGTTGAGCTCGTGGATCTTTCGAATGGTCTCTGCGTAGAGCCAGACTCCCTCATCAGGGAGATCATCACGAGCAACACCGGTGACCGTGGCGTAGCGCAGCTGCATCTCACGGACTGACTCGGCAACTTGCAGCGGTTCTGACTCATCCAGGGCGGCAGGCCTGCCAGTATCGATCTCACAGAAGTCACACCGCCGGGTGCAGGCGGAACCGCCTATGAGGAATGTTGCCTCTCGGTCCTCCCAACATTCGAAGATATTGGGGCAGCCTGCTTCTTCACAGACCGTGTGGAGTCCCTTTCCGCCCACCCTTTTTTTCATATCAGCGAATTCAGGTCCCATCTTGACCTTGGTGCGCATCCATTCAGGTTTGCGTTCCACCGGCACGGCGGCATTCTTGGCCTCTACCCGGAGCATCCTGCGGCCCTCCGGGGCTATAGTTCCAGTTCCTGCAGCTGCTGGGGCGCATCCACTCACCGTGAGACCTCTTCCTTGAGCGTTGACTCTTTGCTGGCAGCGAGCAAGTCGGTGGCATCGGGACTGGCCGCATCTGCTCGTGATGAGACATAACGCGGCAGTACTGCCTGTAATTCCTCCGCGATTCGGGGGGCTATGTCGGCGGGAGTAATGGTCCGTCCGAGTTCGGCGCTGATTGTCGTCGTAGAAGCGTCGCTGATGCCGCAGGGGATGATATTCCCAAAGGGTGCCAGCTCATTAGAACAGTTCAGCGCGAAGCCGTGCATTGTCACTGAACGGTGCACCCGGATGCCTATTGCGGCAATTTTCCGGACATTGTGATTGTCCGTCAGCCAAACACCGGAGCGCCCTTCGACGCGCGTGGCGCTGATGCTGTAGTCCTCGGCCAAGATTTTGATGATCACATTCTCAAGGGTGCACACGTAGTCCTTTACTGAGCTTCGATCCTGCAGGTGCAGCAAGGGGTACCCCACCAGTTGACCGCGACCGTGCCAGGTGAGCTTTCCGCCGCGGTCAACGTCAATGACGGGTGTGCCGTCGGCGGGACGGTCTTGTGGCTCCGTGCGTTTGCCAGCTGTATACACATCCGCGTGCTCCAGAAGAAGAAGCGTGGAGTCGGATTCTCCGGCGAGGATCTGGGCATGGAGCCGGCGTTGGAGCTCCCAGGCTTGTGAGTAGTCGACGAGCTCTGGGTCGAACCCAAGGTACCGGGTATGCAAAACGGTCATCTCAATAGCGTAGCCTCTCGCTGCGAACATGACAGCCATGGGTCCTCAGATGCCACCTGTGGATAACTTCTGCACGCGATGAGGATTCAGTGCATGCTGACACTATGCATCAGGACGACGACGCTGCCTCGCGGCGAGAACTCTCGCTTGTGCCCCAACAACCGCCACATATCGAGGGTCTGGTTGTTGATCGACTCCTCGGAGTAGGGGGCCGCAGCTCAGTCTGGCTGGTGCACCGCAGAAACACGGGGCCTTCAACTGTTACGTGGGTCGGCGAAGATCCTCCGAGAACTCTTGCATTGAAAGTGCCCCTGAAGGTTGCCCGGAGCGCACCGCCGCTGCGTTCGGCGCAGCGTGAATTGGAAGCGATGCTTCCACTGATGCATGGGCATCTCGTTCGGCCCTGGGGAGTGGGGCGAACCTCAGCCGGCCAAGCGGGACTGCTGCTGCAGCCTTTCACCGCAGGGTCACTAGCCCAACTGCAACGGTCTGTGGGTGTGCTCAGCGCGGGGGAGTGTGTGACTGCTCTGAGCCCGGTCGCCCAGGCGCTGGCTCATCTTCACGAATCTGGCGCAGCCCATGGCGACGTCACTGCGGCCAATGTGCTGCTGACTCCAGAGGGTCGCCCGGCCTTGGGAGACCTCGGAGATTCCATACTCCTGGGTATGGACAGCGTTCACGGAACCCCTGAATCGGATGTGCAGTCTTTGGCTGCTGTGGCATGGCGTTGTCTCACGGGCAGGGAACCCGAGGATGCTGAGCGAAGGGCCCCACTGCAAAGTCTGGTCCCTGAAATATCTGATGAGCTCACAGAGCTCCTCGAAGCGGCCCTGAGCCCCTCTGCGTCCCAGCGACCGCTAGCCAGAGAGTTCGCGGCAGATCTCTACGAGTGTGCCACACCCTCACCGCTCAACATACTTTCGGCAGTGGATGATCACGCCCTGACCGAGGTGCCAACGGTACTTCCTGGGGCGAGGCTCAGCAGCCCAGAGCCCGGTGCCCTGAAGCGTATGGTTCGGCGTCTGCGCAAACATGTTTGGGGATCCCCCCGAAGGCGGATCCCCAAACATAGAGTCCTCAGTCGCAGAGCGTAGTGCTTGCTCAGGCTCCGGTTCTACAGGCCGAGCTGTGCCTCAAAGCTGCCTTCTTCCAGACGGCCCTTTAGGGTCTGCAGGAACCGGCCTGCGTCTGCCCCGTCGACAATTCTGTGATCGTAGGTCAGTGACAGATACATCATGTGGCGGATGCCGATGCTTTCCTGCCCGTCAGCGTCTGTGACGACCATGGGGCGTTTCACAATGGCACCTGGTCCGAGGATGGCGACCTGTGGCTGGTTGATGATCGGAGTATCGAACAGGGCGCCGAAGGAGCCGAGGTTCGTGATGGTGAAAGTGCCTCCGGAGAGCTCTTCCGGGCTGATTTTATTCTCGCGGGTCCGCTTGGCTACATCCGAGATCTTCTTGGCCATACCAGCGAGGGACAGGTCCCCTGCATCAGCAATCACCGGGACCATGAGTCCCTTTTCAGTGTCGACTGCGAAGCTCAGGTGCTCCGAATCGTGGTACGTGATCTGCTTCTGGTCCTGGTTGTATTCAGCGTTGAGCACCGGATGCTGCTTGAGGGCTTCGGTGACCGCTACCGCGATGAAGGCCAAGTAGGTGAGGTTCGCACCGTTCTGCTCTTTGAATGCGTTCTTCGCCTTGGCTCGCAGATTGACGATCCGAGTCATGTCGATTTCGTGGACCTGGGTCAGCTGTGCCGAAATGTCCAGTGACTCGTTCATGCGCTGGGCGATGACCTGGCGGATGCGCGGAGCTTTCTCCGTGGTGCCGCGCTTGGTGGTATCGACCTTTACTTCTGGAGTGTCCTTGGACGACTTCGCTGTGGCTTCGGCCGGAGCTTCTGATTTCTTCGCTTCTGCCGCGTCGAGGACGTCCTGTTTCCGAATCCGCCCGCCCACACCTGTGCCTTTGACGGTGGAGAGGTCTACGCCTTCGTTCTTTGCCAGACGACGCACTAGGGGAGTGACGTACCCTTCAGCTGAAGTGTCCTCTTCAGCCTCAGACTTCGGTTGAGCCGGCGATTCGGACTGTGGCTCGGCCTTGCCACTCTTCTCCTTGGGCTCCTGCTCCGAGGAAGTTTCAGTGCTCTGAGGCTCCTCAGGTTCGGGTTCGGGGTCTGAAGCTTCTGGCTCAGGTTCTGAGGCCTCCTCAGCCTCGGGTGTGGGCTCCTCTGATGTGGTGGAGCCTGCAGCGCCCGAACCGACTAGTGCCAACACAGCGCCGACTTCGACCGTTTCATCTTCCGAGACTTTCAGTTCTTGGACGGTGCCGGCGACCGGAGAGGGGACCTCAGTGTCCACCTTGTCGGTGGACACTTCCAAAAGTGGTTGGTCGACTTCGACCTCGTCGCCGACTTCGACCAGCCACCGCGTGACAGTTCCTTCGGTGACAGATTCGCCCAACGCAGGAAGAGTGACCTCCTGAGCTTCGCCTCCGGTGTCTTCAGCAGGGCTTACTTCCTCCGGAGTTGCCTCACCACCGGCGGACTCACCGGCTGCGGGAGTAGGGGCTTCTTCCTCAACGGCCTCCTGAGTCTCTTCGGGCTGCTCAGCCTCAGAAGCGGCCTCTTCCGCTGCGGCGTCGCCTTCGTCTGAATCTGTTCCACCCCCGCCGGAACCATCTCCGATCTTGATGAGCGGTGCGCCGACCTCAACGGTCTCGTCCTCGGCGACGAGCAACTCCTCGACGGTGCCGGCGACCGGTGAAGGGACCTCAGTGTCCACTTTGTCAGTGGAGACCTCCACGATCGGCTGGTCGACCTCTACCTCCTCTCCGACCTCAACGAGCCAACGGGTGACAGTGCCTTCGGTGACTGACTCACCTAGTGCGGGAAGATTGATGGTCTCAGACATAGGTCCGGCTCCTACTCATGAATTCTCTTGGATGCTTCTCAGCCGTGGAGGGGGTGACCGAAGAGAGCCATGGCGGCCTCTCCGAGTGCTTCGTTTTGGGTTGGGTGTGCGTGGAGGAGCGTCGCGACGTCCTCTGGATAAGCTTCCCAGTTGACGATGAGTTGAGCCTCACCGATCTGCTCCCCAATGCGGCTTCCGATGCCGTGAACTCCAACGATCGGACCGTCTTTGACGGAGATCATCTTGATGATTCCGGAAGTGCCCAGGATAGAGGACTTTCCGTTGCCGGCAAGGTTGTATTCGATAACTTCGATGTCATCCTTACCGAACTTCTCTTCAGCCATGGGCTGCGTGTACCCAATAGACATGATTTCAGGCTCGGAATAGGTGACCTTGGGAATGTTGATGTCCTCAACAATCATCGGGTTGTTCCCGGCGATCTCCTCAGCCACAAAAATCCCATGCTGGTAGCCGCGGTGAGCTAGTTGCAGGCCGGGGATGATGTCACCTATGGCGTAAATGTTGCCGACGCCGGTGTGCAGTCGCTTATCCGTCATGACGAAGCCGCGGTCGAGTGTGATGCCCTGTTCCTCGAGCCCCAGCCCTTCCGTGACGGGGCCACGTCCGACAGCGACCAGACAAATCTCAGCCTCGAAGGTCTTACCGTCTTCGAGAGTGACTTTGACGCCATCGGAAGTTTCTTCGACGTCTTTGAAGAAGGTGCCTACATTGAAGTTGATGCCACGCTTCTTGAAAGTGCGTTCCATGATCTTGATGATCGAAGGGTCCTCGTTCGGAACGAGGTTGGGCAGCCCTTCAATGATGGTGACGTCGACGCCGTAGGAGTTCCAGGCAGAGGCGAACTCTGAGCCGATGACTCCACCGCCGAGCACGATGGCTGACTTCGGTGTGTAGTCAAGCTCGAGCGCTTCTGTTGAGGTGATGATTTTGTCCGAAAGAGGCAGACCGAAGGTTTTCGACGTGGAGCCTGTGGCGATCACGATGTTCTTCGCCTTGTATTTCGTGCCGTCGACTTCGACTTCATTTTGGGAGACCAGCTTGCCTTCTCCCTCGATGACCTGAACTTTGCGCATCTTCAACAGCCCGGTGAGGCCCTTGTACTTTCCGGCGACTATGCCGTCCTTGTACTCCTTGATCTTGGCCATATCGACACCGTTGAAGTCGACATTGACGCCGTACTTCTCGGATGATCGAGCTTCGTCGGCAACTTCCGCCGCATGAAGGTAGGCCTTTGTCGGGATGCACCCGGTGTGTAGGCATGTGCCGCCCAGTTTGCTCTTTTCTACAAGTGCTACGGAATAGCCGTGCTGGACGCTGCGTAGGGCTGCGGCATAACCAGCACTGCCACCTCCGAGGACCAGTACGTCGAATTCTTCGGCCACGAGTCAGGCTCCTTTGGGGTGAGACGTTTGTCGCTTCATTGCTTGATCGTCAGACTATCAGCGGGTCAGGCCTTCGAGGTATGACAAGAGGGTGCGCACGGTCACACCCGTTCCGCCCTTCGGAACGTAGTGGTATGCGCCTTTTTCATTGAATGCTGGACCGGCGAGGTCGATGTGCGCCCAAGGGATCCGATTGGCCTCCGGGTCTAGAGCATCACTATCGGAATCGGCCCGGTTTGGAACGAACTCACGCAAGAAGGCTGCTGCGTTGAGCATCCCGCCTTCCCTGGCACCCAAGTTTGTCAGGTCGGCAATGGGGGATTCGAAACTCGTGAGGGCTTCTTCGGGGATGGGCATGGCCCAATGCGATTCTCCAGCGTCATTGGAGGCTTCAACGATTTTGTCGCGGAGTGCTTCCTGGCCCATCACGCCGACCGTCCGCAAGCCGAGCGCGATCATCTGCGCGCCTGTCAGGGTGGCAACATCAATGATCGCGTCGGGGTTCTCTTCGCCTGCGGCGACAATTCCGTCGGCCATGACCAGCCTGCCCTCGGCATCTGTATTGAGCACCTCAACCGTTTTTCCCCCGTAGATCGTGATGACGTCTTCAGGGCGCTGGGCGGTCGATGAAGGCATGTTCTCGGCGAGGCATAGCCAACCGGTGACCTTCACAGGGAGATCTAGGTCTGCGGCAGCTCGGACAACTGCTGCCACAGTGGCAGCACCCGCCATGTCGAGTTTCATGGTCGTCATGGCGTTGGCAGGCTTCAGTGAGATCCCGCCGGTATCGAAGGTGATGCCCTTTCCGACGAGCGCCACATGTGCCACCGGGCGGGAGGGAGAGTGCTCAACGCGCACCAGGCGCGGCTTGCGGGACGAACCATTGCCGACCCCCAAAAGTCCACCAAAACCTTCCTTTTCCAGGTCCTTGTGATCCCAGACCTTGACCTTGAGCTTGGTTCCTTTTGCGTTGGTCTTCACGACATCAGCGAAAGACTCAGGGTAGAGGTGGCTTGGCGGCGTGTTGACCAGATCCCGAGTCGCCCGCACGGCCGCAGCCACCACGTTTGCTCGAGCGACTGCTGGCTTTGTGTGCTTGTCACGCAGCTCAGTGAGTACCGCGATCTCTGAGACTGGCGTCTTCGACTTGGCCTTCTCTGAGCCCTTGAAGTGAGGGAAGTTATAGGCACCCAGTGCTGCACCTTCGGCAACGGCGGCGACCTGCTCTACGGTCGCGGCGGGCAGCGCAAGTGCTACAGACTGTGCAGACGACAGTTGCCGCACAGCGGAACCGGCAGCTCGGCGCAGTGCTTCCGAAGACACTCCACCATCAGGTTCACCTGTCAGCTTGCCCACACCGATCAGCACCAGCGTTTCCGACTGGTAGCCGTCGACGCCGGGCAGCCTCAGCAGCTGATCGGCGGCGCCGGAGGCACCGAGCGCGGTCAGTGAGTCGGAAACTCCCTTAGCGGCCTTCTCAGCCAGTGGGTTGGGCAGCAGCACCGGTCCGTCTGGACCTTTTGCCACACCAAGCACGAGTGCGTCGGCGTCGACTTTCTGTATTGCGGAGGAAACGGCGGTCACGGTGGGAGCAAATTCACTAATCACAACTCTGATCCTATCCACATTCTCCGCCTGAATGTCATCGTCGGCGGGAATGGGATGCTATGGAGAAACTGTTACTCCACAGAAGACTTATCCATGTGCCATGGGCACCCAACAACACCGGAGGGAGGATCCACAGCCGGTGAGCAATCCCTATGAGTTTGATCTGCTGCACATCCATACTGAGGACCCTGATAACGAACCGGGGGAGACGTCATCCGAGAAGGAGCTGGTTCTCCACGGTGAGCACGGTGGCGGACCACGCCGCCCCATGGTGATCTCCGTCGCCGGTCACACGGATGCTGGTTCACTGTCTGAGCAGCTCGCAGAGGGGCTATTGGGTGCCCTTCCGCATCGGCAGGTCGCTAGCTTTGATGTTGACGAGTTGTTTGACTACCGCTCACGTCGACCTCAGGTCACTTTTACGGACAACAGGTTCTCCGACTTCCGGGGACCTCGGCTTGATCTCTACGAAGTCCGCGATGCCATGGATCGTCCCTTCCTGCTCCTGACTGGCGATGAGCCGGACTTCCAGTGGGAGCGTGTCACAGAGACGGTGTTGAATCTCATCGAACAGCTGGATGTGAAGCTGGTTGTGGCAGTCGACTCTTTAGGGCTTCCTACTCCGCATACTCGCCCCGTGGGAGTGACTGCCCATGGCAACCGAGGCGATCTCATCGAAGGTATGTCCACGTGGTCACCCAATGCACAGATAGAGGCTGGCTTGTCTCAGATGCTTGAGCTGCGGGTCGATGAGGCTGGCCGAGACGTCGTCGGCTACACCCTTCACGTGCCGCACTATCTCGCCTCAGGGCGGTATCCCCAGGTAGCCGTAGCGGCTCTCGAGTACGCAGGAGCCGCCTGTGAACTCATGCTGCCGACTGATGAGCTGCGAGAGGCTGCACGTTCGGTGGAGGTCGATGTGTCACGGCAGGTGGAGCAGGCTCCCGAGATCGCGCAGCTGGTCCAGAAGCTCGAGGCCAACTTTGACCAGTATTCCTCCACGGCTCAGCGTTCCCTGCTCGTCGGGCAGGATGATGTGGTGCCGGATGCCGAGGAGTTGGGAGCAGCCGTTGAGGAGTTTCTCCGAAGCCGCCCCGATGAGGTGATTCCTGGCTCAGCAGAAGGGCCCGAGGCGCCGGGAGCCGACGACGACACTCAGCCCGAGGAGTCCACGGATTAGGTTTTCCCCAACGCACCAGGTTCAGTGTTGACACGCCGGTTGGTCCCCAATCGCCGGTAGGGCACCAGCGGTGGACCCGTAGTATTCGGGAGCTTGGTGGCATGAGCGATTCATCCAAGTCCCACAGACCCGATCAAGCAAACGCGAAAAAGCCCTCGGAGTCTTCTTCGGCGCAAAGACTGAGCATCGACCGCCCCGGGGATGCACTGGCGCTCGTTCAGCATACCTTCGGTCATTTGCCCAAAGACTCTTTAGTTGTCATTGGCCTCAGTCCAGGAGCAACAGGCGGACATCTGCGGGTGGACCTCGCCCCAGTTCTGGAACAGCCAGAGCGCATGGGAGCTCAGTGCGCGGCGTGGATCGCTGGACCCGAGGCGGCTCCAGCCCCTGAGGCGGCGATGGCTGTCATTTTCGACTCCGAGCGGCCCGATCCTGACTCGCCGGATCAGTACGACGTTGTGATGGCTCGACTTGAACAGGGACTGCTCGAACAGGCTGGGGCCGCGTTGATTAAAATCTGGCGTGTAGGACAAGGGCTCATTCGTGACTATGAATGCTCCGATACTGGCGAGACAACATCGTTTCCTGGAGAAGACGCCGATTCGGCTCTGAAAGCCACGCTTCAACGCATCCCAGAACTCGCCAGGAATCGTGCATCCAGCCCCGCGGAGTCTCTCGCACAGTTCCTGGCGACTCCACCGCTGGCAACTGAGGCTCAGCAGTCAGTTGTTCGAGAACACTCGGCCCCGCCACCAAGCCGAGAAGAAGCAGTGATCACTCTCTGGGACGCCGCGTTGCGCCGATGTATGCGAGAAGCCCATGATGGAAGCAGAACTGAGGCAGCCTGGATTCACCAGGCACCAGAGCAGGCCTCAGCTCTTCTCCGGACTCTGGAGAAGCCGGAGAACGTCGAACTCCTGATGGCCGTGACTGTGAGCAGCCTCGATACTGTGGGGGATACCTGCGACATACTCGGAGCTGAAAGTGCGAGTGGTATGCGCATGGAATTGGCTTGGGGATTGTCATCCCACCCCCCTCAGTGGGAACGGGTTGAATCTCTCTCCGCGCTACTCCATCACCTGCTGCCCTACGCTGTAGACCTCCAACGCGCTGAGATCCTGGGCATACGGTCCTGGGTGGAGTGGCTCCGAGGAAGCGCAAGCACGGCTACCGTCTTTGCTGATGCAGTCCGTCAACAGCACCCAGAACTGTGGGCCAGCCGGACAGCTCCCCCTGTGGCACACAGGGTATTGCACTGCATTAGAGTCCTTGGCGTGTGTCCCTTGGCGCGGGTCAAAGAGTCCAGTTACTCGTGGTGGTTAGGCCGAAGATAATTTTTTCTCAGACCGGGGAATGTATCGGACTATGGCACTGTTGGACCCCGTAAGACCCTGCAGCCCGAGGAGGATCTTGCTCTGAATCGGGACTTGACAGGGTCATAGGCGCGTTGAGCGCTTGAACCTCAGTAAACGAGACGGAAGGTCATCGTGCCCACTACTGCGTCGAAGTCCACACAAGAGACTGCCGCCGCTGAGGAAGCCGAGAAACCCGCTACCAAGAAGAAGTCAACTCGATCCTCGTCTGCCAAGACGACGGCTAAGAAGACGACTTCCCAGGCAAGCGGTAAATCTCGGTCCTCCTCAGCAAATAAGAGCAGTCCAACATCGACAGCCAAGAAGTCCACCGCATCAACGTCCGGCCCCGCCAAGAAGACTGGAGGCCGCAAGAAAGCCGCTGACCCAGTCGACGAGATCCTGGCAGAAGAAGCCGCCTCGCCGACTGAGGCCCTGGAAACGGCGGTTGCAAAAGCAGAAGAGTCCGGCGAGGACGCAGAAAAAATCATGGAGCCGAAGTCCGGCGCAAATGAGGACGACGGCTCTGGCCGCGGCTTCGTCATCTCGAATGCTGATGATGACGACGCTCCTGCCGTGCAGGTCGTCTCTGCCGGGGCAACGGCAGACCCAGTCAAGGACTATCTGAAGCAGATCGGCAAAGTCGCGCTTCTGAACGCCGAACAAGAAGTGGACCTTGCACTTCGTATTGAAGCCGGGCTTTTCGCAGAGCATAAGCTCAAGAACGACACGGTGAAGGACAAGCGGCTAAGGCGCGACTACGAGCTGGTTGTCGCTGACGGGAGAAAGGCCAAGAACCACCTGCTGGAAGCTAACCTCCGGCTCGTTGTTTCCTTGGCCAAGCGTTATACCGGACGCGGCATGCTTTTCCTGGACCTTATCCAGGAAGGAAACTTGGGTCTGATTCGTGCAGTCGAGAAGTTCGATTACACAAAGGGTTTCAAGTTCTCGACATACGCCACGTGGTGGATCCGCCAGGCGATTACTCGCGCAATGGCAGACCAGGCTCGAACCATCCGTATTCCGGTTCACATGGTGGAAGTCATCAACAAGCTCGCTCGTGTGCAGCGTCAGATGCTCCAGGATCTTGGTCGTGAGCCTGCACCGGAAGAGCTCGCTGCCGAGCTGGATATGACCCCTGAGAAGGTCGTAGAGGTTCAGAAGTACGGTCGGGAGCCGATCTCCCTGCATACGCCACTCGGTGAAGACGGGGACTCCGAATTTGGGGACCTCATCGAAGACTCAGAGGCCGTTGTGCCCTCTGACGCGGTGAGCTTCACCCTGCTGCAGGAACAACTCCACTCAGTGCTGGACACCCTGGCAGAACGTGAAGCCGGAGTTGTCGCGATGCGATTCGGACTGACTGACGGACAGCCAAAGACTTTAGACGAAATCGGAAAAGTCTATGGGGTGACTCGTGAGCGTATAAGGCAAATCGAGTCCAAGACCATGTCGAAGTTGCGGCACCCAAGCCGCAGCCAGGTCCTCCGGGATTACCTGGACTAATCACCCCATGGTCGTGGTGAGGGGTAGCACCTCACCGGCTTAATAGGCCCGAACAACTGAATACACCACAAATGAAAGATTCCCCAGGGGGATTGCCCCTGGGGAATCTTTCATGCATCTAGAAATCTGAACTGAGAAAAGGTGTGAATCACAGGTCACCGAGATGAGGGCAGTGCCCTAATGGTGAGTGAGTCAGCTGATTCTTTCAGATTCATCAGTCCACTCGGTAGTCTGCGGGCGAAGCTTAGGCTCCACATCGCGACCATGGTGGTTGCAGAATAGAAGCGCGCCGCCAGAAGCGAGCACAGCACGAATATATGCCTGAGCTCCGCAGCGGTCGCAGCGGTCCAGGGCAGTCAGCGTGGGAGTGGCCTCGAGGGTGCCGGATGTAGCTGTCATGCTCTCGCCTCCTAGCGTTACGTGATGGTGTCACCTATACAACCACGTCATGGGGCTGCGCATTCGCGATTTCGCCGACAAAGGCGTGGCTTTCGCCACCGGCGAATCAGGGCGTAATGTCAGCGGCGCTTCTGCGCGGAAGCACCAGGAGATCGTCGTAGCCTGGTACTCAGTTCTTTCCGCCAATCACTGGAGGCACCTGTTGGCTCAGCGCGACGAGTACAGCGCCCGGCACCTATCGGTTCTTGAAGGGCTCGAAGCTGTCCGCAA
Organism: Nesterenkonia salmonea; assembly: GCF_005771525.1. Classification (GTDB taxonomy): domain Bacteria; phylum Actinomycetota; class Actinomycetes; order Actinomycetales; family Micrococcaceae; genus Nesterenkonia; species Nesterenkonia salmonea. Next base: position 7,445 of record NZ_VAVZ01000022.1, on the reverse strand, counting down.
GCGTCCCGGAATGTACATCGGATCAACCGACTCTCGTGGATTGATGCACTGCGTCTGGGAGGTCATCGACAATTCCGTCGACGAGGCGCTGGCCGGTCATGCGTCCAATATTCACATCACCCTCCACGCCGATGATTCGGTGGAGGTCTCAGATGACGGTCGCGGGATCCCGGTAGACATCGAGCCGCGCACCGGACTCTCTGGACTCGAAGTGGTGTTCACCAAGCTCCACGCCGGCGGCAAATTCGGTGGCGGCTCCTACAACGCTGTTGGCGGCCTTCACGGCGTCGGAGCCTCGGTGGTGAACGCGCTCTCCGCCCGCCTCGACGCGCATGTGACCCGAGGCGGCAAGATCCACACGATGAGCTTCAGGCGCGGCGAGCCGGGAACTTTTGCAGGAAACAAGCCATCGGACGCTTTTACCCCCGCAGAGAAGGGCTCCCCGTTGCAGGTGTCGGGGAAGGCGAAGCGAGGTTTGACAGGGACAACGGTTCGCTACTGGGCTGACCGGGAGATTTTCTCCCCCGAGGCGCAGTTCTTGGAGCAGGAATTGGTGAACCGCGCCCGACAGACCGCCTTCTTGGTGCCGGGGTTGCGCATTGTGATCCATGATCAGCGCGGCGTGGAGCATCTGGAAGAGGTGTTTCAGTACGACGGTGGCATCAGCGAGTTCGTCGACCACCTCGCTACCGATTCAGCTGTGACGGACATCTGGCGGATCCAAGGTCACGGTGCCTTCACCGAGCGCATTTCGGTTGAGGGTGTGATGACCGATGTTGATCGAGACTGTGAAGTCGACATCGCGCTGCGGTGGGGAGTCGGCTATGACACCACGGTGAAATCCTTTGCAAATATCATCGCCACCCCAAAAGGCGGCACTCATGTGACGGGATTCGAACAAGCACTGGTCAAAGTCTTCCGCAAAGTCATCGACTCCAATGCCCGCCGACTCAAGGCCGGGAATGACAAAGTGGACAAAGATGATGTCCTCGCTGGTCTGACAGCGGTCATGACCGTCCGCATCGCGGAACCGCAGTTCGAAGGTCAGACCAAAGAGATTCTTGGCACACCAGCGGCCAAACAGATTGTTAACAAAGTAGTCTCTGATGCGCTCGAGCAACGCCTGACCTCCCCTAAGAAGGCCGACAAACAAGAAGCCACCGCAGTTCTGGAAAAGGTGGTGGCTGAGATGAAGTCCAGAATCGCGGCACGGCAGCATAAGGAAACTCAGCGGCGGAAGAACGCCCTGGAGAACTCCACTATGCCGGCCAAGCTAGTTGAGTGCAGGAACAAGGATGTTGACTCCAGTGAGCTCTTCATCGTCGAGGGTGATTCTGCACTGGGTACAGCGAAACTTGCTCGTTCCTCAGACTTCCAGGCGCTTCTGCCTATCCGAGGAAAAATCCTCAATGTGCAGAAAGCCTCAGTTTCCGACATGTTGTCAAACACCGAATGTGCCGCATTGCTGCAAGTCATCGGAGCCGGTTCGGGTCGGAGTTTCGATCTTGATGCAGCTAGGTACGGAAAAGTTGTCCTCATGACCGACGCCGATGTCGACGGAGCCCATATTCGGACTCTGTTGCTGACGCTCTTCTTCCGGTATATGCGGCCCATGATTGAGGCCGGTCGAGTCTTTGCCGCGGTGCCTCCACTCCATCGGGTGGAAATCATCCACTCAGGCAAGAAGCCGAACGAGGTTCGATACACCTATTCCGAAACTGAGCTCGTCAAGCTTCTGGCGGACCTTGAAAAGTCGGGTCAGCGCTATAAGGAGCCCATTCAGCGGTACAAGGGATTAGGAGAAATGGACGCTGACCAGCTGTCCGAAACTACGATGGACCCGGTGTACCGATCGCTCCGTAGGATTCGAGTGCAGGACGCTGAAGCTGCAGAGCGAGTGTTCGACCTCCTGATGGGTTCTGTAGTCGCGCCTCGCAAGGAATTCATTATCGACGGAGCGGCTGCCTTGGACCGCGAGAAGATCGACGCGTAACGCAGATGGCACCAATTTCTACAGCCGGTAGAACAAGGTAGACTGTCCCAGTGACCGATTTGAGCACTCGTACCTCTGGCGACAAGACCGCCTTAGCGGCACCAGCGTCAGGGCAGAGACTCGGTTTCAAGCGCAAAGCCGCAGCCTATCTGTCGCTGACCAAGCCCCGGGTCATCGAGTTGCTTCTGGTAACGACTCTTCCCACTATGTTCTTTGCCCAGGGTGGGCTTCCAGATTTCTGGCTCGCTCTGGCGACCATGGTTGGTGGGGCTTTCGCAGCAGGTTCTTCCGGCGCATTCAACTGCTACCTCGACCGTGACATGGACCGGCTGATGAACCGGACCAAGAAACGCCCGCTCGTCACAGGAGAACTTTCTCCGCGGGAAGCGCTGGTCTTCGCTTCATTGCTCGGAGTCGCCGCCATAGCGATTCTGTGGTTTGGCGCAAACCCTCTGGCCGCCGGCCTAGGCGCTACGGCCATGTTCTTCTACGTGGTGATCTACACCATGGTGCTGAAGCGGCGGACCGAACAGAACATCATTTGGGGCGGACTTGCTGGCTGCTTCCCCGTCCTCATCGCTTGGGCCGCCGTTCGCGAAGCGGTCGAATGGCCAGCTGTGGTCTTATTTTTCATCATCTTCCTCTGGACACCTCCACACTATTGGCCCCTGTCGATGAAGTACCGGACGGACTATCAAAACGCGGATGTTCCTATGCTGGGAGCCGTCGCCTCTGCGAAGACGGTCTCGGTCCAAGTCGTGCTGTACTCCTGGGCAACCGTCGCATGCTCACTGATGCTCATCCCGCTCGGATGGGCGGGTATTACCTATTCCGCATTCGCAGTCGTCGCCGGAGCATGGTTCATCTACGAGTCTCATGTGTTGTACCGGCGTGCTCAGAACGAGTCACTGACGGATAAGCGCGCCATGAAGCTGTTCCACCTCTCAATTCTTTACCTCACCATGCTTTTCATCGGACTCTGGATCGACCCATTCGTCGGCAGCCCGCTCATGGGCTGATGACAGTCACTGTTGAGTGCCGACGTCTCGGCGTCTGGACTGAGGATTCTGTCGTTCTCCCTGAGGCGACCTTTTTCTTCGCCACATCTGGTCTGGTCCCCTTCCGAGGAGATGTCGCGACTCTTCGGACTGGCGCTGGCCCTGAGCCGTTCCTTCTCATTGCTCCTGCTCGATGAACCAGAGCGCCCTCTGGACACCGAACGGGTGGAAGAGCTCATCCAGAAAGTGGAGTCCCTCGCGAATGAGGGGGCGACTGTCATCGCTGCAACTCACCGAGCTGAGATCATTGACCGTGCATGCGTGGTTGATTGTCTGCCCACGGCGTTGCGTGCTTTAGCCGGTGGGTGTGTTGTCGTCGTCACGTTGTGGGTCTGAGCCAGATCGGGTCAACCGTTCTTCGCCACCGCGCCGTTTGCAGCACACCAACCGACTGTCACGGTGAGGTAAACCGTCTGAGCGACAGGTTCGCGTGCTGCTTGTGAGCCTAGGTCCGTCGAGAACGCTGCAAACTCCATACATTGCCGGAATCAGTCTGACGCTCGAGCCGGTCCAGAACCATTGCGGATATGGCGAGACCCCGGCCGGATTCGTCCAACAGATCATCCGGCAGTGACAGATCATCAAGCGCAACGTGAACAGGCTCTGCCGTATCGCGTAGGGAGGCGCACATTTCGTGATCATTCACGCAGATCTCTGCGTGAATACTGACAGGGTCCGCACCGGATGTTGACTGGCCGTATGTGATCATATTGGTGAGGATTTCGCTGACCGCTAGCGCGAACTGCATCTGGTCTTCTTCCGCGACTCGGCCTGTGCTCTCACACAACCGATCAAAGGCATCGAGGACTTTTTCCACCATCTGTAACTCTGCCGGTCCCATCACCTCGACGCAGTTCTGGGACTCACCCGCCATGGTAGGCAGTCTCCGCGGAGGGATATGCCCTGAGAACTTTGTCGAGGTTAGTCAGTTTTAGGACACTGCTGACTGCTGGCGTGGGAGCTGCGATGCGCAGGTCCCCTTGCGCCAGACGGGCAGCCTTCAGTCCGCCGATGAGTGCGCCAAGCCCCGATGAGTCGATGAACGCCGTCTCTGAAAGGTCCACAACAATGCGAACATTGCCCTGCTCCAGAAGGTGGTTCAGTGCCTTTCGCAACGAAGGCGCGCCTACCGCGGTCAGGCGACCTTGGGGTGCGATCACCGCGTAGTTGCGCATTGTGTTCACTTTGAGATCCATGAGTCTCCTTCTGGGTTTTCGAGGGCCGCAGCCGGACCACGGTAGCGGGCGGCCTGAATGATGACGCTGAGGGCAATCAGTATGTAGATGACCCATACCGTGTTGATGAGAGTACCCGTGCCGTCCAGAGTTCCGAGCATGACACGTGTCACCCCGATGATGAGCGAAATGACCAGAAGGACCATCACGGTCAGTTGCGGCCATATTTCGCGCCACGGCACGCCTCCTTCAGCTTTGCCGTCTTTTCGCGTGACCACGAATCCCAGGGGTTTGCCGAGAACGACGTTGGCGAAAGTCGTCCAGCAGGCCTTGATCCACAGCGGAAAGAGCGCCAGAGAGTACTGTTGGCCACGCCAGGTTCGCATACCTCGGGCTACGTAGATGAAAAGCACTTGATTAATCAGGAAGTACGGCAGGAATCTGGCGAAGAACTCCACGCTCCACGCGTTGACCGGCATCACACCGAGCATCAGATATAGGATGGGCGCCGCCATGTAGGCAAGGGCAGCGAATCCTGCGAGGTAACTCCACATTGTTCCGAAGTACATCAGACGCTGACCTGCGGAGAGCCCCTTCTTGACCAGAGGGTTGTCACGCAACATGACTTGGAGCGTTCCCTGGGCCCAGCGCAGCCGCTGCTTGAGCATGGTGTTGAGGTCCTCAGGCGCTAAACCGCGGGCGAGGATTTCGTGGTGGTAGACGCTGCGCCACCCCATCGAATGCAATTGCATTGCAGTGGCCATATCCTCAGTGATAGAGATAGTGGCCAGCGGCTGGACTGGTTGTGCTTCGTCAGGCCGGTCTACTCTAAGCTGCTCGAGCAATGCCATGACGGATTCCACTGCCCCTAGCGGTGAATGTTCCTGAGCAGTGAGTGCATCAAGAGATGCCTGATCAATCACGACCGCCCCGAGTACCTCATCACGCTGAACAGGAACGTGACCTAGAGACTCCAGGTCGGCGTACATAGTGGCCAGGTCGTTCTCAAGTAGGCGACGAGACGCTGCCTTGGCCGCTTCTTGAACCCGGTAGACCACTTCGGCTGCTGGCTCTCCTCGGCGGAAGTCCGCAAGAGCATCCGCGGTGAGGGCGTGCAGCTGTCGAAGCTCTTCGCTCAGCTCAGGGACGTCCCTGTGGCGCTTTGCCTCACGACCTAGAAGCTTCTCGGCAGCGCGCAGGGTGCGTCTGGTGGATTCCTGGACGTCGTGGACATATCCCACGATTCCCAGTTGCATCAAAGCATCCCGACGCAGGACAGCATTGGATCCGCAGAAGAACGCTGCGTTCCACCCATCTTTGCCCTGCTGGATCGGTCCGTAGAACAACGGTGCTTGACTTCCCAGAGGGTCAGCTTCATCAACGTTGACGAACCACTGCGGTGTCTGCACCAGAGCCACCTTGGGGTCGTCGGCGAAGTAACCCAAGGTCCGGTGAAGAATGAGCGGGTCGGGAACCTGGTCAGCATCCAGGATGAGGAGGAACTCACCGTCCGTCTGGAACAAAGCGTTGTTCAGATTGCCCGCCTTGGCGTGGCGAGGCTTGTTCTTCCAGTCCTGGGACCTGGTGATGTACCCAATTCCCGCTTGCTTCGCTGCGTCGGCCATCTCCGAGCGGTTACCGTCATCCAGAATCCACGTCTGATGCGGATAGGTGATCTTCTGGGCCGCGGAGGCAGTTTTCATCACCATCTCGATCGGTTCGTTGTATGTGGTGATGAGCACATCCACCGTCCCCTCAGGAGCAGATTTGGGGCCCTCTCTCTCCTTAGACTTCCACATAGTTGCCGCGAAGAGGAAAGTGTCTATCAGGCTAAAGGTCTCCGCGACGATCAGCGGAACAGCTATCCACCACGCCTCCCAGTTGACAGACTCAAGCCACCGCCACGTGACGTAGTTAACACCTGTGAGAACAGCGAGAACAGCAAGGATGCGAATGATGATCATGCGCCGGGTCATGAATCGCACCTGACAACTACGATGGTGACGTCATCGGTAGCTTTGGCCGCCTCTGCGAGGTTGAGAACCCGCTGTACTGCCGTCTCTGGTTCGGTATCGCGGAAGAGACGTTCAATCTCATCCTCTCCGGCTTCGAGATCAATGAGGTCCAGCAGTCCGTCGCTGCTGCAAATGAAAAGATCACCAGGATTGAGCTGAATTTGGGCTTCCTGATGCGCCGTTTCCAGGCCCATCCCCAGGGGTAGACCATCGGTGCGGATCCGCTCCTGGTCGCCCGTGGTTCGTAAAACGAAACTGAGATTGTGGCCTGCGTCCACGAAGGTCAGTTGCCCAGTCGAAATGTCAAGTTCACTGTGAAAGGCAGTAACAAAGATGTTCAAGTCCCCGATTTCCTCTTCAAGGAGCTTGTCGGTCTCGTTCACAGCGCGTGAAAGTGGGCGGTCCGGTGCTGTGCGCAGTGCGGCACGGACAGCTGAGGCGACAATGCTTGGGCCCATCCCTTTGCCCATGACGTCCGCTACTGTCAGACGCAACCCGCGGTCGGAGCGGTGTAGGTCATGGAAGTCCCCGGCGATATCCCCGGCCGAGCGCGCCCCGGCGGCCACTGTGTAACCAGGGATATGCGGGATGCTTCGTGGTCTGAGTGTCCGCTGGATGACAGCCAGGTCATCGAGCTCAGACTGTCGGGCCATTTCGGTTTGGACCCATAGGCTGAGGTCCTGAAGGAGGCCCCGCTGGCGCTGGTCAAGAACGCGGGGCGCAGTGTCCATAATGCACAGTGTGCCGACCTGTTCGCCACAGGGAGCGTGAAGAGCGTTGCCTGCGTAGAACCTCAAGTGAGGATCGCCGGCCACGAAAGGATTGGTGGAGAATTCACTGTCCTGGGAAGCGTCTTCGATGACGAGACTTCCGCCTCGGCGGAGAGTCGCGTCACAGAAGGAATCCTTGCGCGGAGCTTCAGGACCCCCCAAACCAATTTCTGATTTACGCCACTGACGTTCCCGGTCAATCAGAGTGACACTGACCATGGGAACTTGAAAGAGCTCCTGAGCGAGCCTGGTTACTCTGTCGATCCTTTCGTCGGGCGGAGTGTCAAGGATGTGAAGCGAGTCAACAGCCTGTTGGCGGCGTTCCTCGTCCGATAAAAGCATATGCTCCCCAAGCACGTGGAGGGTGTCCGCGCATTGACTCATCCCAGATGCCCGCCTGGACCTAGTCGTTGACTCATCCTGAAATGCCCGCG
>NZ_VAVZ01000021.1 GCF_005771525.1 Nesterenkonia salmonea | reverse complement strand
CCGCCGGCTGCGCCGCTGAAAAGATTAACCGGCCAATAGCCCAAAAGAACCCCAATTAGCCGGATAAAGTGCCGATAATGCGCTGGCGGAATCGTTCAACGCCACCCTGAAGCGAGAGACCCTGCAGGGGGCCAAACGCTGGGAAACCCAGGTCCAGTGCCGCGCCGAGGTCTTCCGGTGGATCACCCGGTACAACACCCGTAGGAGGCACTCCTCATTGAGTTATCGATCCCCGCTTGACTTCGAAGCGGGCCAGGCCCCTATGCTCGATCTTGCCGCCTGATAGTACACAATGCAGTGTCCACTACTCAGGGGTCACGCCCAAGAGTTCGTGGATGCCGGTGAGTCCGCCCGTAAGGCCGACCGGCCTGAGCTGATGCGGATGATCGAGTACATCAAGGCTCATCAGGTGGCCTACTGCATCGTGCACAAGGTGGATCGTCTGGCGCGGAACCGCTCTGATGATGTCGCTATCCATCTGGCGTTGCAGGAAGCCGGTGTTCTGCTGGTCTCTGCCACAGAGAACATCGATGAGACGCCCTCGGGGATTTTGCTGCACGGCATCATGTCCTCGATTGCAGAGTTTTACTCCCGGAACCTGGCCAATGAAGTCTCCAAGGGCATGAGCCAGAAGGCCATCACCGGAGGCACCAATGGCAAGGCTCCTATGGGCTACCTCAACGTGGTGAAGAAGGATGAGCTGGGCCGGGAGATGCGCACCGTTGACCTCGATCCAGAACGAGCCCCCATCGTGAAGTGGGCCTTCGAGGCCTACGCCAGCGGCAACTACTCCACCGCCAGCCTGCGTGATGAACTCATCGACCGTGGCCTGACCACCGTGCCGACACCGAAGCGCCCGAAGAAGGCTCCCTCCCTTTCTGCGGTGCACCGGATGCTGTCGAACCCGTACTACAAGGGCAACGTATCCTTCCGGGGCGCGGTCTATGAAGGCATGCACGAACCGCTGGTGCCCACCGAGATTTGGTACCGGGTCCAGGCAGTGCTGTCCTCCCACCGGGCCTCGGGAGAGAAGACCCAGGTCCATGACCACTACCTCAAAGGCAGCCTGTACTGCGGCCAGTGCGGGTCCCGGCTGATCATGACCAAAGCCAAGAACCGCCAGGGCGTGATCTACCCCTACTTCATGTGCGCCGGGCGGCACTCCAAGCGCACCAACTGCGAGCAGAAGGCCATGTACATCCCGGATGTGGAGCGGGCGGTCGAGGACTACTACAAGCAGGTCCAGATACCCGAGCACATCGTGACGGCACTGCGGGAGCTGGTGACCTCGGAGTTCGACCGGTTACAGGCCACCACCAAGCAGCAGCAAGAGGCCTACACCCGAGAACGGGAGGACCTGATCACGGAGCGGACCAAGCTACTTCAGGCTCACTACGCCGGAGCCGTGCCGCTGGAGCTGCTGAAGACTGAGCAGGAGAGGATCGCCAAGCGCCTGGCGTTCCTGGAAGCACAGATCGAGGCCGGCACCCTGGAGTACGAGCAGGCCCAGGCACACTTGGAGGACTGCCTGGCCCTGGCTGGTGACTGCCACGCGATCTACACCAGCATCGATGACTCGCTGCGCCGCACAGCGAACCAGGCGTTCTTCGACAAGCTCTACGTCACAGAGGCCGATGCCGTGGAGGGTGAGGCCGGTGAGCCCTTCGACATCCTGTTCAACCCCGAGGTCCAGTCCACCGCGCTGCGCCACAGGCAGAGTGGTGGAGACCAGAGTGGAGATCAAACCGCGAACGTCGCAGGTTTGAACAAGGACCAACTGGTGCCCCCGAGAGGATTCGAACCTCTGGCCTTCGGTACCGGAAACCGACGCTCTATCCCCTGAGCTACGGAGGCGGGGGTCCTCACGACGTCGCCGTCGCGCTGACCGATCTAGATTACCAGGTACTGCCCATGCCACCTAGCCAGTGGTGAACACCGTGTAGCTCCACAGTTCGCTGGACATGCCCACAGGCTTCTGAGGCGCTTCGCCGTCCTTGTGACCATGCGAGGCACCGAAACTCTGGGAGTTCCGCCAGTTCTCGAAGGCTTCCTCCGAGTCCCACCGGGTAAGCACCAACCAAGAGATGCGCCCATCGGTGGGCTGCAGCAGCTCGAATCCCTGGAATCCCGGGGTACCTTCCATGGAGTGGCGTCGGGCGGCGAACCGCTCACCCAGTTGATCTCCGGAGTCTTCGGGGACGGTGATGGCGTTGATCTTGATAACACTGCTCATGAACCTATTCTGGCACTGTCACCGTGTCATGGGCACCCCTGCTCACTGCACACAGGGCAGGATGGGCCCATGGGCACACTGGAACTGAGCGCACAGGACGGCCGTATCGGCGTGGTCATCCATCTCCGCGAATCGCTCAACTATGCCCTGATGCACAATCAGGTGCCGCTGATCTCAGCGGCAGAAATCACCAACACCAGCACGCAGGATTCACCGCCGCTGGACCTCGAGCTCCACCTCGACCCCATTGGCCCAGAGCTCGAACTGGCTGCGGCACCGCACACACTACACGTTCCCGCGCTCACCGCCGGAGAGATCTACAGCACCCCGGCCCGGGATCTCCACTGGCCGCTGAGCTTACCTGCGCTGCTGAGTCTGGACTCAGCCGCTCAGACCTACCTCCACGCCCAAGAAAAAACCTCGGGCGCCACTCCTGCTACTGCACCGATCACGGTACTACCCGAGGATGTGTGGGGTGCTGAGGGCATCCGCGAATCCTTGGCCGCTTTCATCCGGCCCCACGACCCCGCAATCACCGAGCTTATGGATGAAACCTCCGCCGCCCTGGAGCACTTCACAGGCTCAGCAGAGATTGCCGGATACCACTCCGGCCCCGGGCGGGTCAGGCAAATCGTCCGCGGGATCTACCATGTGCTCAGTACCCTCCAACTGGGTCATATCAGCACAGCTGAGAGCCTGATGGACGGCCGGCACCGCATTGGTTCGCCCTCTGATGTGCTGGAGCGCGGCCGGGCAACCACCCTTGAGCTGGTGACCATGATGGCCGCCGCCATCGAACGCGCAGGCATCCACAGCGTGGTGGCCGTCAGCGAGCGTCATGCCCTGCTGAGCTGGCTTGCAGAGCCGCACCGACTCCCCGCCCCGGTGGTGGACTCCCCTGCCGCGATCGCGACCATCGCTGATTCGCAGATGTTCGAAACGCTTGAGGTCACCGGTCTCTGCCGTGGTGAGCAGACCATGACATTCGACGACGCCGCCGGCCACGCCCTGCACTGGTGGTCCAGCTATGAACGCGAGGGCCTCTACCTCATTGACGTTCACGCTGCCCAACGGCGCATCTCTGCCCTGCCGAATATTCGGTGGGAGGGCGACACCCGAGTGGTGGAGGTCGTGAAGACTGCCCCGGCGTCGTCGACCCAGAGATCCACTCCAGCCCAGCCCACCGAGGAACGTCCGAAGGAGGCGGGGAGCCCAGAGGCCCCGCTGAGGATTCAACGCTGGCGGCGTTCCCTATTGGACCTCAGTTACCGCAACCCGCTGCTGCGGCTGAGAGCAACGTACTCAGCCGAGTTGCACGTTCCGGCAGGCGCCCTGGACCTTCTGGTGGAGCTGCTGGCCTCGGGGATGCGGCTAACAGTGGATGAACACGGCGATATCGACGATCTGCACAAAGCTCAGGGGGCTCGCACCGCCGCCGATGTGGACTCCGGGGTGCTGACCACCATTCTGGAACACGAACACCGTATCTTCGCGGTCCTGGGTTTCACTGAGTTTCTTCGCCGGCTGCGCTCACTGCAGCGCCGGGCCCGCACCACCGCAGAGGAGACGGGCGCGAATCCGCTGTATATTGCCGCAGGGCTGCTGACCTGGGAGGAAGCCGGCCCACGCGGCGGACGCAACCGTGGCGGCCGCGCCCCACTGTTCCTGGTACCTGTGAACCTGAGCGGGGGACGTGGCAGCACGCCGTTCCGGGTCACCCTGGATGAGACCAGGGAAACGGTCGCGAACATCTCCGTGGTGGAGAAGATCCGCTCTGAGCTGGGCCTGACGCTTGAGTCGCTGCTGAATCCGCCGATGCGTGATGGCCGGGTCGATGTGCACACCGCGCTGGAACACGTCCGCCGCACTCTGCTGGATGAGCGGCTGGAGCACTTCACCGTGGAGGAATCTGCGCATCTTGCTCTGGCCCAGTTCTCCACCTTGGACCTGTGGCGGGATATGGGTGAGAACTGGCAGCACTTCATGACCCGGCCACATGTCAGGCACCTGGTGGAGCATCCCGGGGAACCCTATGACGACGCCGTCGCCACCCCCGACCTGGAACCCCTTGCTGAGACCACCATGCGGCTCCCCGTGCCGGCTGATGGCTCCCAGATTCAGGCGGTGCAGTGGGCAAGCGCTGGCAAGAGCTTCATCCTTGAGGGCCCACCTGGGACGGGGAAGTCCCAGACCATCACCAACCTGATCGCCGAATGTGTGCACCGCAGGAAGAAGGTGCTGTTCGTCGCGGAGAAGCAGGCGGCCCTGGATGTGGTCCAGCGCCGACTGGAAGATGTCGGGCTGGGACCGTTCACACTGGATGTTCACGGCCGCAACCAATCGCTGACTGCAGTGCGTGAACAGATCCGTCAGGCATTGGAGGTCTCAGCTGCACAACCTGTGGCGTGGGATGCGGTCCAATCCCGCGCGACCTCGTCGGCCCAGCAACTGGCTGACTACCCGAAGCGCCTCCACTCCCCCGGGCCAGCGGAATTGAGCGCATGGCAGGCGCACCAACTGAGCCTAGAACTCTCCGCAGAAGACGGCGCACCCCAGGCTGGGCTCTCCATCGACCGGGAAACGGCCCGGACACTGGGAGATCTGAGCACCGTGTACGACGACGCCGCCGCAGCCGACCGTGCCCTGATCGACCTGGGCACCAACCCCACCTCTCACCCTTGGGCCCTGGCACGCGTAACACCTGACCAGTGGAGCCCACAGGAGGCCACCCATGCTGTGACCGAACTGCTGGATGCCCACCACGATGTTCCTGACTCCCCGGCGGCGCAGCTGTTCAGCCTGGCGCTCACCTCCGAACAAGCTGAGGCCGTACTCGGGTGGATCAGGGCGCTGACCCCGGGTTTCACCGCCTCGGCACTTGATCTGGACACTGAGCATTTGGCTCAGCGGGCCCAGGAGATTGATGACAGGTTCTGGCCGTTTGGGAAGCGACGCCGCAAGGAACGCCTTCTGGACGACATCAGCCAACACGTCAGCCTGCGCAGCGCGATCGATCCCGATCACTTGGCGGATCATTTCCGTTCGCTGGCTGCTTTGAGGCAGGCCTGGGCGGACGTGGAGGCCGCTTTCCGCTCCTCGGACCACGCCGAGGAGGCCCGCCGATTAGCTCAAGAAGTGTTCAACAACGGTCAGCTTCTCCATGTGTCTGCAGGGCAGAACGAACGGTTCGCTGCCGCTTGGTCTCATCTGCTCGACCTTTTGGCCGCTGACGACCGCTCAGTCCTGCGCTGGGCGCGCGGCATCACCGGCCATCCAAACCCGACACTCTCCGCAGCGTTGACAGCCTGCGCTGATGCATGGCGGGCAGATTCCTATGACGAGGTGCTGCTGGAACTGGGCAGGTGGTCTGCACTGGCTGCTGCCGCAGAAGCCCTCCGCTCACGAGGGTTGGAAACGGTGACCGAGGCCGCCCTGAATGAGCAGATTCCCGCCGGCGACGTCGAGCAGGGACTGCGCAGGGCGCTCACTGAGGCTGTGTTGGATGAACGGCTGCACACCACGGGTCTTCACCGGTTCGATCAGACCGCCCATGGCCGCCGTATCCAACAGTTCACTGAGGCCACCGGCCGCCGCCGGCACATGCTGCGCACCCAGCTGCCAGCTGAGCTGATCGAGGCCCGCCAATTCGCGCCGAATGCTGATGTGGGCGCGGTGGCGCAGCTGCAGCAGCAGATCGGCCGGAGGCGGGGCGGACTGCGCATCAGGCAGCTGTTCGACCGATTCGGCGACCTCATCACCGAGGCCGCACCGTGTCTGCTGATGAGCCCGGACTCGGTGGCTCGCTTCCTGCCTGCTGATGCAGTGGACTTTGATGTGGTCGTCTTTGATGAGGCTTCACAGATTCGTGTGCCGGAGGCTATCGGGGCCATGGGCCGGGGACGTTCCGTGGTGGTCGTCGGTGATACCAAACAGATGCCCCCGACCTCGACGTTTGCCCATGCTGAGAGCGAGGATGATCACGACGACGCCCTGGTTCCTGCGGATCTGGACTCGATACTCTCTGAGGCCCACGAGTCAGGACTCCCCCGACTTTGGCTCACCTGGCACTACCGGTCCAAGGACGAGTCCCTCATTGCGTTCTCCAACAGGCAGTACTACCAGGACCGGCTGTCGACTTTCCCTGCGCCACCTAGTGCTTCTGGCTCTGATGCTGTGCGGCTGCGCGTAGTCGATGGCGAGTGGGAGGGTGGGCGCGGTGCCGCCAGGGTCAACCGTGTGGAGGCTGAGGAGGTTGTCGCCGAAGTCATCGAGCTGCTCACCGAGGATCCAGACCAGAGCATCGGCGTGGTGACGTTCAATGTGCAGCAGCGTGATCTGCTGCTGGACATGTTGGAGGCCAGCGAGGAACAGCTCATTCAGGATGCTCTGGCCCGTGATGAGGAACCGCTGTTCGTGAAGAACTTGGAGAACGTCCAGGGTGATGAGCGCGATGCGGTGATCTTCACCCTGGCGTTCTCCCGGGATGCCAATGGCCGGGTTCCGTTGCAGTGGGGGTCGATGACCACCGCCGGTGGTGAGCGCAGGCTTAATGTGGCCGTCACTCGTGCTCGTCAAGCGGTGCGGATCATCTGCTCTTTCGAGCCTCATGAGCTGGATCTGCGCAACTCTACATCTCAGGGTTTGGCTGATCTGAAGGAGTATCTGCTGGCCGCCCGCGACGGCACTGAACGACTCACGGGTACGCAGGATTCAGCAGGTGCCGCAGCGGATCGTCATGCTGAGCAAGTGCACAACCGATTGCTGAAGGCCGGCCTTGAGGTCATTCCGCGGGTTGGACTGTCGGATTTTCATGTGGACTTCGCGGTGCGTTGGGCGGGCCAGCCGTGGGTGGCGGTGCTTCTGGATGGTCCGGAGTGGGCTCAGCGCAGCACGGTGGGTGACCGAGATGCGCTTCCGCAGTCGGTGCTCGTCGGCACCATGGGCTGGTCTGAGGTGGAGCGTATCTGGTTGCCCGAGTGGTTGCGGGATGCAGAGGCTGTTGTTGAACGTATCCGCTCTGCCGCCGAGAGTGCCGCCAAGCACGCTCAAGACGCTCCCGACCAGACCCTCACTGCCCCCGCACACCCTGAATCAACAGCCCCGGAGGCGGGTGAACCGGACGGCACGGACTCAGAAACCGCTGAATCAGGAACCGATGAATCAGGTCCAATCCGGGTGGAGGAGCGCCATGTGGAGAAGGTGTCTTACGACGAGTTGTCCCAGGTGATGGTCCAGGTGCTCCGGAGGGCTTTCCGCGCCCCGGAGGATGACATCCTACGGTCGGTGGCCCGCTTGTACGGTCATCAGCGGATGGGGCCGAAGATTCAGAAGCGTTTGGATGAGGTGTTCCAATGCGCGCTGGCTGAAGGTCTGATCGTCTCTTCTGGGGCGGGGAATTACGAACCTGGTCCGGCCACCCCGAAGGACTTCATTTAGAAGAGCGCTGGCTGGGCGGGCCCTGTGGGGATGTCCAGGGGCACTAGCTGTGACTCGTGGTCAGCGGTTGGTTTCTCAGGTGAGGTGCGTCCGCGCCAGGTGGCCTCAGCGTGGTCGAGGAATCCGTGGCGTCGTCGTGCTGAAGCAGCTTGTTGGCCGAGCCACTTCTTGTAGTCCGCGGAGGCGTAGGTGGCGAATCCGCCGCGCGCTCCTCGGTAGAGCTCCTCATAGCGCGGCACCAGCAGCGGGTACTCCTCTTTCAGCCATTGCATGTACCACTCGCGGGCACCGGGGCGCAGGTGCAGCGCTCCTGTGGTGACCCAGCCGGCACCGGCCCGCGCGAGTTCTTTGTGGAGCAGGTCCAGGTGCTCAGCGGAGTCGGTGAGCCAGGGCAGGATGGGCATGGCGAGCACATTGCATTCCAGTCCCGCATCCGCAATGGCTTTGACCAGGTTGAGCCGGGCGCGCGGGTCGGGGGTTCCTGGTTCGACCTTCTGCTGGAGCTCAGTGTCCATGATGGCCAGTGAGACCGCCACGGAGACGGGCACCTTCTCAGCGGCTTCTTTGAGCAGGGGGAGGTCGCGCTTCAGCAGGGGGCCTTTGGTGAGAATGGAGAACGGGGTGCCTGAGTCGGCGAGTGCTGTGATGATCCCGGGCATCAGCCGGTAGCGCCCTTCCGCCCGCTGGTAGGGATCGGTGTTGGTCCCAAGAGCCACATGTTCGCGCTGCCAGCTGGGCTTGGCCAGTTCTGCACGCAGGACCTCGGCTACATTGGTCTTGACCACGATCTGGGTGTCGAAGTCCTGGCCTGAGTCCATATCGAGGTACTCATGCGTTTTCCGCGCGAAGCAGTTATGGCTGACAACTCCGTTAGCGATGAAATCGCCGGTCCCTGTCGAAATGTCTAGCATGGGCACATCAACGCCAAGGTCCTCAACCTTCGCTACTCCAAGGTCGCAAGAGGTCTTCACTGCTTTTCCCAGTATTGCGAGTTTTCTGGTGATTGCTGGCTCGACAACATGAAGGAACTTTCTGTGACCGCTCCTGCCACCGGTAAGTCGGATCGTCGCGACTCCGTTCTCACGGGCCTTTTCCCGCACGAACGGCATGTCAAAGTACGTCAATGCTTCTTCTGCGTGACTGAGAATTTCTTCATCCGAGTTCGAAATTCTCAGAACATTTCCCGACAGTGATCCTTCGGCGTCGAAAACGCCTGCCAGGAACCCTTTTTCCCATTGGCCATCGGGGACCCTCGGCCAGGAGATCAGTTCCTGTATTCGGCTGAAGTGGTCGCGTTTGCTTGTCACAATCATGTTGAGCGCCTTGCGGGATGACGTCGCAGCTAAGAAGGGCTTCAGTGTTGTTGTGATGCCCTCCTGTGCTAAATATGCCTGGCTCCTGGCAAGCCCGTCGGCGTCGACCAATGCAAGCCGGAAAATGGTCACGCGATACGGAGCACCGTTGCTACGACGGGTGTATGTTTTGTCGATAAGCATGCCGTCCCCACGGATCATGCCCGTAAGGTAGCCACGTCGGTACGACGCGTTCTTCAGCGGCCTTGGGTATGCGCTGCTTGCACTTCCAAGCCCAAAACCCATGAGCGAGTTGTTGGTGGTCAGGTATGGATGCTGGCCCATGCCTGACCGCGGAGGTGCAACATACTTCCATCCTCGTTCCGTCAGGAACCGGTGATCACCACTCGCTACAAGCTCAGTTCCATCCTGAAGGACGATGCGATGAGCACGCTTTCGAGTCGCCCACAGCGCATGGACTTCAGTTTCCACGTAGTAGCGGTAACGGTCACCCAGTGAGGTTCCCACAATGCGGTCGCCGACCCGGATCTCGTCCAGCCGTTTATTTCTGCCGTCCGCCATCAATATCAGGGTGTCGGGACTCAGGCAGTAACGGCACTGGTGGAGGCATCCACGTGTGGGGTTCACCGTCCATCCAAAGGGCATGTTCGACGCCTTGGGCACCTTGTTCAGTGCGGTCTTCGCTGCGACCTCGTGGAAAGTGACACCTTCGAATTCTGGAGTCCGGACCGTTCGCACCAAGTTCTGCATGGGCAGCAGCGCCGGAGCAGCAGCCTCATTGATCCTCTGACTGTCCCAACGCATGCAGCCATTCGAACACATATTCGAATCGGGTTCAAGGCGTTCCCATGACACGCGGTGCTCTTGCTGGTTGGCACCCAACCACACCTACCGCGCCTTGCGACACCCACCCTTGCTGCATGAGCTTTGGTCGTTAAAGGGACCGGATGATGAGAACGGCACCTAGGACCACCACAAGACCGTTTCCGACAGCCACTGTCCATTTCTGGAGAGCGGGTCCCGCCTTGTGACGCAAGATGGCCCCCAACGCGACAAGCAGAGTCTGCCAACCAGCCAAAGCGAGGCCGACACCAATAACAAAGCTGACTCTAGCCGCCGTCGAAGCCGAAATCTGATCCAGACCCGGGAGGATCGAGGCGAAATACACCACCGTTGCCGGGTTGATCGCGGTAAGTCCCAAAAAGAGAACGAATCGATGAACCGTTGCGCCTGAATGCGCCGCAGTACCGTCGGATGAGGATACCTTCGGGCGTGGGCGTCCGATAAGTCGAAGGACGCCAAGGGCAATGAGCGTCACCCCGCCAATGACTTGCGGCCATGGTACCCAGTTGCTGATGATCGGCCCGACGAGCGACCCTGCCGCTACGGCAACAGCACAGTACATGATGTCCACGAGGGAGACGGCTGCGGCCGCTGGGAAACCTCTGCGCATTCCTCGCGCCACCCCTTCTTGAATGAGGAGTAAGCCAATGGCTCCCAGAGGTACTGCCAGAGCCACGCCAACAACGATGCCCGAGAGCAGTGCCACTGAGTTGATCATGGAAGAACTGTGCGGCACGGCCTCCCGAGCGACTGGGTGATTGATCAGTTTGCCAGGAGAATGTTCTGTATGGACGCCATTGACGAAGCAATTGTAGATGTACTCCGGGAGGTGGGCTAGAGGCATTCGTAGATGTGCGTCTCGACCCGGCGCACGAGTCAGAGGGATTTCTTGTGTGGGCTAGGCGCATTCCCGAGATCCGGGACGCCGTCCATGTCACAGGAGCGTACGACTATCTCGTGCATATCCGTGTCGCCGACACCAGAGCACTCGACCGACTACTGCGAAGAATCAAGAGTGACGGGGGCGCGTCCCACACTCAGACTCGGCTGGCTCTCCGCTAGTCACGCCCGGGAAGTCAGAGTAATAGCACGACGCCGCCGAGGGCAGTCCCTGCCGCCAAGACACTACCTGCCCCGCCCAGCAGCAACGCTGGCGCCCCGGTGCGCAGGATCTTCCGCAGGTCGACCGCAGCGCCTATGCCGACCATGGCGAAGGTGATGAGCATGGTGGTGATCTGAGCAAGGAACTCGGCACTATTGGCAGGGATGTCGACCACCGAGTTCACCGCAACGGCCACCAGGAAACCGACCACAAACCAGGGCATGATCGGCGGGCGTTTTCCTCGGTCAGCGGCGCCTGAGGTATCGCCTAGGCGCAGCGCCACCACTGCCGGGGCCAGCAGCAGCACCCGGGCGAGCTTCACCACGGTGGCAACAGTGAGCGCCGTCGCCCCCACGATCCCGCCGGCTGCTACCACCTGACCCACCTCATGGACACTGGCACCGATCCACACTCCTGCAGGCCGCTCCCCCAGCCCCAGCCCAGCACTCATCGCAGGCAAGGCGACCATGGCCACAGTTCCCCAAATGGTCACCACCGCCAGTGCCGTGGCCGTCGGCCCTGCGATGTCTCGGTTCTGCCGATCTCTCCCATCACCACGGTCTAAGACAGCCGCACCCGCTGCGACCGCTGAGGCCCCACAGATCGCGGTCCCGGTAGCGACCAATGCCGAGGTGGTCCGATCGGCGCGGAACAGCGGGCCCAGGACGCGAATGCCGATAAACGTCACTGTCACAGTGAGCACTACAATGAGGAGAACTTCCCACCCCAGGCCCAGAATGTCGGCGAGCGCCAATTGCAAGCCCAGCAGCACGATCCCTAGGCGCAGCGGGAACTTCGCAGCCCACTTCAGCCCGTCTTCGCCCCAATGGGGAACCCAGCCGAAGGTCCGGATGAGCATGCCGATCACAATGGCGATCAGCAGACTGGAGACCGGTAGCCATTCGCCGAGGAACCGGTGGGACAGCACAGCGCCCACGAAGGCAAGGATGGCACCGGGCATGATCTGATAACCGCGGTCTACCCACCGCTCGGCGTCAAAAGTTGGCACCGCATCAGTGTAGGGGGCACCCCGTCAGCGCCGCACCACCGCTGGCTTCTCCGGAGGTATCGCCGCCAGGAGCATCTTCGTGTACTCCTGCTCCGGTGCCAAGAAAATCTGAGAGGCCGAGCCCTGTTCCACCGACTTTCCACCGCGCATGACGAGTACGTCATGGCTCATTTGCTGCACTATCGCCAGGTCATGTGCGATGAAAACGTAGGTTAGACCAAGCTCTATTTGGAGTCTTTCCAGGAGGGCAAGGACATGCGCCTGGATGGACACATCCAGTGCTGAGGTGGACTCATCCAGAATCACCACGTCTGGTTCCAGTGCGAGCGCACGTGCGATGGACACTCTCTGCCGCTGCCCGCCAGAGAGCTCGTGGGGAAAGCGAGAGGCGAACTCTTCTGGCAGGTCCACCAGCTGGAGCAATTCACGAATGCGGTCGTCTCGGCTACCTCCTGTGGGTAGCCGGTGGACCCGCAGAGGTTCTCCGATCGAGTCACTGACGCGCATGCGGGAATCGAGAGATGAGAACGGATCTTGAAACACCATGGCTACTCTCCGGCGCAAAGAACGTCCGGAGGCCCCCCGAACCGAGAGCAGATCTGCACCCTGCAGTTCGGCCGTTCCCGCAGTAGGTTTGACCAATCCGGTCAAGACATTGGCAATTGTTGACTTCCCGGAACCTGACTCTCCCACAATGCCAAGTGTCTGTCCGCGCCTGACACAAAAGGAGACGCCGTCGACTGCCTGGATACGTTTCCGGCCGGTCGTTGCAGAGACAGAGAAGTCGACCTTGAGGTCCTTCACCTCAAGGACGACCTCAGCGTCGGGGTCTGCGGAATCAGGGTGCCGACCCAAGGTGGGCCGCGCTGACAGCAGCTGCTGGGTATAAGTGTGTTTCGGTTGTTCCATCACCGAACTCGTGGGGCCCTGCTCAACAATTTGGCCTGACTTCAGTACCAGGACCTCTTCGGCAACTTGCCCGATCACCCCCAAGTCGTGACTGATCCACACCACCGCTGTGCCTCTTTCGGCTTGCAGCTCTTTGACTAGATCGATGATCTGGGCTTGGGTAGTAACGTCCAAGGCTGTCGTGGGCTCGTCAGCGATAAGAAGCGCGGGGTCACACGCTAGGGCGATGGCAATCATCACCCGTTGGCGTTGCCCGCCCGACAGATGGTGCGGGTAGGAATCAAGCCGAGATTCAGCCTCTGGGATTCCCACGGACTCTAGTAGGTCTAGCGCCCGTGACCGCGCTGCCCTTCGTGTCATCCCCCGGTGCGTTTCCAGAGTTTCAGATATCTGGCGTTCAAGGGTGAGCAAGGGGTTCAAGGACGTACTGGGGTCCTGAAATACGAAGCCCACAGAGTTTCCGTGCACTCTTCGGAGTTCCCTCGCGGTGGCGGAGGTCAGCGTGAGGCTCCGCGTGTCCTCGTGAAGCTGACTGAGACCTGTGACTGAGGCTCCAGGGGCGTCGAGGAGTCCGGTAGCGGCCAGAACGCTCATGGACTTGCCGGAACCAGATTCACCGACAATCCCGAGCGTCGAGCCGCGGTTGACGGCGAAGCTAACGCCTCGGACGATCTCTGTCCGTCCGATACTGACGGACAGATCCTCCACTTGGAGGACGGGAGCACTGGTGGGGACTGGAGTCACCGTTTCCTCCTCAGTTCAGCCAACGTTCTCTGTTTGGGGTCTAGGACATCCCGGAGGCCGTCTCCCAGCAGGTTGAATGCCAACACCGCGATGAAGATGGCGGCACCAGGGAAAACACTCATCCACCAGGCCTGCGACATGAATCCTTGAGCGTCGAAGAGCATGCCTCCCCACGAGGGGTATGGCGGCTGGATGCCGAGTCCCAAGAAAGATAGGGCGGCCTCGGACAGGATGGCGAAAGCCAAAGAAAGTGATGTCTGGACCACAATCGGCCCTGTGATGTTCGGCAAGATGTGGCGCAGCAGGATCCACCACCCCGGGGTGCCCATGGTCCGCGATACTTGGACGAAGGGCTCTACTCGGACCGATAGCGTGCTTGCACGAGCCACGCGAGCGAAGATGGGCGTGAACACTACGCCTATCGCAATCATGGTGGTGAGTTGGCCGGGAGTGAGGATCGCGACAATGGCCAGCGCAAGGAGCAAGACGGGAAAAGCGAACATCACGTCGACTACGCGCATCAGCACAGCATCGACGAGACCTCCCACGTATCCGGCAAGGATGCCGATAGGAACTCCCACCATGAAAGCGAAAACGACGGACGCCACAGCAATCTGCATCGAAGTCCCGGTGGCGGCGATGATTCGCGACATGACATCCCGACCGAGGTCATCGGTTCCCATCCAGTGGGCGGCACTAGGTGGTTGCAGGGCACGGGAGACATCCGTCTGATTGACTCCGTAGGGTGCGATCCAAGGGGCAGCCAGTGCCACTACTACGATGCACGTCAAGACAAAGATACTGAACAGGGTCACAGGGTGCGCTGCGAGGAGCTTCCAGGCCGCTACACGCCCCGAGGCGGGTGAAGCCGAGCCTGATGGGTCCTGGGAAGCCTCTCCACCGGTTTCTGATGTCTGTTTCATGCCAATCGGATCCTTGGGTCAACGACAGCGTAGAGAACATCGACGATGAAATTGATGAGTAGGAACATCACCGCGATGAGTAGCACCGCACCCTGGATCATGGGGTAATCCCTTGAAGCAACCGAGTCGAAGACGAGTCTGCCCAGACCGGGCCAAGCGAACACCACTTCGACGACGATGACCCCGGAGAGTATGGTCGCCAGTTGAATACCGGCAACAGTGAGCACAGGAACGAGGGCGTTACGCGCAATATGGCGGAGAGTAACCACCGAGGGCGCTAAGCCCTTGGACTTCGCGGTGCGTACATATCCCATATTCGCCACCTCCAGGGTGGCCGCCCGCACATACCTAGTAAGGATGGCTCCAGCGACAGTGCCGACGGTAATGGCAGGGAGCGTGACCTGTCTG
Organism: Nesterenkonia salmonea; assembly: GCF_005771525.1. Taxonomy (GTDB): domain Bacteria; phylum Actinomycetota; class Actinomycetes; order Actinomycetales; family Micrococcaceae; genus Nesterenkonia; species Nesterenkonia salmonea. The sequence continues at coordinate 42,130 of NZ_VAVZ01000021.1, read as the reverse complement.
AGCCAACCCCCCGGACTCTCACTAATGGGGATGTAGCCGCTGGAGGGGAGCCAACCGAGCCCCGTGGAGAACACCAGAATGAGCAGCATTCCCATCCAGAAATCTGGGATCGAGACACCAAACTGGCTGGTGATGCGAACCACCCCGTCAGCCAGTCTGCCCTCACGGAGGGCTGCCCACAGCCCGGCCGGTACTGCGATCAGCAAGCCGATCAGTAGGCCTGCGCCCGCCAGCGAGAGGGTGGCCGGTAGCCTCTCAAACAGGAGCACCGTGACTGGCTGGCCGCTGCGGAAGCTCACACCCAAATCGCCGGTGGCGGCGGAGCCGATATACGCGAAAAACTGTTCGCCCATGGGGCGGTCCAGCCCGGAGGCCGCCATCAGGGCATCGTAAGATTCTTGGGTGTATCTGGTTCCCAAGGCAAGTCTCACCGGATCTCCTGGCACAAGCTGGATGAGCGCGAAGGTCACCACCATCACGCCGAAGAGCACCACTGCGGAATGGATCAACCGCATTCCCAAGAACCGTGTAACGGCTCGAGGCGACATTCTCATCAGGCCTACTCTTCCAATGTGGTGTCACGGAAGCGGATCGCAGCATCAGAGCGCACTTGGTATGCGCCGACTTCTGGGACCCAGCCTTGAATCACAGCAGGGTTGTAGAGATAGACATAGCTGGCCTCATCGGCGATGATCTGTGCCGCCTCGGAGTATAGGTCGGCGCGGTTAGATTCGTCAGTTTCTGTTCGGCCAGCTTCGAGCAGGGCATCCACATCGTCGTTGACATACCCTTGGGCGTTGCTGCCTCCATCGCTGTGGTGCTGCGCGTAGTAGAAGTCATCGGGATCTATGTTGCCCAGCCACCCCATCATCAACATGTCGAAGTTGCCCGAATTCTGCTCATCTAGCCACGTAGAGAAGTCAGGCTGGCTGATCGAGACGTCGAAGCCCAGTGGCTCAAGATTGTCGGCGATAATTTGCGCGGCTGTCACCGTCTCCGGGTACTCATTGGTCGCGAGGAACTCGATGCTTCCGCCGGAGAAGCCGGCTTCGTCCAAGAGCCGTTCAGCTTCGTCAGGGTCGTTAGCATACTGATCGTATTCGGTGTACCAGATGCTCTCCTCGGGTACGGCAAGCTGATTCTCCTGGGCCGTGCCGTAGCTGACTGCCTGAATAATGGCCTCACGATCGACCGCATACGCAATAGCCTGGCGGACGCGAGCATCGTCCCATGGCTCCTCGTTGATGTTCATGGCCAGATACCAATAATCGTTCGAGGGGATGACTTCCACTTCCAAGGAGTCTGAGTCCACAAGGTCCTCCACCTGTTGGGGCGGAATGTTGTCTGTCCAGTCAACCTCCCCACTAGTGAGCGCTGCCATGGCGGTGGAGGGCTCAGAAATGAAGCTGAATTCCACACCGGCGAGTTCTGGGCTTCCACTCCAGTGGTCCGGGTTTGCTTCCAAGGCGATTTGGTCTCCGGAGGTGTAGGAAGACAACAAAAACGGCCCCGTACCCACCGGGTTACTCGAAATGTCGCCTGATTCAACATTTTCTTCACTGACGATCGCCATTCCCTTGAAGCCGCCGAGATTCGAAAGAAGGTTTGGCGTGGGCGCCGACACTGTGATCTCGACCGTATAGTCATCAAGTGCTTCGACGGATTCGACAGCGTCGAATCTCCAGGCATTGGCCAGCTCTTCATTGATGATTCGCTCGTATGAGTAGACCACGTCATCACTCATAAAGTCTGAGCCATCGTGAAAACTCACGTCGTCGCGTAGGTGGAAGGTCCATGTGAGCTGATCGTCACTGAGCTCCCAAGACTCGGCCAATGCGGGCTGCATCTCGAGGTTCTCGTCAGGTTCAACGAGTGTGTCGAAGATATTCTCTAGGACCTGGAAAGAGAAATACGCGGATGTGCGGTGAGGATCCAACTGATCAGGTTCTCCCCCGATTGCCGCCCTGAGAACGGCACTGTCGACTTCATCCGCAGACCCGTCCAGGTCAACGCTTTCACCTGTGCTGCATGCTGCCAGGCTTAGTAGTGCGAGGCTTGCTACGGCGGACTTCGGCACCTTCGTCATGGTGTTTCCCCTCTATCGTTCATTTTGTTGAAGATATTTTCAGTATTATGCATGTACGCCTGGATCACAAGACGGTCCACCGCACGTAACGCAATCTTCACAAACCACCACCCATCCGATGTGGGACTAGTGAGAGGATGACCACTCATGACCTTCACCCTTCTTGCGGCAGACCCTGAACACGGCCTTCTGGGTGTTGCCACGGCAAGCAAGTCCCTGGCGCTGGGCGCCTCAGTACCCGCTATCGACCCCACAGTGGGTGTCGTCGCCTCACAGGCATGGACGAATCGAAGCCTTCGGCACCACATACTCTCCGAAGTGCGGAATGGGTCCAGTGTTGAAGACGCGGTGGCCCGGCTCCCCGAGATTGATGACGAGTTCGCGTACCGCCAGGTGGCGGCAGTGGACCTACACGGTTCGGTCGCCGCTTATACCGGAGAAAGAACATCACCATGGACGGGCCACCTGTTCGGTCGCGGACACGTGGCTCTAGGAAACTTCCTCACCGGACCGGACGTTCTGCAGTCCATGTCCGATGAATACGACTCCTCAGCGGTGCCTCCCGGTGAGAGATCAGCTCCGGCACTGTGGATGGCGAAGCGCTTGATAGCGTCACTGATGGCCGGAGAAGCAGCTGGTGGTGATGCGCGCGGAAGAGAGAGTGCGGCGGTCATGGTCGCCCATGTCCGCGACAGGTGGCTCAGCCCACCAGACCTGGCTGTAGATTTCAGGGTCGATCATCATGACGACCCGATCCCCCAACTGAATATGCTCGTCAACCGCGGTATCGCCGACAGGATGCCGCACGCAACTCGCTGAAACAGCTCACCGCTCGATGGGGGTGGAGGCGCCCAAGACCGTGGTTTCTGTGTCAGCGATGTTCGCCCACCAATGTGGGGCGGAGCATCCATATGTGGCGCTATCTCCCACGCCGAGTGTCTCTTGACGATCACCATGCGTGACCAGGAGTTGACCTTCCAACACGGTGATCGACTCCGTACCAATGTGACGATACGGGCGCCCTTCATTAGAGAATCCGACAGGTAGAACCGTCCGAATGAATTGGATTCGCGAATCAGCGGGAGGAGAAAGCAACTCTCGGACCGCCGCGACCCGCCCCTCACGCTGATCCTCCGGATTCTTGAGAACATGCCGCTTGTCTGCCTGGACCACGGCCAGCTCATCAGCGGGTGGCTCCAGCAATTGACTGGCAGAGACCCCAAGAGCGTGCGCAATGCGCTGGATGGACTGCAGAGAAGGGTTCCCCAGACCACGTTCGATCTGACTGATTGAACCCAGGCTCACTCCCGCCCGGTGCGCCAAAGCCTGAACTGACAGTCCGAGGCGGCTGCGAGTCGAGCGGACTGCCATTCCTAACGCAAGCGCACCATTGTCAGTGGCATTCTTCGTGTGTTCGGGGGCGTCGACCATAGCTCAAGCATATCCACGCCCACCGTAGACTGTTCTGATGCCCGGCTCCCAGTCTCTGCAACGTCCACCCAGTAATGACCCGGCGTCGTCGCCGTTGCCCCCTGACCATGTCCAAGGGGACTTCGCCTTCGAAGTCCACGACCGGATTGATGGGTTCCTGGGCCGCACCGGCACCATCACCACCCCGCACGGTGTCATTCAGACTCCAGCGTTTATCCCGGTAGCCACCAAGGCGACGGTCAAAGCGGTGCGCCCTGAGGAAATGGCCGAGCTCGGCACCCAGGCCGTGTTGGCGAATGCGTATCACCTGAACCTGCAGCCCGGCACGGATGTGCTCGATGCCGCCGGCGGGCTGGGCAAGTTCATGAACTGGCCGGGCCCGACCTTCACGGACTCCGGAGGTTTCCAGGTGATGAGCCTCGGGGTGGGGTTCAAGAAGGTCATCCAGATGGATGCCAGTCGGGTCACCAATGATGAGGCGATGTCTGAGGAGCATGAGCGCCGAGCGTTCGTTGATGACGACGGCGTGACGTTCAAGTCCCATATTGACGGTACCAAGCACCGTTTCACCCCAGAGATTTCGATGCGGCTGCAGCATGAGATCGGCGCGGACATTATCTTCGCCTTCGATGAGCTCACCACCCTGTTCAACACCCGCGCTTACCAGGAGGAGTCACTGGAGCGGACCCGGCTGTGGGCGGAGCGTTGCCTCAGCGCGCACCGTGACCTCACCGAGCAGCGCAGCCACAAGCCGTATCAGGCACTGTTCGGCGTGCTGCAGGGTGCGCAGTATGAGGACCTGCGCCGCAAGGCAGCCAGCGACCTAGGCACCATGATGATCGACGGCCAGGAGTTCGACGGCTTCGGCATTGGCGGAGCTCTGGAGAAGGAGAATCTGGGCACTATTGTGCGGTGGGTCAGCGAGGAGTTGCCGGAGAACAAACCGCGGCACCTGCTGGGCATCTCTGAGCCGGAGGACTTCTTCACCGCCATTGAGAACGGCGCGGACACGTTCGACTGCGTCCAGCCTTCACGGGTTGCCCGCACTGGTCGGGTCTACACCCCGGATGGGTACTTCAACATTCCGCAGGCGAAGTTCAAGAAGGACTTCTCCCCCATCCAAGAGGGCTGCGGGTGTTACACGTGCCAGCACTACACCAAGGCGTATCTGCATCACCTGTTCAAGGCCAAGGAGATGCTCTACTCCACGCTGTGCACGATCCACAACGAGTACTTCACCGTGCAGTTGGTGGCCGATATCCGCACCTCGATCACTGAGGGCAGATTTTCAGAATTCCGCGACGCCGCCCTCGCCCGCTATAAGGGCAAGACCTAGACAATCACTCACCCCACAGCGGTGATGGGCTTCTCACCGTTGAGCGCGGCGACCACGTTGCGGAACGCCAGGGAGGCCATCTCATTGCGGGTGACATCGCCGGCTGAGCCGATGTGCGGAAGCATGACCACCGAGTCCATGGTCCGCAGCCGCGGATTGGTCGCCGGTTCAAACTCGTGGACATCCAAACCAGCCCCGCCGAGGTGCCCGGACTCGATCGCATCAGCCAAAGCCTCCTCGTCAACAAGTGGCCCACGGGCAGTGTTGATGAGGTAGCTGCCGGGTTTCATGGCCTGGAGCTGCTGCGCACCGATCAGGTGTTTGGTGTCTTCGGTCAGTGGGCAGTGCAGGCTGACAATATCGGCAGCGCTGAGCAGTTCATTGAGGGACGACGCCGGGCTCACACCCAGGCTGCGGGCGTCGTCGTCATGTGCCCGCCGTCCGGTGGCGATGATCTTCACGCCGAAGGCCTGGGCGCGTTGTGCAACGGCCATTCCGATCCGGCCAAGCCCCACGATGCCGAGGGTGGCGCCGGCAGAGATATCGAGCCCCACGTAACCTTCAGGGCTCCAGATCCACTCGGTGCCGGTCCGGATGAATCGGTCACCTTCAGCCACCCGCCGCGTAGTAGCGAGGATCAGCGCCAGAGTCAGATCTGCGACCGCCTCATCGAGAACTCCCGGCGTGTTGGTCACGAGCACACCGCGTTCGGCGGCCGCGCCAAGATCAATGTTGTCGTAACCGACGGCTACGTTGGCGACAACCTTCAGCTGATCACCGGCGGCGTCGAGCACCTCGGCGTCAATCCGGTCGGTGACAAGACTGATTATCGCCTCTGCACCCCGCACTGATTCCAGGAGTTCCTCACGGCTGGGCGGAAAGTCCGCCGTGTAGTGAGTGCGCAGCTCGCCAGGGAGCTGCTGCCGGAACTGTTCTACGACGTCGCCCAGTGGGCGGGTGAGATAAATGTGGCCCATGCGCAACAGAGTACAGGTGAGGGATTGCGGCCAACCTTCAGGTTGACCTGACCACAAGTCCCAGGAGATAGTGTCACCTGTACCAGAAGCCCCTTGGGGGTCTACCGCTTCAGGATGGTGAGATGTCCGCAGACCCGGAACAGCACATGGTGCTGGCCGTATCCACAGTGATCTTCTCTTTGCGTCCGCACCCGGACACCGGAGAGTTCACCCTCTGGCTGCCCCTGGTGCGGCGCATCCGTGACCCATTCAAGAAACGATGGGCGTTGCCCGGCGGACCGCTGGACAATACACAGGACCTGGCAGAGGCGGCCAAGTCCACCATGCACCGCACCACACAGGTGCAGCCGCGGCATTTGGAGCAGCTCTACGCTTTCGGAGATGTGGACCGCTCACCTGACGCCCCGGAACGGGTCGTCTCGATCGTCTACTGGGCGCTGGTCCGTCAAGATGAGGACCTCCAAGTGGTGGATGCTGAGAACGTGGAGTGGCACCCAGTGGAGGAGATCCCGAGCCCTCTGGCATTCGATCATGATCTGATCATCCGTTACGCCGTGGACCGGCTGCGGGCCAAGGTCACCTACTCCCCCATCGCGCATGCTTTCCTGCCTGAGGAGTTCTCCCTCGCGGATCTGCGCCGGGTGTACGAGGCGATCCTCAACCGGGCGTTGGACCCATCGAATTTCCGCCGTCAGATCCTTTCCCAGGGAACAGTGGAAGACACCGGACGCCGAATGACAGGCACCGCACACCGACCCCCTAAGCTCTACCGCTCGGCACCCAAGAGCAGCCGCTACGCACTCACCATCGAGGAGACCCCATGACGCTGTCAGTGACGCAACGCATCGAGCTGTCGCCTTCCAGTTCCTGCAATACGAAACTGGCCGATGACCCCTGGGCGTTTGACCTTCAACCTGGTTACGGGCCCGGATCTTCCGAAGCAGACCCGATCCCTGATGCCACCACCCGCCCGGGCCAGTTGCCCCAGGCGTACCAGGAGATGTCACAGCAACAGCTCCATGAGCGGATCCGCCGGGCTAAGGCAACACTGGCGGAGAAGCTGGTCATCCTGGGGCACTTCTATCAGCGTGACGAGGTGGTCCAGCACGCTGACTTCCTGGGTGATTCTTACCAGTTGGCCAAAGCAGCCCTGTCCAAGCCTGAGGCCGAACACATCGTCTTCTGCGGTGTGCACTTTATGGCGGAGACAGCTGACATCCTCTCCGAAGAACACCAGCAGGTCATCCTGCCCAACCTGGCCGCAGGCTGCTCCATGGCCGACATGGCTGACGAGGACTCCGTGGAGGCAGCATGGGAGGACATCTGCGAGGTCTACGGGGTGGATCCGGAGCATGTGGAGCCCGGAGCCGATGGAAAGCTTCCCATTCTTCCGGTGACTTATATGAACTCCTCAGCCGCGCTGAAGGCCTTCTGCGGCCGGCACGGCGGGATCGTCTGCACCTCTTCAAACGCCACCACCGTCCTGGAGTGGGCGTTCGAACGTGCCCACCGGGTGCTGTTCTTCCCTGACCAGCATTTGGGGCGCAACACGGCCAAGGCCATGGGGGTCCCGCTGGAGCAGATGCCTATGTGGAACCCCCGCCGCACGCTGGGCGGCAACACCGCAGAAGACCTTCAGCAGGCCAAAGTGCTGCTCTGGCATGGGTTCTGCTCAGTGCACAAACGCTTCAACGTCCGCCAGATTGAGAAAGCCCGGGAGGAATACCCTGGGTGCCGCGTCATTGTGCATCCGGAGTCCCCCATGCCAGTGGTGGACGCCGCCGACGCCGCCGGATCCACTGATGCGATCAGGAAATACGTCGCTGCCAGCTCACCAGGGGACGTGATCGCCATCGGCACCGAGATCAACCTGGTGAACAGGCTGACGTCCGAATACCCCGACCGGACCATCTTCTGCCTGGACCCGGTGATCTGCCCATGCTCGACCATGTACCGGATACACCCCGGCTACCTGGCATGGGTGCTCGACGAAATCGTCGAAGGCCGCACGCCGAACCAGATCATCGTCCCCGAAGACGTCGCTGAACCGGCCCGTGTGGCCCTGGACCGCATGCTGGCAGCCGCGCCAAAATGAGCACACCAGTGACCCAGACAGGGCTCTCGGCGCAACAGATAGACCGGGTAATTCAGATGGCACTAGCTGAAGATGTCCCTTTCGGAGACCTCACCACCGAGGCCTTCGTCCCCGAGCACGCTCACGCCACGGCGGAACTGCGCGCACGCGAACCAGGAGTCTTCTCCGGCGGGAACGTCTTGAGCCGCGCCATACAGGCTGTTGATGACACGGTGGAAGTGAACCTAGCTGCCGAAGAAGGTGCGGAGTTCGTTTCCGGGGATGTGTTGGCGCGGGTACAGGGCCCGGCCCGCGGAATCCTGACCTGCGAGCGCACAGCACTGAACCTCGTGCAGCGCATGTCAGGGATCGCCACCGTCACCGCAGAGTTCGTGGCCGCTGTGCAGGGCACCGAAGTGCGGATCACGGACACTCGCAAAACGACCCCGGGGCTGCGGGCACTGGAACGCTATGCCGTGCGCTGCGGCGGTGGGCACAACCACCGGTTCAGCCTTTCAGATGCGGTGATGGCCAAGGACAACCACCTGGCGGCGGTCACTGCGGAAGGGACTGATCTTACTGAGGCGATCCGTACCGCGAAGGCCCGACTTCCGCACACTGCACATATTGAGGTGGAGGTCGACCGGATGGAGCAGATTCTCCCCGCCCTGGAGGGTGGTGCGGACACCATCATGGTGGACAACTTCTCCCCCGAGGACATGGTCCAGGCGGTGAAGCTGATCGCCGGCCGCGCCATAGTGGAGGCCTCAGGCGGAGTATCCCTCGAGACGGTGGCCAGCATTGCACGCACCGGTGTGGACGTCATCAGTGTGGGCGCTTTGACTCAGAGCGCCCGGGCGTTGGACTTGGGGCTGGATTTTCAGGTCAGCACATGATCTACCTGGATGAGGCGGCCTCGGCCCCGCCGAGGCGTGAAGTACTCGAGGCTATGTGGCCGCATATGACGGCTCACTTCGCCAACCCGGCCAGCAGGCACGATCCTGGCCTGGAGGCCGAGCGTGCGGTGAAGGATGCACGACGCCGCGTAGCGCACCAGTTAGGTGCCCGACCAGCGGAGATCGTGTTCACCTCCGGAGGGACCGAATCTGACAACACCGCTGTCAAAGGCATCGCGTTGGCGGAACCCAGGGGACGGCATGTACTCATTTCAGCTGTGGAACACCCAGCGGTACTGGAGTCCGCGGACTGGCTGGGCCGCATGGGGTTCACAGTGGAGCGTCTACCGGTTGACGCCGAGGGCGTAGTCACAGCCGAGACCCTGCACTCGGCACTGCGCGAAGACACCACACTGGTGAGTGTGCAGAGCGCCAATGGTGAGGTCGGCACAGTCCAAGACATTGCTGCACTCAGTGCAGTCGCCGCAGAATACGGTGTGCCGTTCCATACCGATGCGGTCCAGGCAGCTGGCGCGATGCCGCTGCGGGTGAAGGACCTCGGAGTGCAGGCCCTGAGCCTAGCCGGGCATAAGCTCGGAACTCCCAAGGGCGTAGGGGTGCTCTATATGGACCGCCGGACCCGCTTTGAGCCGCTGATCCATGGAGGTGGCCAGCAACGAGGTCACCGTTCCGGCACCGAGGACGCAGCTGGTGCTGTGGGTATGGCTACAGCACTGGAATCTGCCGCCCGGGCAGATGTGGTGGAGTGGCGGCGTCGTCGTGATGACTTCATTGCCGAGGTTCAGGAAACCGTTCCGGGTGCACGACTGACGGGGTCCGAGAATCAGCGCCTGCCTGGACACGCATCGTTTCTGTTTGCTGGACGCAGTGGAGAGTCGCTGCTGTTGGATCTTCAGCAGCAGGGGGTGTGGTGTTCTTCTGGCTCGGCCTGCGCGGCTGGGAGTAGTGAGCCCAGCCCTGTGCTCAGTGCCATGGGTTTCTCGCCGGATGAAGCGCAGACTGCGGTCCGTTTCACCTTCGGTGCTGATGTGTCCGCAGAGGACCTCCGGCGCACAGTGGAGGCCCTCCGCGCATAAGCGGTGTGACTCTCTAGAACTGGCTATTCGGAGCTTCCGCTCATCCGGGATTCTGGCTGTTCCAGGCTCTCTAGGAAGACCGGGTTCGGGTAGAGGATCCCGACCGCATAGTCATTCTCGACAACCGTCAGCGGCCGCGCTCCACCATCTTTGTAGAGGCGGATGACCTCTTCGGCGGTGTCGTCCGGTCTCACGAACTCGAGTTCTTCGGGAATGACACATGCGCAGCGTTTCTTCGGCCACGTCTCGGGATACTCTGCGATCACCTGCGCGACAGCCTCTTCGGTGATCAGCCCACGGGGCTGATTGGTCATTCCGAGCACAAGCACGGCATCGTCCTCGCCACTGAGGAACTGGGCCGCTTCGGCCACGGACTGGGTCATCGAGATGACGCTAGTGATGGGTGACATAAGGTCGCTGACGTGAGTCATGGCAGCACCTTCTCTCCTTCTAAGGGCAGGACCGGGAACTCAACGGCGGGTTCCGGGAGCCCCAGCGCCTGGCGCACCTGCGTGAGGTACAGCTGTAGCGCGGCGAGTCCTGCGGGTTCAATGTGTTCGGCGTCCTTCAGATCCAGAGTGAGGTCTGGACAGGCCGCCGGGTGGATTCCGCGGTCAAGAGCAGCCGTGAGAGATTTCGAACTCTCGAGAGTCAGAGGGCCGGTCACCACTAAGTTAAGCGGTCCATTGACGTCTGAAAGGCTGATGGTGAGCTGAGATGAATGCTCCATTAGATACAGTTACCCTTGGATTAATACAACAAGAGCCCTCTGCTTGAGCGAGAAACTTACGTTACCAGATCACCTCTTACGATAGAACCCCTGCGGCTCAGCGGCGACGCCGCAGGATAGACCCGGGTACGAGGTGGCAATTATTGTTGTTTCTCCCGAAATGTCGAACAGAGAGAACAGGAGACTGCGGTGAGTACTCTCGAAGGCACCCGAGACTTCTCGGTGGAGCTGAGTGAGCTGCTGCTGGAGGATCACGACATCGTCGAGGTATTAAACTCTCTGGCGAAGCTCGCCGAACAGCGACTTTCGATGGGTCGGACGGTGCGGTGTGGCATTGTGCTGGAACGCCCCAAACGCAACATGGTAGTCGCGAGTGGTTCTGCTGAAGCCCAGCAGATGGAAGAGACTCAGACTGGTTTCGGCGACGGTCCGTGCTTGGAGGCCCAGCGCAGCGACAACGTGATCCGGATTCCAGACGTGCGCTACGAAAAGCGTTGGAAACCGTACATGGATGAGGTCCGCAACAACGGCCCCATGAGCGTGCTTGCGGTGCCGTTGCGGATCAACACCTCAGCGACAGCTGCAATGAACTTCTACTCCTACCAGGTCGGTGACTTCGACGGTGAAGCGCTGGACATCGCGCTGGAGTACGCCAAGGTCGCCTCAACCACAGTAGCTATTGCCCTGCGCATTGCGGAGCATTCAGAAACCGCTGAGGATCGACGCCGCGCCATGGAGTCCCGGACCACCATCGACCTTGCGGTGGGAATCATTATGGGGCAGAACCGGTGCAGCCAGGACAAAGCGGTGGACATTCTCAAGCGAGCGTCGAACCACCGCAACATCAAGCTCCGTGAACTGGCCGAACAGATCATCGCCTCCGTGAGCGACACCGCACCAGTCACTGACTTCGACTCGTAGACGCCCCCTGCGGGAGAAGACTCATGCCACGCAGCCAGAAGCGCAACCCCTCGGAGCCACTCTCCGACCCAGAACCTGCAGGTGGTGCGCCCGCTGCTACCGGGCGACGCCGTGTCCGCAGAGGGATCCTCATTGCCGGGTTCACGCTGCTCGGGCTGCTGATTGTCGCTCTCAGCGCATTCCTCCTATGGGCCAACGACACCTACGCCGTCACCCCGGATGGCTTTGACTCGGTGCAGGAGGATCCTCGCCTCTCTGTGGACGACCAAGGCGACGCCGTCGTCATGGGTCCTGCTGAGGGTGGCGACGGGGGCGGCCTGGTTTTCTTTGCCGGAGCGAAAGTCGAGCCGCAGGCCTACGCGCCCACGTTCCAAGAGCTCACCGCGGAGGGCACGACCGTGGTGATCATCAAACCGTTCCTGAACCTCGCGATTCTCGAACGTCGCCCATGGGAAGACTTCACTGCTCTAGCCCCGGATATTGAGAACTGGTCAGTGGGCGGCCACAGCATGGGTGGTGTCCGGGCGTGCACCTATGCCGAGGACGCCGAGGTGCGCGCCCTCATTCTGCTCGCATCGTACTGCTCCCTTGGTGACCTCTCCGACCGTGATGATCTTGCGGCCCTGACTGTAACCGGCACACAGGACGAGCTCGTCGCGGAGGAAGATCTGCGCTCTTCACTAGCGCTGATGCCACCGGGGGCTCAACGCGTCGATATTGAGGGTGCGACTCACGCTCAATTTGGTGACTATGGACCACAGCGAGGCGACGGGGACCCCACGATTTCTGACGACGAGGCTCGCGCGCTCACCTATGAGGCGATCGGGCCGTTCCTGACCTCTCTGGACGAATAGTCACGCCCCAGGCCCAGGGCTATCAGCTTGCCTGGAGCGGTTCCACAAGCTCGGGTGAGTTGTTCCGGACGTTTCCGACGTCCCGACCGACCTCGTAGATTTCCCAGCCCAGGGCGACTTCCAGCGCCTCAGCACGCACCTGGGTGAGGAGCAGGGCGGCGTCGTCCTTCTCCAGTTTTTCTGGGGTCAGCCAGTCACCGAAGTGCTTGGGCCCAATCGGCAAGGGCATCCGATCGTGCAGTGCCGCAAGATCATCCAGGACTCCGCCAGGCCCGGGCTCTGGTGATGGGCCTGTGAGGATTGTGGTGGAGAGCAGCCACTCATCGGTGCTTGGGTCTTTCCACCATTCGTAGAGTCCCGCGAAAGTCATCACTCGCCCATCGGCGGGCTTGATGACGTGGGGCCTCTTGTGACTGCCCTCTGTCAGCCACTCGTAGTAGGCGTCCGCCGGTACTGCGCATCGTTTGGATCTGAGCGCTGAGCGGAAGGTGGGCTTTTCTGCCACGGTCTCGCTGCGGGCGTTGAACGTCTTATAAGACTGTTTGGGATCCTTGGCCCAGCCTGGCAGGAGGCCCCAGCGGGCTATGTGTATTTCTCGAAAGAGTTCATCCTCGTTGAGACGCTCCACGACGATGGGCACACCGGTGGTGGGGGCGACATTCCATGAGGGCCGCACCTCCACACCTTCAGCGAGATGCACTCCGAGGTCCGCTGCGAGGTCCGCCCCGGCACGAGCTTGAACGTATCTGCCGCACATAGAACGACCATACGCCGCAGCACGCTGATCACGCTAGGCCCAGGTCAGGAGCTGACACGTGAGCGCAGTGAGGCATGGCCGATAGTCGCGGCATCGGATCAACCGCAGTACGCTGGGGCCATGAGTGAACGTCACAACGAGCCCGGACCGAGCCCAGAAGAGTCCCCAGGTCTAGATGGTGGAAACAGTGTCCGCCCCGGCGACACGCCTCCCGACGCTGGTACCGCCGATGACCAGAGCCATGGGGCTCCACCGGCCAAGTCGCCCAGCAGCGCCAAGCCCCTGATCATCATTGGGAGCATTGGTGTGGCGGTGCTGCTGCTGATCTTCATCGGCTACATTGCAGGCATCATTTCCTAGAACCGCTTGCCTCTCAGAGCGCGCCCTGCTTGTCGGCGCCCATGGGTATGGGCGTCATGCGCGTCACCACGGGTACGCCGTCGATCAGGTCCGTGATGTCGGCCAGGAGCTGACGCACCGGTTCGCCCTCACCGTGGGTATCCAGGGCCTCGACTGAGGTCCACTTCTCCAGCATCGTGACGGTGCCATCTTCAGCGTCGTGAATCGCGTAGAGTTCGCAGCCATCTTCTTGGTGGACGGCCTCGATCCCCCGGCGCATAGCCTCCACAAGCTCCGCTTTCTTGCCCTCTTTCGGCTGGAAAACTGCTGTCACAACAACGGTCATATCATCCTCTTTCATGAGTGTTTCCGATATCTTCGTTCAGTGGGTGTGGGCAAGCGGCACTTCCCCACCGAAGAGGTTATCTTGACTCTGGCACCTCCGCCGCGTCCACGCTCCGGGTGGGCACTGCGCCACACGCTGGTTCCAGCCACCTGCGAAAACCTCCGCCCCACGAGTAAGGTCTTCACCAGTACTACCGACCACAATTGAGTAGGGAGGTTCTGAGTGATCGCGCGCCAAGGCACCTCGGATCAGATGACAGCTATTGTCACCGGCGCCACCAGCGGAATTGGGAGGGCGGTCGCGCTGAAACTGTCGAATCTGGGCTGGCGTGTCGTCGCCATCGCACGTCGAGAAGAGAGCCTCAAACAGCTCGCGGCCGAAGCGCCCGGGATCGACCCGCGTCCCGCAGATCTCACGATTTTCCCCTACCCAGATCTGATCCCTGACAGCGTCGACGCTGTCGTCCATGCGGCAGGCATCGTACCTACAGGGTCCGTCGAGAAGGCAACACCCCAGGAGTGGCATTCTGCTTTTGCCCTCAACGTCACCGCCGGGGCAGAACTCGTCCGTCAATCACTCACCAAGCTGCGAGAGCGTCAGGGGACGGTGGTGTTCGTGAACTCTGGCGCAGGGGTTACCCCTCTGCCGCGCAACACGCTCTACGGAGCAACCAAACACGCCCTTCGCGCCCTTGCGAATGGGCTGCGGCAAGATGAGGAAGACCACGGAGTCAGGGTGACGTCAGTCTTCCCGGGCCCGACTGACACACCGTTGTTCACTGGCGACGTCGACCGGTCGCAGCTGATCCAACCCGAAACTGTGGCACGAGCAATCGTTGACGCCATTACGACAACCGGCGACACCCAACTCACCGAAATTCATGTCAGGCCGCGCAGGGAGCTTTCCTGGTAAGAGTTGCCACCTGGACCCGAACACCACTAGGTGGTCCGACGTGCGACACCAGCACCCTCGCCTGAACTGAGCGCAGATGTTCCGCTCATTGTTTATTCCGCGCCGGGCGCGTCGTCAGGATCACACCGGCGATGACCAGCCCTGCTCCGCCGACCTGCGCCGCAGTAACGGCCTCTGAGAGGAAGAGGAAGGCGCCGATCATCGTGACCACGGGAAGAAAGTTCAGGAAAACCGCAGCCTGAGAAGCCCCCAGCACACTCACTGCCCGGTTGTACAGCAGGAGAGCAACAATGGAGGGGAAGATGCCCAGGTACGCCAGCCCCGGCCAATAGGCCCACTGCCCGAGCTCTGGAACTCCCACAATGGCCCACTCCAGCGCCACCAGTGGCGCCAGCACAGCCACCGACAGTGACGTCATGACCAGCAGGGTGCCATATTCGGGAAACAAGTGGAGGTACCGCTTGACGGCAATGGAGTATAGGGCCCAGGACATGATCGCCCCGACCATGATGAGGTCTCCGACGTTCCAGCCTCCGAGAGCGTGGTCGACGACGCCCCCCATGACCACCCACAGAGCCCCGAGGAAGGAGACAAGAACCCCGGCCCACTGCACCAAGCGCAACCGTTCGCGCAGCAACCACGCACTCAGCAGTGCGGTGGCCACGGGGATGATGGCTTCCAGTACTGAGACGTTCGTAGCGGACGTGAACTGCAAGGCTCCGTAGATGAACGTGTTGAAGAAAGTCACACCCGTCAGCGTCAGCAGCAGCAGCGGCCCGATGTGCCGGCGAAATGCCGACCTATTGCTCCAGGCGGAGCGCCACCCCAGGGGCACTAGCACTGCAGCGGCAATGGCAACCCGGAAAAACGCCACGGTGATCGGAGGAAGCTCATTGAGCGCACTACCCACGAGGATGTTCCCCGAATAGAAAATCACCACGAACAAGCATGCGATGTAGGCATGGGCCCTCGTCATTGCGAGCCGAACCTCCAAATCTCTGGTAGCCCGTACTAAGTGTGAGGAAGCGTATCCGGCGAACGTGACCGAGATGATCAACCCCGCTGACCCTAGCCGATGTTGCGCCGACTGCCCGAGCGTGGCTAGATGAATGGCGCTACCTTGAGGAGTTCAACGAGTGCTGCCAGGGCATTCAGACCTCCAACATCAAGCATGATGGCACGCGCTCGCAGGAGTCCGTGAACGTAGGCCTCTGGGAACAGACCCCCTCGCACGTGCCCAGTGGGAGCCACGCCCCTGGCCGGCAGGCAAGCAGAAGATTGTGAGGCCGCGCTGAGCAGCATAGTTCAACTCGGTCTCCGCATTGGTGAATCTGTCTGAGGCTCTGAGACTGGTCGGCCCCGCATCCTGAGCACTACGCCGGTTGGGGAGAAACTCTCGACGCTGCTACGTACTCAATGACTCCTGGGAGCAATTCTAGAGATAGCAGAAAACCCCGACCTTTCAGGCTCTAAAGCCGTTTGATCAGGGCCTTTCCGATGTATTGAGACATCACATGGTCGGGCTAGCGGGATTTGAACCCACGACCTTCCGTCCCCCAGACGGACGCGCTACCAAGCTGCGCTATAGCCCGTGATCGCACTTTCTGAAACCGGCTAAGCCGGCTGAAGCACCGGAACAGTCTACATGATTCCCGGAGTGGTCTTGACGCCGGAGATCGCCATATCTTGGGACAGCTCCGCACCCGTGATGAAACCGTAACTCGCAATTGTGGTTGAAATCCCAGGTCAATGGGCCGGGCCTGGATACGGTACCCCTTATGCACTCGCGTCTTCCCCAATTTGCGGGTGTGCCCGGACGACTCTCCGTCGTTGCAGTCACTGCGGCTCTGCTGGTCTCCGGTTGCGCACCGAACTTCCAAGCCCCCGAGCCCGCCAACCTTGTGCCGGCCAGCGAACACCAGGATGTGCCGGAAACGGTGAAGAACACCGCCGATAGCACAATGCGCGACGCTGCCGCGGCCGTCGCACAACAGGTAGCTGAGCACCAGCCGCAGGAGCGCAGCGCAACCTCTGAGGAGCCGAGCTCCGAAGCCTCTGAGGAGACTCCGGAGGTTGACGAGCCCGAGCGGACTGAAGAGTCGACAGACACCGGCACCCAAGAGCTGGAAGAATGGGCAGAGGCCATCGCGCGCGCTCACCAAGCCTCCGAGCAGGATGGCGAGCAAGACGGCGACCAGCAGCAAGCTGAAGCGGAAGAAGAAGCCCAGCGTCAGGCTGAGGCTGAAGCCGAGGAAGAGGCCCAGCGTCAAGCAGAAGCAGAGCAGGAAGCTGAAGCGGAAGCACCCGAAGAAGAGCTTCCTGAGCAGGAGCAGGCCGAACCGGAGCCTGAAGCCCCGCAGCCTGAGTCTGAGGCCGAGGAGCCCGCACCGGCCCCAGAGCCAGTGCCAGACTCCTCTGATGTCACGTTCGACGGTGACCTCAGTACGTTCCTTGCCCAGACCGCCAGTGCCTACCCCGGGCGGATCTCCATCGGCCTTCAAGAGGTCGGCGGTCAATCCCGCAGCGGCTCCACTGGAGGTTCAGACTCCTTTGTCACCGCAAGCACCTACAAACTGTTGGTGGGCTACAGCCTTATTCGAGAAGTTGAAGCGGGTGAACGCAGCTGGGATGACACCGCACTCGGTGACCGCGATCTGGCGCAGTGCTTCAACGACATGCTCACCGTGAGCGACAACCCATGCCCGGAGGCCATCGGCCCCGACCTCGGGTGGGCGAACATCTATGCTGACGCAGCCGCGATGGGTGCCACCAACACAGGCGCTGGTGAAGGCGGCATCCGCACCAACGCGCTGGACCTGACTCGATTCATGACCAACCTAGCCACTGGGTCGATGTCCATGAGCGACTCCGGGCATGAACGCCTGCGCAACGCCTTAGCCGCTAATGTCCACAGGCAGGGCATTCCGGCCGGTTCCGCCGGACGGGTGCTCAACAAGCCGGGCTTCATCAGCGGCAACCTCCACGACACGGCGATCGTCCACCACCCATCAGGGACCTACGTGCTGACGATCCTCAGCCAGGGTTCGAGCTGGGACTCCCTGGCTGGAATCACCCGCGACATTGAGTCTGCGCTGTATGGCTGAGGGCTCCTAACGGCGTTTGCGCTTCTCCCGAACGCGCATCTGCACCTGAATCGGGGTTCCGCTGAAGTCGAAGGTCTCACGAAGCCTGCGGATGATGAACCTCCGGTAGCCTGGGTCCAAGAAGCCTGTGGTGAACAACACGAACGTCGGCGGACGCGTTGAAGGCTGCGTGCCAAAGAGGATACGTGGCTGCTTCCCCCCGCGCACCGGGTGCGGATGCGCCGCGACCAGCTCCCCCAGGAAAGCATTGAACCGTCCTGTCGGGATCCGCTGCTCCCAGTTCTGCAGAGACCGCTGCAGGGCTGGAGCCAGTCTGTCCTTATGCCACCCGGTGAGTGCGGAAACGTTCACCCTTGGTGCCCAGGCGATATGCGCCAAGTCTCGCTCGATCTCGCGCTCCAAATAGTAGCGGCGCTCATCGTCCAACAGGTCCCATTTGTTGAACGCGAGGACCACAGCACGGCCAGAATCCAGTGCCATCTGGACGATACGCACGTCCTGCTCACTGACCGGCTCCTCCACGGAGAGCAGAATGACGGCCACCTCAGCGCGCTCCAGGGCGCGTTGGGTACGCAGCATCGCGTAGTACTCAGAACCAGACGCCATATGTTGACGACGCCGAATACCGGCGGTGTCCACGAAAGTCCACTCCTCGCCGCCGAGCTGAATCAGCTCATCCACCGGGTCGCGAGTGGTGCCGGCAACCTTGTCCACAACCACTCGGTCGGCTCCAGCGAGCTTGTTCAGCAATGATGACTTACCCACGTTAGGCCGGCCCACCAGCGCTACCCGCCGTGGCCCGCCAAGGGGAACCATTCCCCCGTGCTGAGCCGTCTTAGGCAAGTGCTTCAGCGCAGCATCAAGCAGGTCACCGGTTCCGGTGCCGTGCAGCGCTGACACCGGGAAAGGCTCCCCCATGCCGAGGTTCCACAGCGGGTACACCTCAGACATGTGAGCGTTGGAATCGATTTTGTTAGCCACCAGGAGAACCGGTTTTTTCTTCCGGCGCAGCATCTTCACCACGGCCTCATCCACAGCGGTCGCCCCGACCAGACCGTCCAGGACAAACACCACAGCGTCGGCCTCATCCACCGCCAACTCAGCCTGCTCAGCGACCCGCTTATGCAGGCCCTTAGCGTCAGCCTCCCAACCGCCAGTGTCGACCAGGGTGAAGTCTCGACCGTTCCATTCCGCCGGGTAGGACACCCGGTCGCGGGTCACACCTGGTACGTCCTCCACCACGGCCTCGCGGGACTGGATGATCCGGTTGAGCAGGGTGGATTTGCCCACATTGGGGCGCCCGATAATGGCCAGCACTGGTGGTGCGGGCACATAAGGGCGGTCTTCGACATCGTCTTCATCGATGTCCAGCAGCGCCGAGTCTTCCGGATCAAGCTCGTAGTCCTCCAAGCCGGCACGCAGCGCAGCGGCACGGGCTTCTGCCTCTTCTTCGGTGATCGCAGCCAGCCGTTGGGCGAGCCTTTCATCATCTCCGGTAGGAACAAAGTCCTCGCCGGTGTCTTGCGAATCGTGCACCATCAAGTCCGTGCTCCCTGGGCAAGCTGCACCCGGCTAATCAATGAATCAACTGTCTCCTGGAAACTCAGATCTGAGGAGTCCAGAACGGCCACGCCATCGGCGGCCTCGGTAAAGTTCGACGCCGCGGAATCCTTGGTATCGCGGTCAAGGACCTGCCTCTTCAACGCCTCAGCATCCTGAGTGCCGCCCAGTTGGGCTCCCCGGCGGCGCAGGCGCGCCTCAGCTGATGCTGTCAGCAGTACCCGCACCTGGGCATCGGGGGCGACCACCGTGGTGATGTCCCGGCCTTCAGCGACGATGAAGCCCTCGCGGTCAATGATGCCGCGCTGGGAGGCAATCAGCAGCGCACGCGCCTTGGGGTTGGTGGCCACTGCGGAGACGTTCTCGGAGATGCTGGCATCCCGGATGGCCTCAGTGACATCGGCCTGGCCCACGGTGATCACCTGGTGGTCGGGGTTGGTGGAGATGTTCAGCGGAAGTTCCTCAACCGCCACCTCAACCGCATCATGATCGTCGAGGCCAACCTCTTGCTGGAGGCAGTACCACGTGGCTGCCCGGTACATAGCACCGGTGTCGAGATAGGCCGCGCCCAACTCGGAGGCCGCGGCCCGGCAGACACTGGATTTGCCAGAGCCTGAGGGCCCATCGACAGCAATCACCATGCGTCCCGTGTACTGCGGGGCCCCCGGGGGCGCCTCATCAGTATGTGTACTCACGAAAGAACTACCTTCCATCCCATAGTTGTCAGGGCCTCAGCCAGCTCATTGCGGCGGGCGGGCAGCACTGACAGTTCCACCATACCGACTTGGTGGCCTGCCGAATGCTCCATGTGCAGGTCTTCGACGTTGACGCCGACTTCAGCGACGTCGTTGAGGACAGCGGCGATCTGCCCGGGCCGGTCGTCAACGATAACAGTGAGCTGGGAGAACGACTGCGGCGGTGCCCCGTGTTTGCCCGGCACTCTGGCCACACCGGAGTTTCCTTCAGCGATCAGTTGCGCGATATCCGCATGACCACCCGGCGCGGCTGGGTCTTCCAGTGTGCTGATCAGCCGTTCGACGTCTTCGCGCACACCGTAGAGGATCTCCACCACGGGGGCCGAGTTCGCACTGAGGATCTGTACCCAAAGGTTCGGGTCGCTGGCAGCGATCCGGGTGACATCGCGCAATCCGTTACCGGAGAGCGCCAACGCCCCCGGTTCAGCTTCCTGGAGCCGTGAGGCCACCAATGAGGCGGCGATCTGCGGCAGGTGAGAGATCAACGCCACCGATTGGTCGTGTTTGACCGCGCTCATCTGGTGCGCGCTCGCCCCGAGACGCCGAGCCAGTGCGGTCACTGTGTCGACTGCTTCCCGCTGAGTGAGCTGTTCCTGCGTGTGGGGATCCACGACGGGGCAGATCACCCATGGCATGGAGGTGAACAGCTCTCCACGCGCGGCTACCGGTCCGGACTTTTCGCGCCCTGCCATGGGGTGCGTCCCCACATATCGCCGAATGCCCTCCCGGCTCAAAGCATGTTGAGGATCGTCTGCCCAGTCCAGCAGGTCCTTCAAGACGGCGGCTTTGACGGAGGCTATGTCCATCACCACGCTGTGCGGGTGATTCTGCAGGGCGTGGGCCACCTCTTGGGCTGTGACCTCCGGCGGTGAGGCGACCACTACGAGTTCGACATCTTTCTCCGGTGACCATGAGACGCCGGCGCCCACATCCTCGGCGATGCGCTGGGCGGTGGGTGAGGGGTCAGAAAGCCATACCTCATGGCCGGCGGCGCGCAGGCCCAGGCCGATGCTGGTTCCCAGCAGTCCTGTGCCACGCACCAGGACGGTCTCCCGCGCTTCAGCCATCCTGGGCGCCTCCTGCGAGGTCCTGCAAGTGGCCGATCTCCTGCTTCTCCAGGTCACGCAGAGCACCTTGGGGCTGATCTCCGATGACGATTTTGCCGATGGCGGTGCGCACAAGCCGTGTGGCGGGGAACCCGATGTGCTCGAACATCCGCCGAACAATCCGGTTCCGCCCAGAGTGCAGGGTCACTTCCACCATGGTGCGTGAACCAGTGGAACCCATCACCCAGCAGCGGTCGGCGGCGATCGGGCCGTCCTCAAGCTCAATTCCGGATTGAAGCTGCTTGGCGGCCTTGACCGGCATCTTCCCCTGCACCTCGACCATGTAGGTCTTGGGCACCTCATAGCGGGGGTGGGTCAACTTATTGGTCAGGTCACCATCATTGGTGAGCAGCAGCAGGCCTTCCGTTTCATAGTCCAACCGTCCCACGTGGACCAATCGAGCTTCCCGCATACTCTCGTCCAGAAAATCGCCGACGCAGCGCCGGCCTTCCGGGTCGCGCATAGTGGTCATGACCTTGGCTGGCTTGTTGAACATCACATACCGGTGCTTCACATCCAGGGTGACCCGGACACCGTCCACGTGAATTGACACCGTATCCGGGTCAACGCGCACCCCAGGTTCAACGATCACTTTTCCACCGACGGTCACCCGACCTTCAGCAATGAGGTCCTCACAGACGCGGCGGGAGGCGACTCCGGCTTGGGCGAGGATTTTCTGCAGCCGAGTGCCGTCCTCCTGGTGGACGGCACGGAAGTTCACCTCCGCCTCATCAGCGCGGATTTTGACCGGTTTGGGTTGCGCAGAAATGAGACGCTCCGGTTTGGTGTGGGCGAAGGGTCCACCGTCAGAGCCTGGTTTGGGGGTGCGAGCCGCCCTGGTAGCCCGCTGGGGTGGGGTGTTCCGGCCGTCTTTCCCCGAAAAAGTCATGCCGATAATCCTACCGCCCAGCAGTGGCCCGGAATTCTCCTGGCAACCTCATACCGCGGGGTGGTCATTCTCTCCGAGGTCTTCGACCCCCGGAAGGTGCGGGGATAGCTGAGGAAGGTCCGCCAATGAATCCAGACCGAGCCTCTCCAGCAGCTGCGAGGTGGTGACATACAGCGTGGCACCAGTGACCGGATCGTGCCCTGCGGTGTCCAGCAGTCCGCGCTGAACCAGGGTGCGCACCACGCCATCGACGTTCACCCCGCGGATCGCGGAGACAGCTGAGCGGGCAACCGGTTGCCGGTAGGCAATCACGGCTAGGGTCTCCAGGGCCGCAGCCGACAACCTGGAAGTCTGAGTGCCGAGAACGAATGCCGAGACTTGTTCGGCGTAGCGTGCCCTCGAGTAGTACCGCCATCCTCCGGCGACTTCGCGCAGTTCATAGCCGCGCTGCCTA
Organism: Nesterenkonia salmonea; assembly: GCF_005771525.1. Classification (GTDB taxonomy): domain Bacteria; phylum Actinomycetota; class Actinomycetes; order Actinomycetales; family Micrococcaceae; genus Nesterenkonia; species Nesterenkonia salmonea. Next base: position 19,506 of record NZ_VAVZ01000021.1, on the reverse strand, counting down.
CCACCTGCTGCGCCGTCGGCCTCTGCCCTGAGCTGATCCAGCAGCACCACCACTTGGTGTTCAGGTACATCGACGGCAGCGGCCAATTCGGCTGGGGTGACCGATTCCTCGGTGACCATCAGCACCGCCTCCACTGCGGCTAGGTACTCCTCATGGGAGACCAGCTGATCGGAGTCCAACTCTTCAAGAGCCGGATAATGGCTCCGGGGTTCACTCATGACTTGCCCTCCTGTGCAGCACCGCGAGTTTCTGCCCCGTCCCATTCAACGGCGGCCCGGGCAATGGCGGCCGCGGTGGCGTCGTCGTTCTGATCTCCAGCCCAGGTGATGGTCAGCTCCCCCAGGGGCGCCTTCTGGTCAAACTCCACCGTGCGGTCACGGAAGAGCTCCAACAGTCCCAGGAACCGCACCACCACAACCAGTCGACTCTCAGCTCCGGCGACCAGCTCCTGGAACCGGCATGAGCCCGCACTGCGCAGCTGTTGGGCCATCTCCGCCATCTCCGCCTGGATATTGACGGTTTGGGCGTGCAGGTGTTCCATCCCGACATGGTCTGGTTCCATCTGCTGCCGCAGCAGAGCACGCTCCGCCAGCTCCTTGAGGTCTTCCGCGGTGGTGTTCCACACCAGCTCCGGCAGGAGGTTCGCCATATCCGGATGCCTCCCGGGGCGGCGCGGGAACCGGCCGGAGTTGTCTTCCACAGCAGCACCCATCTGCTCGGCGATCTGTTTGAACGCCTTGAACTGCAGCAGCCGCGCGAAGAGCAGGTCCCGGGCCTCCAGCACGGCGATGTCTTCTTCGGACTCGACCTCCGATCCGGGGAGCAGCTGCACCAGTTTCATGTCCAGCAGGGTCGCCGCCACGAACACAAAATTGGACGACTCATCCAGTGCTCGCTGCGCATCGAGGGTGCGCACGTAGGTGATGAACTCATCGGTGACCTCAGCGAGAGCGACTGTGGTGATGTCCATCCGGCGTTTGGCGATCAGCCCCAGGAGCAGATCGAATGGACCGTCGAACCCGTCCAGGCTCACCTGGAACCCGGACGTAGCCTCAGGTTCGGAGGCGACCATATTTATGGCGAGCATCCCCGGCTGATGAGCTCGCGTGCCAGCTGACGGTAGGCCTTAGCGCCTTCGTGCTTGGCCGCGTAACTGGTGATGGGTTCTGCGGCCACGGTGGCGTCAGGGAATTTCACTGACCGTTTGATGACGGTTTCGAAGACTTTCTCCCCGAAGGCCTCCACAATCCTCTGAATGACTTCCTTGGAGTGGGTGGTCCGCAGATCCACCATGGTGACGAGGACACCATCGATCTCCAGATCCGGGTTGATGCGGTCCTGGACCTTTTCAATGGTGTCCTTCAGCAGGGCGACTGCGCGCAGGGCGAAGAATTCCGCCACCAGCGGGATGAGCACCCCATGGGCGGCAGTGAGCGCATTCACCGTCAGCAGCCCCAGGGAGGGCTGGCAGTCAATGATGATGACGTCATAGTCATTGCGGACCGGACGCAGCGCGCGCTGCAGGACCTGTTCGCGGCCTACCTCGGTGACCAGTTGGACCTCAGCGGCGGAGAGGTCGATATTGGCCGGAAGCAGATCCACTCCGGGCACGTGGGTGGAGACCAGGGCGTCATGGACGGTGACGTCCTTCTCCATCATGACGTTGTAGACGCTGGTGTCGAGCTCATGCGGGTTGGCGCCAAATCCGGCCGAGAGTGCGCCCTGCGGGTCGAAGTCCACCATGAGGACCTTGCGCCCGTATTCCGCGAGGGCTGCGGCCAGGTTGATGGCTGAAGTGGTCTTGCCGACCCCGCCCTTCTGGTTGACCATGGCGATGATCCGTGCCGGGCCGTGACCTTCCAACGGCTCGGGGTCCGCGAAGTCATGCTTGGGGCGGCCGGTAGGGCCGATGATCGCCTCACCTTGGATGGTGAAGAGCGTTCGCGGCTGATCGGCGTTCACGTGCGGCCCTCCGGTGTGGTCTGATGCGACGGCTGTCGATGTCCAGACCAGATTACCGCTTGCTGTGTTGAGGGCAAGGTGCAGGTTCAACCCCTACAGGTTTCTTCGCAGCACAGGCAGGAGATCCTCGATCACCCCGGCGTCCTCAATAGTGGACGGTACTGTGTAGTCCTTACCGTCGGCTATCTGCCGCATGGTCTTCCGCAAGATCTTTCCCGAGCGGGTTTTCGGCAGGGCTTGCACCACTGCGACTTCTTTGAAGTCTGCGACCGGGCCGATACTGGAGCGGACATGGGCGACCAGCTCTTGACGCAGCTGATCCTCGGTAATGTCCACTCCGGTTTTCAACACCAGAAAGCCGGCCGGGCGCTGACCCTTGAGCTCATCGGCCAGACCGATCACCGCGCACTCGGCCACGGCCGGGTGTTCGGCCACAGCGGCCTCAATCTCTCCGGTGGAGAGCCGATGCCCGGAAACGTTGATGACATCATCGGTGCGACCCATGACAAAGATGTAGCCGTCCTGGTCGATGTAGCCGGAGTCCCCGGTGGTGTAGTAGCCGTCGAATGCGCTGAGGTAGGACTCGATATAGCGGGCATCGTCACCCCAGAGGGAGTAGAGGGTTCCTGGGGGAAGCGGCAGTTTGATGGCAATGTTGCCTTCTTGCCCTGCTGGCAGTGGCTCGCCCAGTGGATCGAGGACTGAGATGTCGTAGCCGACCATGGGCAGAGTGGCTGAACCTTCTTTGACCGGGAGCTGTTCTATGCCCACCGGGTTGGCGGCGATCGGCCAGCCTGTCTCGGTCTGCCACCAGTTGTCGATCACCGGTACATTCAGTGCCTGGCCGATCCACCGTTGCGTCTCTGGGTCGAGCCGCTCCCCCGCGGAGAAGAGGTATTTCAGGCTCGAGATGTCATAGTCGGCGACCGCGGACGCCCCAGGGTCCGCTTTGCGAATGGCGCGCAGAGCGGTGGGCGCGGTGAAGAGGGAGGTGATGCGGTGCTGTTGGACCATCCGCCAAAACGCTCCTGCATCTGGAGTGCCGATGGGTTTGCCTTCGTAGAGCACGCTGGTGGCCCCGGCCAGCAGTGGCGCGTACACAATATAGGAGTGCCCCACCACCCACCCGACGTCTGAGGCAGTGAGCATGGTCTGGCCGGGACCTATGTCAAAGATCGCCGGAACTGACCAGCTCAGCGCCACCGCAGTTCCGCCCTGGTCGCGCACTACGCCTTTGGGTTTGCCCGTGGTTCCTGAGGTGTAGAGGACATAGAGCGGGTGCGTCGCCTTCACACTGACCGCACCGGCCGGCTCAGCCTGGGTTGTCACGGTGTCCCAGGCATGCCATTGCGCCTGCGTCTGCTCAGAGGCCTGCTCCACACTGTTGGCAAAACCCTCACGGTGAACGACGACGACGTCGCGGACCTTGTGCTGGGCGCGCTGGACTGCCTCTGCCACTTTGGGCAGATATTCGATGCGGCGGGAGGGCTCTATGCCGCCGGTGGCGGTGATGACGGTGTCGGGGGCGGCGTCGTCGATCCGTGCGGCGATCTCTTTGGCGGCGAATCCGCCGAAGACCACGGAGTGCACCGCACCCAGGCGGGCACAGGCAAGCATGGCTATGACAGCCTGCGGGATCATCGGCATGTAGAGCAGCACTCTGTCCCCTGAGCCGACTCCTAGCCCTTTGAGCGCTCCGGCCGCGGCAGAGACCTCTTTGAGAAGTTCTGCGTAGGAGTAGCTGCGGGAGTTCTCAGTCACCGCGGAGTCGTAGATCAGGGCTGTCCGGTCACCATGTCCAGCATCGACGTGGCGGTCCAGCGCATTGCGGGTGATGTTGAGCGTGCCGTCCGTGAACCACCTGTAGAGCGGGGCTGCGGAGTCGTCAACGGCTGTGGTGGGGAAGGTCTCCCACTCCAGTCCGGACGCGGCCTCAAGCCAGAAGTCTTGCGGCTCTGTGATGGATCTGCGGTGGATCTCACGGTAGGAGGTGGAGGAATGGGAGGGTGACATTGGAGCTCCTTCGCACAGCAGCAGTGATGTGGCGTCAGTCACTGTTAGTGTATCCGTCCACTCTCGTGCTGTATACACAAGAACTGAGAACGGCGCGAAAATGTGCTCTTTTCTGATGAGTGGGTGCCCAAATCGGCGCGGGTTGTATACACTGCAGGTATGCGAGCAAGTGACGCGGCCTACACGGCGCTGCAGGAGGAGATCCTTGAGGGCCGGCTGGCCCCGGGTACCGTCCTGGGCGAAGTGGGGCAGTCGGAACGGCTCGGAGTGTCCCGCACTCCGATCAGGGAGGCGTTCTCACGGCTGGTCGCCGCGGGGCTCGCCGTCCAGCAGCCTGGCCGCGGCACTGTGGTCAGTGACATCTCCCTGGAGGATGTTGACCGGCTCTTTGAAGTGCGCATCCCTCTTGAGACTCAGGCCGCGGGGCTCGCCGCTCAGCGGGGCACACCTGAGGTGTTCGCCGCACTGGCCGAGGAGTTCCGGCAAGCCCAGCAAGCACCTGAGGCCGAAAGCCACTACAAGCTGGCCGCCCGCATGGATGAGGCCATCGATACCTCGGTGGGGAATCCGTACCTAAGCTCAATGCTCGGCAATCTCCGCGTGCACCTGATCCGGGTGCGCCGCCTAGCCAAAGACCAGCCGCAGCGGCTTGCTGAATCTGCCGCCGAGCACCGCGACATCTGTCTGGGCATCGCCTCCGGCGACCCCCAGATGGCTGAAGCTGCCACGAGCCTGCACCTGCGCCGAAGCCTTGCCTATATTTCCGAACTGCGCCGCACAGAACCGGTACCGTCACCATGAGAGGACACCTCACCCCATGATCGAACACAATGTCCGCGTCCACCCCAGCAAGGACAACCTGGCCCGCGAGGACCAGCTGGCCTATAAGATCGCCCAGGTCGCTGTCGATGAGGTAGCTGTTGACGATGATGTCACCGAGATGGTCATCAACCGGGTCATCGATAACGCCTCTGTCGCAGTTGCCTCACTGACTCGTGCGCCTATTGTCTCCGCCCGCGCCCAGGCTTTGGACCACCCGGTCTCCGCCAACGGCTCTGGGGCGTCCATCTTTGGCATCAATCAGAAGTCCTCCCCCGAGTGGGCGGCCTGGGCCAATGGTGTGGCCGTGCGCGAACTGGACTTCCACGACACGTTCTTGGCGGCGGACTACTCCCACCCGGGCGACAACATCCCGCCCATTCTCGCCGTCGCACAGCACACCGGGCGGACAGGGGCCGATGTCATTCGCGGCCTGGCCACCGGCTACGAGATCCAGGTGGACCTGGTCAAGGCCATCTGCCTCCACAAGCACAAGATTGACCACGTAGCCCACCTGGGACCCTCGGCGGCCGCAGGTATCGGCACCCTGCTTGGACTCGACACTGAGACCATTTTTCAAGCCGTAGGCCAAGCCCTGCACACCACAACGGCGACCCGCCAGTCCCGCAAGGGCGAGATCTCCACGTGGAAAGCCCACGCTCCGGCCTTCGCAGGAAAAATGGCAGTGGAGGCTGTTGACCGTGCCATGCGCGGTCAGACCTCCCCAGTGCCGATCTACGAAGGTGAAGACGGGGTCATTGCCTGGATTCTGGACGGACCCGACGCTGAGTACACGGTCCCGCTGCCTGCCCCCGGTGAGGCTAAGCGGGCGATCCTGGACACCTACACCAAGGAGCACTCCGCTGAGTACCAGGCCCAGGCATGGATTGACCTGGCCCGGAAGCTCCACCACGAACATCCTGAGGTCACCGACCCAGCGAATGTGGACTCGGTACTGATCCGCACCAGCCACCACACTCACTATGTGATCGGCTCCGGCGCCAACGACCCGCAGAAGTACGATCCCACCGCATCCCGGGAAACACTGGACCACTCCATTCCGTACATCTTCACCGTTGCCCTGCAGGACGGCAGCTGGCACCACGGGGACTCCTATGCGCCGGAGCGCGCGGGACGCCCAGACACTGTGGAGCTGTGGCACAAGGTCACCACCGAGGAAGACCCGGAGTGGACCCGCCGCTACCACTCCTTGGATATTTCGGAGAAGGCCTTCGGCGGTTCTGTGGAGATCCGGCTCACCGATGGGCGCACCATCACTGACGAGATCGCTGTGGCGGACGCCCACCCTCTGGGTGCTCGACCATTTGCCCGCGAACAGTACATTGCCAAGTTCCGCTCCCTGGCTGCCGGGATCATCGACGACGCCGAGGCCGACCGTTTCCTGGACACCGTACAGCGGCTGCCCCACCTCACCGCAGAGGAACTGGTGGGTCTCAATATTGAGGCTACTGGCGGCGTCGTCGATCTTTCTGTCTCACCCAAGGGGCTGTTCTAATGTTGTATGCGAAGACCACACCTGAGCAGAAGCGCGCCCATCTGCGCGAGATCCTCACACCTGGGGCCGCACGCCAGTTCCCGGGCACGTTCACTCCCCTGAGCGCTCCGCTGATTCAGGAGAAGGGCTTCGACGGACTGTATGTCTCCGGTGCTGTGTTGGCCAATGAGTTGGGCCTGCCGGATATTGGGCTGACCACGCTGACTGAGGTCGCGCAGCGAGCTGGGCAGATCGCCCGGATGTCTGATCTGCCGACTATCGCTGATGCGGATACGGGTTTCGGTGAGCCGATGAACGTGGCGCGGACCATCCACGAGCTGGAGAATGCTGGTCTGGCCGGCTGCCATATCGAGGATCAGGTCAACCCGAAGCGCTGCGGGCATTTGGATGGGAAAGCCACAGTGGATGCGGAGACTGCGAGCAAACGGATCCGCGCCGCTGCTGAAGCCCGCCGGGATGAGAACTTCCTGATCATGGCGCGGACTGATCTTCGCGCTGCCGAGGGTTTGGATGCGGCGGTGGATCGTGCGAAGGCGTTGGTGGCCGCTGGTGCTGACGCGATTTTCCCAGAGGCTATGAAGGATCTTAGCGAGTTCGAGGCCATGTGCAGTGCGGTGGATGTGCCGGTGCTGGCGAATATGACTGAGTTCGGCAAATCGGAGTTGTTCACCCGTGAGCAGTTGGCTGAGGCCGGGGTTGCGCTGATCATTTATCCGGTCACTTCCCTGCGCTCAGCGATGGGCGCTATTGAGCGCACACTGGACACCATTTCCGCAGAGGGTACCCAAGAGACCGCTGTACAGGAGATGATGACTCGTGCACGGCTCTATGAGCTGGTGGATTACGAGGCATACAGCAGCTTTGATGCCGGGATCTTCGACTTCGATGTGCCGGAACGTTTTAACGATGAAGGAGCCCAAGGATGACTGAGACTACTGTGTACAAAGGCCTAGCCGGCGTTGTTGCCGACTATACCGCCGTGTCAAAGGTGAACCCGGAGACGAACTCTCTGCTGTACCAGGGCTATCCGGTGCAGCAGCTGGCCGCTGAGCTCAACTTTGAAGCTGTGGCGCTACTGCTGTGGAACGGTGATCTGCCGAGTGAGGACGAGCTCAAGGAGTTCGTTGAGTTTGAGCGTAGCCACCGTACTTTGGAGCCGAATGTGCGCCAGGCCATTGATCTGCTGCCGACCGATTGTCACCCCATGGATGTGGGACGGACTGCAGTGTCTGTGATGGGCGCGAATGATCCCGATTCGGAGAAGTCTGACCGGGCCACTGAGCTGGTGAAGGCCAAGAAGCTGTTTGCAGCCTTCCCTGCAGTGGTCGCCTACGATCAGCGCCGTCGGCGGGGCCAGGACGTGGTGGAGCCTCGCGATGACTTGGACTATTCGCAGAACTTCCTATGGATGACCTTTGGTGAGGAAGCCCCCGAAGAGGTCGTGGACGCTTTCCGCGTGTCGATGGTGCTGTATGCAGAGCACTCGTTCAACGCCTCAACGTTCACAGCTCGTGTGGTCACCTCCACGTTGGCTGATCTGCATTCTGCAGTGACGGCGGCTATCGGCGCACTGAAGGGGTCGTTGCACGGCGGGGCCAATGAGGCTGTGATGCACACCTTCGAGGAGATCGGAATCCGCAAGGAGGAAACCCGCGAGGAAGCTGCCGCGCGTTCCAAGGCGTGGATGGAGAACGCCCTGGCTGAGAAGCGCAAGGTCATGGGTTTCGGCCACCGGGTCTACAAACATGGTGATTCCCGTGTCCCAACCATGAAGGAGGCGCTGGACGCCATGGTGGAGCACTATGGCCGCGGCGAACTCATGGGACTCTACGACGGGTTGGAGGCGGCCATGGATGAAGCGAAGGGCATCAAACCCAACCTCGACTACCCCGCTGGGCCCACCTATCACTTGATGGGCTTTGACACCGAGATGTTCACTCCGCTTTTCATCGCTTCACGCATCACGGGGTGGACCGCTCACATCATGGAGCAGCGTGCGAACAACGCCCTGATCCGACCGTTGAGCGAATACAACGGCCCAGACGAACGACACCTCTAACAGAGCGCCTTTTACTTGCCGGGAGGCACTCGTCCTCCCGGCCCCCTCGGGGTGCTTGTTAGTACTTGATGGTTATGGTGCTGGGTGCCCACATCATTGTGGGTGCCCCTAGGGCAGGCTCGGCTAGGGCCGGTTTCTGCCCGTGATCAGGTGATCGGGGTCTNTGCCCCTAGGGCAGGCTCAGCTAGAGCCGGTTTCTGCCCGTGATCAGGTGATCGGGATCGGTGGTGGCCCCGGTTGGGGTTCGGCTTCCCTGGCGGGGGTTTCGCCGGTGGGGACGTCTCTGGTGCCGCCCGCTTTGGTGGGGGCGCCTTGTGTTCCTCCCCGGATTCTGGTGGGTTGAGGTGGCCGTGGGATTTCATCCGGTGATGCCGCCTACATAACGCCCACATGTTGGTCCCGGTGGTCTCACCCCCAGCATCCCAGGGGTGTTGATGGTCCATATCGCACCGCTGCGCCGCCACCGTACACCCGGGCGCCTGACAGGTCCCATCGCGGAACACCAACGCATCCCGCAAACGGGCAGGAACAAACCGCCCCACATACCGGGCCGAAAGCAGCTCATAGTCCGCGTTACCCTCATCCCGACGGGTTAGACCTTCGTACCACTGGTGCCCCGCTCGAGGGTCCGCAGCTAATGCGCGGGCCTGACCAGCGGGGATCCGCCAGGACCGGTCCGCTGAAACCCCCGGCTCCTGGGATTCACCGGTCAGTGTGGCTTCAGGGATCATCACCATAATCTTCGCCTCCACCGGGGCCTGATACACCCGCCCATCGCGCAACCAGGCGGCAAGAAGGTCCGCCTCCCGCTGCACCAGGGACCGAGAATCACCACCAGAACCCTGACACTGACCAGAAACAGACTCGTCGTCGGAGTGAATATGGTGGTCGTGGCCCACCCGATAACTCTTGTCTCGGTGGGGGTCTTCGTCCTCCTGTGGGCGGGGTTTGTCCAGACCGCGGGCTGCCGCCCGGAGGCGGTTTTCAATCGCGGCTGCTTCCAGGGTGGGGAGGTAGGCCTCCAGGTAGCTCATCCCGTGCGAGTGATGCTCAAACCGCACATACCGGTCCTCCCTGGCCTTCTCACACGAGGCTTCGAAGGCGTCTGGGGCCAGGTCAGCAATACACCTCGTTAGCCACCGGTGGAAATCCCCCAGGGTACGCCTGGTGGCCTCCACCGCAGCACGAGCATCCAACACCTCAATTAGCTCATTCTTGAGGTCGCTGGTGGTGGCAGCCTCTGCGACTTTGCGCACCCGGGCCAGGTCCACTAGCCCGTCGGTGAACGCTTCCCACATCCGGGGTAAAGACTCCCTAGCGAAACCGGCGACGTTGAGCACCATGGTGGTGGTGCGCTCACTAGCACCCAGGACCACTGCCGCATCACGGACCGCAGCTTTGCGCGCCTCAGCACGACCAATCGCTGTCTCACCAACACACTCCACTGAGCGCCGGTCCAGATAATCCACCAGGTGCCGGATCTTCACAGCCTCAGCACGCCGAGCCGCCACCTGGGCCTCCCACGCAGACACCAACTCAGGCACCTGCACCAAGTGCCGCAACGACACCGGAACCGGCGCCGGAACCCGGGCTGAGGAGAAAGAAACTGACTGGCCTTCCATACCCACAATTTTATCCGCCACCACCGACACGACCCCGACCCGTCGAACACCTGACGGAGGGTCTCACCACGAGGCTTCGATAAGCGCGGCTTTCGGGAGCAAAACCGCTCTCGCGTCAGTCAGCCTGCGACGAGGATGGCCGGCGCCTCCTCTAATGTGAAGAGGGAACTAGCCGTGTGTTGCTTCTCGTTTGATGCGCTCATCGGTGGTTTCACGTCCTACAAAGAACCATAGGACTGCCCCGCGATCGGGACAGCGAGTGTGAAGACAACCCACAAAGCTTTAGGCCCCGGACTATGGATTGGGGACCTCAAGGCGGAGTAGGCGCCAACCAGCGAGAGCACCACGATCGCGGTACCTATTCCATACTCGAAGAAGTCCCCGAAAGACTGCGTGTCCATGTGGTGGGGATCGGGCGTGCACAAACAATTTTTTCCTACCTACGACATCATCCCGGCCCGCCAAGAACCAAAAATCCGTGCCGAAAGTTCGCGCAAGATCAAGGCCGGATGACGGCAACCCCCGGCTGCGTCCCACCGGACATCGCAGCCAGAGCATCGGGCACCTCATCCAACCCAAGCTCACGGGTAACTAAGACCCCGGGGTCCACCGCACCTGTGACGAGCATTTCTAGGAGTGCGGGGTAGTCTGCGGCAGCCATGCCGTGGCTACCGAGTATCGACAGCTCCAACGCCACCACACGCGGGATGAGCGTACGGGGCGCTTCAGCGAACAGACCGACCTGGACGTGCCGTCCCAGTGGATCCAAGCTCAGCAGCCCGGACTCCAGGGTCTCTGCCCGGCCAAGTGCTTCGAGGGCCACATGCGGTCCGGGCCCCGGTGCCGCCGTGGTTCCCGCGAGACTGCTTGAATCGCCTTCGTCAATATCCGACGCGGCGGCACGCACCTTTGCTGCCACCTCCTCCGGATTGAGCCCTGTGACGTTCACAGACCGATGAGCGCCGACTGACTCGGCGATCTCCAGCGCGCCCGGGGAAACGTCGACAGCGACGACGCTGGCACCCATGGCGCTGGCCAACATCACCGCGGAGAGTCCCACTCCCCCGCATCCGAAGACAGCGACCACTTCACCGGGCCGCACCTGCGCCCGCTCACGTAATGCGCGAAATGCTGTGGCGAACCGACAGCCGAGAGAGGCGACGCTCGTCCCGGGGAGCGACTCCGGCACCGCGACCAGGTTGTGTTCGGCGGCGGGCACCACCACTTGCTCGGCCCAGGATCCGTCATAGGTGAATCCGGGCTGCGACTGGTCAGGGCAGATCTGCGATTGCCCTGCGGCACACCAGGCGCAGTCACCACACCCGCAGACGAAGGGCGCGGTCACTCGCTCTCCGACAGACCACCCGGTTACCCCTTCACCTACCGCGGCAATCCCCCCGAGGAACTCATGTCCTGGTACGTAGGGCAGTTGAATACTGTCATCGTGACCGGAAAAGCCATGGAAATCGCTGCGGCACAGTCCCGTGAGTTCGACGTCAACCACGACCCCTCCAGCAGGCGCCGTAGGCGCAGGTAGGTCAACGAGGGTAGGGGTCTCACCGAATGCAGTGACGTGGACGGCGCGCATCATCGCATTCTACGAAATGTCCACGGTTTCAAAGACCTCCAGGAGGTAGTCGGCGTGGGTATCGTCCCGATGAAGTCGCCGGAGCTGCCGCTCGGCCTCGAGCACCTGGTGTGTCTCAGCTCCTCCACCCGGCCACCCCGTCACGGGGTGCTTCCAATGGACTGCCACCACATGCGCACCCACAGCAGCCTGCGAACACAGCCCGCTGATGATGTCAGCCAGCTCAGCGCGCGGCAGAAAATACAACACTTCTGAGATGACCACCAGATCCGCGCCGACTGGTCCTAATTCATTGTGGAGTGCGGAGAGCGATCGCTGCTCAATGGTCACCCGGCCACGCGGGAGCGTCCCGCTGCGTACCAGCTCATCACTGCGTGTCCGCGCGGTGATGGCGGCGCTTTCCACCGGTTCCCATCCGACGACTCGGTCGGCCCACTGGGCCAACTCAGCAGTCAGCACTCCGATTGAACAGCCAGGCTCGAAGCACAGTCCGTATCTGTCACGGGGCAGTGCAGCAAGAGTCGCCGCGCGTTTTGCCTCCTCATAGCCAGAGGACTCCATGTCCCATGGGTCTCGGGAGTCAGCGTAGAGACCCCGGAGGTGCTCGATGCTGTCCACCTCTTCCTCTGCCGCACCCTCACCTGGCACGACGACGCCTTCTAAAGAGACAGGCACAAACATTTCCGGAACGCTGAGCAGCCTGTGCATCACATGCTCCGGCATCACAGGACTCTCCGCGCCGGGCTTGGGCCACGGCGTGACTTGTGAGGCGAAGCAGGCAGAGGCCTCGCGTTTGAGTTTCTGCCGTTTGCGCTCATGGGGGCCACGGTGTGCCCGCTCAAGAGGGAACTGGCCCCCATAAGGGGAATCCCAATGCAAAGCCCACACAGGGAACTCCAGGATCTCGATGTCCTGTCCTCTTGCGAGCACGTGTTCACCTGCTTCACGCACAGCGCGACTGACCGCCTCATGGTCCGGGTGTCCATCCGACTGCCAGTGGGTGAGGAGGGTCAGCGGCGGCGTCGTGCCGGTGATGCGGCGCATGAGCTTTTCGGCGAGTGGTCCCTGGTGGGCTGCGAGATCCCCGTCCGGGTAGCCAAGGAACGTTGGGAGCGAGGTGCCGAGCACACTGGAGGCAGCCCGGGATTCCTCTCGGCGGACCACGCCGAGGTGTGCCGGGTCCACTGCCGGATCGTGGGCGTGGGACTTGTCCCCGTCGGAGCAGATGATCGTCTCCACTTCGGTTCCTTGCGCAACAAGGGTGGAGACAAGCCCACCGGGGCCGAGCACCTCATCATCAGGGTGGGCGACGATCACCAGCACACGGCGCCCTGGAGCGAACCTCACCGCAGGCAATCCGCCTGCGGCTGCCTGCCACACGTGGGCTGGGGTGCCGGGGTCCTCCAACGGCACGCTGGCGAACCGCTCGGTGCTGCTCGGGCCGCCATGGCTCTCAGCAGTGCTGTTCATGAGTCCCCCTGCTCGGCATCGGCGAGTGCGAGCCGTGCCAGTTCGGCGTCGTCGGAATCTGCGTGGCTCTGCCGGATGTAGACCTGAAGATCTTGAACCAGGTTCGCGGCCTGATCATTGCGGGCAAAAGGGTGCGCACCGAGTGCCCGGCCGAACCGCTGGATCACATCCGTGCACGCCCGTTCCACCATAGATCGCAGGGCGAAGGCCCGTCGGCGGGCAGCGAGCGTGTCTGTTGGTGCGGCGTCGGTGTCTTGGGCGGCGCTGTTCAAGGCGCCGGTGATTGTGGCGTCCCAGGCGAGGCAGGCTCCCAGGTGCGCCATAGTGTGTGGGTTTTGCTGCAGACGAGCTGAGGCGCTCACTTTGGATCGCAGGATGCTGAGCAGTCCCTGCGCTCCTCCCCACCAGCAGTTCGCGACCCCGAGCCCGCCGTGCCAGAATCCAGGTCGCTCAAGGTAACCGGTGGGTGTGCCAGCCGTGGTGGCGAGGGCGTCGTCGAAATGCATCTCACCGGTGGCGGTGTCGGCCATCCCTGCAGAGGCCCAGTGGTGCTCCCCCGCTGAGACGCCGGTCTGGTTGAGATCGACCGCAAAGAGCCGGGAGCCCTGCCCAGCGCGGGCTGTGACAAGGGCATGTGTGGCGTGGCCTGCTCCAGAACACCAGGGTTTGGTACCCGTGAGCTGCCATTGGCCTTCATGGCAGGTGGCGTGGAGAACGGGCGACGGCGGCTCCGCGGCCCAAACAGCCCATAGAGAGTCCTGTTCGGGGGCCTGGTTGAGGCTCAGCTCCGCGCAGATGGCCGCGGCGTCAGTATGAGCTTCCACCACGCGGGCTGCGGGGAGGTTTTCGCGGGCAAGCTGGCGCAAAGCATGCCACCGGGCTTGCGTGTCGCCGGATCCTGGCAGGGGCAACTCGGCGCGGCGTTGTTTGATCCACTCACGTGCGGTGTCAATCGCGCGAGTCATGAAGCGGCCTCCAGAGTGGTCAGGTAGTCGCCGAATCCTTGTTTTGCTCGTGTGTCGGACCGCCCCGAGGTGACCACCGAGGCGCGTGTGCTGAATTCCACGTTCAGTCCTGCAGCCACCATGCGGTCCACGAGGTCTTGGTCCTCACCAGTGGCTAGAGCGCGGAAACCACCCACGGCGCGGTAGGCGGCGGCGGTGAAACCCAGGTTTGCTCCGTGAACATGTGCGGCTGATGCTGCGTAAGTGCGCTCATAATGAGGTTGCAGGGAGGCGCGCCGGCCGCTCCAATCGTGGACGCGCACAGTGCCTGCTACAGCGTCAGCACCTGTTTCGATGTGGTGCAGATATTCCGCAATCCAGGTGGGCGGAACCAGTGAGTCCGCGTCGGTGCATAGCACAAGAGCATCGTCGCAGACCGCTGATCCAGCCGCACGCAGGAGCGAAGCGCATCCTGCTGCGCGTGCCGCGCCCACTGATCCGGCTTCGAGGGTGATCACCTCATCGGCTAGGTGTTGGGCGACCGCTGAGGTGTAGTCAGAGCACTGGTCTGCCACGACTGTGATGTGCGTGTCGAGGACTGTGGCCACAGTGTGGTGTGAGTACTCGAAAGCTTGGCGGATTGCGCGGAGTGCATGCGGCAGCAAGTGCTCCTCATTGCGCGCCGGAATGACGACTCGCACCTGTCGTGTTTGCACTTGGATCCCCGTTTACCTGTCGCAAAAGGCCGTTGACCTGCGTAAAGTCATGACAGTACTGATTAATCTGGGGTGGTGTCTCCAAGATTCCTGGGTGTTTCCTGGGGGCAGGCGAAAGGTTCGACGGCGCCTGCTGGGTACAGGTTTGGTTAGATCTTCAAGATGGAGCAAAGGGTGGCCGTATCCGCCTCACCAGGAGGACCCGCGTAACCGTTCTGGCTGAGCACGATCAGGTCCTGACCGGTTGGCAACCGGTAGGAACGTGCCACTCGACTTGGTGTGTTCCAGCGAGCCTGCAGACGCACACCGGGGCCTAGTCCGATGCGCTCTGCAACGCGAATCCAGGGCTTGCCGAACCCAATTATGTAGTTACCTCAAAACTGTTGGACGCTTTTTATTCAGCGAGCCGGACCGTCTGCCCTTTCAGGATGCAATTCACCAGTATTGCGAAGGAGCAAGGGTCTGACTGCTTTGAGTTGTTCCCGGAAGTCCTCCGTGAGCACTTGACTGAGTGTTGGTGCTGCCTTTCAGGTATTTTGGCGTTGTAGGACACTCTGTCACTTAGCTCTCAGCTGAGCTGCGGTGAGAGGCACTTGTTTCACTTTTGGGAACTCGATTGCGAATCGCGGAGAGGGTAAGACATCAGAAGTTGAGAACATGGGCAAAAGGTATTGAGTACCCTAGGCCACGGAGGGGGTGACACGCCGCAGCGGATCTCAAGCCCCTACATTTGTGAGGTTAGTTTGACCTACAGCTTTCGGCGATGGCGAGTTTCCATGCCCAGGGGCAAAAATCTTCCTTGAGCCACTGCGAAACGACGACGAGAATGACGTCATCAATAAGAGGCACTTCGTTCAACGCCGCTCGTCGCACTGCCCACGCCTGAGTGCCCGGAGTTGGACAAAGCCCCGAAATCTCACGACGGTTGGTACCTCGAGACAGAACTGATTGAAATAATGGACTCTCGGGTCTACAGGCCCAGCATTCCAACACGGTGTGACCGTTCCTTTGGTGGCGACACAGGTATCGCACCGCCTGATAATAGAAACTTCGACGTGGAGCCACCCTCATTCGACCACAAAATTAGCGAATTGTGGCTCATCTGCACCTCCGGATCAGACCTGCTCCTCGATGTCGAGGCATCGGCCAATGGGGCTGCCCAGTCAGCGGGCCGCCCCCAGCGGCATCTCGCGGTCAGCAGATCCATCCCTGGGTCCGAAGATCAAAGCGACCTTGAGACTCACCACTACGAATAGAGATTTTCACGTGAACACAAACCCTAGACACACATACAAGGTGGAATATTCAAAGGCTGAAGGGCCGTTCTGGCACCTCTATGTCCCCGAAATCGAATGCTCAACCCAAGCGGAAGGATTGGGTGAAACAGACACGATGGCCCGAGATCTGATCGGCATCATGACGGGGCAAGCGCCTGATGCTTTTGATCTCACGTTCACTCCTTTCCCAGCCGGAGACCGGCCCTCGTAAGCGAAAACGAAGGCGGACGCGGCCTTCCTCCGCGCACCGCCGCTGCTGCAACCATTTGTGCCTCAAGATCGGGAGAACGGCGTCGTCACCTGGCGATGGCCCTCCCGCTCTGCGGTGAAACCCTGTAAACGCCGATAAATGCCCGAACCCAGTTCCGCACAGTCCACCGCCGACGGAGACCCGTTAGCAACCGCGCGACGCACTTTGTCTTTGCCTGCTTCCCTCCGCGGGTTTTCTAGATAAAAGTGCCCCCGGTCGAAACCGGAGGCACTTCGAAAGGAGGAAACGATGGAGCCAGAAGCTCAAGTCGTCGCCACCTCCTAGGATACCCCCGCCATTTACAGCCTCCGGCGTCGAAGATCCAGAACACTCGGCAGCGCAAAACCTGCGGCAGGAGAAGAAGGGAGAACTTTGTTCACGAGGAGAGCCGCTAACGGCGCGAACCCCTGAGATATACATTCCTCTGCTAACTGTTTGCCCTCCGCAAAGCTCACCGAAGTGACTTGTCCCCGACACGGCCCGGCGTGAGTCCTTTCTGTGATGTGGGCGCGAACCTGGATAATGGCCTGATGGGGACGCAGGAGATCACGCTAGGGCACTTGCTGGAGACCTACTACCGGGAGTCCAACGATTACCGGGACCGGGGCGATAAGTTCGAACGCCTGGTGCGGTCCTATCTGACGACTGACCCGGCGTGGGCGTTCCAGTTTTCAGATGTGTGGTTGTGGCAGGACTACCCTGACCGCGGAAACCGCACAGACACCGGCGTGGATCTGGTCGCGAGAGACAAATTCACCGGGGAGTTGACCGCGGTCCAGTGCAAGTTCTTGGACCCCGAGAACACGGTCTCCAAAGGCGACATCGACTCGTTCATCTCCGCATCCCCTAAGCCGGAGTTCTCCACGCGCCTCTTAGCCCACACCGCCTGTATCGGTCCCACAGCACAGAAGACATTGGAGGCTCAGGATCCTCCTGTGCGGGTGTTGGATCCGCATCAGATGGATCGGGCGGACATTCAGTGGGCTGAGTTTCAAGTTGAGTACCCAGACCGGATGGTCCAGAAGGACGGGAAGAAGACCCCTTTCCCGTATCAGCGCCAAGCCATGGCAGATGTCGCCGAGGGCTTCCATAGCTCTGATCGTGGCAAGTTGATCATGGCCTGCGGGACGGGTAAGACGTTCACCTCGCTGCAGATCATGCAGGACCAGACCCCATCCAACGCCACGGTGTTGTTCCTTGTGCCGTCGATTGCGCTGTTGGATCAGACGTTGCGGGAGTGGAAGCGCGACGCCGCCACCGACTTCCGCGCCCTAGCGGTCTGTTCAGATGTGAAGGTCGGGAAGAACACCGCCCAGGAGGACATCTCCACCACAGACCTACTAGTGCCCGCCACGACTGATGCGACACGACTGGTCGAGCAGCAACAGAGCGCAAGAGATTACGCCGGCCGGACTGTGGTGTTTTCCACCTACCAGTCCATTGAGGTGCTCCATCAGGCCCAACAGGCAGGTTTCGCTGAGTTCGATCTGATCATCTGCGATGAAGCCCACCGCACCACCGGTGCCACAGTAGCCGGCCAGGATGCGTCAGCGTTCACCAAAATTCACAGCGCGTCATTCATCGCAGGCGCAAAACGTCTCTACATGACGGCCACTCCGAAGGTGTTCGACGAGGGCGCGAAGAAGAAAGCTGATGAGAACTCTGTGGTTGTGGCGTCTATGGATGATCAGCGGCTCTATGGCCCTGAGTTTCACCGGCTCGGATTCGGTACGGCTGTCGCCCAGGGCCTGCTGACTGATTACAAAGTTCTCGTACTCGCGGTCGATGAAACCTCAATTAACAAGCACCTTCAGCGGCTCCTTACCGATGAGGAGGGTGAGTTGAGGATCGACGATGTCGCCAAGATCGTCGGCTGCTGGAACGGACTGTCCCAGCGCGGCAAACAGGCCGGCGATGAACCAGTCCGGGCAATGCAGCGGGCTGTGGCGTTCGCGTCCAACATCAAAGAATCCCAACGTGTGGCGTCGATGTTCGAGAAGATCACCGAAGAACTCGCCACCACCAGCGACGATGGCGGCCTGATCTGCCGGGCTGAGCACGTCGATGGCACCATGAACGTCGCCGAACGCTCCTCCAAGCTGAACTGGTTGGAGGCCACCCCGGAGGACAACGAAGCCCGGATCCTCACCAACGCCCGGTGCCTCTCCGAAGGCGTAGACGTGCCGAGCCTGGATGCGGTGTTGTTCTTGAATCCTCGGAACTCCCAAGTCGACGTCGTCCAGTCAGTCGGCCGAGTGATGCGCCGAGCCCAGGGCAAGGACTACGGGTACATCATCCTTCCCGTCGGTGTGCCCGTGGGCCAGACACCGGAACAAGCATTGAAGGACAACGCCAAGTACAAAGTCATCTGGAGCGTGCTCAACGCCCTGCGCTCCCATGATGACCGGTTCGAAGCCACGGTCAACAAGATCGACCTCAACCAAGACCGGTCAGAGAAGATCGACATCATCGGCGTCGGAGTCGGCACCGAGGACGACGACGCCGCCGCCCTCACCGCGCCGCAGCAGCTGACCCTGGATCTGGAGTTCCCCGGGTTGGAGGAGTGGAAGGACGCAATCTACGCCAAGATCGTCCAAAAGGTCGGCGACCGCAAATACTGGGAAGACTGGGCCTCCGACATCGCCGAGGTCGCCGCCAACCACACCCAACGCATCACCACCCTCGTTACGGCAGGACCCCACGGCGCCGGACCAGAACCCCACGTGGCGGAGAAATTCGAGCAGTTTGTTGCCGCGCTGAAGCACAACCTTAACGAGGGCATCAGCGACTCGGACGCGATCAGCATGCTCTCTCAGCACCTGATCACCAAACCAGTTTTTGACGCCCTGTTCTCCGGGTACGACTTCGTCGCGAACAACCCAGTTTCGGTGGTCATGCAGGAGATGATCGACACCCTGGAGGGCAACAACCTCCAAGCAGAGACTGCCTCCCTCGAAGGGTTCTACAAGTCGGTCGCGGAACGGGCTGCCGGGATCGACAACGCTGAAGGCAAACAGCGGATTATCACCGAGCTGTATGAGAACTTCTTCAAACAAGCCTTCCCCGCCCAAGCCGACGCCCTCGGCGTCGTCTACACACCGGTCGAGATCGTCGACTTCATCATCCGAGCCGTCGATGACCTCTCCAAAGAACACTTCGGTGCCGGCATCACCGACGAAGGCGTCCACGTCCTCGACCCGGCCTTTATGCGCAACAAGCATGTCTCACGAAACACCCAAAGGACTCTCCATAGACTCGTATCTAGGCAAC
>NZ_VAVZ01000020.1 GCF_005771525.1 Nesterenkonia salmonea | reverse complement strand
GCAGGATTATTAGCCATACCCAAGGTTAACACCAAAGCAATAACCTATTTTGGAGACACACCACTAGCCCTGCATTACGCAGCCCGTGCGGCACAGCGCCGCAACTCGGTGCTCGCCGTGATCAACAAGTTCACAGTCCCGACGATGATCTACACTACCTACGCCGCCCTTCCAGACACTCGGGAGGATCAACTCAGACAACAGCTCGCCGAAGAAACTCTGGAAGCCGCACGTTGCACGTTGAACCACGTTGTTCATCAACTCGACCGCGGGACGGCATTCTGGAGTTCTTGTGAGGTGGGTCGATGCTCGTGGTACAGAGCCACTTTCAACACCTCAGTCAGGAGAAACACCGCGGCCCCGGCGCAACTGATGATCAGGAAGTGCTCGACGCCCAGCGGGCGGGACTCGAAGAGCCGCTGCAGCGGTGGCGCATAGATGAACAGCAGCTGCAGAACAGTCAGGCCGAGCACGCAGAGCCAGGCAACGCGGTTGTTGAACAGCGCAGTGACCCTCAGGCTGGTGGTCTCTAATGCTTTGACGTTGAAGAGATAAAAGGCCTGACAGACCACGAGCACGCTCGTGGCTACGGTTCGGGCCGTATCCAGGTCGTCCCCAGCAGCGATTCGCCAACTGAACACACCCACCGTGGCTGTGGCAATGAGCGCCGAGACCAGACCAATCTGGACGATGTGCCGGGACTCCACAATCCCCTTGGCGGGATCGCGGGGGCTACGCTGCATCAGCCCTCGCTCAGCGGGCTCGAATGCAAAAGCAAAGGCCAGTGTCACTGCGGTGACCATATTTGCCCACAGTATCTGCAGCGGAGTCAGTGGCAGCGTCCAACCCAACGCAACGGCGAACAGCACAACGGCCGACTGGGCCCCGTTGGTGGGAAGCAGGAAGACCATTGCCTTACGGAGATTGTCATAAATCCGACGTCCCTCCTCGACGGCGATCTCGATAGTCGTAAAGTCATCGTCGGCCAGCACGATATCCGCAGACTCCTTGGTAACCTCAGTACCTTTCACACCCATTGCGACCCCAATGTCCGCCCGCCGCAGCGCTGGAGCGTCATTGACCCCGTCCCCCGTCATGGCGACCACCTGTCCTGAAGCCTGCAGTGCGTGGACGAGGCGGAGCTTATGCTCAGGACTGGTGCGAGCGAAGACATTGTGCGTCGTGGCCAGCTCCCGCAGTTCATCGTCATCGACCTCCTCCAGTTGGGGCCCCGACACGGTTCCCGCATCATTGTCCAGACCCATATGCTGGGCAATGGCAGTGGCTGTACCAACATGATCTCCGGTGATCATTTTCACCTCGATCCCCGCAGCATGGCAGACCTCGATGGCCGTGATCGCGGCCTCCCGCGGGGGATCCACAATTCCGACCACACCGAGAAAGGTCAGGTCTTCGCCGAGGGTCTCCAAGGTCAGCGTCTCTGCGTCTGCGCTAGATCCTGGACGCTCGGCCGCTGCAAGAACGCGCATCCCCTGGGCCGATAACTGCTCAATATGGTCCTCCCAGAAGACACGGTCCAGCGGCGACTCGCCGCCGGCTGCGCCCAACTGATTCGGACAACGGTCCAGCAACCGGTCAGGTGCGCCTTTGACGAGCACGCGCCAGTCTCCCTCCCTTTCGGCCAGGGTGGCCATGAGCTTGTTCTCAGAGCTGAACGGCAGCGTGGTAGGACGCTGAGCAGCACCGGGATCCAGCCCGAGCTTTCCGGCCAGCGACTGCAGTGCACCCTCGGTAGGTTCTCCGTTGATGCCCCACCGACCGTCCTGCTGCACCAGCTGGGTGTCATTGGCAATGCTGAACGCCTCAGCGAGCCGGCGCAGACCCGGGTGCTCCAGGCCGATAGGGGTACCGTCAGTCTGGAGCACCTCGCCTTCCGGGGCGTAGCCAGTGCCGGTCACCACGAATTCCTGGCCGTCGGTGTTGGTTGAATCAGCGAGCACCAGACGCTCGACGGTCATCTCGTTCTTGGTCAGCGTGCCCGTCTTGTCTGAGCAGATTGTTGTGACGCTGCCGAGCGTCTGGACGGCCGGCAGCCGCCGGGTGATGGCGTTGCGGCGAGCCATGGCCTGCACTCCCAGTGCCAGGGTGATGGTGATCAGTGCAGGCAGCCCTTCAGGAATTGCCGCGACGGCAAAGCTTGCTGCAGCCTGCAGCAGTTCGCCCAGATCGGTCCCGTGAACCAGCGCGCCGATGAGTACCAGAGCCACAGTCATCACCACGACGCCGACGGTCAGCCACCGGCCGAATGCTGCAATCTGTCGGGTCAGCGGAGTCTGCAGCGACTCCACCTGACTCATCATGGTGTTGATGCGTCCGATCTCGGTGTCCATGCCGGTGCCGGTGGCGATACCTATGCCCGCACCTGATGTGACCATGGTGCCGGAGAAGACCATGCAGCTTCGGTCACCCAGCGCCGCATCAGGGGCCACAGCGGCCGTGCCCTTGGACGCTGGGACGGATTCACCGGTCAGGGCCGATTCCTCCGCTGTGAGCTCCTGGGCTTCGTTGAGTCGCAAATCGGCCGGGACCTTATCACCGGCGCGCAGCCGAACACAGTCTCCGGGGACCAGTTCAGTGGCAGGGATCTGCTGCCAAGCGCCGGCCCGCAACGCTGTCGCCGAGGGCGAGAGCATCTCGCGAATACCTTCCAGTGCGCGTTCCGCCCGGCCCTCCTGGAGAAAACCGACTGTGGCATTGACTACCACCACAATGACGATGACGATGGTGTCGACCCAATGCTGAAGCACTGCTGTGAGCACTGCTGCGCCGAGCAGCACATAGATCAGCACGTCGTTGAAGTGGCGGAGGATTCGAATGATGACGCCGTCTCGCTCAGCAGCCGTCAGTTCGTTCGGTCCAAATTCGTCCAGCCGTTGCTGGACATCGTGAGAGCCCAGGCCTGCATCGAGATCAGCCTGATACTTGCTGAGGATATCGTCGATTGGGAGGGCATGCGGGTCCGTGAGGTGCTTGAGCTTCACATTGCTCCTGCTGCGTAAAAGTCCTGGGTACGGGCTCGGTGATTGCCCTCCGACTCTATATCGGAGGGGCAGGGTGCCTCTACAGCACGTAGAAGAATATTGCCTTCCACCATACGGGGGTCGAGGCAGAAGCCGGACCAGCTGAGATCACATATGCTGACAAGAATCCGTGTCCTATTCGCGCAAGGTCTAATCTATGGAACCTGCCTTGAGTACAGGTGTTGTCAGGGAGCCAAATGACTACATGCTCATAGCTTGCAGACTTGGTTCTGTTGTGGGACCGTCGCTTCCCACGAGAGATTGCGGTCAATTCGGCTGCGAAGTGTTTCTGCTGCTTGGGCCTCACCGTGAACGATGAAAACCTTCTCCGGCGTTTGACGAAATCCTGAGAGCCATTTCATCAGGCCAGCAGCATCTGCATGTGCTGACAGCCCTGGCAAATTCGCGACTTCTGCGTTGATAGGGATCCAGTCTCCATGAATCTTGATGTCTTGTGCTCCCTCAAGGAGTGCGCGTCCACGTGTTCCTGCTGCTTGAAATCCCACAAGCAATATGGTGTGCCGGCGGTCGGGTCCAAAGGCTTTCAGATGGTGCAGTATCCGGCCCCCAGTGGCCATGCCACTGGCAGATATGACAATCTTGGGCTCATTACTACGTGAAATGCGCTTTGAGTCTTCGGGATGGCGGGTATAGGTAGCAACTTTGCCCACGGCCTGGGATGTCCGAGGGTCCAGACGGTGATCGTGGGGGTGGGCATTCAACAATCCGCTGGCATTAATCGCCATGGGACTGTCGAGGTAAATCGGAACATCGGGCAATCGACCCGTACGGCGCAAATTCCACAGGTAGTACAACAGCGTTTGTGCCCGTCCCACCGCAAAGGAGGGAATGAGCACAGTTCCGCCTCGTCGTGTGGTTTCTTCGATAACCTTGGCGAGGGTGCCTGAAGCGTCGGAGATGTTATGAAGGCGATCGCCGTACGTCGACTCAATCACGACATAATCAGCTTCCCGGACAGGTTCAGGATCGAACATGACCGGGTCGTCATATTTGCCCAGATCACCCGAGAACACCACCTGTCGATTACCCCATTGAATATCTACGGCAGCGGCACCCAATATGTGCCCTGCTCGTCGGAACCGGACCGTAGCACCATTGGATGTCTGAAACGGCTGGTCGAACGGGTAGGTGATGAAGGCATCGATGGCACGTTGAGCATCCCGAGAGTCGTACAGCGGCAGTGCCGGGGAGTGTTTGGTTTTCTTGATGCGGTTCAGGAACGCCGCATCCTTCTCTTGGAGCCAGGCACTGTCTTTGAGGATCAGTTCAGCTACGTCTCGCGTTGCCTCCGTGGAGATGATTGGACCCGTGAACCCTTCACGGATCAGTCTGGGCAGATATCCGCAATGGTCAAGGTGGGCATGGGTGAGAACCACCGCATCGATGCTTGATGCTTCGATCGGCAGGGGTTTCCAGTTGAGTTCGCGAAGGTTCTTCTGGCCCTGGAAGAGACCGCAGTCTATGAGAATCCGATCATCGCCCCATTGCAGGAGGTGTTTAGAACCGGTCACCGTTCCCGCCCCGCCCAGCGAAGTGAGCGTCAAACCGGCCATGTGCGATTCCTCTCGAAATTCTTCGTCTCGGTTGCGCAGTTCTTAGCAAGATCAGATTCGGCGCCGCCGAACTAGTCAGCTCTCTTAACGTCTACGTCACGCAAAGCCTACCTAATATCGCGCAGTATCCCGGCGTTGTTGACCAGGATCGTGGGACTTCCCAGCTCCTGAACAACTCGCTGAGTCGCCTTCTCGACTGCAGGCTCATCAGCAACATCGACCCCTACGGCAAGAGCGGACCCCCCGGCGCTTCGAATCTCTTCGGCAGTTGTCTCAGCCTGCTCCTCCAGCAGGTCAAGCACCGCGACAGCGTGTCCGTCCGCCGCTAGGCGATGTGCGGTGGCAGCGCCGATTCCGCGCGCTCCGCCCGTCACTATCGCAACTCGTGGTGTTGTAGGTGTCATGCGGGATCCTCTCCTGGAATGTTCTGCTTGCCCCCCAAGCATACCGACCGCGCGGTATGCTGTGAAGCACCAGGTTGCAGAGCTCACCGTCATCACCAACATGACACGCAGCCCAGGGCGATGGGTGCAGGCCTACCCTTCCGTGGTTGTGCCTACGAGCAGGCTCATGATTAGGTCATCATGTGACACGGGGTACCTAGACTGACCGGAGCTTCGACTCCGCACCGGTCGACGGCTGAGAACACACCCGTTGAACCTGATCCAGTTAGCACTGGCGAAGGGATTGTCCGGCTCATCAGCGCGCTCGGAGTGCCTTCGCCTCGATACAAGAGAGACAAGGCACATGACCACTGAAGCCCTCCCCCTCGACCAACAAGTCGTCGTCGTCACCGGTGGTGCCCGCGGCCTCGGAGCAGCAATCACCAAAACGTTCCTCTCCCAGGGCGCCAGGGTCGTCATCAATTACTACACGTCAAAAGAGGCTGCCGAAGCCCTCGCGGCGGATTATCCTGGGCAAGCCCTCGCCATCGAAGCCGATATTCGTGACCGTGGTGCCGTCGACCATCTCATCACCACCACAACCGAGCATTTCGGCTCCGTCACCACCGTGATCAACAACGCCCTGGTCGACTTTGTCTTCAACGGTGATGCCCGGCCTCAAGCCATGCAGATCACCTACGATGCGCTCACACGCCAGTTCGAAGGTGCAGTGAAGGGCGCACTGAACGCCATCCAGGCCGCCCATCCCGGCATGAAGCGAACAGGCTTCGGCCGCATCATCAATATCGGCACCAACCTCTTCCAGCACCCCGTAGTGCCGTACCACGACTACACCGCAGCCAAGGCCGCCCTGCTATCCCTGACCAAAACATTCGCCGACGACCTGGGTCCTGAAGGGATCACGGTCAACATGGTCTCCGGCGGGCTTCTGCGAACCACAGATGCCTCAGCGGCTACCCCGGAAGCGGTGTTCGAAGGAATCGCGGCCGGCACACCACTGCGAAAAGTCACCACGCCGGACCAGCTCGCCGATGCGACCCTGTTCTTCGCATCACCCTGGGCCAGAGGTGTCACCGGGCAGAACCTGATCGTCGACGGAGGCCTCGTCAAAGGTTGATGAGTATGAACACACCCCATACCAAGCAGGCGCATTTCAACCTCTTCATCCACGGTGTAGGCCACCACAGCGCCGCCTGGCGAGCCCCGGATTCTCACGCCGAGAGGCTGCGCGATGTCGACTACTACACGGAGTTGGCGCAGATTGCTGAACGGGGGAAGTTCGATGCCGTGTTCTTCGCCGATGGGCACTCGAACAGCATCACTGCTGCGGAGGATAGTCCACTCTGGAACCTTGAGCCGCTAACCCTGCTTTCGGCAATGAGCCGGGAAACCGATCGAATCGGACTGGTCAGCACCGTCTCAGCAACCTTCAACACTCCTTTCCACGCCGCGCGACTGCTGGCGAGTCTGGACTGGATCTCTCAGGGTCGGATCGGGTGGAACGTGGTGACCTCAATGTTCGATGCCGAAGCTCAGAACCACAGTCTGGAGAAGATGCCCGAACACGCAGTGCGGTACGAACGTGCTGAGGAGTTCGTCGACGTCGTCCTCCGGCTGTGGGATTCTTGGCCAGCCGAGTCGATTCTCATTGACCGCGAGGATGAACCAGACGGTACACCCGGACGGTACGTGGACGGGATGAAGCTCACCGAACTGAACCACTCAGGGGAGCATTTCGCCGTACGAGGGCCGCTCAATGTGCCACGCCCGCCTCAAGGTCATCCCGTGCTCTTCCAAGCCGGGGCCTCCGAACAGGGCCGTGAACTCGCGGCACGCCGGGCAGAGGCGATCTACGCTGTGGCCTACGACTTGGGTGCCGCCCAAGAGTACCGATCAGACATGAGGCGTCGGATCACAGCTCAGGGGCGCCACCCGGATTCTGTCGCCGTCATGCCGGGCCTGGTGACCTATGTAGGCTCCACGATGGAGGAGGCGCAAGCCAAGCAGCGTGAGCTAGATGAGCTGCTGCCGGTAGAGAGTTCCCTGCGTCAGTTGAGTGTATTTGTCGGTCAAGACGCTTCCGCGTGGGAAATGGACGCCCCGGTTCCCGACCTGCCTCCCTTAAAGGACTTCACCGGTCCCAAGGGACGCTACGCGACAATTCTCCGGATAATTGAGACGGAACAGCCCACCGTGCGTCAGCTCCTGGGACGGCTCGCAGCCGGCGGCGGTCACTGCACCATGGTCGGGACACCGGAATCGATCGCCGATGAGATCGAGCTGTGGCTGGATGCAGGCGGTGCCGACGGGTTTAACCTCATGCCGCCTTCTTTACCGCACAGCACCAGCGACTTTGTGGACCATGTGGTCCCTGAGCTTCAGCGCAGGGGGCGTTTCCGCTATGAATACGCAGGAGAGACGCTGAGGAGTCACCTCGGACTCGACGTGCCCGAGTAGGTTGGACTAGATGTCGGAGATCAGACTGACCGGACAGTTGATCTGCCAAGATGACTCGGAGATCGTGTGGGAGGTTTCGGAACACTTTCGGGACGCCGAACCCTTCGCACTTCATCAGGAGCGCGTCAGAACCAGCGAATGGGGACGCCGAACCTCCGAAATCAAGCGAAGCTACGCCGTGACGGGCCTCCAGCCGCCCTAGCTGGGTAGGTGGACCAACCACTTGGCCTTCATCTCTGCGTCCAGGTCGAGGCCGAACCGCCTGCCGACGAGCATCGCCATGCCCAGGACATCGGCCACCTCCGCACGGAACTGAGCCTGAACTTCCTCCTCACTGGCACCCTTGTCGCGGGCCTGACCAGTCAGAGCCAGAAATGCTTGACTGAGCTCGCCGACCTCTTCCTGGAGCTTCAGCATCAACCACTCATCGGAGCGCTCGATGCCGAAAAGCTCTCCATAGCGAACTGAGACCTGTTCCACCAGAGCTGCCATTTCATCGATATGCATCAGACAAGAATGACACGCCAGCACTCCGCCGGGGCGCACTGCGCAGACAAACGGGTTGCATGCTCTTGATGCTTGTCAGTAGCCTCAGCATTCTCTGACTATCCATTCAGCGGCGCCCCATCAGGCATCGCCTAGCAGAAGCGGACACCACCACAGTGCCCCAGACGAGCCCAACCGCAGACCGGTTCCATACCCGGCGCCTGCAGGTCGGCGGCTATGCCGTAGATGTGCGCGGTACCTTCACTCCAGGACTTCCCCCAATGGTTTTGGTGCACGGTCTCGGGATGTCTGCGGAGTATTTTCGGCCCTACGCCGAGATTCTCGCTGAGACCCACGATGTCTACGCAGTGGATCTGCCGGGCTATGGCAGCACTCCTAAGCCACCTCACGCGCTGACCATCCCAGAACTGGGCGAGGCCCTGACCGGAGTAGTCGCTGAGCTGGCGTTGGTGGCACCCGTGCTAGTCGGACATTCCATGGGATGCCAGATCGTCGCAGACGCGATCGCCAACAATCATCAGGTGTATGTCGGTTACATTCTCATCGGCCCCACAGTGGACCCCGCCGCGCGGAATCTCCCCACCCAAGCACTCCGGCTCTTCCAGAACATGTTGGCCGAGCCGTTTGCCACCAACGTTCTGGTCTTCCGAAACTACTTGCGGATGGGCCCACTCCGGCATCTGCACACCGTCCGCCACATGCTCGCCGACCGTCCCGAAGACACCATCCGGAGCTGCACTGTCCCTGGTCTCGTAGTGCACGGGGACAAAGACCCGGTTCCGTCAGATGAGTGGGTCCGCGAGCTAGTTGGCCTGGCCCCGGACGCGAACCTGCGTGAGATTTCCAGCGGAACGCACGCTCTGCACCACAATCAGCCCGATGAGCTCGCCGCAGCCTGCGCGCAGTTCCTGACCATGGTCACCGGCTCAGGTCCCTCACCGGAGGCCCCGCCCTCGACCCAGTCAACGGTCGAGGACCTATGAAAACGTCATCCTCCCGGGGTAGGGCTCGCGGAGCTGGGCGTGTCTTGAAGGCCGGCACCAACCTCACAGTCTGGGCCCGAGACTACGGCTACGCGCTGCGCCAGCAGGCCGCAGGCCTTCTTCAACGTCCCGACCCGTACTCATACCGGCGTGCCGACTCTGACAAACCTGTCATCGTTCTGCTGCCCGGGATCTACGAAACGTGGACATTCCTGCTTCCCCTGGCCAATGCGCTGCATGAACAGGGTTATGACGTTCGTCCCGTGGTCGAACTGGGTTACAACGGGGGCACCTTCGAGGAGATGGCACATGTTGTCCACAGGCACATCGACCGGGAAAGCATAGGCCCCTGCGTATTAGTGGCGCACAGCAAAGGCGGTCTGATTGGGAAACACCTGCTGGCCCGCCACAATGAGGCCAGGCTGATCAAAGGGCTCGTCACCCTCAACACGCCGTTCGACGGTTCACCGTTGGCCCGCCTGATGCCGCTGCCAGCGATCCGCGCATTCCTGCCACGATCTCCTGAACTTGCCGCATTGGGAGCTAAGCGGGATGTGGACAAGGACATTGTGTCCATCTACGGGCGTTTCGATCCACATATCCCCGGAGGCAGCTACCTGCAGGGGGCGCACAACGTTCAGCTGAGCTCCCGCGGCCATTTCCTGCCGCTGGGTGACCGCCGGGTCCATCAGGCGGTGCTGGAAGGAGTTCAACGGCTCACGCGTTGAATCCTTCACAGAACTGAGCTGGACCCTGACTAACCTTTGTTCTTCCGGTTCTTCTGTCCGCTGATCAAAGCGATGGAGATGGCAGCCAGCCAGACGTCCTTAGCCAGAGGTGTGCCGTCTTGTGACGGGCGCACGCCGTCGGCCTCAGTCATCGCATCATTGCGGAAGTACATGCTCAGCATTCCGGCCGAGAAGCCGGCCAGCCCAAGGCCAGCAAGCCGGTTGCTCACAAACGGAGTCAGCAGCGCAGTACCGAGGGTGATCTCACCCCAGGCCAGGGCCTTGCCGAACGTTTCCGGGGAGAGCTGTTTCACTGCTGGAACCCCGGTGGAAGCCATGCCCTGCAGCCCGGCAGCGGACTCGGCGTCTAGTTTCAGTTTGCTGATTCCGGCGTTGAGGACGAACGCGCCGGGTATGGTGCGCAGAGCAAGTGTTGAAACATTCATGAATTTTCTCCTACCGATCATTGTCACGAAGGACGCTATGGCGAGCTTCTGAGTGCATTTCTCACCAATCAACCCCGCCCGGTTCGACATCATTCCCTCTGCCGGGCTAGGCATGCGCATTAGGGTATGTTCATGAGCCCTTCCCGCATGCCGTTGCGCCGCCTACGCCGACGAACGTCCCCCAAGACCCTGCCACTGGCGATCGCAGGTTCTGCTATGGCGGTCCCAGTCACCGCAGCGATCTCTGTTGTGGCGTTGGACCTCTTCAAGCAGCGCGAACGCAAGGAACGCGACGCGCCCCGGCCAGGCACTTTCGAATCGCATGTCGAGGAATCACCGCTGCGCATCTACACCGACGGCGAAGCGCTCTACGGGGACATGCTGCAGGCTATCGATTCCGCCCAGCACTCGATCCTCATGAAGACCTACATCTGGAAGAACGATCAGGTGGGCCAGCAGTTCATCAATGCGTTCAACGCGGCAGTCAGACGCGGCGTCGATGTGTTCATCATTTACGACGGGTTCGCCAACCTCGTCGTACCGCAGTCGTTCTACCGCCGGCTCGATAAAGACGTTCACGTGTACCGGATGCCAGCCGCGGGAAGGAGCTTCTGGAAGGCGCCTCTGCGCTCAACCGGCTTCAACCACTCAAAGATTCTGGTGGTCGATGACGAGATCGGGTTCGTTGGCGGCTACAACATCGGTTCCCTCTACGCAAAGAAATGGCGCGACACCCACCTCCGTGTGGCCGGACCAGCGGTATGGGGTCTGCGGCAGACGGTGGCACGGTTATGGAATGAGGACCGCCACCCCTCAGAGCAGATTCCCTGGATCGCTCCGGACAGCTGGAACCCCACGGTCCGAGTGGTGGCGAATATGCCGGTCGACCTGGTCTACCCAGTGCGGAACATGTATCTCAAAGCGATCGAGCGGGCTCGCGATCGGATATGGATCTCCACACCGTATTTCGTCCCTGACCAGCAGATCGTGCGCGCCCTCACGCTGGCGTCCCGGCGTGGGGTCGATGTCCAAGTCATGGTCCCCAAAGATTCCAACCATGTGATCGCCGACTGGGTCTCTCGCGGATTCTTCGGGCAGATGCTCGATGCAGGCATCACCGTTCTCCTCTACACCAGCAGCATGATGCACTCCAAGACCGCCACCATCGACGGAGTATGGTCAACAATCGGCACGGCCAACATCGACAGGCTCTCCCTGTCCTTCAACTACGAATCCAATATTGAAGTCGTCGACAAGGGGTTCGCCGCCGAGATGGAGAGAGTCTTCCGCAGCGATCTCGAGCACTGCGAGCGCGTCAGGTCCGGTAGCTGGAGGATGCGCCACCCGATCGTGCGGGTCACCGAGGTCGCACTGAGACCCCTGCGCCCTATCCTCTAACAACACCCCACCTCCCACAGGAAACGCACTCGGTGATGAGACAGACTAGATTCATGAACACACCCGATGAGATCACCACCCAAGAATCGACTGTCGAGGACTGGACGCACGCACTGGGAAAGCCCATCGGCGCACCCGGCGGTGGCGCTGGCGCCGGAGTGATGCTCGCGATCGCAGCATCCCTGACCTCCATGGTTGCCGGCTACACCGACGCAGAGAAAAACCCGGGGAACCAACTGGAAGAAATCCTCACCAGAGCCCAGAACCTGCGACGCACTGCCCTACGATTAGCGGACGACGACGCCGCAGCCTCCCAAGCATTCGGCGCCGCGTTTAAGCTGGACCGCGGTGAAGAACGGGACCAGGCAATCCGTGAAGCCTCAGTCGGGGCGGCCCAGTCCTCTGCCAAGCTCGGCGAGCACGCGGTAGAAGCGATCGATGACTTAATCTGGCTCGCAGAGAACGGAAAGTCGGCACTGATCGCTGACGTCGTCGTCGCATTCGGTGCCCTACGGGCAGCAGTGGCAGGTGCGCGCACCAACGTGAGCTTTGACCTGGGGACCCTGCGCGCCTCCGGGTCAACCCTTGAGCAGATCCGCCAACAGCACCCCGAACTGTGGGAAACCGTCCACCGGTTCGATGACGCCATGGAGCGCATCGATGCCTCCACCGCCGCGATCGATCAACGAGCAGCCCCGACAGGCTCCCACTGACCCAGATGTGAGGCATCACCCCGCTCCCAGCCGAAGGTTCTCTCCCGGCCCCAAACGGATGGGGCCACGGGCATCAGCGTCCACCACCTCACCCTTTTGCGTGATGCGGATTTGCCGCTCTTCGGAGAGTTCTGCAGCCACCTGGCGGGCAAGGTCCATGAGGTCCCGCCAGGTATCGCCGCCGACGATTCGGGCGGCGTCACTTGGGCAGATGGTGGCCCCCTCACGTTGCCTCAGCAGCGCGCGAATCGCTGCCGCAAGCCTGTCCTTCTGTCCAGCCTCTGTAGGCTCCCACCATGGCTCACCGCGTTCTCCGAGTGCGACCTTCGCGTCCTGCACGCGGAACCGAACGTCGTCGCCGCGCGTTTTGACCAAACGCCGGGCAGTCATGAGCTCTTTGACGAGTTCGCTGCGCAGCCGCTCTGGAATATGCGGATCGGTGGCGCGCCACTTTTGACCTTTGACGATGATATACCGGCCATCATCAGTGCATTCATGATCACTCACGTGGTGCACTGTACGCGTCGGTTGTGGATATCCGAAGGGCGGATCAGGATCAGGGCCTCACTGAAACGTGTCGCGAGGTGCGCGGACATCGTAAGTCTTGCGCTGGGGTGCCTGAGCCTCGCTTTGCTGACATGGACCAGCTCCGCCGCCTGCTATGGGCGGTCGCGCCATACAGCCTGGACTGCGTTGAGGAGGTCTGACTCGCTGATGCCCGATTTTTGGGCCTCCGCCACAGCATCTCTGACATGGCCAAGCACCACGCCCGGGAGAACCGATGGCTGAGCAGCGACCCGGGTACCGGCAGCGCCCTTCGTCACCACAAACCCGCTGGACTCCAGCGCACGGTATGCCTTGGCGGCAGTCGTCACCGCGACGCCGAGATCCCGCGCGGTTTGTCGGACGGTCGGGAGCCGGTCCCCTGCACCCATCCGACCAGACAGGATCAGCCCTCTGAAATGAGCGGCGATTTGTTCGGCTGAATACTCAGCCATGAACAGTCGCCGCCTGAGGCTGGGGTCGCCGGACCGCCACCGCGACAACTGTCATCAGCAGGAAGAGCGCAAAGAACTGCACGAGGTATGACAGGCCCAAAAGCCATGGCGAAGCTGCTGCCAGAGTGGTGTCAAACGAGTAGCCCTCTGAAGCTAGTGACACTCCTGCTGCACTCGAGGCCGTGTTGAGCGCGCGGGCAAGAGTAAGGAGAACTGCACCGGCGCCGAAGCAGACCACCATGTATGAAAACGCTGATCGCGACGCTTCCTCCGCTCCGACACTGTTTGGGGTAAAAAACGGACGTACCGCATTGAGGTGAAGGACTAGAACCGTCAGCACAAGAAGCACAAGCGCCGCTGCAGCGGCCGGCAGACCATACGCCCACCCGAAGAAATCAGCCACCATTCCACCTGTGGCTCCGGTATCGATCACCAGCCACCGGTAGCGGCCCTCATCATCTGGGCTTGAGGCAGATCCGGCGAACGCGACGAACAAAATTAGGGCGAACGCGCAGGACCCAAACAACCACAACTGGGACGTGCCGGTGAAGGATCGCCACGTGCGGGGATGCGTGGGCGCAACTGGCTCGGCCGGCTGCCGGCGGTAACTGACCAAGAGCACTGCGACAACGAGCAAGACCAAGCATGCTGCTAGCAGCGGAATCGAGTACCTCCACCAGCTGTAGTCCTGGCCTCCGAGCCTTATGCGGTGGAAACGCATGACAGTCACCGTCACGGCGAACAGGACAAGGAGCGCAGCCCCAGACGCCAGGGTCCACCGCGCCGCAGCGTCAGGTCGGGATGAGCCGTCAAGCCGGACCGGACGAGGCAGCTTCTCGCGCCATAGGGGAACCGCTAGGACGGCCACGACGGACAGGGCCGCGACGACGGGAAGCACCTCACAGAGCATTGCCAACATGAACATGTCCGTTTCCCCGCTTCCCGCATGTAGTCATCACCACTCAACCTATGTACCACACACATGGTACAAGTTTTGTACTATATGTGCAGTACAAGGCGTGCCGATCCCGGGAGCCTCAGCAGTGGGGCGTCAGATCAGCCTCCCAGGCATCTCGGATCATCTCTTCCAAGACTGCGAGGTCGATGTCTTCCGGTGTGTTGATGTAGAGACACGCTGCGCCGGTGCTGTGCTTACCGAGCCGGGCTGAGAGTTCTGCTGAGCGCGGTGATCCGGTGAGGCCGTATAGCGAGATCTTCGCTTTCCGGGGTGAGAATCCGAGCCGGAACGTGTCGCCCTCCCGGCCGGTCGCATAGCGGTAGTGGGCCTGTCCATAGCCGATCATTGTGGGCCCCCACATCACGGGTTGCTCCCCAGTGACGC
This sequence comes from Nesterenkonia salmonea, assembly GCF_005771525.1. Lineage (GTDB taxonomy): Bacteria > Actinomycetota > Actinomycetes > Actinomycetales > Micrococcaceae > Nesterenkonia > Nesterenkonia salmonea. The sequence goes on along the minus strand of NZ_VAVZ01000020.1, from coordinate 46,301 downwards.
GTGTGAAGATTTCCAACAGCAATCTACCGTGTACGACACGTCGCGCAGTGTCCAGCCCTTCAACAAAGTCACTCGGAGTTTGGTCACTAGGGGCCGTCTTGAGGTCTATCGCGTTCTTTCCGGTATGACCTTCGGTGATCACAGAGCGGCGCGCCTCGGGCTCCGGCACATGGCCGGCCAGCCCCATGCCGCGTTCCACAAGAGCCGCCCGCAGGCGTTCCAGACTCCGCCTCCCGAGGCCGTGAAGTGAGGCGAGCGTAGCGTATTCGACCCCGTGGAGAGACTCCAGGTTCAGGTATCCGGCCTGCTGCAGGGCATCACGGGCGGGGCGCCCGATGCCGGCGACCGATCCGAAAGTCGTGCTCATGCCCTCATCGTATCCAGCGCGACTGCAAGCACGCCTCATCCCGGGACCGGATGCAGCTGAGCATGACTGATTGCGCTAGTGGACCGCGGCGTTGAGCAGTTCCAGAATGTGCCGGTAGGGCTTTCCAGTGGCACGCGCCATACCCATTTCACAGGTGCGATTCGTCGAGGCATGCGCCGCACTGTTCAGGCTCCGGACCTCTGCCGCCTGGGCCCTGGTCGCGGAGGCCGTGAGCTCCGGGTGGAGCATGCCTCGGTCCCCGGCGAATGCGCAGCACTCCCATTCCAGTGGTACGTGGATCTGCTGAGCCACAGCCTCCGCCAGGGCCTCAAACGCCGGGTTGAGCCCAAGCCGGGTGGAGGAACATGTGGGGTGCAGTGTCAACGACGGCAACGCCGGCTCAGGGAGCACACCAAGGTCACGGAGGGCGGGCAGCAGACGCTCAGCGGCGAAAGTCACCGAGTCCACCACCTCGATCCCAGCATCAGCCCGGAGCACCTCAAGGCCCTCAGTGCAGGAACTGGCGTCACTGATCACAGGGAGCCGCCCACCATCTGAGGCGTCCCTCACCGCCTCGAGCACCTTCTGCCTCATACGGTCGTAGCCAGCGCTCAGGCCTTTGGACTTCCAGGGGGTGCCACAGCACAGCGAGGGCATCGACTCAGGGGTGCGCAGCCGGACACCAGCCGTCTTGCACAGCTGCTGGAAGGCCTTCCCAACCCCGCCGCTGTTCTCACCCGCAACGTCGCCCACCTCAGGGCCGAACATGGTCTGCGTGCAACTGGGGAACCACAGCGCTTCTGCCTGGTCATTATGAAGAACAGGACGACGACGCCCCCCGCTGGGCAGATCAGCAGACCAGCGGGGAACAGCCTCCGCACCTAGAACACGTCTGGCCGCTTCTGATCCTCTGCGCGGCAGCGCTGATGGCAGCTTGCCAGCCACGGTCAGGGCGAAGCCTCCGGCCTGACTGGTCACATCCCAGCTTCTGGCAGCAACTTTCCATGCTCTCTGCTCAGCCCCAGACGTGGTCTCGGCGCGCAACCGGCGGACAAGGTCCCCGGTGTTGATGAAGACGGGGCAGGCTGTTTCACACATGCCGTCCACGGCACAGGTGTCGACGCCGTCGTAGTCGTATTCCTGACGCAGAGTGCGCACCAGTGGGGTGTCTCCGGCGTGCTCCGCGCGGGCGATCTCCCGGCGGAGCACAATCCGTTCGCGGGGGGTGAGGGTCAATTGGCGGCTCGGGCACACTGGTTCGCAGTAGCCGCACTCCACACATCGGTCGACCTCCTCCTCCACCACGGGCGAGGTTTTGAGGTGTTTCAGGTGCGCCCTTGGATCCTCGGTCAGAAGCACACCAGGGTTCAGGATCAGCTGAGGGTCCGCCAGCGCCTTGACCCGCTGCATCACCGCGTAGAGCTCATCACCTACTTGACGGCGCACGAACGGCGCCATGATGCGGCCTGTGCCATGTTCTGCTTTGAGTGTTCCTCCGCGAGCAAGAACGCTTTCCACCATGTCTTCGGTGAACTCCGCGTAGCGTTCCACCCCCTCCTGTGAACCTTCGGTGAAGGATTCGGTCACCATGAAATGAATATTGCCGTCCTTGGCGTGGCCGAAGATCACAGCATCCCGGTACCCATGCTTGGTAAAGAGGGTCCTCAGCGCCTCGCAGGTCTCACCCAGCTGTTCCACGGGGACCGCGATATCTTCCAAGAGGGCCGTTGTTCCGGGTGGGCGATTACCCGCCACCGCTGCGAACAGTCCTTTGCGGGTCCGCCACAGAGCGGTGCGCGCTTGGGCGTCAGTGCTCAATTGCGCTGGCACGGTCAGCGGGAGCCGGTCCCACAGTGCGTTCGCGGACTGGAGTCTGTCCTGCAGCGCTTGAGCATCCGCTTCCTGGAACTCTACGAGCAGCGCGCAGTGCTCTTTCACCTCGAGTGCCCGGATGGCCTCTGGGGATTTCGGGTCCCGTTGTGACACGCGCAGGCTGGTGGCGTCCATCAGCTCCACTGTGGCCAGCTGCGCACTGACAAGCTCGGGAAGGCTGGCAGTCGCGGAGGCCAGATCGGGGTAGATCAGCAGTCCTGTGGCCACATGAGGTTTGATCGGGACGGTCCGGTATGTGGCTTCACCCAGGAAGGCGAGTGTGCCTTCGCTGCCGATGACCAGATGCTCCAGGATCCGGACCGGCTCAGTGTGGTCCAGGAAGGAGTTCAACCCGTACCCCATCGTGTTTTTCAGCGAGTGCAGCTGCTGGATGCGCTCCACGGATCGCGGATCTGCGCGCAGCTGATCACGCAGTGCGGCCAGGCCTGCGTGCAGATCCGGCTCATCCTGTGCCAGGTGCGCATCTGCCTGGTCCGACGACGTATCCACCACCGTTCCGCTGGGCAGCACCAGAACACAGGAGTCCAGGGTGCGGTAGGTGTTCGTGGTGATCCCGCATGCCATACCGGAGGAGTTATTGGCCACCACTCCGCCGATGGTGCACGCAATCTCACTGGCTGGATCCGGCCCCAGTTTTCTGCCGTACCGCAGCAGCCGGGCATTGACTTGTCTGAGCACAGCTCCGGGGCCGCAGCGGACCCGGGCACCGTCGTCGAGCACCTCGATAGCGCCGAAGTGCCGGCGGACGTCTACGAGCACTTTGTCGGTGACCGCCTGGCCGGACAGGCTTGTCCCGCCGGATCGGAAGGTCACTGCTGCACCCGTCTGCTGCACCGTCCTGAAGAGCTCCGCGACCTCTGCTACTGAGCGGGGGCGCACCACCGCTTGCGGGGTCAGCAGATAGTGCGAGGCATCATGGGCAGAAGCCAACCGGTCAGTAGCCCGGGCACCGACCTCGCCGGTCGCTCTCCTGAGCGCGTCGACGAGGCCGGCCGGGATCTCTGCCAGAGTGGAGGAGACAGGGTTCGGGGATCTTCCCACGTGATTGTCCGGGATCAGATCCGTTGGGCTTTGAGCTCTTCGGCGATGTAGTCGGCCTGCCGAATGGCCAGCGCCACGATCGTCAGTGTGGGGTTCGCTGCCGCTCCACTGGTGAAGGCCGATCCGTCCGAGACAAACAGGTTCCTCACATCGTGGGCACGCCCCCAGCGGTCCACCACACCATCCTCGCGGCGTTCGCTCATCCGCGCCGTGCCGAGGTTGTGGGTCGAGGGGTAGGGCGGAGTGCGGTGTGTGGACTGCGCTCCCACCGCACCGTACACCTTCTCCCCGGCGGTGTAGGCATGTTCGCGCATGGCGACGTCATTGGGGTGATCGTCGTAGTGGACATTGGGCACCGGAAGCCCGTTGACGTCCTTCACTGTGGTGTTCAGTGTGACGCGGTTGGATTCCTGCGGCATGTCTTCACCGACTATCCACATACCGGCCGAATTGGTGTAGGCGTCGAGCAGCTTAGTGAAGTCGGGACCCCAGGCACCTGGCTCCACGAACGCCGCCATGAAGGCCGGCCCTAGGGAGATGGTCTCCAGGTAGTAGCCTCCGGCGAAGCCGCGGTCAGGATCATGGAGCGATTCGTCGCCGATGAGGCCCGCCATGGTCTCTCCGCGGTACATCCGGACAGGTTTGTCGAAGTGACCCCAGACGGTGCCGGTCAGGTGGCGCATGTAGTTCCGACCTACCTGACCGGAGGAGTTGGCCAGGCCGTCTGGGAATCTCGGCGTCGCAGAGAGGAGCAGCAGCCGTGGAGTTTCGATCGAGTTCGCTGCCACACAGACAACTTTCGCTGCCTGCCGGTGCAGGTTGCCCTCCTTATCGAGGTAGAGGACGGCGTCGGCCCTGCCTTCTGCATCATGGGTGATCTGCACAGCCTGGGAGTCCGGCCGCAGGTCCAACAGCCCGGTCGCTTCAGCTCGAGGCATCTCACGGACCAAGATGGACCACTTTGAGCGGTTCTTGTCGCCCTGAAAGTTGAAGCCGTCTTGGATGGAGGCCGGACGCCCGTCGTACTCCTCGGCGTTGGTGGCGTAGGGGCCGGTGGCGTAGAACTTATAGCCGGCCCGTTCGGCCCCATTGGCGAAGACTTTGTAGTTGTTGTTCGCCGGAAGCGGCGGTCGGCCGTGGACGTGCGTGGAGCCCATCGCTTTCTCTGCCCGGTCGTAGTAGGGGGCTAGGTCTTCTAGGCCGATGGGCCAGTCCAGAAGGTTGGCGTCGTCGACCCTGCCGTAGACACTGCGAGTTTTGAACTCGTGTTCTTTGAAGCGTGGGGTGGCTCCGGACCAGTGGGTGGTGGTGCCGCCGACTGCTTTGACGATCCATGCCGGGAGGTTGGGGAAATCGCGAGCCACACGCCAGGACCCGGAGGTGGTGCGGGGATCCAGCCACGCCATCTGGTTGAAGGACTCCCACTCGTTGTTCACGTAGTCGTCATGGGTGAGGTACGGTCCGGCCTCAAGCACCACAACGGGAATGCCCTTGGCGGTGAGCTCATAGGCCAGTGTTCCTCCACCAGCCCCGGAACCAATGATGACGACGGCGTCCTCGTCCTGATCGATGCTCTGGCTGGTGACACTCTTCCCGGGTGTGCCGTTCTCAGGGGCGGACGTCATCACTTCTTCACCTCTTCCATATCCGAGCTTGTGGCACCCGGCTGATTCGTGCTGTCAGTTGTGTGTCCCTCAGCGACTGGACGGGGCACGCCAGCCGCTCCCTGAGCCATCTCCGGCATGGTCTCTCCGACGGGGAATTCGACGCGCGGGTCGGGCAGCCAGTCGAGGTCGTTGAAACCTCGGTTGATGTAACCGCCGTGTTCGAATGACGGACCTTCATAGCCGAGGGCTTCCCACACATCGGCATCGTCGTAGAGATTCAGCACTGCGGTGCGGCGGACGAAACCGAAGAACTCGGTGCCCTCCACGCGGCGCAGGACCTTCAGCGCAGACTCGTCATCGAGGGTGCGGAAATCGCCGTCGGCCATCTGGTTCAAGGACAAGAGTCCCTGAGTCAGCGCCACCCGGAACCAGGTTTCGTTCTGCGCCTCAGTGAGGATGGTGTCAGCTGTTCGTTCGTAGGGCCCATCAGGAACGGACTCATGGGGGAACGCCACACGCAACACTCGGATCAAGGTTTGACGGGCTTCTTCCGTCATTTCGGTGGCATTGAGTGAAGGGTACTTGGCGGGGAAAACCATCGGGTGCTCCTTCGGCAGGTTAACCTCTCCGGCAGCTCTGCCACGACCATCGCGAAATGGTGATGACGGAGCCTTGCCGCGCGATCATCCATTGACCGCTCCTCGACGGTATGTGATCTGCGACACTGATAGACAGGAGTATTCTCGCCCCATGAGAACGCATGCCGCAGGCACTCTCTGAGCCGCCCCCGAGAGGAGACCCCAATGGCTACGACTTCTGTCATCCACAGGACTTTCGCTGTCCTGGAGGCCGTGGCTGCCTCAGGAAGCACCACAGCCAAGGAGGTTGCTCAACAACTTGAGATACCCCTGCCCAGCGTCTACCGACTGCTCAATGACCTCGTAGCGAATCAGTACCTGGTGCACCTCAAAGATGATGGGCGTTTTGAGTTGGGTCCCAAGTGCTTCGACCTCGGACTGTCCTTCCGGCAGCGACTATTGGCTCCCTCCCCCATCCGGCAAGCAACAGCCGAGCTGCACCGAACCCTGCAGGCGGCGTCGTACTTTGCCGTTTATCGAGGTGCGGACATCGTGCTCACCTACCTCTCCGATTGTGATCAACACCCCCGATTGCGGCCCTTGCGGTTCGGATTCCATGAGGCCGCCCATGCCACGGCATTCGGCAAGATCCTGCTTTCGGGGATGACGGCGGAGCAGCGGGGCTCCTACCTCGAGGCCCGCGGGATGCCGATTCTGACGCCACACACCATCGCGCGCCAGGACGTACTGAGTGATCACCTCGATGAGGTCTCAACCCGCGGAATCGCATGGGAACATGAGGAGTTTCTGCCCCGCACCACCTGCGCGGCGGCACCTGTGCGCAATGGCAGTGGGATGTGCGTGGGTGCCTTGGCGGTGAGCATGCCCTCGCGCAAAGTCACAGGTCTGGAGGCGCGGATTGAGTCTGCTTTGCGCGAGTACGCCGGCCAGTGCAGCCGGTACATGCGCGCAGGCTAAGCACCGCCAATTCTCATAGAACGAGAAAGCGACTAGGTATCTGTGTTAGTTGCGTCACAGACTGTGCTCACCTTCTAGAGTCAAGGAGCACGCATCATGAGCGCACAACACAGAGTCGCCGTCGTGACGGGGGCCGGCCGTGGGATCGGGCGCGGGATCGCCGAAAGACTGGGACGGGACGGGCTGCACGTCGTGGTCGCGGACCTGCCGCATATGCAGGAAGCATCAGAAGAGACTGTCGAGACCATCACCGGCGCAGGAGGACATGCCAGTACTGCCGAGGTCGATGTCACCGAGGAACCGTCCGTTGAGGCGCTGGTCCGGACAGCAGTTGATGCCGGCGGGTCACTTGACGTGTTTGTCGCCAACGCGGGAATCGCCCAGGTTCAACCGCTGCTCGACTACACCACAGAAGACTTCCACAAGATGATGAACGTCAACGTCACCGGCGTCTTCCACTCCTACCGTGCCGCAGCCCGCCAGATGATGGAACAGGATTCAGGCGGCAAAATCATCGGCGCCGCATCCATCGTGGCTTTCCGCCCTTTTGCCCTGCTCTCCCCTTATTCGGCCAGTAAGTGGGCCGTGCGGGGGCTGACCCAAGCAGCTGCCATGGAGTGGGCCAAATACGGCATTACCGTCAATGCCTATGGCCCAGGGATTGTCGGGACGGCCATGTGGGACCTCATCGATGAGAAACTCGCCGAATCGGAGGGCCTGCAAAAAGGTGAGGCGATCAAGAAGTACGCCGGGGACATCCTCCTGGGCCGGGTGTCCGTTCCCGAGGACGTCGCCAGCCTTGTGTCCTTCTTGGCCTCCGAGGACTCCGACTACATCACCGGGCAGACCATGTTGGTTGATGGAGGGATGCAGTTTTCTTGAGATTCAGCTCAGCACGCCGTAGACCCAGCACCACCGGAAAGGAAGAAAGAACATGATCCTCATCGTTGTGAAGTTTCACGTCAAACCAGAGCTCGCGGACCAATGGCCGGAGATCACCCGCGATTTCACCGAGGCCACCCGCGCGGAACCAGGCAATAAGTGGTTCGAATGGTCACGCAGCCTTGATAACCCTCACGAGTACGTCTTGGTCGAAGCTTTTGACGACGACGGCGCGGCTCCCCACGTAAACTCTGAACATTTCCAGAGGGCCACTGCGAAGGGGAGCCCCATGCATCAAGCCCTGGTGGCGACGCCCAAGATCATTTCACGCCAGGTAGAGGGTGATGGATGGGACGAGATGGGAGAGATGCAGGTTAGTCCCTGACGGGCTTCGGTGCGCGTTTCTGAGAGGCAAGCTTTGTGAGCAAATCATGCTCGGCCTGCGGTCCGGGTTGGATTCCTCCTGGGATACGCAGCACGAAGATCAGACCCAGCAGCCACCAGGCTCCAAACATGATGTAGGGCTGGAAAGTCAGGCCAGCAGGCATCCCAGGCAGGTACAGCAGGAACATCGCGGCGGTGGTCACCAGAGCCAGAACCCCAACTACGGTGCCACCAATGTTTCCGGTCTGCCCGCCGACCCGCATGGGCCGTGGCATATCCGGTTCGCGGCGGCGCAGAACCAGGAAGACCACTGAGACCAAGATGTAGGTGATGATGATTGATGGAGACCCGGAGTCCACCAGCCAGACCATCATGACTTCCCCGAAGAACGGGGCGACCACAGAGATCCCACCAATGAAGAGCAGGGCATTGATGGGCGTCCTGTGCTTAGGGTGAAGCTTCGCAAACCAGCGCGGCAGCATCCCGGAGTTGGCCATCGCCCAGATGAGGCGGGAGGCGCCGATGATGAAGGCATTCCATGAGGTCAGCAGGCCCGCCAGGCCTCCGGCCACTACGACGTTGCTCCAGAACGCGTTGCCCGCCAAGGCACCCATGGCATCAGCGGTCGCCAAATCGAAGTCGCCCATTTCTGATGCCGGCAAAGCAACGGAGGTGGTGAGCACGATCGCTATGTAGAAGGCTGCAGCGATACAGACTGATAAGACCACGAGAATACCGATTTTCCGTGGAGACACCTTGACCTCTTCCGCAGACTGCGGAATGACATCAAAGCCGACGAAGAGGAAAGGCACCACGACCAGCACTGCGATGATTCCTGCCGTGCCTCCGGTGAAGAGCGGCTCCGCATGCTGGGGCTCACCGTTGAACAGCGCTAACACAATCAGCGCCAAAGCCATCGTCACGACGAAGCTGACGACAGATGTCTGGAAGAAGCTGGCCTGCTTGATTCCTTTGATGTTCAACGCAGTGAGCAGGATTCCGGTGACGACGCCGATAAGCGCCCACACCAAGTTCACCTCAAAACCAGCGACCGTCCACAACGGTATCGAATTCACTTGAGGAATGATGTAGGCGATGGTTCTGGGGATCGCGACCGCTTCGAAAGCGACCACCGCAATCTACCCACCGACGATTCCCCATGACCCGATGAAGGCGAGACGCGGGTCGAGACCCCGGAGGAGGTAATTGTGCTCTCCCCCGGCAAGTGGCATCGCTGAGACCAACTCGGCGTAGACCAGCCCAACCAACGCCATAATGGCAGCCCCAATGATGAATGCGACCACAGTGCCCATGGTGCCTGCGCCGATGAGCCAACCGCTGGTCAGCGTCACCCAGCCGAAGCCAATCATGGCCCCGAATCCGATAAACAGGATTTCCAGCCATCCAAGAGAGCGCTTGAAGCGGCCCTCCTGGGGCGGGGTGTGCCCTGAGAGTGATTGAGACATTGGTGGTCCCTTCTGAGTGCAACGTGGGAGAGGTCCTGCGGAGAATACAACGGTCAGGCAAGAGCGCTTCAGATCAGTGTGCGCTCAAGATGAGGCGCATCGTAGACGGCCGACTCGCCTCTTGTGACGCATACTACACATAATGAAGGCGGCAACCCGCCATCGCCTCACCTGGAGCTACTCAGGCTCCCCGTAGACTTTCACCATGAGTAGCATGCAACCAGTGACCACGGGTGCCTCCCTCACCAACCAGGTCACAGACATGCTGCGAGCTGCGATCACTTCAGGGGAAATGCGTCCCGGAGAACACTACTCGGCAATCGGCCTTTCCCAGCGACTCGGCGTCTCACGCACTCCCGTCCGCGAGGCACTCCAATTGCTGGAGAAGGAGGGCATTGTCCGGATTGAGAAGAACCGGGGAGTCAGGGTCATCCAAATGTCCCTGGATGAAATAGTGCAGATCTTCCAAATCCGCATCATCTTGGAACCGCCGGCAGCCGCCCGGGGCGCGGAAGCTGCCACTGATGAAGACCTGCGCCACATCCAGGTCCTCCACGGCAGAATTCTTGATGCGGCCGCTGCCGGAGACGGCCCTCGAACTCTGCAAGCGGATAAGGATTTCCACCTGTTTCTGCTGGGTCTGGCGGGCAATCCCAGACTGACGGACTTGGACCGTGAACTGCGCAACCTGGTTCTGACGCGGGGTCTTGTCACGATTCCCAATACCCGGAGCGGACAGGACTTGGCCGATGACCGTCGCGAGATTATCGATGCGCTTCTCCGCCGCGACTGCGAGGCAGTCGCTCTCGCCGTGCGCGCACACGTCACCAGAACAGCGAAACTGCTGATCACCGGTGTCAGCGCCCATACCCCGGGGCTTTCTGCTGATGAGTATCTCCTCAAGATTGATCAGCTCAGCAGACACTGCCAGTAGCACTCACCCCGTCCCCCACACCCATCCCGCCAGCCTCCGAGGTCAGACGTTTACAACCTCGGCCTTGCCCGATACAGTTGCATGCAACATGCCACAATGGCGAGGAGGCCATGCGATGTCGCATTCCGTGAGTTCGGGGCCACTGGAGGGCGTCCGAGTCGCTGACTTTTCTCGGGTTCTCGCTGGCCCTCTGTGCACTATGCAGCTTGCAGACTTCGGTGCCGAGGTCATCAAAATTGAAAGTCCCAGTGGCGATGACACACGCTCCTGGGTCCCACCGGTGGATGCGGATGGGACCGGCACATATTTCTCCAGCGTCAACAGGAACAAGCGGTCGGTCGTGGCAGACCTGAAGACACCGGAAGGATTGACCTACGCTCGGGATCTGATCGCTGACTGCGACGTCGTCGTTGAGAATTTTCGACCCGGCGTCATGGCAAAATTTGGACTCGATTATGAGACCTTAACGAAGGACCATCCCCATATTGTGTACTGTTCGATCTCTGGCTTCGGTCCCGGGTCCGGGGAGGATATGCCCGGATACGACCTCTTGGTGCAGGCGCTGGGTGGCCTGATGAGCATCACAGGTCAGGCCGACTCAGACCCGAGCAAGGTGGGTGTCGCCCTGGTGGATGTTCTCACCGGGCAAAACGCCTTGGCTGGCATTCTGCTGGCACTGCGAGTTCGAGATGCCACGGGGATGGGTCAAGAGGTGCAGGTCAACCTCCTTTCCTCTGTGGTCGCCGCACTGGTCAATCAAGGCACCGCCACTCTGGCCACCGGCAGGTCACCGCGCCGGTTGGGCAACGCCCATCCGAGCATTGCTCCCTATGAAACGTTCCGCACCGCAGAGGGCACTCTGGCGCTAGCGGTGGGAACCGACCGCCAGTTCGCTGACCTTCTGCGGGTCCTGGAACGTGAGGATCTGCTCGAGGACTCTCGTTTCGCCAGCAACGAGCTCCGCGTTGCCTCACGCGATGACCTACGCACTCTGATCGAAACCATGTTATTGGACGACACTGCTGCGCGGTGGCAGGAGAAACTTCTCGCAGAAGGAGTACCTGCCGGAAAAGTCAACAGTGTCAGCGAAGCCCTTGAGTTAGCCGAGACTTTGAAGCTTGAGCCGCGAACAACAATCGCAGACCCGGCAACGGGCCGTGAGTCACAGCAGTTGGCAAACCCGATCCACCTTTCGAACGCAGCACCGCAGTATCGCAGCGTCCCACCTGCCCTGGGGGAGCATCAAGGCACCATGTTCACCCTGCGTCCAACACCCAGCACGTTGAAAGGCTCCTAAATGCTTGACAGTGACCTGATTAGCTTCGCATCACTCCTCACCGCGGAGGAGCAGAACCTCCAAGCGCAGGTTCGCTCGTTTGTGGATTCCGCCATCAAGCCCAATATTGCCGGCTGGTACGACGACGCCGTCTTCCCACTGGAGATCGTTCCCGAGATGGCCAAACTGGGGCTGCTCGGAATGCACCTAGAGGGCTACGGCTGCGCCGGACGCAGCGCAGTGGAGTACGGGCTTGCCGCCGCAGAGCTGGAGGCTGGTGATTCTGGCCTACGCACTTTCGTTTCTGTTCAGGGCTCCCTAGCTATGAGCGCGATCTACAAGCACGGGTCAGAAGACCAAAAGCACACCTGGCTACCCCAGATGGCCACAGGTGACGTGATTGGCTGCTTCGGCCTGACCGAACCGAGCGCCGGTTCGGACCCGTCTGCCATGACAACCGTTGCCCGACGTGACGGTGATGACTGGGTGCTCAACGGTTCCAAGCGATGGATAGGCCTTGCTTCCGTGGCGCAGGTCGCAGTCATTTGGGCGCAGACAGAAGATGGCATTCGAGGCTTCCTTGTCCCTACTGACAGCAAGGGCTTCAGTGCCACGCCGATCGAACCTAAGCTTTCGATGCGCGCCTCCATCCAATGCGACATTGAACTCAGCGATGTTCGCCTGCCTAGCGATGCCCAACTGCCCTATGCCAAGGGATTGCGGGGCCCGTTTGAATGCCTGAATGAGGCTCGTTACGGAATTATTTGGGGTTCAATGGGCGCCGCACGTGACGCTTGGCAGGTGGCGCTGGACTACTCGAAGCAGCGCCTCCAGTTCGACAAACCTCTCTCCGGCTACCAATTCACCCAGGGGAAGTTGGTGAATATGGCGCTGGAGATCAACAAGGGATTCCTGCTCGCTCTGCACTTGGGGCGCCTGAAGGATGCCGGCCGTCTGGAGCCGCACCAGATATCAGTGGGCAAACTCAACAATTGCCGCGAGGCAATTGAGATAGCCCGCGAGAGCCGCTCCATCCTCGGCGGCAACGGAGTCACCATGGAGTACTCACCACTGCGTCATGCCAACAATCTGGAGTCGGTGCGCACCTACGAAGGCACAGACGAGGTCCACACTCTGATCATCGGCAACAAAATCACCGGCACCCCGGCCTTCAGATGACACGCATAAGAGTGCACACCACCAGCTCTATGCCCAGCAGGCATATTTGCTGTGAACTATAGGCATTCGACTGCATGGATTCTGTACCCCAGGATCGGAACCGGAATACCCATCACATCTGCACCAAGGAGCACCCTGCATGAAACAGTCCCGCCACCTCGAGACCGAACTTCCCGGACCGAAGGCTCGCCGACTCATGCAGCGGCAACAAGCTGTTGTAGCTCGGGGCGTTTCCACCCTCATGCCAACATTCGCAGTCAGAGCTGAAGACGGCATCGTCGAAGATGTGGACGGCAACCGGCTCATCGACCTCGCCGCAGGTATCGCTGTGACCAGCGTCGGCGCCAGCGCCCCAAAAGTGGTGGAGTCCGTCCAGCGGCAGGTTGCTGAGTTCACCCACACCTGCTTTATGGTCACGCCCTACGAAGGCTACGTAGCCGTGGCGGAGAAGCTTGCAGAGATCACACCGATTTCGGGTCCAGTGCGTTCCGCCCTCTTCAACTCTGGCGCCGAAGCCGTGGAGAATGCTGTCAAAATCGCCCGGTCCTTCACCGGGAGGCAAGCAGTCGCCGCCTTCGACCATGCGTATCACGGCCGCACCTCGCTCACGATGTCACTGACTGCGAAGTCGATGCCGTACAAGCACTCCTTCGGCCCGTTCTCCCCTGAGGTGCACCGAGTAGCCGGCTCCTATCCTTTCCGCGATGAGCTGGACGGTCACACGGCAGCTGAACGCGCGATCGATCAGCTGCGGACTCAGATTGGCCCCGAGAACTTGGCTGCAGTGATCATGGAGCCGATTCAGGGTGAAGGCGGTTTCATCGTGCCTGCGCCGGGCTTCCTCAAGGAGGTGGTTCACTGGTGCCGGGAAAACGGCGTCGTCTTCATCGCCGATGAGGTGCAGACGGGCTTCGCCCGCACCGGCCGCTGGTTTGCCTCCGAATACGAGGAGATTGAGCCGGACATCATCACCACCGCGAAAGGAATCGCTGGCGGGATGCCCCTCTCTGCCGTGACGGGACGAGAAGACATCATGAACGCCGCACACCCTGGTGGGCTCGGCGGCACATACGGCGGCAACCCCGTGGCATGCGCAGCAGCATTGAGCTCCATGGAGACGATTGATGAACAGGGACTCGATCAGGCTGCCCTAAGAATCGAAGAGCTCGTCCGCGAACGCCTTGAAGAGGTTCAGAGAAGTGATCCTCGGGTAGGCGATATTCGGGGTCGCGGAGCCATGCTGGCTTTCGAGCTTGTGGATCCTGCGACGAAGGCCCCCGACGCGGCATTAACCTCCGCTGTGGCGTCGGCAGCCCGTCAGTCAGGCGTGATCACCCTGACCTGCGGAACCTATGGCAACGTTATTCGCCTTCTTCCCCCGCTCACTATCAGCCACGATCTCCTCATTGAGGGCCTCGGCGTCATCACTGACGCGTTGGCTGAGGCCTGAACGCAGTGCTACGACTCTCAGCAATCCGATGACCAGGGCGAGCAGGACCGCAGCCTCGCTTCCGGCCTAGCGTCGTGTTTCTGGCGAATCGGTTGTGGCTGTCGGGAACATGGCCTCTATCAACATTGCGGCGACATCTCTGCTGGGACCGGCCCAGGGGTAATGATGACCGGTGATGAGCGGGCTACTGTTGACTTCTAACACGTGTGGTTCGCTTCCATTGCCATCCCTGGGCAAGAGCATATCGAGACCTGCCACGCGCAGACCTGGAATGGCGCGAGCAACGTTTTCTGCCATTGCTATCTCTGCGGGACTCATATCGTCAGTGGCATCATGAGCCTCACCGCCACTACTGACATTTGAGTTTGAACGCAACCAGATTTTTTGACCACGTGCCGGCACGGAATCCAGACTCACCCCCTGGGAGTCCAACTTGCCTAATACGGCGTCGTCGATATTTATTTGAGACTCAATGTATATTTTATTGTTTGACTTTATTCTCTGCTTATTCTTCTTCTTTATAAGTTTATTTATAGTAGATCGACCATTTCCCAGGACGTGAGCTGGGACACGCCGTTGAGCCGCGGCGACTTTTCCATAAATGAGAAGAACTCGATGTTCCTCTCCGGGAACAAAACGCTCAACAAGGACCTCAGCTGCAGACTCTGCGACCGCGTTGAAAGCACTCTCGAACTCAGCGAACCCGTCGACACCAACGTGAACCAAGTCACCCTTGCCCCCGTTGGGAGGCTTCACCACCACTGGCAATTCACGTAGGGCCCACTGCCATGCTGGACCAACATGTTCTGCACCGAACACCACGTTATCTGGCGCATTGACACCGTGATTTCTCAGCAGCCGAGCAGTCACGTCCTTGTAGCGGGTGCAGCGCTGAGCCAGCACTTTGTTGATATTCGACTGCGCCCCGTCAAACCAGATGCGTCGTTTACCGCGATGCAGCGTCAACCGCTGACGCTCATCGGAGGAGACCGCGATTCCACGACTCATGGCCCGGTTGGCGATCAGCGTGGCCGTGGAGCCAGCATTGATATCAAGTTCACTCAGATGCTTGCGTGTTTCCGCTAGGTCCACTGAGCAACCTTCCACTATCCACCGAAGAACTCACACAAATGCGCCGTCTACGTAACCACTGTCTTCTTCACTGATTGTAGACATTTCAATAGTCATGAGCATTTTCGTTACTCCAGAAGAATGGCAGGCAAACTACCATCACGAATGTGCTGAACACGCAGGTCATGGAGAGAGGCCGAGATGAGGCTGACTCCTGGTGGGTGGTGACAGTTCTCGACTCAGCCCGCGGTGAGTCACCATTGCAGGGGATCCCTCAAACGGGGATTTCTCTGTACACTGAAAGTCCAAAGTCACGCTGTTTCGCGATGTGAACGGAGATTGGGCCATGACGGAAAGCAACTCACCAGATACTTCGACCCAGCAGGGATCCGAGACTCACCAGATCGGCGACTGGGCTGATCTTGGGCAAGAAATGTGGTCCTACCTCACGGGTCGGGGCGCGGCAGTGAACTACACGCTGCAGGACATGACTGTGGAAGTTCCGCGCGACATCGGCCCCGACGCCCCACGCGCAGTATGGAAGTTCGACGGCACCCTCCGAGTGACGACCAGCGACGACGAAGTCTCTCGCTGAGAGACCGTTGACAGGTAGTCACCCCTCATGCGGCTGGATATAGATCTCAATTTCTCGTTCACGCCAATTGATGCGAAGAACGAAAGCGGCCGCACCATTAGCGGTTCCGTCAAAGCTGCAGGAACCCATGTTGAGGTGCGCACTGACGACTCCTCGCTGGTTTCCCAGCTGACGCCCGCCGACAGACGCAGTGCGGTGAAGCTTGCCGACGGGCTGGCTGCTCGGGGTTTATCCGTCTCCATCATCGGCCCAGAAGGGCCTATCGTCCGTCTGGGAGCAGTCAAAGCACCTGCTTTTCAACGCTTCCTGACACGCTCGCCGCATATACGTCTGGGCTCATTGAAGACTGCTTTCAGCGCAAGTCGAGGAAAGCCTGAGGAGCCGGGGCTTCCGGGCCTGGCCACAGTGCCACTGACACCGTGGCCTCCGGTTCCTACATTCAACCGGAGGATTCGCCGTCGGGTGACGACCACCCACTCCGCACCTGGTTCCGGACGTCCCCGGCTTATCGTGTCCCGGACTGACGCATCGGGTGGCTCCTGGCAGCGGACTGAGTTCAATCTTCTGCCCGAGCAGACCACTATTGGCAGCGATGAAGGTGCGGACCTCACACTGGCTGGACTGGACCCCACCCATGCGATCATCACGCACACCGATATGGACGAATACGTCCTCAAGCGCATCGGAGCCGGTGGCGGCAGCAGGAACGCCGCCCCAGGTGAGCAGGTGATTCTCAGGTCAGGGTCCCGCATCGAAATTGGACATTGGCGACTTGTCTTCTTCCGCGAAGAGTATGCCGACCACGGGCGTCCTTTCGGCGGTCGCCAGGGCGGTGAACTTGCCTACCAGAAACCTCAGTACGACCCCTATGTGGGCAAAATGACCAAAGAAGGCGACGACGGCCACGTCTAGGGGTTCACGCCTAAGACCCTAGGAAGAGTTGTGCCGCTGCCGATAGAGGCGCATCTTTGCCCGTGAACCGCAGATGGCCATATCGCACCATGTCGCTGACCGGTTCTTGGAACTATCAAAGAACGACCACCTGCAGTCTTCGTTGGCGCACACCTTTAGTCGAGCCCAGGTCTGCTTGTAGTGGGCATCAACTGCTGCTTCCATAAGCCGCCCTTCCAAGCTCGGCTCCGTATCGGCCCGCGCACTGACTTTGGGCTCAGCCAGCTCATTGAAGCTAGCCTGGAGCAGATCGGGCCCTGTGACCCTATTCAGAGCTTGGGCGGCCGATGCTTTCTCTGCTGGTGAACCAGAAATGTGTGCAAGCAGAACGGCCCTCAGGGCTTCCCGCAGGGATTTGTAGCGTCTCAACTCACGATCCTCTGGCATCTGTTCCAGCGGCATGCCGGCCACCTCTTCACACCAGATAGCGAAGCTCAGTGGCGTGTCGAGGAGATCAAAGTTCCTCATCAAACTGCGCGTATTGAGGAACTGTTGGACGAGCTGAAGAGGTTGCGGGGCTGGCTTCAACTCATCAGTCTCCATCAACTCAGCCTCCCTCTCCACAGGTCGTCAGTCTTGAAGTTACCATCATTACAATTTTACTAGTCATAGTTACTGTCATACGGTTTAGACCGGTAACTTTTCCAATCGGCGGTGACAGCACAGTGATGTATGGAGCGCCCTGCTCAGATGGAGAGCCTTGTGAAGACACACGAGCTAAAACTTGGACTCGCGGGGATGTCAATGATCGCCGTCGCCTTCGGGTTCGCCCGCTACGGCTACGGCTTGTTCGTACCGGTCTTCCGGGAGGAGTTTGACCTCTCCACTGAAACGCTAGGCCTGATATCCGGAGCGACGTATGCTTCCTACCTCGCCGGACTGCTCCTGGCGGGCTACCTCTCAACGAAACTGCGCCCCAGGATTCCCATTCTGCTCGGAGGGCTGTGCGCCGCCGCGGGCATGCTGCTCATCGCTGTAGCACCCAATGGGGCAGTTATGGCGATCGGCGCGGTACTCGCCAGTACAAGCCCAGGCTGGGGCTGGGCCCCCTTCTCCGATGCTGTCGATCAGCTCATATCTGCCGATGCCCGCGGACGCACATTGTCCATCATCAGTACGGGAACGGCTGCCGGCCTGATTCTCGCCGGGCCCATTGCGCTTATCGCGGGTCCATTCTGGAGAGCGGCATGGGTCGCCTTCGCAGTCTTCGCACTGGTCAGCGCGGCGTGGAACGCCCGTCTACTACCAGGAAAGGCGTCACAGCCCGCTCACTTCCACGCTGGCGGTGGGAGGCCTCTCGGCGCCCCAGAGGCCCAAGGGACCACAACCTCTGACAAGAAATGGCGGTGGACTCTCATTAGGGAGGCACACCCGCTGTATTTTGTGGCCGCCCTCTTCGGTGTTGGAAGCGCATTCTATTGGACCTATGCCGCAGATCTGGCGCTGGAGGCTGGGCTACCGGAGCACGTGGGACCTGTGTTGTGGACCATTGTCGGAGTGACAGGAATTACCGGTGTGGCGACTGGTGACCTCGTCAGGCGCTTCGGTCTAGGTGGCGTTTTGATCGCGGCATTGATCCTCCTTGCCGCTGCCATTGCCCTCCCTGGTGTGGCACCAGGGAGCTGGGTGACGGTGTGCGCCTCCGCTGCGCTCTATGGGCCGAGTTTCATGATGATGTCTGCACTCTTGGCGGTCTGGAGCTCCCGGGTCTTTCCTGAACGGCCCACAGCTGGGTTCAGTGCCGCGTTGCTGCTTCTGGCTGTCGGCTCTATTGCAGGACCAGCAGCTCTAGGGATCCTTGCTGGAGGAGTGGGGCTGGCTCTATCGTTTCTGGTCACTGCCGCAGTGACGCTCACCGGGCTGTGGGGCGCCCTCCCAGAGTTGCGCCGGCACCACTCGGAGCGCCTCACGTAGGCTCAGAACGGACCCAGCGGAATAACGGAGGGAGCAAGAATGCCTGTGGAGATGGGCATGTTCGCCAACCAGAACTGTGCGGGCAAGCTCCGCCAGCAGTACACACTAGACAGGCTCGCCGCGCACTTCGCTCTGGAAACCGAGTCAGCGCCGAGCTCCTGACTGAGCAGTCAATGTCAATGCTCGCCTCCTAGGTGGCCAGAAGCTGCTTGATGTGTTGCTTCAACGGTGTGGTCGGGCGCCCGATGATGCGGCTCAATGTGCCGTCACTGTCGGCAAGCAGACCTTCAGCGATATTGGCATCCAATGCCGCGACGAACTCCGCAGTCCCTTCTTCCAGTCCGAACCCTTTGAGCGCTTCGACATGCTCAGCAGTCGTGACTTGGTTGACGGTCACCTCCCGGCCTGCGACATCGGAGACAGTCGCAGCGAGCTCGTCGAAGCCCCAGGGCTCATCACCGGCAAGTTCGAGCACTTGCCCGGCGTGGTCCTGCGAAAGCAGAACTTCAGCGGCAGCCTCCGCGTAGTCGGTACGAGTGGCACTTGCGACTTTTCCGCTACCAGTGCTGGTAAGGATGGTTCCATGGGCAGCCGCCTGGCGGATGGCATCGTCGTAATTTTCCGTATACCAGCTATTGCGCAGCACGGTGTAGCTCAAGCCGGACTCCGCCAGCAGCTCTTCAGTCGCCTTATGCTCCGGCGCGAGGATAAGGGCGGAGGTGGAGGCCTTCGGCGCGCTGGTGTAGACCACTGATGCGTTCACGGAACGAGCCGCGTCGATCACAGCTTTATGCTGCGGCACCCGCTGACCCACCTCGCTGCCAGAGATGAGGAGGACTTTCTCCGCTCCGCGGAAGGCAGCCTCGAGAGTCGCCGGATCACCGTAGTCAATATGTGCGGTTCGCACTCCGGATGCGGCCAACTCCTCCAGGGCCTGAGCGTTTCGACCCCCGGCGGTAATGGTGGACAGGTCTACGCCGCGAGCCAACAGCTGCTCTACGACCTTTCTGCCCAGTTGCCCAGTTGCTCCAGTAATGACAATGCTCATGTTTCTCCTCCTATGTAAGCACCCGGAAGTGGTGCATCTATGGGAGTAACAGGCTGAGACAGACTAAACTTCCCAATAGTTAGTACGCACTTTCAGGTAAGCTTCCGCCTATGCCCCGGCCTCAGTTCTCAGCGCGCAGTGTCCTAGCCGAACCCTCTTGGAGCACGTGACCAGTAAGTGGGGAGTCTTGATCATCCATGCGCTGAGCCAGGGCCCGGAGCGCTGGAGTGGGCTCCGCCGGGCGATCGAGGGAGTCAGCGAAAAAATGCTGGCCCAAACACTGAAGACCCTTGAGGCGGACGGGTTCCTCGCACGCCATGACCACGGCACGATTCCCCCGCACGTGGAGTACTCGCTGACCGACGCGGGACAGGAGCTTGCGGGACACTTGCTCCCCCTGCTGGCGTGGATCGAAGCCCACACCGACGTCCAGACGACAGCCAACTCGACCGCACCCTAGGCAAAGTAGAGGCGGCATCAGCCGGGGCCTCCCCCGCCACCGGTTCTGGCACACACCGAATAACCACCTTGCGATGCCCGGTTTTCCCGTAGATTGCCATACAAGGTCTTATACGCAGCTGATTCAAGCCATAATCAGTGCATGAGACAGCAGCTTGCGTGGGTCCCGGATGTGGCGCGGGGCGAATGGCTTCGGCCTATGGAAGAGCAGCCCCTTGGCAGCATCCTCACATTGGTGCCTCCCGGGTTCGAGATGTATGCACGGATTTTCCACCCAGTTGAGCGCGATCGCCCTCGAAAGACCGACACATGGATCGGTGTGGATCAGGAGCGCGCGTTTGATGGGGTCGATGACATTGACGCAGCTCTGGAGACCCAACGCGTCACGTGGGCTGACACGGCCGCATCATTCGGCACCATCATGCACCGTACGGCTCAGTACCCCCGGCTCGTCCGGAGCGATTACGAAGAGAGCGACGGTGTTGTAGCCCCAGATGGTTGGCGCTATTCAGGCCCGAGCGAAGGCTGTCTCGACGCGGAGACACTCACCACGGTGGCTGCCGTTCTGGCCAGGCACACCACGACGCCGCATTCCGGAGTCGCTGCCATCTGGGAGGGCTGGGGCGGACTCACCAGTTCTGATGGTTTGGGCTACTTCTCCGTGTCAGCCTTAGACCAGAGGCCCTGGGCGGCCTGCGCACAGCGTATGCTCGGCTCCGCGAGGGGTGCAATCCAAGGAATGCTCTCCAGGTTCCCACGCCGCCCAGCGGAACCCGGCACAGGGCTGCTCTCCGCGGAGATGGCTTCTGGTCCTCGGTTGGAACTCCACGGTGACACGGGACGGACTTATATTCTCTTTGAGGCCGGGGCGGAGGACTTCGCCGAGGAGCACTGGACTGAGCGTGCGCCCTGGATAGGCGGTTCCATGTGGTCCCAGTCGCCGAGCATCATCTGGCCCGATGACCACTCTTGGGTGCTTGCTACTGAGCTGGACTACGATTCCACCCTGATAGCTGGGAGCACCGTACTCGTTCAGCACCTGGTGCGCACCCCCGGCCTAGAGGTTCATGCCCTACACCACGATGCTGATCTCTCCTGGGAAGGCGACTCGGTCAACCACCGCTAGGTTCGCGAATTGCGGGACTGGCACAATGGAGGACTTCACTAGCGTCTGAACCTGGCAGGCTTTACAGGGACAGAATGACCACACGATAGGGGTACGAGTGACACGATCTGCGGCAGCCATGGCGAGCATGCTCACTTTGGCCGGAGTCGGGCACTTTGCGCGCCCCGAGATCTTCGATTCGATCGTTCCGCCCCAGATGGGGAACCCGCGGTTCTGGACCTACGCCAGTGGTGCCGCGGAACTCAGCTGCGCCGCGCTGCTGGCAGTACCTGCAACCCGAAGGGCAGGAGGGTTCTGCACCGCAGCGCTTATGGTGGCCGTCTACCCGGCGAACATCTACAGCGTGCGGAAATTCTGGAACAATCCCACCGCTCGAGCGGCCGCTATTGCCCGCCTGCCGCTGCAGATCCCCCTCATCCGCACCTCGCTGCAGATCGCTAAAGATCATCAGGGCACGTGATGCCCGGCAGCTTGGAACAGGCCGTACCACTCTCGCCGGGTCAGTGGCAGATCCGAGCCGAGTGCGGCATCACGCACCCGATGCGGCGTCGTCGTACCCAGTACTACCTGCATGCCAGCTGGGTGGCGAGTGATCCAGGCGGTGGCCACAGCTAAGGCAGTCACCCCATAGCGAGCCGCCAACCGGTGCAGTTCCGCGTTGAGTTCTGGATATGCCGCCTCATCGAAGAGGACACCGGGAGCAGCTCCCTTCTGGAACGGGGACCATGCCTGCAGCGTGATGCCATTGATCCGGCAGTAGTCGACTATGCCGCCACCGTCGAGGGTGACCGAATCTGGCTGGCCGACCATGTTCGACGCGATGCCCTGCGCTATGATCGCCGAATGGGTCAGTGACAGCTGGACCTGGTTGGCCACAATCGGCTGCCGCACCGCGGTCTTCAACAGGTCGATCTGCCGAGGCGTGTGATTCGAGACTCCGAAGGCCCGCACTTTGCCGCTGCTCTCCAACTCATCGAACGCACGAGCCACCTCATCAGGCTCCACCAGCGCATCCGGACGATGAATCAGCAGCACGTCAATATAGTCTGTGGAGAGCGCCTGCAGGGAGTGCTCCACGGAGGAGATGATGTGCTCATAGGATGAATCGAAGTACGGGTCACCGGTGATGATGCCCGTCTTAGTCTGCAGGATGATCTCCTCCCGGTCACTGGGCGTGAGCTGCAGCGCCTCGCTGAACCGGCGCTCACACAGGTGACGTTCCCCGCCGTAGATATCGGCGTGGTCGAAGAAGCTGATTCCCGCGGTGCGTGCAGCCTGATAGAGATCGCGTATCTCCTGATCGGACTTATCGTGGATCCGCATCATGCCGGCAATGATGTTGGAGGACAGTGCCCCAGCCGGGCCAAGGGGAACGTGACGCATGGGACTCCATTCGTGTAAACGCATGAGGGCAGTTTTGTGCTGCTCATCACAGTACCTCTGAAACCAGTCTGGACCCTGCCAGGAGCGGCGTCAGCCACTTGACCTGGGAACACTTCTCCGCTCTCACCGAAATCCCTCGACGTGAGAGCCAAAGAGGTCTTGAATGAGGGTATGAGCACATTCGCAGTCACAAACCCGAACACCGGTGAAGTTGAGAAGACCTTCGACTCACTGCCCACCGAACAGATCCCAGGGGTCATCGAGACAGCTGACCGGGCCTTCCACGATTGGAGCAGCGCCTCTGTGGAGGACCGCGCCGCGGTGCTCAGCCGTGCCGCGGACATCTTTGAGTCCCGGGCAGAAGAGCTCGCCCACATCATTGGCCGGGAAATGGGAAAGCCGCTCAAACAGGGCATTTCCGAGGTCAAAAAGGTCGCCTACACCGCACGCTGGCACTCCAAGAATGCGGCAAGCTTTCTGGAGCCCACAGAGCTGCCAGAGGCTCAGGGTGCTGACCGTACCTACGTCAAGCACGACCCGCTCGGCGCTCTGCTGGGCATCATGCCGTGGAACTTCCCGTACAACCAGATTGCCCGTTTCACGATGCCCAACCTCATGGTCGGCAACGTGATCATCATGAAGCAGGCAGCCATCTGCCCTGAGTCTTCACAGAAGTTCCAGGACATTCTAGAAGAAGCGGGGCTCCCCAAGGGCGCCTACACCAATGTGTACCTCAACAGCAGCGATGCTGAGGAGGTACTGAAGGATTTCCGGGTCAAGGGCGTGTCCCTGACCGGCTCAGAAACTGCCGGAGCGTCAGTGGCCGGACTGGCCGCCAAATACCTGAAGAAGTCTGTCTTGGAGCTGGGAGGCAATGACCCGGCAGTTGTTCTGGACACCGACGACGTCGCTGCGCTGGCTCAGAAGCTGGTCACGCTGCGCACTGCCAACGCAGGTCAGGTATGCACCTCACCCAAACGGTTCATAGTGCTGGAAAACCTCTACGACGAGTTCCTCGACGCCACCAAGGAAGCAGTCGAGGCCGTCACCGTGGGCGCCTACGACGACCCCAACACGGACATGGGCCCACTCTCCTCAGAGGGCGCACGCGATGAAGTGGTCGACAGGATCCAGCAAGCCGTCAGCGATGGCGCCACCCTCCACACCGGAGGAGAGAAACTGGACCGTGACGGTTGGTTCATGTCCCCTGCGCTACTGACCGATATCGACCTCGACAGCGACCTGGGCTGCAACGAACTCTTTGGCCCAGCGGTGATGGTGTTCAAAGCTCAGGACGAGGAAGACGCCCTGCGGATCGCAAACAGCACCCAATACGGCCTCATGGCCTCAGTCTGGACCACCCATGTTGAACGCGGACAGCAGGTAGCGGAGCGGATCAACGCCGGGATGACGTTCGTCAACACCCATATGGACTCCAGCCCCGAGTTCCCCTTCGGTGGAATCAACAACTCCGGCTATGGCCGGGAGAACGCCCAGTGGGCGCTGCGCGAGTTCACCAACGAACGCCTAGTTCGCCTCAACAAGCAGAACTTGGGCGGCTAAGCCTCTTCGCGGGGGCCCAACACCAGGTTCGGGCCGGTTGGGCCCTGCGCGGGGCGTCTGCGGCGCGTCACTAGAAAGTGCGTGAGCTTCCAGGTGAGCAGAATCGTCGCGATCGCCAGCAGCGGCCAAGAAAATGCATTAATAGTGTGAATGAGTGCCATGTCCATGGTGACCTCTGTCTTTTCTGGTGAGGACGCTTTAGGCGGGAGGAGTGACGGTGAAGTTGAGGTCGTGGGTGGCGAATGCCTCACCCAGAATCTTCTCCACATTGGAGAGAAGCCCTGCTGAAATGTGGGCGATAGTGTCGGACGGATCATCCTCTGGCAGGAGGGTGCACCACAGGTGGAAGACCAGATTCCCGGAAGTTCCGGAGATCTCCACCACGGCGCTGTCGACCTGGCGGTGAGACATAATTCCAGCGGCGGCAGCTTTGGCGACCTGGTCATACCGTCTCGAATCGAGGGCAACCGGTTCAGTGGGGCCATCGTGCGTCACGTCATGTGATGTGAGGGGTCTGTCCATTGTTTGCTCCTGACGTATGACTGAGGTTCCACCTGAGATGCGTCTCCGCAAGGTGCCCAACGATCAGGACCAATAACAAGTACAACTTTGGTATATTTAGACTGTATAACAGTTGGCCAAAGTTAAGCAAGATTTCTAAATTATCGTTTATAAAATTTGGGGGTCAGCATGAGCAGCGAGACGCCGCCATCGCCGGGCGAGAGCCCAACGACCAGTGAGCCTCTCCCTACTGCTGTGAAGCTCCTGGTTCCCCCACCGTCTGAGGTCTCCGAGAGTAGTGGGTACTGGTACCCCAAGAGTTCGGGGTCCTGTAGTTCGGTAGATTTGCTCAGCCTGCTTCGAGAATACCGCGGTGCAGAAAAGGCCATGCGCGCCAGGACCCGGAAAACCATGAACATGAATGAGACAGACCTGCTCGCCCTCACCTTCCTGGTCCGGCAGCGTTCCGCCGGAAGGATCTGCAGACAGCGTGATCTTGCACAGGCACTCAATATGACTCCTGCCTCAACCAGCGCACTTGTCGACCGCCTAAGTCGCGATGGCTATATCCGCCGAGCACCCCATCCAGAAGATCGCCGTTCCGTGGGCTTGGAGATACTCGGAGAGACTGATCGAGAAGTCAAGGCCACACTGAGCGGCATGCACGCAAGAATGATTCACGCTACGGAGGCCCTTACTGAGGCGGAGCGAGCTGGCGCGGCTAAATTCCTCACGGGTCTGATCCACAGCGTTCGCAGCGACAGTGACGTTTAGGTCCCGGACCGTCTCCCTGAGTCCTGGCTTGCCGCTCCGTCATGCTTAAGGCTGACAGCGCAGGCTTACCCCCGCGAGACAGAGATAGCCCTCAGGGAGGACGCCACTACGGCCGGTGTCCTGAAGACTAAAGCCCATGATTGAGACTCTCCCCGCACTCACCGATACGTTATCCACACTCTCACTCGCTCAGGGCGCCGAAATAGACCCGACCGAGGTGATTATCCCTGAGGACTCCTTTGTGGGCCGCATGCGGAATTGGACCGACGAGCTCCCAGAGGCTCTCCAGTGGCTTGGCATTATCGCGATCTCCGCGATCCCATTCGTCGAATCGTTCTTCGGCGCATTCGTGGGCGTTGTCATCGGCATGCCGGTATGGATGGCTCTCATTGCAGCGATTATCGGCAATATGCTCTCCCTGGCCATCGTGGTCTACGGCGCACACTGGATTCGCGCCTCGATCTTGAAATGTAAACAGCCCAAAGAGCTCAGTGACTCTCAGCGTAGGCGCCGAGCCAAAGCCCAGCGCCTGTTCGACAAATTCGGAATTCCCGGAGTCTCCCTGTTGGGACCGCTGGCACTGCCCAGCCAGTTCACCGCACCTCTGATGGTCTCTTTCGGCGCCAACCGGAACTTGGTCATGATCTGGATGTTCGTATCCGTCGCCGTCTGGGGAACCGGGTTCGCACTCCTTGGGGTGGGCTTCCTCAACCTGCTCTCAGCCTGACCCAACCCAATGTCAGCTTTGCTCAGTGTCCCGGGGGTAGCGCTGCTTCTCACGTGAGCCCTGCGTCAGGTTCCTCAAATCGGCGTCGTTATCGAAATTGGACCCGATGGCGCCCGCCACTGTACCCATGGAGGCCGACAGCCAAGCAATGTCCACATAACTGGCCAGGGTGGCTTCATCACCGATGGTGTCGCCGAGGAACTCCGGGTCAATGAGCAACAAGCCAACGGCCAGAATGGCCCCAAAGAGAAGCAGATAGAGGATCCCCACGCTGACCAGCAGACTGATCACGGTGGAGACGTTGTACATGAACGCCTCGCGCTTCCCACCAGGCCCGGAGCGGTCCCACAGCCGGTTGGAGAACATGAGCCAGGAGACCATCACCGCAACGGCGATCACCGACACCCCTGCCAGACGCCATTGCGGCAGGAACGTGGCCATCTCCCAAATGGTGGAGAAGAAAATACCGAAAGCACCCGTGGCGGCCGCAGCGGAGAACAGGCCTGACAGCTTCGGCAACGACCAGAGCGGCTCGTTATTGGCAACCATGCCCAGAGTCGTCCAGGTACGAGCCGGAACGAACCGAGGAGCGGTGGTGAAGACAGTCTCCTCACCCTTCTGACGCTCCATGCGGGACGAGAAACCAACGTGCCGCTCGACATCTTCCGCGCTGTCATACCGCAGGGCGTCCAGACAGGTGCGCAGTTCTCGGCGCAGGCAGTGGCGCACCCTGGTCGGACCCAAGGCCGGAAGCGAGATGATCGCCAGCGAATCAGCAAAGTGCAGCTCAGCGCGTTTAGGGCGCTTCCCCGCCATCCGGGGAATCTCAGTCACGACCACAGTGAAGTCGGCGTCGTCGTCCCGTGCCCAGTTCTTGACCTCATCAAGGTCAAGTGTGGCGTCCTCCCGGAGCGGGATAAGAGCCCGCTTGTGGACGATGTCCAGTTCGGAACTCCACTGAGCGTCCTCGGCTGAGGAGCCGTCCAATTCCTCCAGCGTGCGCCGGACCCACATAGACGTCCGTCCAGGGTCGGAGTAAATGGCCACAGCGGGCCCGGTGGTGCTTCCTTCCGAATGGTGGTCTTCCTGCGTGGACTCACAGTCCGTCTCGGTGTTCTCATCAAGCATGCCCGGGATTATATGAAAACGCGCCTCGAGTTCCCTGGACAGACTCTGAACAATCGCTCCGCCGGGCTATCCCTGATCGTTGAGCTTCTCAAGCACAAGCGGCTTGACCTTGCTGCCATAGAGCTCGATGGCGTCCATCATGTGCTCATGGGCCAACGCACCATTGCCGTACTTCAGGCCGAAGCGTGTAATGCCGAGCTGTTTCTTGGTCCGCACGATCTTCTCCGCCACCGTCTCTGGTGAACCGACGAAGAGCGCACCATGGGTGATCTCCTGCTCGTACTGCTCACGTGAAGGATACCCATTGCCCCAGCCGCGCTCCTGGCCGAGCTTGTACATCGAGTCAGCCCAGGACGGGTAGAAGATGTCCTGCGCTTTCTGATCAGTCTCAGCGATGAAACCGTGGGAATGTGAGGCCACCCGGAAATCCTGGCCGTGGCCGAACTGTTCCAGTGCGCGGTAGTACAGGTCAACCATCGGGGCGAACCGTTGCGGGGCTCCGCCGATGATTGCCAGTTCCAGGCCGACGCCGTGCCGAGCCGCACGGACCACCGAATTGGGAGTTCCGCCGACGGCAATCCAGGTCGGCAGCCCGAGCTCATGGTCGGTCTTGGGGTAGATCTCAACACCCTGCAGCCCACCACGGGTTTCTCCCTGCCAGGTGATGGCACCCTCTCCACGCAGCTTGGCGAAGAGGTCCACTTTCTCCTCGAACAGCTTCTCGTACTCCGAGAGGTCGTAGCCGAAGAGCGGGTAGGACTCGATGAAGCTGCCGCGGCCCAGTGACACTTCCGCGCGTCCGCCGGTCAGCCCGTCAATGGTGGCGAACCGCTGATAAACCCGGACGGGATCATCCGAGGACAGCACCGTGACCGCCGAGATCAGCTTGATCCGCTCTGTGGCTGCCCCCGCGGCAGCCAGCACCACGTCAGGCGCGGAGATGGCGTAGTCCGGCCGGTGGTGCTCGCCGATTCCGACGACGTCGATGCCCACCTTATCCGCCAGCTTCACCTCATCCAGGACGTTGCGGAGGACTTCAGGCTGGGAAAGCTCGCGCGAGCCATCAGGGGTCTTGGTCACATCACCAAAAGTGTGGATGCCGAACTCGAATGTGTCGCTGTAGCGCTCAGTGCTGATAGTCATGATCACCTCAACCCCAATACTACTCAGGTAATTCCTTCAAATTTGAAGTAAACGCTGAGGTGGCCGGATGGGGCACCCGCTGCGTCGCCGGCGTCGCCGCGGAGCCTGGCGGCCATGTGGACGGCGCGCGGGGCACGGCGCCCACCTGGAGGTTTCTCGGGGTATGACGCCCATCGGAGGGTCCGCCGAGCATATGACAACGCCTTAGTGACATTACCCGGGCGCATAGCGCAGGGTAGAAGCGATAAGGCGGGGTAATCCGAGGGGAAGTACTGGGGACGCTCAGCAGCGGAACGTAGGCTTAGGTCATGACGCAGCACGCTGCCATTGTCGGATCCGGGCCCAATGGGCTGAGCGCCGCCTGCACCCTGGCCCGCGCCGGGTGGAAAGTCACCGTGTACGAGGCGGCAGACCTGCCCGGCGGGGCCGCGCGCTCGGCAGAGCTGTTCGGCCCCGGGCTGATCAGCGATCTTGGTTCCAGTGTGCATCCGCTCACCGCGGCATCTACCGCCTATGCATCGCTCCTGGGGACGGCGGAATCACCCGGTGGCATCGACTACGCCCACCCCCCAGTAGCAGCGGCTCACCCCTCCGATGACGACGACGCCTCCCCCGCACTTCTACACCGCTCACTCGAGCAGACTGCCGAAGAACTCGGCGAAGACGCGGAGCTTTGGCGCTGGGTGATGGGACCCCTCGTTAACAACTGGGACGCTGTGCGGGACGCCATTTTCACCCCACCCAGCCGACCATTCACCGGGATCGCGCGCTCCGGTGAACCGGGCACGGCGCTCCCCCGCCGCATGGCTGAGACGGTCAAGGCCACCGCATCCGCAGGGCTCGAACGGGGCGTGGCCTTCGCCCAGTTCGGTTCCGTGGGGGCCATGCCAGCTCGGAACATGATGCGCAGCTTCAAGACCGCCCGGGGACGAGCGCTGTTCGCCGGACTGGCCGCGCATTCGACAGGGCCGCTCACCCGCCCGCTGACGTCTGCCTTCGGGGTGGTCCTCGGGGCTGCAGCACATGCGGTGGGCTGGCCTGTGATCCGCGGCGGCTCACAGAAGCTGGTCGACGCACTGGTAGCGGAACTCCACGCCCACGGCGGTGAGATCGTCACCGACTTCAAGGTCGAGGCCATCAAGGACGTGCCGCTATCCGGTCTCAGGCTGGGCGTACGCAAGAACCTCAAACGCCGTGGCTACCGGATCGAAGGGGTACGAGCCGATCATCGCGGCCATAGGCGGCGTGCCGGCGAAGAGGTTGCTGACGTCGTCGTTCTGGATCTGACGCCCAAGCAGATGCTCCAACTGGAAGGGCTGTACCTCACCGACCGGGTGACGCGCCGCATGAAGCGCTGGCAGTATGGTCCCGGAGTGGTGAAGATCGACTTCCTGGTGGATGGGCCGATCCCATGGGAGCGGGAGGTCCTCGGATCAGCGGGAACCGTCCACTTAGGCGGCAGCGTGGAGCAAATCACCGCGAGTGAGGCCGCCGCGAATCACGGGGTTCTGCCGGGGCGCCCGTATGTGCTGCTGGCCCAGCCCAGCGCCGCAGATGATTCACGATCACCAGACCACCGGACCGTCGGCTGGGCCTACGCCCATGTGCCGCCTGGCCTTGATGCTGAAGGCACAGCCCGCGCGGCGAAGCTGATTGAGCAGGAAATCACTCGGTACGCTCCGCAGTTTCCGGACGCGGTGTTGGATCGGAAGATCTGGGGACCCTCCGATATGGAAGCCTGGAACGCGAATCTGGTGGGCGGCAGTGTCAGCGCAGGGCTGGCCACCATCGGGCAGACCCTCTCCGGCCCCGCCAGCCTGCGCAGGCCGTATTCAGCGGGCATGGAGGGCATCTACACGTGCTCTGCGGCGACTCCGCCGGGCGGTGGCGCCCACGGAATGGCTGGCTACAACGCAGCGAACGCGATCCTCCGAGAGACTCACTCACTGTAGGCGCCCGCCTAGAACCCGGTGAAGGCGAGCACGCCTGCCACGGCCAACATGGTCAGCCCCACCACAACGTCAATGATCTGCCAGGTCCGCGGGCGGCTGAGCAGCTTGGCGAGCATGGCGGATCCGCAGGCCAGCAGGTTCAGCCAGATCACTGAAGCCAGCACTGCACCAGTGGCGAACCACCATTTGTCAGGCCCGAAAGCATTCGCCATGGTGCCCAAAACCACCAGAGAATCAACCCATGCATGAGGATTCAGGATGCTCAGCATCAGCCCGGTAGCGGCCACGGTGGTGACCTTCGAAACGTTGGTGACTTTGACCTTCTGACGGGTCTGCGTGGCAGTTGCCCCTGGGGCCGCCTCTGCGGAGACCGCGGGCAACTCGGAGGTCATGGCTACGTGAACGGCCTCGCTGGAGGTCTGCTCAGGGAGGACCTCACCGCCACCACCCGGAAAGTGGATGCCTGACTCTTTGGATGCCGGCTCAGCCTTGGGTGCTCCTGTGGCCTTGTACGCCGAACGGAATGACTTGAAAGCGAACCACGCAAGGTAGGCCACTCCCACCCAGCGGATCACATCCAGCAGCCAGGGCGCGTGATCGAGCACGACGCCGACTCCGGCAGTCCCTGCCACGATCAGCACAATATCTCCGATGAGGCAGCAGAAGGCGGCCAGCGCCACGCGGTCTCGGCGTAGCCCCTGGCGCAGAAGCCATGCGCTCTGCGGGCCGATGGCAACGATGAGCGCCATGGTGGTCAGCAGTCCGGTGAGCAGAACAGTAAGCATGCTCCCCAGTCTGGTGTGATCGGCGTATCCGCACCAGCGCAATATTCTTCACTCAATGAAGCTATGCTTCAGATATTGATTAAGGGCGTCAAGCACCAGCAGAAGGGAGAAGACGGTGAACACTGACCATCTGCGGGCCTTTGTACTCGCTGTGGACGAAGGCACGTTCGAATCCGCGGCGGCTCTGCTGCTCATTTCAGGTTCGGCGTTCTCTCAGAGGATCAAGGCCCTGGAGAAAGAGGTCGGCCAGGTCCTGCTCACTCGCACCATCCCGGTCAGGCCTACGGAGTCGGGAGAACAGTTGCTGCGGATCGCTCGGCAGACGATCTTGCTAGAGGATGAGGCTCGTCGCAGTCTGGGTTTCCGCGGATCGTCCCCCAATTTCCGCCCGACCATCACGCTGGCGGTTGCTGTGAACGCGGATTCGCTCTCCAGCTGGTTCATCCGGGTACTTCAGGAGGCGGCGACTTGGGATGATGTGGAGATACACGTTCACGCAGAAGACCAGCAGCACACCGATGAGCTGCTGCGCAACGGGACGGTGGCTGCAGCCGTGACCGAAAACCCCGCTCCAGTGTCCGGGTGTCGGTCACAGCCACTCGGCACCATCCGGTATTGGCCCGTCGCCAGCTCCGAGCTGTTGGACCGGCACCGCGGAGAGCGGGGCGAGGTCGACTGGGCGCGAGTGCCGCAGATTGATTTCAGTGTCCGTGACGCCACCCAGCGCAACGCGCTCTCAAGACTCAGCGCAACACCTGCGGTTACGCACCTGTTGCCATCGGTTCAGGCCTACAACGCTGGCGTGGGGTACGGCTTGGGGTGGGGCATGATTCCGGAGTCCATGCTTCCTGCCGGAGTACTCGAAGGTGAGCATCCAGATCTTGTGGTGATTTCAGAAATCGGAGTGGAGGACGTTCCGCTGCATTGGCAGCACTGGACAACCACGACCCCCGCTCTGGACCGTCTCAGTGACGCGGTGCAGCGGTCCGCCGGACGTTTCCTCAACGGCTGAGGCCGTGGCGGGCGTCAGTGCTCAATCCTCCTGACCCGTTCCACCAGGGCAGCGATATTGCGGATGAACACGATCAACCACGCAAAGAGGATGGCTGCACCAACCAGCTCCAGCGAGGTGAGGTTCCAGTAGTCGATGGGCATCCACAGCAAGAACGAGAAGACCAACCCTGCCGCGGCGATCAGGCTCAGCAGATAGAACGACCGCGGAAAGCCAGGCAGCAGATACGGCACGGAGAGCAGGATAAAAAGAAAACTCAGACCGGAGATGCCTGTGACCAGGCTATGCAGGTCGTGATGGAGGTTAATCGGGATCAGCCCCACGCCTGCCAGGGAAAGGCCCATCACGATCATCGCTGCCCGCAGCAGGGCGATCCTAGGAGTGCGGAAGTGGCCCGAGAGGGCGTTGGAGATCCGAGTGCGCAGCCGCACCTTTCCGGCGGCGTTGCGGTTCTCCTCAGCCCGGGTAGCCAGCCGCCTGGCGACTCTGACCCGTTCGTGACTGGCCCAGATCTCTAAGTCGCGGGTAATGAAAGCCGTAAGCGTGGTGATGATGATGCCGGAAACAACGAGCGTGGTGTTGAAGGTCCAAAAGCTGGTCAGCCCCGCCTGGCCGGTACCCAGTTCGGAGAACATCACATGCCACCAAAAGGGGTTCTCTGCAAAAATCATCGACACCAGAACCCCAGATGCCATGAACACCGCAAGCAGTGTAGAGAGCGAGAAGGCCGTGATGCGCGCGCCCGAGTTGAAGCTGAAGTAGGCCGATACTCCCCCGACCACTGCCAGCAGTACCGCACCGGCAATATGGTCGATGGTCAGGCCGATGAACGCTTCCTGGAAGACCCGGAAGATACCGAGGGACCCCATCACCGCAATCGATGAGTGCACCACGAGGAGCGCGATGGTGTCGATCAGCTGCCGGAGTCTGGGCCTTTGTCCGATCCAAATGTTCGCCATGCGGGCGTTGAGCGAATAGCCCAGCAGGAACGCCAACCCGGCGGTCACTCCGCCAATCACAGCCCCGTAAAACTGAATCGACTCATCACCTGCCAGTGGAGGACGGTGGTCATAGAACACCACCAACCCCAGCATCAGACCCAGCAACCCTCCGATGAGCGCTGACCAGATGGCTCGGGACTCGATCAGGACTTGCAGCCTGGCCTGGGTCTCGGCTTGCTGCGCAGTGGCCATCGCCGGATGAGCGGACTCTTCCTGCGCAGCGCTGACAGCAAGTTCTCGCGCCCGACCAGGTCTGCGGTTGGATGTCACACCACCAGATGTACCAGATTCAGCTGGGACAGGTAAGTTGAACCTTTGCCCCTCCCTGAAGCCGGGATAGGGTCTGCCTATGGAACCAGTGCGCAACCAGGCAGGTCCCCATGTGGTGTCGTACTCGATCACAGTGGCTGCCCCGGCTGACCGGCTCTACGCCATTGTGGCGAACCCACACCGGCATCATGAGATTGACGGCTCGGAGACTGTTCAGTCACGAGCTCGTGGGCCTCAGGAACTCACTGCGGGGTCACGCTTCAGCGTTCATATGCGCAAGTTCGGCATTCCCTACCGGCTTCCGCTGCGCGTCATACAGGCCCAGCGCCCCACGTCGAGCTCATCTGGGGTGGTGGAGTGGCGTCAGCCCACGGGTCACCGCTGGCGTTGGGAGTTCCAACCGCAGGACGACGCCACGACATTGGTGACCGAAAGTTACGATGCCTCGGGCCAGTGGGGTGTGGTTCGTTCTGGACTGAGATGCGCCAAAGTGCCTGAGGCCAACGCGCACAGCGTCCAGTCCTCGTTGCGCCGAATGGCGGGAGTTTTCACCGACACAAGCCCGTGACCAGTACATTTCCCCAGGTCAGGGGAGTTCAGGCTACACTGTGAGGTCTGCGCGAATCGACACCTCCGTCATGGACGACGGAAGTGTTGAATTCTCGCTATTCCGTTGCACCTATTAGCGCCCAGGCTGCCGTTCCAGCTGGAGGGCGTTTCCATATTTAGCAGGAGAACTGCATGTTTAACCCAGAAATTAACCGTGCCCTTATTGCGGCATCAGACTTGATCAATACGGCAGAAGGTCTCAAGAGCGCGAAGCCGTCACCCGACACGCTGGATTCCGTGGAGGGCCTGAGCGTCTACCTCCACGAGCGCGAGCCCGAGCTGGAGTGGCCGACCACCACAGTCAACCGACGTCAGCTGGAGAAGGTCCGTGCGCTGCGCCATAAGTTGCAAACGTTGTGGTCGGCTGCTCCGGTCATTGAGCCCAAAGAGTTGGACATCATCAACGATCTCCTCGATGGCGTGGGAATCCGGGTGGTCGCTGGTGAGGCAGGCGAAGGTTCTGCGTTCCGTGAACGCCCCATCCCCATCTCCGACCAGATCAGCGATGTTATGACAGCGACCGTCGCCGCGGCTCTGTCGTATCTTGTCACCAACGAGGAGACCGGCCGCCTGCGCATCTGCCGCGGTGATGATTGCGAGGCCTCGATTGTCGACTTGACCCGCAACCGTTCCAAACTGTTCTGTGACTTCGGCAATTGTGCTAACCGTGCCCATGTCAGGGCGTACCGGGCCCGCCAAGCCGCGAGGAAGGATGATGAGGAAACCTCCGGACCGGTTCGTCCGCGGCTCACGAAACCCTCCGCCGCAGAGAAGGCCGACCAGCTGAATCGGCCCACCTCTGCCACTGCAATCGCCGCCAAAGAATTCCGGGACCGTATGCGTGAGGAGCTCATGCAGAAACGCCAGGAAAGCTCGAAGGCGACCAAGAAGGTTTAGCACTTCTTCACAAAGAGAACCCCGTCGACGCCCACTGCACTGCGCAGGGCGGACGCGGGGTTTTCTTGTCCCTCCTCCAGCTCAACAGCGGCGGAGAGGGTCCAGCTGGGCTGATTGGCCTCAGCGGTCGGAGCGTTGACCGTAGGGCGGGTCTTCGGCGGGCCCACCACGCTTTTCGGCCTCTTCTTCAGCCTTGCGTCGGCGGGCCTTCTCACGCCGCTCTGCCACCTGCTCGCGGTAGAGCTCCTCAGATACCCGGTTGACCCCTCCGCCCTGGGAGAGCTCTTCAGGGTTTTCGCGTGAGGCCAGCTGCAGCATGGACACCAGTAGCAGGCTCACGATGAACACGATGCCGAATGCCAGCAGTGAGAGGTTGATCGGGTTGTCTAGACCGGCGGAGTCGTGCTCCACACGTGGGTTATCCGACCCACCCGATGAGACGATCAGCGCCACGAATCCGGCCACAGCTGCCAGTGCGAAAGAGAAGATCAGCGGAGCTTTGACTGTCTCCAGCAGGGAGCGACGCTCCTTGGAGTCTTCTGGCACGTGGGTAAGTTTCCTTTGCGGGATCTGGTTGCGACGTACCCCAATTCTACGCCTAGTAGAAGTCGCGGCGCATCTTTACGCCCTTTTACTCGCCTCATGAGTCAGTCCGGCCGCTGAGATGAGCAGGAGTACGGCCATGATGATGACACCCATGCCGGAAATACCCAGAATGCCGTGGGGATCCAGTCCCGCTCCGAGGAAGAGTCCCACCCCGGTGAGGACGCCGACGACGCCGAGAATGATGTGGTCACGGGAGGGGACGAACTCCGCGCGCACCTTCAGTCCGCCATAGAGCTCACAGGCGCCCATGATCAGGAAGCCGACGCCGGCGATGATCGCCAGTGCCGTCGGAGTGGCCGCGAAGAGCGCGGCGATGCCCGAAAGCACCCATGCGGCCGCACCCAGGGCCGCGGCTCCGGTGAGCTTGGGGGGCACCTGCTCCGTTTTGACGTAGTCCCAGACAGCGGTGGCGCAGAGGATGAAGAACGCGGCCAATGCGATGCGGGCGAGGGTCATCGTCTCGTCAGTCCAGAAGATCGTGAGCACTGCGAAGACTGTGGTCACCACCGCTCGCATCCAGGCGGGACGGACGAGGGCAGCGGCAGTCTGGGGGTCGATGCGGGTCACTGGCACGGCCGCAAGTTTACTTCACCGCGTCGCACCAAGAACCATCCACCGGTCAGTGGCGGCACGAACGCCCAACGTCAAGGCCCGGGCCCCGAGGAAAAGCACACCGAATGCCAGCCAGAGCCACAGGATCGGTTCACCGCTCAAGTCCGGGCCCTCCGTCCCGACTGACTGCGAAACCCACCACAGGACGGGAAGGTACATGCCGAGGTTGACCACTCCAGCCAGGGCTAAGTACCTCACGTCTCCGGCTCCCATGAGCACCCCGTCCAGGACAAAGACATATCCGGCCACGGGCTGAGCGGCGGCCAGGACGAACATGGCGATCGTGATCATGTGCGCCACCTGCTCGTCGGGCGTGAACAACAGCGGCACCCAAGGCGCTGCCAAGGCCGTCAGCACCCCCATAAGAGCCCCGAACCCTACCCCCCACCAGGTCATCAGGCGAGTCATGCGCCGGGCCGAAAGCGGTTTGCTGGCGCCCAGTTCGCGTCCTATGAGCGCCTGGGCGGCAATGGCCAGCGCATCCAACACGAACGCCAAGGTGGAGAAGAACGTAAAGGCAACTTGGTGGGCAGCAAGGGTTTCTGGTCCTAGGTCAGTGGCCACGATAACGGTGGCGACCAAGGCGGCACGCAGAGTCAGGGTGCGCAGGAACATCCAACCTCCCACCTGAGCGGCGGAGCGCAGCGCTATAGGATCAACACCCAGCGTCACTCCGGCTGCCCGCATACGCGGTATCAGGATCACGAGGTACGCGATCGCCATTCCCCACTGGGCGATGGAAGTTCCTATTGCTGCACCTGCCACGCCGAGCCCCACAGGGTGAACCAGGATGAGATTCAGCAGAGCGTTGGCACCGAAACCACAGCCAGCCACTACCAGAGGGGTCTTGGTGTCCTGGAAGCCGCGCAGGGCGCCAACTCCGGCAAAGACCAGCAGCATTGCAGGCAGTCCTGGAAGCGACCACAGCAGGTAGTCGAGGGCATGAGGGTGGATTGCACCGGCACTGCCCATGGCCTGAAGCACGCTCTCCCCGGCGGCCAGCCCTGCCAATGCGAGCACCACCCCTAAGCCGAGCGCCAACCACAGTCCATCGCGGCCAGCGGCCAAAGCTTTGGAGGTCTTTCCCGCCCCGACGAAACGCGCCACAGCGGGAGTAGTGGAATAGGCCAGGAAGATCATGAGCCCAACCACGGTGTGCATCACGGTCACACCCAGTGCGGCGCCGGCCAGCTGAGCTGTGCCGAGCCACCCGATGATGGCGGTATCCGCCATGAGGAACAGCGGCTCCGCTACCAGCGCCCCAAGCGCGGGCACGGCAAGAGCAAGAATCTGCCGGGGCAGCGGGCGGGGGTCGCTGCCTTCCGGTGAGCTGGCGTCGTCGTGCTTCTGCGTCACCCGATAACGCTAGCCAGCCAGAAGGTGCTCTGCAGCTCGCCGGCGTGGTCGCCCAACCACGGCACGAGGAAATAGCTCAACAGCAAGGACATCACATTGTTGAACGCGTGCAGCAGCCAGGCGTAGAACAGGTTGCGTCCGGTGACGATGTAGCCAACGGTGATGATGATGCCCATCGTCAGGTAGGGAACGATCGCCACGAAGGAGAGGTCATCGGCCATCCCCAGCAGCGCGGGGATGAAGTGAATCAGCGGGAATGCCACCACCGAGATCGCGCCGCAGATCCACACGTTGATGTACTTGGAGAGTTTGCCGATCAGCAGGTGCCGGAAGAAGTACTCCTCCACATAGGGGCCCAGAATGCCGATCACGGCCACTGCCGCCAGTAGCGGGATGGCTTGGAGCATCGCGTCGATGGCTTCCTGGTTCTCGGATGTCTCACCATCTGAGCCGAGGATGATCACAATGATCACCAGGTTGAGGAGGATGGAGGCGAACCAGGCGACCGGGACAAGAAGGAGCTTCAGCCACCAGAGGTAGCTGAAGGCCTTAATCGACCGCCACAGAGCGGCTCCAGAGAGCGCGACGGCGATCGCAGCCAGAATTCCGTAACCGATGGCATTGATCAGAAAGGTCCCTTGTTGGGCTTGCACCTCATCGCCGGTGAGCAGCTCATTGACCGGCGGCAGCAGAGCGACCAAACCGATCAGTCCTGTGAGGAATCCCACCACGTAGAACAGCGTTGCACCGAGATCCCACCAGGTGAATGCTCCGGGCTCAGCGTCCTTCTGCTGTCTCCTCGGCGCTGGGCGCCAGCCTGGTGGTGGCCCCGCAACCGGCGGACTCATCCCCGGCTGCCAACCGGGAGGAGGTCCAGACTGGGGGCTCCAACCTGCAGGCGGGGGCCCATACGGGTTAGGTACTGGTGGTGGCTGCTGGCTCATTGACCCCAGCCTAATGAACTCCAGGGCGGCTGGACATCCGCCTCAGGGATGACGGCGTCAAGGTTGTTGAGGGCTGGGCTGGCGCTGCGGGGTGGAGTCCGCGATGGCGGCCGGATCTACCGCTCCCTCATTGCGACCGGAGTACGGGGAGGGGGTGAGCAGTGTGGCATTGCGCAGATCGCGAATGCGTCGGGCTTTTTCCGCCACCTCATGGTCCTCTTCGCTGATCGGCTCCCACCGAACGATCCGCCGCGCTGAACCGGTTCCATCGGGGGCGACCATGACTGGGAGCCCATACGCGACATCTTCCGGGTTGCGGTCCCACCGGTCGCCGGCGCGAACTCGAACCAACACGTGCATAGATTTGGAACCGGTGAGGACAAGGCGCGCGTCAACCTCCACAAGATCTCCAATAGTGATGGGACGGTAGAACCGCACACCTCCGGAGAGGACTGTCACCACGTCATAGTCGCAGTACCTTTCAGCGCAGATCTCAGCCGCCTGGTCGATCCACTTCATCACCACGCCTCCGCGAATTTTCCCATCCGGGTACCGTTCCTGCTCTTCGGTACTGACGAGGAATCTCAAGGTCAGAGCCTCAGAGGAGCTGAAGCTCTTTGGCAGTGACTGAATCGTCTCCTCAACCCGTTTGCGGTAAATCATCCGCCGGGCGGCGTCGACATCCCTTCTGCATTCCAACTCGCTAGAGGGCTCAAAAGGCGGCACGGGCTCAACTTCACCGTCCGGGCCGACTGCCACGTAGATCATGAAGCACTCGGTGCATGTCTGCCATCCGCCGGATTCCTTCTTGATCAGCACTCGGGTCTGGATGTGCACGCTCGCCCGCCCGGTGTGCACCACGCGCGCCTGGACCGTGACCGGGGTGTCCCGAGGCACCGGGACGGTGAAGTGCATATTTCCCACATACGCGGTGACGCACTGCGAGCGCGACCAGCTGGCAGCGCAGGCGTAGGCGGTTTTGTCTATCCAATCGACCACGACGCCGGCAGGCACATTCGTATCACGCGAGGAGCCAGTGACTTCGCGGAAGGTCAGTTCGATGCTTGACCGGCGGGGCATGAGTCGACGGTAGCACTGGCGGTGGAGGGGCTCATAGGGAAGCGGGACCCGCGACGTGGTCGAAGACCAAGCTTGTTTGGGTTGTCGCCACCACAGGATCTGCCGACAGGTGCTCCAGAACGAACTGCCTGATGTGGTCTGTATCCCGGGCTGTGACGTGGATGAGAAAGTCATCCATCCCGCCTACAAAGAAGTATTGGGTGACTTCGGGGACCTTCTTGAGGGTTTCACCGAAGGCTGCCATCTGCTGCCTGGCGCCTGGGCGCAGCCTGACGCTGATCAGCGCTTCGATGCCCCGCCCAAGGGCTCTGGGGTTGACGTCGACGGTGAATCGTCGGATCACACCAGCCTGCTGCAGAGCCTTCATGCGGGCCAGGCAGGTTGAGGGCGCTACGCCTAGGGCCTCACTGAGCGCCTGGTTGGTCATGCGCGCATCGTCTCGCAGCAGTTCAAGAAGGCGCCGGTCAGTGTGATCCAGCTCATAACTGCTGTGCAGTTCCTTCGATGCACGGGGTCGTTTCGGAGGCATAGTTTCTATCCTTCTGTCATTTTTTGATGAATTGCCGAATATTCTTCGAAACTATCGCACGATTCGGGGATTTTCGCGATAATTGAGACAACTCGCAATTGTTTCTTCGAAGGGGAAAGTATGATCATCTCAGTACCGCGGGAAGTTAAGAACTTCGAGCACCGCGTGGCCATCACCGTCTCGGGTGTACATGAGCTGACCAAGCGCGGCCACCAGGTCTTGGTGGAGGACAACGCAGGTGGGGGCTCTGCGATCACGAATGATGACTACCGCGCCGCTGGTGCCACCATTGTCGACGACGCCGATGATCTGTGGGCGCGGGCGGACATCGTCCTGAAGGTCAAAGAGCCTGTGGAGTCTGAGTACCACCGCTTCCGCAGAGGACTGGTGCTCTTCACCTATCTTCATCTGGCTGCTGAACCAGCGCTGACCCAGGCGCTTTTGGATGCCGGCGTCACAGCTATTGCGTACGAAACGGTGCAGACGGCTGACCGCCGACTACCGCTGCTGGCCCCGATGAGCGAGGTTGCGGGGCGGTTGTCGGTGCAGGCTGGTGCTCATGCCCTTACTGCGCCCGCTGGGGGCCGGGGGGTCCTGCTCGGGGGTGTGCCCGGTGTACCACCCGCCAAGGTCACAGTTCTGGGGGCAGGCATCGCTGGAACCAACGCTGCCGCCATGGCTGTGGGGATGGGTGCGGAGGTGAGCATTCTTGACATCAACGTCGACCGGCTCCGCCAGCTCGACGCCCAATACGCTGGCCGACTGAAAACCATCGCCTCCAACGCACTCGAGGTGGAGCGCGCGGTTCACGAATCCGATCTGGTGATCGGCTCCGTTCTCATCCCAGGAGCAAAGGCCCCCAAGCTGGTCACCGAGGCTATGGTGCGCTCAATGCGGCCCGGTAGCGTCCTGGTGGATATCGCCGTCGACCAAGGGGGCTGCTTTGAGAACTCCCGGCCCACAACGCACAACGATCCCACCTTCACTGTTCACGACACGGTCTTCTACTGCGTCAGCAATATGCCTGGAGCCGTTCCCAGCACCTCCACCTATGCTCTGACCAATGTCACGCTGCCCTATGTCACCGCACTGGCAGATCAGGGAGCAGCAGCCGCGATGGAGGCGAACCCCTCCCTGGCCGGAGGCCTCAATACGATGGGCGGTCATGTCACGCACCAATCAGTCAGCGACGCCCATGGGCTGCCTTTCGTGGACCGCCACGAGGCGTTGTCCTCCATGGCGGAGGGACAACAGCTCTAGCCGACATCTCATGCACCTGAAGGTGCAGGATGACACACAGGTGAAATCCGCGACACTCTATGGTGGTGAAGCGGAGCCACCATAGTATGGTTTCGCGTGCACGACGATGTGTCAGTCCTCGACCCAGCGATGACCTTGAGGTGGCAATGCACCCGTTCGAGAATCCCTTCCGTCACAGTGCCGAAGCGAAGCGCCACGCGCTGCGGCACTTCCGCGCCGTGCTCTTTGACATGGACGGCGTCGTCACCGATACCGCAGGGGTGCACTTCACCGCGTGGAAAGAGCTGTTCGACGCTTCACTGACTGAGCTCACCGGCACCAAGCAACCCGAGTTCACTGAGGAGGACTACCTCAACTACGTGGACGGACGCCCACGCGAGGAGGGTGTGCGAACCCTTCTGCGCGCCCGTGGTGTCGAAGCTCCTGAGGGGTCACCGGATGATCCGGCCGAAACCCTGAGCATCCACGGACTCGCCGCCCGCAAACAAGGATTCTTCCAGGCAGTGATGGACCGGGACGGCGTCGATGTCTTCGACACGACTGTTGACCTGATTCATCGTCTGCGCAAAGACGGAATCCCGACAGCACTCGTCACGTCCTCTCGCAACGGCCGCGAGGTTCTCCGACGAGCAGACCTGATGGAGATCTTCGACACGATTGTGGACGGCACCGACGCCCTGGAGCTGAAGCTGCCGGGCAAGCCGAATCCTCATATGTTCCTCCACGCCTCCGCACAGCTCGGCGTGGAGCCCGAGGACGCGATTGTGGTGGAGGACGCTGTCTCTGGGGTACAGGCAGGCCGGGCGGGGAACTTCGGTATGGTCGTCGGGCTCAACCGCGGCGGAGACCCGCGGCGCCTCAAAGATGGAGGAGCCGACATTGTGGTCTCCGACCTCTCTGTGGCCCGTCTGCATACCCGTACCACCAGGCCCTACGACCCCAACTGGGTGCTCACATACGATTCCTTCGACCCGCTCGAGGAGCCCACTCGGGAAGTTCTGTGCCATATGGCCAACGGCTACTGGGGAACCCGTGCCTCCTACCCGGGGACGAGCGCTGATGCGACCCACTACCCGGGAAACTACATCGCAGGAGTCTTCAACAGACTCAAAACAGACATCATGGGCAAGACGGTGGAGACCGAACATATGGTCAATATCCCCGACTGGACCTATGTACAGATCACCCCGGAGGCAGGCAACCCGCTGATCCCAGGGTCTCCAGAGCTGCTGGACTACCGCCAAGAACTGGATATGCGCCGCGGCCTTGTCACTCGCGTTGCCCGCTACCAGGACCTGCACGGACGCCGCACCAAAGTCACCTTCCGCCAGTTCCAGACCTTGGCGGGAGTGCACCTTGCGGCAATGGAAGTCAAGATCGAGGCCGAAAACTGGTCCGGGAACGTCAATGTTCGCTCCATGATCGAAGGACGGGTCGCCAATAGGAATGTGGCGGCGGACCGTGAGTTGGCGGGCAATCATCTGAACCCGGTGGACTCTCGAGAGGTGGACGGCCAGACCGTTCTGTTGGAGACCGAGACCAACCAGTCGCGGGTGCAGATCGCGGTGGCAACGCGGACTTCAGTCAATACTAAGACTGCTCCGATGCGCAGGCCTGTCATGGAGTCGGACCTGGTGGCCGGCCATGACATCTCGCTGAACCTGGTAGAGGGCGAACCTGTCATCATCGAGAAGATCGCGGCGGCCTCGAGCTCTCATGACCACGCGGTATCCACTGTGTGGCACAACGCGGTCAAGCGCGTCCAGCGCGCTACATGTTTCCGGGAGATGCTCACGTACCACGAGGAAATGTGGGGCACCCTGTGGCATCGTTTTGCGGTGTCGATCGGCACCGGGCATTCCCGGCAGCAACTTGCACTGAACCTCCATACCTTCCACATGCTGCAGACTGCTTTCGGGGCTCGCCGGGACCTGGATGCCTCACTGCCTGCCAGGGGACTGTCCGGAGAGGGGTACCGCGGCCACCTGTTCTGGGATGAGCTCTTCATGTACCCCATGCTCACGCTGCGCCGCCCGGAGCTGACCCGTGGGATCTTGATGTACCGGTTCCGCCGCCTCGGTGAGGCCCGCGCCGCCGCCCGGGCCGCCGG
This sequence comes from Nesterenkonia salmonea, assembly GCF_005771525.1. GTDB lineage: Bacteria > Actinomycetota > Actinomycetes > Actinomycetales > Micrococcaceae > Nesterenkonia > Nesterenkonia salmonea. The sequence continues at coordinate 2,860 of NZ_VAVZ01000020.1, read as the reverse complement.
TTACGCGGGTGCGATGTTCCCTTGGCAGGCTGGGTCTGACGGCCGGGAGGAGACTCCGACAGAGTTGTGGAACCCACGGTCCCAAATGTGGATGCCGGATCACTCTCACCGGCAACGGCATGTTTCCCTCGCGGTGGCCTATTCGGTACTGCAGTACTTTGAGGCGACCCAGGATTACACTTTCCTCTCTGACTATGGGGCTGAGCTCCTCGTGGAGGTTTCGCGTTTCTTCGTTTCCATGACTGAGTACGACGCCGACGCCGACCGATACGACATCAGCGGGGTGATGGGCCCTGATGAGTATCACGACGGGTACCCGGACACCCCCGGCTCAGGACTGAAGAACAATGCCTACACCAATGTGCTGACTTCCTGGATGCTGCGGCATACCGCGCATCTGGTGCGCGAGCTGGACTCGCGCGACGATCCGCTGAGCGAATGGCTGGATATCTTCGAAGATGAGCTGGTCCAGTGGGAGAACATCTCGCAGCGGCTTCGTGTGCCGTTCCATGAGGATGGGATCATCAGCCAATTTGAGGGCTACGAGGACCTGTTGGAGTTCGATTGGGCTGGTTATAAGGCGAAGTACGGAAATATTGGCCGACTGGATCTGATCCTTCAAGCAGAAGGTGACGCCACGAACCGGTACAAGCTCTCCAAACAGGCCGATGTGCTCATGCTGTGCTATCTCTTCAGCGCGGACGAGCTGATCGGCACGCTGCGGCATATGGGGTATGAGCTGACCATGACGGACTTTGGTCGGACCATCGAGTACTACCTGGCCAGGTCCTCCCACGGGTCAACCCTGTCCAGAGTGGTGCACGGATGGGTGGCCGCTCGGTTCGACCGAGCGGGATCGTGGAACCTCTTCCGGGAAGCGCTGGAGGCAGACCTATCTGACACTCAGGGTGGCACCACTCGCGAAGGTGTTCACCTCGGAGCCATGGCCGGGACGGTCGATATGGTGATCCGCTGCTACGGCGGCGTGGAGACCCGCGCGGACGCGCTGTGGCTGCGGCCGCTGCTGCCCGATGACGTTCCTGAGGTGACATTCCGAATGCGCTACCGCAACCAGCCGATCCTGGTGCGCATCAATCACGACGATGTCACCCTGAATCTCTCACAAGGTTCCGCCGAACCCATCGACATCAATGTGGAGGGTAAGCACAAGCTGATGGAACCCGGCGAAGTCTGGACGGTCAAGCTCGAACATCACGCCCGCGCGCACGAAAAGGAGCTCGCTGAGAACACCTCAGACTGAGGCTCTGTCCACCAGCCCTCTAAAGTACATGCGCATCCGGCCGAGGGCATGGTCGTTGATGTGATGTTCACTGTCGTGGTAGACAGTCAGACTCGTAGAGGCAACAACTGCTTCGAAGGCCTCCGCTGTCTCTTTGGCACGTTGGAGTGGAACCCAGGGGTCCTGGTCGGCGCAGAAGAGTTCCACCTGCGTGTTTGCCATGGGACTGCCAGGTCGCTGAGCGAAAGTCCGCCGGTCCGGACCCAGGAACCCTCCAGTGTGAAGCACCACCCCATCCACAGCGGGCTGTCGAGTCAGTAGATACTCGGCCAACAAGCATGCACCCTGGGAGAAGCCGAGTACGGCCACTGGAGGGCCCCCGGCATCGCGTTCCCGGAGGAGGCCCTCCAGTTGCTTTTCCACCACACCGATTGCTTGGCCCAGTTGCGGCTGGTTCGAATCCATGTCTGCCATGAATTTCCCGGGATACCAGGAATTATCAGCAGCAGCCGGAAGGACCCAGCTGATCCAGTCCAAGCCGAGACGTGCGGCAAGCTCTTTGAGGAACTCGGGGCTCTGAGTTCTTCCGTGCACCCCGTAGACCACGAGCCTTGCGTCAGATCTTGCTGGACCGTGGTCTACGGGATCAATGTGTGCATGGGACGTCACGGTGTTGCTCAGTCCTCCACGGTGATGTCTTCGAGCTGGCCCATGATGTGATCGCGCTCGTGTTCGAACTGGGGAGGCAGCATGAACTGGCGGCCGAGCTCTTCAGGTGACTCATCACAGTCCCAGCCGCCGTCTTCATGGGTCACTGCAAGTTCGAAGAGTGCGCCTCCTGGTGTGCGGACATAGTGAGACTTGAAGTAGGTACGGTCCTTCAGCTCGGAGATGTCGGTGTACCCCGCTCCTTCGATGCTGAACTTAGCTTCCTCCTGGTTCTCCAGGTTGTCGAAGTTCCAGGCGAAGTGGTGGTAAGTGCCGGCCCCGAAGCGCCACGACCCCTGCTGATCGCTGCGGTTGCCCCGCAGCTCGATCCAGTTGCCGTAATCATCTGAGCCAACTTTGAACCGCGCCACATCGCCTTCTTCGGAGATCTCTCCCTCGGCGAAGAACACGTCATTGACGAAGTCAACCATCCGGTCCTGGTCGTAGAGGTGGATGCCCATGCCGTGGATTCCGTGAATAGCTGCGTCCTGAGGAACACCATTGCCCGGGTAGCCCACTCGAGGGTCCCCGTGCGCACCGACGAGCACATATTCAATTCCGGAGGGGTGGTTCAGGGCGATCCGGCGCTCCCCAAACTGCTCAAACTCCTGCTAGTCGACGCGAAACTCCTTGAACCTTTTGGCCCAGAAGTCCATGGAGCTGGCCGGGACTGAAAGCATCACTTCACGCGCTTGGTTCGTGCCGCGTTTGCCAAAGATGTTTTGTTGCGCCCACGGAAAGGTGGTCACCACAGCTGAGGGGTCGCCATTGGCATTGGAGTAGTAGAGATGGTAAATCGGAATCGATCCGTCATACAGCACAGTCTTCTTGATGAACCGCATTCCCGGGTTATAGGCAGAAATGTGTGTATGGCCCGGGCGTGTCAGGGGCTGCCGGCCCAGCCTTTCCTGG
>NZ_VAVZ01000002.1 GCF_005771525.1 Nesterenkonia salmonea | reverse complement strand
CCAGGAAAGGCTGGGCCGGCAGCCCCTGACACGCCCGGGCCATACACACATTTCTGCCTATAACCCCCCCATGGGTTCCCGAGGGCAGCACGATGCCGACCACTGCATCTCCGACAGCCAGATCAGCGCCCTCACCGAGCTCTGTGACGATACCTGCGATGTCCATACCTGGCACGTCTCCGGGTCCGGAGGCGCGTTCTGTGCCGCTGCGCATTCCCGCACGGAGCACTGTGTCTGTCGGATTCACGGCAGCGTGGGAGACCTTAATCCGCACATGCCCGGCGGTAAGCTCCTCCGCCGGAACGTCAATCTCGTGCAGGGCCTCAGGCCCTCCGTACTGGGTGACTCCGATAGCTCGCATGATTTATGTCTAGCACCCCAGCCGGATACCCCGCAAAGGAGTGGCGCGGGGTTTGTGATGGTACGAGCGTGTGACTACTGAGTCTTCGGCTGTGGGTTCGGCGTCCCGGAGGGCTGAGTGCGGGCAATGATGCTCTCGACGTCGTCGTCGGTCATGCCTGATTTGGGGAAGAGCGGCAGCCTGTTGAGTGGAAACGAAGACATCATGCGGATCAGCCCCTCGGCGCTGAAGAGCGAACTGGAGTGCTTATTATTGGCCGAAACCATCAGGTTATTGTGCACATCATCTCCCACTGCCGGATGGGCAAGAGCATCACCGAGTGTTGACTCACCGGTCAGCGGGCCGATGGCGTTCTCCCCCTCGATCCACAGCTGCCTCTGGACTCGAATATCCCGGCTCGAGGCTCCTACCTTGACCACGTAGGTCCCGCTCTCGATGACCCAACCGTGCCTTGCAATGTTCCAATAGGCCAGCTCCTGGCGGCGCACATCAACAACAGCAGTTGTGGTCTCACCGGGTTCAAGCTCCACCGAGGCGAACCCTTTGAGCTCCTGAGGAGCACGGGCAACTGAAGAATCGGGCTTTCCCACATACACCTGAACCACCTCGCGCCCCTGCCGTGGGCCCGTGTTGGTCACCTGGACCTTCACTTCCACGCCAGTATCGGTCTCCGCCACCTCCAGAGACGTGTAGTCGAAGCTCGTATAGCTGAGCCCGTGTCCGAACGGCAGCAGGACATCGGTTTTCTGTGCATCGAACCCTCGGTAGCCGACATAGAGGCCCTCCCCGTAGGAGACTCGACCCTGATCACCTGGAAAGTGCAGGTAGCTGGGAACATCCTCCAGCCGGTGAGGGATCGTCTCGGTAAGCCGCCCGGAGTGGCTCTGCTTGCCGAAGAGCAGGTCTGCCGTGGCAGAACCTCCCGCCTGACCCAGAAGCCCACCGTCCAGAATCGCCGCAACGTCGGCATAGAAGGGAAGTGTCACCACTCCGCCGGCAGAGAGCACCACAACCACTCGCGAGTGCACTTCCCGGACCGCCTGCAAGACGCGAAGCTGACGCTCCGGCAGGTTCAGGTGCTCCCGGTCATAGCCTTCCGACTCCGCAGCCTCCGGAAGCCCCAGAAAGACGACGACCGCATCGGCCTGTGCGGCGGTCTCCACCGCCTCGGCCAGCAGCTCAGGGCCATCCGGCTCCGCCGAGGTGGTAAAACCAGGGGCGAAAGACACCAGACCAGTGCAGATTTCCTCGATGTGAGCCAAAGCAGGGTCCACCACCGTCGGGTTGACGCGTGAGCTTCCGGCCCCCTGATACCGGGGTGAACGAGCAAACTCCCCGATCACCGCGACAGATGCGGACGCCTCAAGTGGGAGCGCGTGATCTTCGTTCTTCAGCAGCACCACAGATTTCAGCGCTGCCTCTTTGGCCAATTGATGATGTTCAATCTGCTGGAGTTCGCCGAACTGGAACCCACGCCCGGTCGGACGCGAAGAGAGGTAGTTCTCCAGGCGGGCGGCACAACGGTTGAGGATCTCCTCGTCCAGTTCCCCATTTGCCACTGCAGCGATCACCCGATCCGGGCTTCGGTCACCAGTAGTCGGCATCTCAAGGTCCAATCCGGCCTTCAGTGCCTCCACCCGGTCGGCCACGGCGTACCAGTCGGAAACCACAAGCCCCTCGAAACCCCACTCATCGCGGAGCACCTCGGTCAGCAGCCAATGATTCTCCGAGGCGTAGACACCGTTGATCTTGTTGTAGGAGGACATCACCCATTCCGGCTGGGTGAACCTCACCACGTCTTCGAAAGCGCGCAGATAGATTTCGCGCAGGGTTCTCTCATCGACCTCCGCCGAGACTCGCATGCGGTCGTATTCCTGATTATTGGCCGCGAAGTGCTTCAGGCAAGCCGACGTGCCGGTGGACTGAATTCCGCGCACCATGGCGCCGGCCAGAGCTGCGGTGTGCTGAGGATCTTCGGAGAAGTACTCGAAGTTGCGACCACACAGGGGTGATCTCTTGATGTTCATGCCTGGTCCCAGCAGGACTGCGACGTCCTGGGCTGCGGCTTCTGTGCCCAGCGCCTGGCCCACACGCTCGGCCAACGCGGTGTCGAAGGACGACCCCAGGGCTGCTGCCGGCGGGAAGCAGGTGGCCGGCACGCTGCGAGCCGCTCCCAGGTGGTCGGATTCTGCCCCCTGCTTGCGCAATCCATGGGGACCGTCGGTCAGGATGACCTGTGGACCGTCCGGCAGCCCTGCCTGCCAAAAACCAGACCCCGTGACGAGGTGCGCCTTGTCTTCTAGGGTGCGAACGGGAGGCTGCGGGCGCCCAGTAGGCGGCTCACCCTTGGCATGAGGGGTCATAGTTCCTTCTTAGCTTGATCACGGGGTATGTGCCGAACCCTAAGGCCAGCCGCTGCCACTTTCTACTACTGGTCTGACCAGTAACACGATCGTAAACTTTCGAGTAAAGACTCGAAACACGAAGGGCCCAGGGTAGGGACCAAGCACTATTGTTTCTCTCAACCGAAAGGGTCTGTGTGCACGATCTGCCTGACCTCGATGCGTCCCAACTCGCCGCCGGCTATGCCGCAGGTGAGGTAGACCCCGTCGACGTAGTAACAGCTTGCCTGGCTCGTATGGATGAAGCGGAACCCGTCATCCATGCGATGTACGACAGATACGACGACGCGGCTCTGGTGTCCGCTGAAGCCGCCAGGACCCGCTGGGCCAAGGGCGAACCGCTCAGCCCCCTCGACGGGATCCCAGTCACTCTGAAAGAGAATCAGCAGATTGCCGGCCGCCCTACGCCCTGGGGCTCTGCTACGACCGTGCTGGCTCCGGCTGAGCACAACTCTCCGGTGGCTGAGCGCATTTTGGGCTCCGGGGCGTGCTTCCTCGGCCGGACCACGATGCCAGAGCTTGGCATGTTGTCCTCCGGGGTTTCCTCGCTGCACCCCACCACCAGGAATCCGTGGAACCCGGAGTGGAGTCCCGGTGGGTCCTCGGCCGGAGCCGGCGCGGCCTCGGCCGCCGGCTACGCCCCAGTGAACATCGGCTCCGACATCGGCGGCTCAGTCCGGCTTCCGGCCAGCTGGTGCGGAATCGCCGGATTCAAACCCACCTATGCTCGGATTCCTGTGGATCCACCCTATCCAGGGCGCACCATCGGGCCCATGGGCCGCCGGGTCCGTGATCTTGCCCGCACCATGGCTGTGGTCTCCGGCGACCACCCCGCTGATCCCTGGTCGCTGCCGAAAGACAACACCGACTGGTCCAACCTTGACCTCAACATTGCGAAACTGCGTGTCGGAGTTGTGCTGGACGTCGGTGACGGCGCTCCGGTCAATCCTGAGGTTGCGGCCGTAGTGGTCCGGGCAGCGGAGGTCTTCGCCGCCGCGGGGGCCGAAGTTGTGGACATTCCGCCCTATCTGCGGCCGGGAACCGTGGACCTCATCGACAGATTCTGGCGAGCTGGACACTACCGGAAGTACCAGAACATGAATGCCGAACAGCGGGCTAAGATGCTGCCGTTCATCGAAGAATGGTGCAGCGGGGCTGCCTCCATCACCGCCGAGCAGGCCCTGGAAGCCCACGATGCCCAGATCAGCCTGGCCCGTGCGGTGCTCACCGCGACCCAGGACGTTGACATCATCCTCTCCCCGGTCTCTCCCGACGCCGCGTTCCCCGCTGAGTGGCCCATGCCGTCGAACGACGTCAATGACCCGATGTCCCACATCCACTTCTGTGTGGGCTACAACTTCTCGGGTATGCCGGCCGCCAGCGTCAACGGCGGCTTCACCCAGTCCGGCAGCCCCATCGGACTGCAGATCGCTGCCGGACGCCATCAGGACATCACCGCGCTGGCCGCGGCTGACTTTTTCGAAGCAGAGCGTCCCGACGACGCCATCCGCCCCTGGCCGCAGATCACCGCACCGGTGGCACACTAAATCGCTGACTCCGAAATCACAGTGGAAGGCAACACAATGAGAATCACTCGCCCGCAAGCCCTGACTGCCGCGCTGGCAATCAGCACCCTGACCCTGGCCTCATGCGGGGCAGGTGATACTGCACCCGCGGAAGAAGCCGGAACGGAAGAGACTGGAAATTCCGACGCCAGCCTCGCTGTGGGCTTCGCGGCTGTGCCCGCCAACCTGGACTTCACCAGCACCGGCGGCGCAGCCATCTTTGAAGCCCTGCTCTACAACACCTATGAGGGTCTGGTGCGCCTGGGTGACGACGGAACGATCGAACCGCTGCTCGCCGAAAGCTGGGACATCAGCGAAGACGGACTGGAGTACACATTCGACCTCCAGGAAGGCGTGACCTTCCATGACGGCTCGGAGTTCACCGCCGAGAACGTCGAGTTCTCACTGGAGCGGCTGGATGAGTGGACCGCGAACGCTCCAGAAAACCTCGAGGCCCTGGAGAGCGTCGAAGTCGTGGACGAGCACACCGTGACACTGCATCTCTCCGAGCCCGACTACGACGTGCTGTTCTGGCTTACCGGCCCCGAGGGCGCGATGTTCGATCCAGACAGCGTCGATGACCTGGCAACTGAGGCCAACGGCACAGGCCCGTTCGTCTTCGAGTCCTATGAGAACGCCGTCGAGATGAGCTTCAGCCGCAATGCGGACTACTGGGGTGAGCAGCCCGACGTGGCCGAACTCTCACTGCTCTACTACGACGACGCGAACTCCGCAGCCAACGCACTGCGGACCGGCGGAGTCGACGCCTTGGTCCGGGCTGAGGCCTACGACCAGGTGGACTCCTTCGAAGACGATGAATTCACCGTGCAGCTGGGCGACAGCCAAGGCGTGGTAGTGGTGACCCTCAACAGCGACAGCGAGGGCCTCTCCGAGGTCGAGGTGCGCCAAGCCATTTCCATGGCCATCGACAAGGAATCCGTTCTGGCAGCATCCACCAGCGGCTACGGCACCGAACTCGGCGCCCCATCAGTTCCGACCGATCCCTACTACGAGGACTTCTCCGGAACCTACGCCTACGACCCGGAGGCTGCTGAACAGGCCCTGGAGGATGCGGGATACGACGATCTGTCCCTGACGTTCACCATCCCGAACCGCCCGTATGCGGAAGCCGCAGCTCAGGTGATTCAGGATAACCTCTCCGATATCGGAGTTGAGGTCACGATCGAAAGCCAAGAGTTCCCCGCTGTGTGGATCGAGGAGAGCATGACAGATCGCAACTTCGATCTGACCGTGGTCAACCACGTGGAGAACCGAAACATGGTCAACTACGGCAACCCGGATCACTACTGGGGCTACGACTCCGAAGAGGTCAGAGAGCACTTCGACGACGCCGAGTCAGCCACTGACGACGACGAACACAGCGCCGCCATGCTCGCTGCCACAGAGCAGATCGTCGAGGACGTCCCCGGCATCTGGCTCTACAACCCGCCGAACATCGTCATCTCCAGAACCGGCGTCGACGGCCTTCCGCAGAATGACCTTGGAGCCGGCTTCGACTTCTCCGGAGTGACAGTCACCGAATGATCGTGCAGCCGCGACAACAGAGCCGAGAAAGGCATAGGGCATGGCACTGATGATAGTGCGGCGTCTGGGAGTGTTCCTCCTGACGGTGTGGGTGGCATCCCTTGTGGTGTTCTTCCTGCTGAGTGTGCTGCCGGGAGATCCGGCCAGAGCTCAGCTCGGCCTCGACGCCACAGAAGATCAGGTGCAGGCCCTGCGTGAACAGTTGGGTGTGGACCGGCCCCTGCCCGTTCAGTACATGGAGTGGGTTACAGGTTTCTTCACCGGGGACATGGGAATCTCCTATGCTTCTCGGGCACCTGTAGCCCCCCAGGTGCTGGACGCGCTGCAGGTGTCGCTGCTCCTCGTCGCGGGCGGAATCCTCGTCGCCCTGGTGATTGCCCTTCCGCTGGGTCTGCTCGCCGCGGTCCGGCAGAACAAGCCGGATGGCACGCTGTTCTCAGCGGTCAGCCAGCTCGGCATATCGGTGCCCAACTTCCTCGCCGGACTCCTGCTCATCGGGGTCTTCGCCGTCACGCTGAGCTGGTTTCCATCCGGAGGCTGGGCACCACCTGCCGCCGGAGCTGACTTCCTGCGACACATCGCACTGCCCGCGCTGGCACTGGGTCTGGTCAACGGCGCAATCCTGGCCCGCTACACCCGGGCCGCGGTGCTGGAGGTGATGCGTGAAGACTTCATGCGCACCGCCCGAGCCAAAGGGATGAAACCCGGCACAGCACTGCTGCGCCACGGCCTGCGCAATGCCATGGTCCCGCTGATCACCGTCACCAGCATCGAATTCGCGAACCTGATCATCGGCGCCGTCGTCATCGAGACCGTCTTCGTGGTCCCGGGACTCGGCTCCAACCTGGTCCGCGCAGTCGGCAACCGCGATCTCATCATGGTGCAGTCGATCGTGATGTGCGTCGTCGTTCTCGTGCTGCTGGTCAACCTGCTGGTCGATCTGCTGCGCCCGGTGATCGACCCGCGACTTAGGAGCGCCACATGAGCACCCCAGAGACTGCATCTTCCACAACCGGCGAAACACCACAACCCGCACAGCGTCCCCCGCGGCGCCGGAGGGCTGGAACCGGCCTGATCATCGCCGGCGGCACTCTTGTCGGACTGGTGGTCCTGATGGCCCTGGTCTCACTGGTGTGGACCCCGCAGGACCCCACCGCCACCGGTGCAACCAACCGATTGGAGGGGCCCAGCGCCGAACACTGGCTCGGCACCGACGGGCTCGGCCGGGACATCGCCTCGATGGTGCTCGCCGGTTCCAGGGTGCCGCTGCTGGTGGGCCTGGGCACGGTATGCGTTGGTTTCCTCATCGGGGTGCCGTACGGGATAGCCGCCGCCCTGACAGAGCGCGGGGCCGGACTGTGGATGATGCGCGGAAATGACATTGCGCAGGCATTCCCAGCCCTGCTGCTGGCGATTATTCTTGCCGCAGTCTTCGGCGTCTCCACCGGCACCGCAGTCATCGCCCTTGGCTTGGGACTGGCACCAGGTGTTGCGCGCGTAGTGCGCTCCGGGACCCTTCAGGTGCTCAGCCGTGACTATGCGCTCGCCGCCAGAGCTGCCGGGCGAGGCTCCATCTACCTGGCGCTGCGGCATGTCCTGCCGAACATCCGGGGCATCATCATCGTGCAGGCCACGGTCGGTTTTGCGATCGCGGTTCTGGCCGAGGCTGCCCTGAGTTTCCTGGGACTGGGCACACCACCTCCCACCCCGTCCTGGGGCCGGATGCTCCAAGACGCGCAGTCCGTCCTGAACATCGCCCCACTGACAGTGCTGTGGCCCGGCATGGCAGTAGCGATCACGGTGCTGGGCTTCAACCTGCTCGGCGACGGGCTACGCGACAGATTCGATCCACGCATGGAGAGGACCAGATGAGCCGCCTGCTCACAGCAGAGAATCTCGACATCAGCGCCGGTTCCGGACGCATAGTCCACGGCATCGACTTCGCTATCGACCGGGGAGAGCGAGTGGGTCTGATCGGCGAATCCGGTTCGGGGAAATCACTCACCTGCCTGTCCCTGATGGGTCTGCTGGGCGACGGGCTCAGCGCCACAGGCAGCCTCACCCTGCACGGTGACACCAGCAGCCCAGAGACCGCTTCGGATGACCTGGATCTGCTCAACGCCGACGAGAATGCGTTCTCCTCGGTGCGCGGCAACAGGATGTCCATGGTCTTCCAGGAGCCGATGACCGCGCTCAACCCGCTGATGCGGGTCGGAGATCAGGTCGCCGAGGTCATCAAGCTTCACCGGCGGGCTCAGTCCGCAAGCCTTCCTGCAGACCAACCCAACGCCACCGTTGAGGACAGAGTCCTCGACCTCTTGGATTCGGTGCGCATCCCGGAGCCGGCCCGCGCCGCGAGGGTTTACCCGCACCAGATGTCCGGCGGTCAGCGCCAGCGAGTCATGCTCGCCATGGCCATGGCGAACGGTCCGGAGCTGCTGCTGGCTGATGAGCCCACCACCGCTCTCGATGTCACCGTCCAAAAACAGGTGCTGACTCTCATGGCGGAGCAGGTTGAGCGTGCCGGATCCTCACTGCTGTTCATCACCCATGACCTCGGCGTGGTGTCTGAGGTGTGTGACCGGGTGATCATTATGCGCCACGGCCGCATCATCGAGACCGGTCCGATCGACCAGGTCTTTACCCGACCTGAACATCCGTATACCCGCGCTCTGCTTGCCGCTTCAGCTCTGCGGACTGATCACAGTTCCGGGCGGCTGCTGACGCCCGACACTGTTGATGCCGCAGCGCAGAATCAACACAGACCTGCAGAGGACCGGCTGTCCATCAGCAGCTCCGCGGAAGCGGGCTCACCTGCTGCTGCTGCGCACCTCGCGATTGCTGAGGACGGCAGCGCCCCGGTGTTCAACCAGGCAGAGTCACCGGTGCTGGAAGTCCGCGACCTCACGCGCAGCTACGGCAAAGCAGGGTTTCTCGGCCGCGGCCGAGTGGTCGAGGCGCTGCGCGGAGTCAGCTTCGACGTCGCGGCGGGTCAGCGGTTCGGGATAGTCGGGGAGTCTGGCTGCGGAAAATCCACCCTCCTGCGCCTGCTCACCGCCCTTGATGAGCCGAGCAGCGGCTCAGTGCGCGTCAACGATCAAGCAATCTCAGGCCAACGCGAACGCAGACTCCGCTGGCTGCGGCAGAGCATGCAGATCGTCTTCCAAGACCCCATGGGGTCCCTTGACCCACGAATGACAGTGGTGGACATCATCACCGAGCCGCTCTGGAACGCTGGAAGGGCCGAACGGCTCCGGCGTGCGAAGGAACTGCTCGAACAGGTGGGGCTTCCGCAGGGTGCGGCGGAGAAGTATCCGCATGAATTCTCCGGCGGCCAACGGCAGCGCATCGCGATTGCGCGCGCCCTGGTCACGCGACCCAAGATCCTCATCGCGGACGAGGCCGTCTCCGCCTTGGACGTCTCCGTCCGGGCGCAGGTGCTCAATCTTCTCGATGACCTGGTCGATGAGTATGACCTCACCATGGTCTTCGTCTCCCACGATCTGAAGGTTGTGCGGCACAGCTGTGACATCGTCGCTGTGATGAATGCTGGGCGCATCGTCGAATGCGGACCCGCAGACGCCGTCTTTGACACACCGAAGCACCCGTACACCGCAGAACTGGCTGCGGCTATTCCGCGCATGAAGGATAATGTCGCGTGATGAACTTCGAACCCATCAAGAAGGTCAACTCATATGAGCTGATTGTGGAGCAGATCGAAGCCAGAATCCGCGATGGGGAGCTCTCCGCCGGTGACCGCCTGCCGGGTGAGCGCCGACTGATGGAGACCTTCTCCGTCTCCCGCTCCACGGTGCGCGAAGCCATGCGCGTACTGCACGCCACGGGTGTCGTTGAGCCGCATGCCGGCGATCCACGCGGATCAGAAGTGATCCCCTTTTCACCTAAGACCCTGCAGCGCCCACTTGCCCGGATGGCCCACCAGGAAGGCACCAGTCGGGCGGAGCTCATTCAGTTCAGACTGCTCCTGGAGGGCCAATCAGCTCTGCTGGCCGCCGCACTCTGCAGCGACGAGACCAAAGACGAGATTGAGTCCCGAGCCGCAGACCTCGCCGAATTAGCGGCCAGTGACTCAGCAGATGCTGTCGAAGAATTCGGCCGGGTGCTCTCCGCATTCCATCATGCGATTCGTTTGGCCAGCAGTAATCAGCTCCTCCAGGCGACCGGCCAGGCGGTCGACGGCGCGCTCACCGAAATCGCACGCCAGCGCCTCGACGACGAGACTCATGGGCTGGCTCGCCGAGGCCGCCTCGGGCAGTCCGCCCAAGACGCTGCCGGACTAGCTGAGCGGATTCGCGATGGTGATGCGGCAGGTGCTCGGCGCACTGCGACGGAGAACATCTATCGGTTCTACCGCGACAGTCTCACCGAAGCCGAGCGCGCCACCCTCGAGCCGCTTGTCGGCTGAGCGACAAGCGGCTCGGTGCGGTCACTGCTGGACGGAGATGACCTCATCGGCCAGAGCTAGGACCTCGTCAATGACATCGAGGCCGAAGCGGACATCATCGTCGGCAGTATTCAGCGGTGGACAAATGTGGATCCGGTTCATGTTGATAAATGGCACCACACCCTTGGCTTTGCACGCTGCCACCAGATCAGCCATGACCGCGGGAGTCTGTCCATAGGGGGCCAGCGGCTCCCGGGTTGCCTTGTCCCGGACCAGTTCGATGGCCCAGAACGCGCCGGTTCCGCGGACATCGCCCACCGCAGGGTGGTTGTTCTTCATGTCCTCCAGCCGCGGACCGATAACCTCCGCACCGAGTCGAGCAGCATTTTCCACCATTGCCTCGTCCCGCATGGCGTTGATCGCAGCCACCGCGGCGGCCATGGCCAGGGGGTGTCCCGAGTAGGTCAGCCCTCCGGGATACATCCGCTGGGCGAAGCTGGCGTAGATGGCGTCATCCATGGCGACACCCCCCATGGGCACGTACCCGGAGTTGACGCCTTTGGCGAAGGTCACAATATCCGGCTCGATCGCGAAGTGTTCGTGAGCGAACCACTTTCCTGAACGACCGAAGCCCGCCATCACTTCGTCAAGAATCATCACCACACCGAACTCATCACAGAGCGCGCGTGCGCCCTCCATGTAGCCAGCCGGGGGAAGGTATATCCCCGCAGTGCCGGGGATGGCTTCCAGGATCAGGGCAGCCACCTGGGACGGCCCCTCCAACACCAGGGTGTCCCTGAGGTGGGCGAGAGCACGTTCAGTCTCCTGCTCCGGAGTCCACTGGGCTGCGGAGTCAGGCCGGAAATGTGACCGGTAGGTGAAGGGGGGCAGGAAGCGGACGACCCCGGCGTCGTCGTCATTGGGAACCCTGCGGGGGTCACCGGTGAGATTCACCGCCAGATGAGTGCCGCCGTGATAGGAGCGGTAGGCCGAAAGCACCTTGCGACGCCCGGTGTGCAGCCGGGCCATGCGGACAGCGTGCTCATTGGCGTCGGCCCCACCGTTGGTGAAGAAGACGTGGTTGATATCCTCAGGTAGCAGTTCAGTGATCAGCCGGGCAGCCTCGGAACGAGCGTCATTGACGTGCTGCGGGGCGACGGTGCACAGCTTCTCTGCCTGCTGCTTGATGGCCTCAATGATCTTCGGGTGCTTATGGCCTGCATTGGTGAAAATCAGTTGCGAGGTGAAGTCCAGCAGTCGCCGACCCTCGCCGTCCCATATCCAGGAACCTTCAGCGTCAATGACATTCATCGGCTGCAGTTGTTCCTGGGCAGACCAGGAGTGGAAGACGTGCTTGCGGTCCAATTCATAGGCGGTGTGACCCGCCTGGATATCGGCCGGGCTGATGCGGTCGGCGTCGGCCGAAGCCAGGGTGGACGTGTTGCTGTTCATGGTGATCTCCTCTGGTGCCGATCAGTCGTTCTGCGGGAAGCCGAGTTGCATTCCGTCCTCGGACGGGTCACCCCACCGAGCAGTCACGACCTTGCCCCGGGTGTAGAAGTTCACACCTTCGGCGCCGTGGGCGTGGCTGTCGCCGAACAGCGAGTTCTTCCAGCCGCCGAAGGAGTAGTACGCCATGGGAACCGGGATCGGCACATTGACGCCGATCATGCCCACGGTGACTTCCATTTCGAAGCGGCGAGCGGCGGCGCCGTCACGGGTGAAGATAGCGGTGCCGTTGCCATAGGGGTTCGAGTTAATGAGCTCGAGGGCTTCATGGTAAGTCTCTGCACGCACCACCGAGAGCACGGGGCCGAAGATCTCATCCTGGTAGGACTTCATCTGCGGGCCGACGTGATCCAGCAGGGTCGGACCAAGATACGCGGCTTCAGCCTTGTCTGACTCCGCCCAACTGCGACCATCGACCACCAGGGATGCGCCTTCGGACTCAGCCCCGTCGACGTAGCTGCGCACCTTGTCCCGGTGCGCCCGGTTGATCAGCGGTCCAAGATCCGGGTTGTCGCCGTCCAGGCGCAGACCGCGCGTACGCTCGGCGATCTTCGCTACGAGCTCATCGGCAATGTCCCCGACGGCGACCACAACGGAGATCGCCATGCATCGCTCTCCGGCGGAGCCGTAGCCTGCGGAGACCGCGCTGTCTGCAGCCCGGTCCAGGTTGGCATCGGGAAGGACCATCATGTGGTTCTTCGCCCCACCGAGTGCCTGCACACGCTTGCCGGCTGCGGTTCCCGTCTCGTAGACGTACTGCGCGACCGGGGTCGAGCCGACAAAAGAGACCGCTTCGATATCTGGATGGTTCAGCAGGCCGTCCACGGCGCCTTTGTCACCGTGCAGGACGTTGACCACACCGTCAGGAAGTCCGGCCTCTTTCCAGAGTTCGGCCTGCCAGTTGACCGCACTGGGGTCCTTCTCACTGGGCTTGATCACTACGGTGTTTCCGGTGGCCACAGCAAGCGGGGTGAACCACATCGGCACCATGGCGGGAAAATTGAAGGGGGTGATGATGGCTACCGGGCCCAAGGGGTGGCGTGCGGAGTGCACGTCCACATCAGTGGAGGCGTTGACGGACTGGGAGCCCTTCAGCAGATGCGGGATGCCGCAGGCGAATTCCACAACTTCCAGGCCGCGCTGGACTTCGCCGAGCGCATCGGAGAACACCTTGCCGTGTTCGCGGGAGATGATCTGGGCCAGCTCACCCTTCCGGGCGTTGAGCAGCTCACGGTAGCGGAAAATGATCTGCGTCCGCTTCGACAGTGAGATGCTTCCCCAGGAGGAGAAAGCTTCCTTGGCAGTGGCGACCGCGTGGTCGACCGTTTCCTGCGAGGCCAGCGGGATCTCAGTGATGAGTTCACCGGTGGTGGGTGAGTCCACCGCGATGCTCGGCTCTGCGGCCGGGGTGACCGTCTCTCCGCCGATCCAGTGTCCAGTGGCTGCGGTTGATAGCGTCCGGGTTGCAGAAGAAGATTCAGTCATACCTCCATTGTGGCGGCATGTCCTGCCCTGGGGGAGGGGCAGAGTGTCAGAATCGGGCGCAATGATCCTGACACTCTGTAAAGCGGTGCGGATGCTGGCATATGGCCGGCGGCATTAAGCTTGATGTTATGGACGCACGCGGCGGGACCCTCACGCTCGTCGAAGTGCTCGAATTGGACCCGGTGGCGTTGGGGCAGCCGCGTCTGCTCAGCGGCGTCGCTGATGAGAACCGTTCGGTTCGGTGGGCGCATGTCATCGGGCAGGATCGTCCTGGCCATATGTTGGAGGGGCGCGAGCTCATTCTCTCCACGCTTCCTCGACTGGCTGAGGATCGCCCGGACCTGGAGGACGCGCTGGAGCAGTATTTGGCGGACTTGGACGCCGTCGGCGCGGCCGCGCTGGCAGTTGAAGTGCTGCCGGACCGCCCCAGGTTGTTGGAGGCGCTTGAGGCGGCGGCGCGCAGCAGAGACGCCCAGCCTGCTGCGGCAGAGCTGACGCCGCTGCTGCACTTCTCCCGCGTGGTCCGATTCCAGCAGATCACCGAGGCGCTGCATTGGGAGCTTGTGGCACGAGAGCTGGAGGCCGACGGCGCTGAGCGTGATGGAACCCCCATATGGGACCCGATGGTCAGTGCCGCGACGAATCTCATCGACGATCTGGCCGCACCTGGCGGGTTGCCCGCCCAGGATATGGAAGACCGAGTAGCTGCCCTCGGTATGCCCCGGTCAGCTCGCTACGTCCCGCTGGTGGTTCTTCTCAAAGGTGAGCCGAAGGAGACTACCTCGTACCGGGTGGCTCAGCTGGCTCTGGGTGCTCGCCAGGCCGCCGCGCACATCCGCCGGCCCGCTTTGGTGGCAGCCGGCCAGGAGGCCGAAATCTGCGTCATGCTCGCCGTTGATGAACCTGCAGGAGCTTTCGCCGAGGCCGGGCGCCGGGCGGTAGACACCTTCTGCGCTGCGCTGCGCACCGACGCCGATCGTCGCCGGACCTACGGTCTGGTTCCGCGGTACCTGGTCGGCGTTGCCGAACAATTTGTCACACTCGCCGAGGCTCCTGGGGCACTGGCTGATGCCGCAGGAATTGCACGAGCTGCGCTGCGGGTCAGCGCACGGCGCCCCCGCCGAGAACAGAATCCGGCGGAATCCGCCACCAGGCAGTGGTGGGCCGCGGCAGACCTGGGACTGTCTGGCCTGTTGGTTCACATCGCCGGGCAGCCGGAGGCGGAATGGTTCGCTCGCCGCCACCTGCCCGTTTTCGCCGGTGAGGACGGAGAACAGCTGCGCGAAATTGTCCGAGCCAGCGTCCGGACCGGAGGAAACAAAGCCGAACTGGCGCGTGAGCTGGGACTGTCTCGACCCACCCTCTATACGCGCATCAGTCGAATCGAACGTCTCACCGGGAGGCCGTTCCAGGGTGAGTCGCTGCTGCTGCTCTACACGGCGTTGCTGCTCGAAGAGCTCACCGCGCCCGGCGACGCCGCTGCACCGTGAGCCACCCTGCCCAGCTGAGCCGTTGACCAGCCAGCACCACACCGGCACTTGATGCGGTCCCCACGTTCACCCCAGCGTTACACCGCCGGGAGTACAGTATTCTGCGTGACTATTGCCGGTGCTCAGGGTCGTGATCACCGGGCGGCAGGTCCGGTCACGGTATGGGCGGTGCCTAAGATTCCCCAAGTCCAGCCCGGCGATGACCTCACTGCTCTCATCTGTACCGCTGTGGGAGAAGCTGAGCTTCACCACGGCGATATCCTCGTCGTCACCTCCAAGATCGTCTCCAAGGCTGAGGGCCGGATCGTTCAGGCGGAGAACCGTGAGGCGGCCATCACCGCAGAGACTCTCCGGGCGGTGGCCTCCAGGCCGCGAGCCGACGGAGAAGGACTGACCCGCATTGTGGAGAACCGGTTGGGTATCGTCTGCGCCGCAGCGGGGGTTGACGCGTCGAACACCGCCCCCGGCACCGTTCTGCTGCTTCCGCAGGACCCGGATGCTTCGGCAGCCGCGATGCGCTCAGGCATCCGCCAGCGGCTGGGGGTTGAGGTTGGGGTGCTGATCTCCGATACGCTCGGCCGGGCGTGGCGTGTCGGGCAGACCGACGCCGCTATCGGCAGCTCAGGGGTCCGGCCGCTGCACGACCACCGGGGCGGAAGCGACTCAGCAGGCCGGGCGCTGGCCGTTACCGAGTCTGCTGTGGCGGATGAGATCTGCGCCATGGCGGATCTGGTCAAGGGCAAATCCAGCGGCCTGCCGGTGGCCGTAGTGCGCGGTCTGGACCACCTTCTTGACCCCGAGGCCCCGGGTGCACGCGCACTTGTGCGCACCGGGGATCAGGACATGTTCCGCCTCGGGACTGACGAGGCCATCGCTGAAGGGTTCCGCCGCGCCCAAGATGGCGAACCACTCCACTCCAGTGAACCGCTCAACCCCTGAGCAGGACAGTCGCCGAGAACCTCGCTGGGTCTTGTCAGTGCCCCGCCGCACGCTGAGCTGCGCTGAGCGCATCGAGCGCCAGCCGTCGCGAAGCGTCCCCGTTGTGCATCCAGAGGGGCACCGCTTCGGCAGCGATGCCGGAGGCCTCCAAAGCTGGAAGTGCGCCGGAGTCTTCGGTGTCCACCAGCCAGGAATCCAGTAGGCCTCCCTGCCCGCGGGAACCGTAGATTAGGCCCACAGCCTCCGCCGAGCAGGGCTGACCGAGTGCCTCCAAACACTGGGCGGCCATCCCGCGCACCGGTGAGCCGCCAATAATGGGGGAGACTCCGACAACCGGCGCCGCAGTCCGCTGAACGGCCTGCCTGATCCCCGCAATGCCGGGCACACCCGCCCTCCCGCCCGCACCGGGAAAACCGAGAACAGTACCCAGTGAGACCACCGGGTTCGACGGCGCCAGCACGACGACGTCAGCCTCCGCAACAGCCTCCACCACACCTGCGGCTGGACTCGCCGACTCCGCCCCGCGCTGGAGGAACCTGCGCACCGGGGCCGTGGCGCGAGTGCGCACCCACCACTCCTCAAAGTGCATGGTGGCAGTGCCGTTGCCGGCTGTAGTCTCCACCCAGGTCTCCACCTCATCATCGGTGGCAGGGATCAGCTGGGCCCCCAACTCCCACCGGGCGCAGAGCTGCGCGGTCGCCTCCGACAGCGCCAGCCCCTCGCGCAGCAGGGTCGTGCGTGCCAGGTGGGTGCCGAGGTCAAGGTCGCCGAGGGTGAACCATGGCCAACCGATGCCGTAGGCCTTCAGTTCGGCACTGACCCGCTCGGATTCGCCGGCCCGGCCCCAGCCGCGCTCGGCGTCGTTGAGCCCAGCCAGGGCGTACATCATGGAGTCCAGGTCCGGGCAGACGCGCACTCCGGTGAGCCACATGTCGTCGCCGGTGTTGACGATGATGCTGAGCGAGGCGTCCTGGTCCTGCAGCGCCTGGCGCAGGCCGAGGGCGAACTTCGCCCCACCCACCCCGCCGCTGATGAGCGTGACCTTCATGCGTCCACCGTGGCAGGGGTGCGGTCAGCCGGTCCAGGTGCCGGTGTGCGGATCCGGTACATATCAGGGGCGAACCGGCTGTGCTGCCGGCGGTAGGACTCTGCGGTGTCCGGCCAGAGCAGGGTCACCCGGCCGGTCTGCTGGTCGCGGTACCAGTTGCTGCAGCCGGTCCACACGGTCTGCTCAGCACGGGCGTGGACAGCTGCCGAATAGTGCTCTTCCGCCTCGGCGGCCACCTCGCACACGGAGCCGGTCGGCAGGTGCGCCAGGGCGCTGAGCAGATGCTCGATCTGTGTCTCGAGGATCTCCACCGCGGAGTTGTGGCCCAGTGCAGAGTGCGGCCCGCCCAGAATGAACATGTTCGGGAACCCAGTAACCACAGTGGAGGCGTAGGAGGTCATTCCCGCTGACCAATGCTCGGCCAGACTGCGTTCACGGCCGGTCACCGCAGCGGCAATGGCCGGGCGGGAGGCCAGGAACCCGGTGGCGAAGACCAGCGCGTCCACAGCATAGGAGGCCCCAGAGGCCGCCGTCGCGGTGGAACCACTGACCGAAGCCAGGGCCGAGGGCTCCAGCACCACATTCTCACGCTGCAGACTCCGGTACCAGTCGTCGGAGAGCAGCACACGCTTGCATCCGGGCTCGTAGTCCGGGGTCAGCTGGGCGCGCAACGCAGGGTCGGGCACTTCGGACTCCAGGTGCTTCAGCACCCGGCGCCTCAGGTCGGCATGGGCGCAGCTGCCGCTGAATCGCGCGCCGAGCCCGGCGTCCATCTCGGCGACGATGCTGCTGCGGTGGCGCCGCCGTGCCTGATCGTCTTCGACGAAGAGCGCCTGCTCGGTGGGGGAGTAGGGCCGGTTGCCCTTGGGCACCACCCACGGTGGACTGCGCTGGAAGACGGTGAGCTCCGCGCTGCGCTGCGCCAGTGCCGGGACCAACTGTGCGGCGGAGGCACCGGTGCCGATCACGCCGATCCGCTGACCCGGGACGTCGAGATCCTGCCACCGAGCCGTATGCACCACCGGGCCGTCGAACTCGGCGAGGTTGGGGATCGCCGGCAGACGCGGGGTGGAGAACCGGCCGGTGGCCAGCACCAGGAACGACGCGGTCAGCTCGCCCCGGCTGGTGGTCAGCGACCAGTGCGCCTGGTCCTCCTCCCACTGGGCGTGGAGCAGGTCAGTCTCCAGCGACAGCCGGTCACGGAATTCAGGCCCAGCGGTGCAGCTGCGCAGGTAGTCCTGAATCTGAGCCCCGTCTGCGAAGTACTGCGGCCAGTCCGGCTTCGGCGCGAAGGAGAAGCTGTACAGGTGGGAGGGGACATCGCAGGCCACCCCGGGGTAGACGTTGTCCAGCCAGGTGCCGCCGACATCGGCATTTCGTTCAAGCAGCAGGAAGTCGCGCTCACCCTCGGCCGCCAGCCGCAGTGCGGCTCCTATCCCGGCGATTCCGGCGCCGACGACGACGACGCGCACGTGGGTGCCGGTCACCCCGTTGGCTGCGGAGCCGCTGATCTCTCCGGGGTTCATGCCGCTGCTCCGATGGGCTCGTAGACCGTACTTCGCTGCACGGGTGTGCGGCCCAGCGTGGTGGCCAGTCGGCGAACATCGGCCAGTGTCAGGCTGCGCCCGGCCTCTGGGTCTGCCTCGGGGCGGGTGCCGTCCAACAGCACACCGCCGAGGTCATCGGCCCCGCCGGTCAGCACGGTCTGGGCGGTACCGAGGCCGAACTTCGGCCAGGCGGCCTGAACGTGGTTGATGGCTCCGCTGAGCAGCAGCCGGGACACCGCATGCACAGCGCGGCTGAGGCGGTCATCGGCCATCCGGGTCACTCCGGGCACCGGGATGTCCTGCGGGATGATCGGCATAGCGATGAATTCGGTGAACCCACCGGTCTCCTCCTGCAGGGAGCGCAGCTGCCGAAGGTGAGCGACGATGTGCTCGGGCGTCTCAATATGCCCGTAGTTCATGGTCGCGGTGGAGCGCAGGCCGGCGCGGTGGGCGCTGCGGATCAGCTCCAGCCACCGCGCGGCGGGGATGTCCGTGCCTGCAGTGAGCTGGTCGCGGATCGCATCGTCGAGAATCCGGGCGGCCGTTCCGGGAACGGAGCCGACCCCGTGGTCGATCAGACGTGCGTGGATCTGCGCCGCCGGTACCCCTACACGCGCGGCGGCATCAGCGATCTCAGCGGGGCGGTAGGCATGCAGGTGCAGCGCGGCGCCGGAGCGCAGGGCATCCACCAGGTCGAAATACGCCGCACCTGGCAGCTCGGGAGGTATCAACCCCTGGATACAGAGCTCAGTCGCTCCGGCGGCTGCGGCCTCAGCAGCGATGCTGCGCAGGTCCGCATCGGTGAGCCCACCGCGCTCGCCGGCCGGGTCGTAGAGGGCGGAGTTCACATTGCGGTTCACCGCATAGGTCAGCCGATCCCCCACACTGTCAGCCCGGACAGCATCGGCAATCCTGCAGAGCTCTTCCAGAACAGTGCCGTTGCAGCGCAGCAGCTCGGCATAGTCAGCATCGGACAGCGCCGCGGGTTCGGACTCAGCCCGGTTCAGCACCGCGTGATCTGGGTCCAGATGCACCGCAGGGGCGCCGGCGCCGGTCAGTGCCGCCACCGGCTGGTGCATGCGCGAGTCCAACCAGTAGTCCGGTTCGGCAAGCCACTCTGGGTGGGCGGTGAGCCGCTCGGTGAGCTCGTAGCCGGAATCTGCAGTCAGCCGGGCCAGCTCCTCGATCTGCGGCCAGGGCCGCTCCGGGTTCACATGGTCGGGGGTCAGCGGCGAGACCCCGCCCCAGTCGTCAATCCCAGCACGGATCAGCAGGTTCAGTTCCGCTGGGTCGGTCAGATTCGGAGGCGCCTGGATGTGCGCCTCCGGGCCCATCACCAGGCGGGCGACAGCCACTGCGGCAATGAACTGGGCGGTGGTCAGGTCTGGTTCGTTCTGCATCGCGGTGCGCGGCTTGGCGCGGAAGTTCTGCACGATGGTCTCCTGCACATGTCCCCATGTGGCATGGGAGTCCCGGATGGCGAACAGCGACTCCGCCCGGTCGCGCAGCGTCTCCCCGATGCCGAGCAGGATCCCGGTGGTGAACGGGATTCGGGACCGGCCGGCGTCGTCGAGCACCTGCAGCCGCAGCGCTGGGTCCTTATCGGGTGAGCCGTAGTGGGCGCCGCCGGGCTGTTCGTAGAGTGCCCGGGAGGTGGTCTCCAGCATCATGCCCATCGAGGGCGCCAGCGGACGCAGCCGCTGCATCTCCGTCCAGCTCAGCACTCCAGGGTTCAGATGCGGCAGCAGACCGGTCTCTTCCAGCACGGCCGCCGCCATGGCCGCCACATACTCCAGCGTGGACGCATAACCGTGGGTGTTGAGCCATTCGCGGGCGGCACTCCAGCGCTCCTCGGGACGGTCGCCGAGAGTGAAAAGCGCCTCCTTGCATCCCAGTGCCGCACCCTGCCGGGCGATCTCCACCACCTCCTCGCGGCTGAGATACGGTGCTCGCCCGTCGGCGCGAAGCTGACCGGGAGTGTCGACAAACGTGCAGTAGTGACAGCGGTCCCGGCACAGCGTGGTCAGTGGGATGAAAACTTTGCGGGAATAGGTGATTCGCCGTCCGTGGCCGCTGTCGCGCGACTGCGCGGCGAGGCTCAGCAGCTGCTCCAACTGCTCGCCCCGGACGGCCAGCAGAGCAGCAGCATCATCCACAGTCAGGGGGATGCCGGCAGCAACCCGGGCCAGAATTTCGGCGGTGCGGGAGTGTTCGACCTGCGGTGCAGCGTCCGCCGGTCTGGCAGCTGCGGGACTGATGCTCACCGGAATCTTCGTCATCGGAGTGCTCTCTCGGCAGAGATACCGGAGACGGCCAGCGACGTCGCCTCGCCCAGTCCCAGCGCGCTGGCCGCGTCCAAGTCCTCGGCGGTGTCCACATCTGCCCGCAGTGCCGGGGCAGCTGCCAGCTCACGGTAGCCCGCCGCCGAGTGCCGGGCCGCTGATCCCGGACCGAATTGGGGCCGATGCTCAGCCGCTACCAGTGCGGTGATCAGCGTGGTGCCGGTTCCCCAGTGATCGGGCACGAAACCCCTCGGCACTGAAGCTGCTTCACCCAGGGCGCTGTCGAGGTGTTCTGCGCGCACCGCGGGAAGATCACCCAGCAGCACCGCTGTCGGTCCGCTGCCAGCACACCGGAGTCCCTCCGCTATTGCAGCGTCCAAGCCAGCCTGCTGCTGAACGGCGATCTCTACCGTCAGTCCGGCGGTGACCAAAGGGGTCCAGGCGGCGTCGTCGGTCACCAGCACCACCCGCCGCACCCGCGCACACGAGGTGACAGCGCTCAGTGTGTCCCGGGCTATGGCGGCTGCCAGACTGTGCTGCCGGCCGAGCCGCAGCCGGGTCTTGCCCGTTCCGGGATGGCGGACGGGGACGATGAGAGTCCAGGACACCGGATGCGCATCCCGCACTGACACCGCCCGCACTGACACCGTGTTCATCTCCCCAATTCCCGAGGTCGAATGGTCGCTTGTCCTGAACGGCTCATCGTATACCTGACCGCACCGCAGAACGGGAGTTTTTGTTTACGCAGCTGTAACAGCTGCGTGTTCTCGCCCTTACACACCTCACATAGGTTCAAGACTCGCCCGCGGGCATGTCCTAGGTAATAGAAGCGGACGGAAGAGGGGGACCTGATGGTCGACGTTCGAGTTGCGCTGAGTCAGACCACATGGACCGGCGACAAAGAGTCCATGTTGGACAAGCACGAGGGGTTCGCCCGCGACGCCGCGGCCCAGGGGGCGCAGGCCATCTGCTTCCAGGAACTCTTCTACGGTCCGTACTTCGGCATCACCGAGGAGTCTAAGTACTACCGCTTCGCCGAACCCGCCGACGGTCCCATCGTCCAGCGGTTCGCCGCCCTGGCCAAGGAGCTCCGGATGGTGATGATCCTGCCCATCTATGAAGAAGAGATGCCCGGGGTCTATTACAACACTGCCGTGGTGGTCGATTCCGACGGCTCCACGGTCGGCAGCTATCGGAAGATGCATATCCCGCATGTGGACAAGTTCTATGAGAAGTTCTACTTCCGACCCGGCAACCTCGGTTGGCCGGTCTTCAAAACTTCCATCGGCACCATCGGTGTGACCATCTGTTACGACCGGCATTTCCCCGAGGGCTGGCGGATGCTGGGATTGGCCGGCGCAGAGATCGTCTTCAATCCCAACGCCTCCAAACCTGGCCTGTCCAACCGGCTCTGGGAGATCGAGCAGCCCACCGCTGCAGCAGCCAACGGCTACTTCGTGGTGGTGCCGAATCGAGTCGGCAAAGAGGACAACGAGTACGGCGAACTCGCCGTGGACTTCTACGGCACCAGCTACGTGGTCGACCCCCGCGGCAACTATGTGGGCGAGGTCGGCTCATCCGAGACCGAGCAGCTGCTGGTCCGTGACCTTGACATGGACCTCATCTACCAGGCCCGCGACAGCTGGCAGTTCTACCGCGACCGCCGCCCTGACGGCTACGGCGCCATCGTCGCTCCCTGACCTGACCCCACGAACCCGGTAGGAGACAGACCGATGAAGACTCTGATCATCAATGGAACCGTCATCAACGCCACAGGCACCGCGCAGGCGGATGTGCTGATCGAAGATGAGACCGTCGTCGCGCTCTTCAGCCCCGGCAGCCAAGAGGTGGCCGCGGAGAAAGTCATCGACGCGGCCGGCAAATACGTCATCCCCGGTGGCATCGACGCCCACACCCATATGCAGATGCCCTTCGGCGGCACCAATGCCTCCGACACCTTCGAGACCGGCACCCGGGCGGCCGCATGGGGCGGGACCACCACGATCATCGACTTCGCGATCCAGAAGCAGGGCGAACGCGTGCAGGACGGCCTGGAGACCTGGCACCAGTTGGCCGCCGGCAACTGCGCCATCGACTACAGCTTCCATCAGATCATCGGAGGGGTAGACGACGACTCCCTGAAAGCCATGGAGTCCCTCGCCGATGAGGGCGTCACCAGCTACAAGATGTTCATGGCCTATCCCGGTGTCTTCTACGCCGATGACGCGCAGATCCTCAGAGCAATGCAGAAGGCCCGTGAACTCGGGCTGATGACCATGATGCACGCGGAGAACGGGCCCGCCATCGATGTGCTGGCTGAGCAGCTCGCCGCCCAGGGCAAAACCGCGCCGTACTACCACGGCATCGCCCGCGCCTGGCAGATGGAGGAGGAGGCCACGCACCGGGCCATCATGCTCGCAGACCTCACCGATGCACCTCTGTACATCGTGCATATGAGCGCCAAACAGGCCGTGGAACAGGTCGCCTGGGCCCGCGACAAGGCAAAGAACGTCTTCGGTGAGACCTGCCCGCAGTACCTCTATCTGTCGTTGGAGAAGCAGCTGGGCGCGACGTCGGAGGAATGGGGTGATTTCGAAGCTGCCAAGTGGGTCTGCTCCACCCCACTGCGCAGCGAACAGGACGGTCACCTTGAGGCCATGTGGCAGGGTCTGCGCACCAACGACCTGCAGATGGTCTCCACCGACCACTGCCCCTTCTGCATGAAGGACCAGAAGGAGCTCGGCAAGGACGACTTCCGGGCCATCCCCAACGGGATCGGCTCCGTGGAGCACCGGGTTGACCTGCTCTACCAAGGCGTGGTCGACGGCCGGATCTCACTGCCCCGCTGGGTGGAGCTGATCTCCACCACCCCGGCACGCATGTTCGGCATGTACGGCAAGAAGGGCGTGATCCAGCCCGGGGCTGATGCCGACATCGTCATCTACGACCCCAAGGGGAGGACATCGATCGGGGTGGACAAGACCCATCACATGAACATGGACTACTCCGCCTGGGAGGGCTTCGAGATCGACGGCCATGTGGACCTCACCCTCTCCCGCGGCAAGGTGCTGGTCGAGGACGGCGAATACCACGGACTGAAGTCTCACGGACAGTTCGTCAAGCGCGGCCTGTCCCAGTACCTGATCTGAACGAGAGGAAACCCCGATGGAATTTGGTGTCGTCGCTCAGACGAATCCCCCGGCTGCGCGCACCATCGCGCTGGCCCGCAGGGCAGAGGAATTCGCCTTCGACTGCTTCTGGACCTTCGACTCCCACATTCTTTGGCAGGAGCCGTATGTCATCTACTCGCAGATCCTGTCGCAGACCACCAGCATCAAAGTCGGACCGATGGTGACCAACCCAGCCACCCGGGACTGGACGGTGACCGCCTCCATCTACGCCACGCTGAACGCGCATTTCGGCAACCGCACCATATGCGGAATCGGCCGCGGGGACTCCGCGGTTCGGGTCAAAGGCGATAAGCCGGTGAGGCTGCGGGAGTTCAAGGAGTCCATCGAGACCATCCGCGAACTGGCCAACTCTCGGCCCGCCCAGATCAACGATGCCACCATCCAGTTTCCCTGGAGCCGCGGCTCTGAGCTTCAGATGTGGGTCGCCGCCTATGGGCCCAAGGCGCTGCAGATCACCGGCGAGGTCGGCGACGGGTTCATCCTGCAGTGCGCCGATGTGGACATCGCCGAATGGATGATCACCACCGTCCGTGAAGCCGCCCAGGAGGCTGGACGAGATCCCGACACCATCAAATTCTGCGTCGCCGCACCCTTCTACGTCACCGACGGCAGCGAGGCGGATCACCGCCGCGCGGTCGAGCAGTGCCGCTGGTTCGGTGGGATGGTCGGAAACCATGTGGCCGATATCGTCGACCGCTACGGCACCGACTCCAAGGTGCCTACAGCGCTGACCGACTACATCGCCGGCCGGCAGGGTTATGACTACAACCAGCACGGCCGCTCCGGCAACGACCACGTGGACTTCGTGCCCGATGAGATTGTCGAACGGTTCTGCCTCATCGGCACCGTGGAGGAGCACATCGCCAAGCTCGAAAAGCTCGCCGCACTGGGCATGACCCAATTCGCCGGCTACCTCGGCCACGACAACGAGGACACCACTATGCTGCGCTACGGGCAGAAGATCATCCCTGCGCTGCAGGAACAGATCATCGCCGCATCATGACGAACATGCCGAATCCCGCTGACGCACCCCCGCACACTGTGCCGCTGACCCTGGGCTACAAAGCCTCAGCCGAGCAGTTCGGTGCCCGCGAGCTGGTCGAACTGGCCGTGGCCGCGGAGCACGCCGGCTTCGACTCCGCGTTCGCCTCCGACCACTTCCAACCCTGGCGGCACACCGGAGGACATGCGCCCTTCTCCCTGGCCTGGCTGACCGCCGCGGGCGAACGCACCAGTCAGATCACCCTGGGCACCTCGGTGATGACACCGCACTACCGGTACAACCCCGCCGTCATCGCCCAGGCCTTCGGCACCCTCGGTGCGCTCTACCCGGGCCGGGTGATTCTCGGCGTCGGCTCCGGGGAAGCGCTCAATGAGACTGCCACCGGCTGGTCCGGAGCCCAGAGGCTGGAGTGGCCGGCGTTCAAGGAACGCTTCGCCAGGTTCCGCGAGGCCGTCCGGCTGATTCGTGCGCTCTGGGGAGAGGACCGGGTGAGCTTCTCCGGGGACTACTACAGCACCGTTGATGCCTCCATCTACGACAAGCCGGACTCCCCGGTCCCGGTCTACATCGCCGCAGGCGGACCCACGGTGGCCAAATACGCCGGCCGGGCGGGGGAGGGTTTCATCTGCACCTCCGGCAAGGGGATGGAGCTCTACACCGAGAAGCTCATGCCGGCGGTAGCCGCAGGGGCGGCTGCCAATGGCCGGGACTTCTCCCAGATCGACCGGATGATAGAGATCAAACTCTCCTATGACCCGGATCCGCAGGCCGCCCTGGAGAACACCAGGTTCTGGGCGCCGCTGTCACTGTCCAAGGAAGCCAAGTACACCATCGACGACCCGGTGGAGATGGAGCGCGCCGCAGATGCGCTGCCCATTGAGCAGATCGCCTCGCGCTGGATCGTCTCCTCCGACGCTGACGAAACGGTGGACCAGATCAGCCGCTACGTCGACGCCGGCTTCAACCATCTGGTCTTCCACGCACCGGGTAACGATCAGCGCCGGTTCATGCAGCTCTTTGAGCGAGACCTCGCTCCCCGGCTGCGTCAGCTGAAAGCTTCGGTGCCGCAGATCGTGCCGGAGACTCCCTGATGAGCGCGGCACCTACCACCGTCAAGCTCAAAGACCGCTCCGGTGCTCGCCGTGCCTGGCTGGGAGGAGCGGCCGGACTCCTGGCGCTGCTGGTGCTCTGGGAAGTCTACAAATTTCTGGGCCCGAGCGACGGGGTCATGGTGTTCGACACCCGGATCCTGCCGCGGACTTCGGATCTGGCCATGCCGCACACCTGGGACATGGTGACCCGGATGTTCGAAGGCGAGACCGGTGCGCCCAATGCGGACCCACTGTGGGTGGCCGTGGTCACTGCAGCGGCATTCAGCTTAGGCATCGCGGCCGCGGGCTGGGTGGTGGGCGTCGTCGTCGGTTTCGGTCTGGCTTTGATCATGCTGCGCTGGCGGCTGGCTGAGTGGGGTCTGCTGCCCTGGATCGTGCTCTCGCAGACGGTGCCGATCATCGCCTTCGCTCCGGTGGTGCGCAACTGGGGGATCCAACTGGACCCGCCGTTCTTCGAGTGGCGCGACTGGATGTCGGTGGCGCTGATCGCCTCCTGGCTGGCGTTCTTCCCGATCGCTGTGGGCGTGCTCAAAGGACTGCAGTCGCCAGAGACCAGCCACACCGAACTGATGCGCACCTATGCGGTGGGCTGGTGGACCATGCTGCTGCGGCTCCGGCTGCCGGCGGCGGTGCCCTTTCTGCTGGCCGCTATGCGCTTAGCCGCAGCGAACGCGGTGATCGGGGCGGTGGTGGCCGAGGTCTCCACCGGTCTGCGCGGCGGCATCGGACGTCTGCTCATCCAATGGGCGGGACAGGCCTCCAATGATCCGGCCAAAGCGTGGGGCCCGGTCTTCGGCGCAGTGGCCCTCGGCCTCGTCGCAGCTGGATCAGTAGCCCTGCTTGGCCTGACGCTGCGCACCTACCGACGACAGGAGGAGAGTTCATGACTACTCCGGATACAGCAGGTTCGACGACGCCGGCACCGGAGGCTGCAGCCCCGACGGCAGTCCAGGCCACCAATGTGGAGAAGGTCTTTTCGACCTCTTCGGGGCAGGTGCACGCACTCTCCGACGTCAGCCTGACCGTGGCGCCGGGGGAGTTCGTCTCACTGATCGGCCCCTCCGGCTGCGGCAAGTCCACGCTGATGCGGCTCATTGCCGACCTGGAGGCTCCCACCGGCGGCCAGCTGAGTGTCTTCGGCAAGAGCCCGGACCGGGCGCGGCGGGACCAGGACTACGGCATCGCCTTCCAGAAGGCAGGGCTTCTGCCGTGGCGGACGGTGGCGGACAACGTTGGACTGCCGCTGCAGCTGCACAAGTCCTCGACTGCGGACCGCAAGGCTCGCGTGGCAGAGCTGCTGGAGATGGTCGGGCTCGCCGACTTCGCCGACCGTCACCCCGACCAGCTTTCCGGAGGCATGCAGCAGCGCGTGGCGATCGCCAGGTCGCTTGCTGAGAAACCTCGACTGCTGCTGATGGATGAGCCGTTCGGGGCGCTCGATGAGATGACCCGGGAACGGATGCAGACTGAGCTGCTGCGGATCTGCGCGGAGACCTCCGCCACCGTCGTCTTCGTCACCCACTCGATACCCGAGGCGGTCTACCTCTCGGACCGAGTGGTGGTGATGTCCCCGCGGCCGGGCCGGATCGCTGAAGTGATCGACATGAAGCTGCAGAGCACCGATGAACGGACCGATGAGCTGCGGGAGGACACCTCCTACTTCGACATGATCACCGCTGTGCGGGAATCACTCCACGGCAGGTCGGGCCAGGGCGGCACACAGGGGTCCGGGCGCACCTCGACTGGACACGGCGTGGAGAACCGCTGATGGGCAAACAGCTGACGGATTCGCCGGTGGTCGGGCCAGGGACACTCTCGGCGCGCCGATTGACCACCGGTCGGGTTCTCGCCCCGGTGCTGGTGGGTGTGCTGGGCCTGCTGCTCTGGCAGCTGCTCGTGGGGGTCTTCGGGATCTCCAGCTACCTGCTGCCGGCCCCCACGGCGATCTTCGCCGAGGCCAACCGAGCTTTTGAGCACATCTGGAGTGCGGCACTGATCACCGGCTGGAACTCCCTGGCCGGGCTCGTGGCCGGCACCCTGCTCGGAGTGTTCTTCGCCGCGCTGGCGGCGGCGTCGAAATCTGCCAATGCGATGGTCAACCCGCTGGTCGCAGCCCTTGCTGTGATCCCGATCGTGGCGCTGGCACCGATCCTGAACACCATGTTCGGCTCCACGCAGTTCCCGCGCCAGGCCATCGCAGCCCTGGCCAGCTTTGTGCCGGTCTTCGTCTCCACGCTGCGCGGTCTGCGGCAGACCAACCCCGAGCTGCGCGATCTCATGCACACCTACGCGGCCACCCCCATACAGATCTTCTTCACCATCACACTGCCCACCGCGGTTCCCTATGTCTTCACCGGGGTCCGGCTGGCCTCGTCCCTGGCAGTGATATCCGCACTGGTGGCCGAATACTTCGGGGGCCCACGCGGCGGACTCGGCGGCATCATCTCCACCGCCGCGGCGTCGAGTCAGTATCCGCGTGCCTGGGCTTATGTGTTGGCCTCCATCGTGCTGGGCCTGATGTTCTACCTGACCACGCTGCTGCTGGAGTGGCTGGCCAACCGATCACGCCGGGCCGCCGCCGGCTGACTCACCGCAGACTCCCCCACCCGCACCACCGATGAGAAAGCAGGAAACACCATGAAGCACACCATCAGAAGGCACTCCTTCCGCAGTGCAGCACTGGGCACCCTCGCCGCAGGCGCACTGGCGCTGAGCGCCTGTGGAGCCGACGAGGCAGACACCGGCGACGACGCCGAGGCAGGCGGGGACAACGGTGAGCTGACCGAGGTCAGCCTGCAGCTGCAGTGGCTGCCCCAGGGGCAGTTCGCCGGCTACTTCGCCGCCGCCGAACAGGGCTTCTTCGAGGAAGAGGGCCTGGAGGTCGAGATCATCGAATCCGGCGGCGACATCGTCCCGCAGGACGCCCTGGCCAATGGCGAGGTTGACTACGCCATCGCCTGGGTGCCGAAGGTCCTGGAGACTATGGAGGCCACCGAAGCCGATCTGGTGAACATCGCCCAGGTATTCCAGCGCTCCGGCACCCTGCAGGTCGCCTGGGCCGACAGCGACATTGAAGGCGTCGAAGACTTCGAAGGTCGCAGCATCGGCTCGTGGGGATTCGGCAATGAGTGGGAGATCTTCGCTGCCATGGCCGAATACGACCTGGACTCCACCACGGTGGACATCATCACCCAGGACTTCAACATGAACGCCTTCCTGGAGGGCGATATCGACGCCGCCCAGGCCATGACCTACAACGAATACGCCCAGCTTCTGCAGGCCACCGACCCGGACACCGGCGAGCTCTACACCGAGGATGACTTCACCGTCATCGAATACGAGGAGACCGGCGGCGCCATGCTGCAGGATGCCATCTGGGCCGACGGCGAACGGTTGGCCGACGACGCCGACTATGAGGAGACCACCGTCGCCTTCCTGCGTGCGGTGACCCGTGGTTGGGCGTGGGCGGCGGAGAACCCGGAGGAAGCCGCCGAGATCACCATCAACGCCGGCTCCGGCTGGGAGTACGACCATGAGCTGTGGATGGTCAACGAGACCAATGCGCTGATCTGGCCGGCCGAGGACGGCTTCGCCACGATTGACGAGGCCGCCTGGGATGACACGGTCGCCGCAGCCCTGGAGGCAGTCAACGAGCAGGACGACTCCCCGATCACCGAAGAACCCAGCGACGACGCCTGGACCAACGAGTATATTGAACAGGCACTGGCTGACCTGGAGGATGAGGACCTCGACCTCACTGGCGAGAACTGGGAGCCCATCGAGGTCAGCTTCGAGAACGAAGCCGACTGAGGGAGTCTCCACCGTGAATGAGCGTGCCGCAGCTGAGGTGCTGGATGTGGTCGAGCTGGGCATTGGCCAGATGCTCCACGAGCTGGAGGCCGGCAGGCTGACCAGCGTGGACCTGGTGTGCGCCTATCTGAACCGCATCGGCTACTACGACCGCACCGGGTGGTGCCTCAACGCGGTGCCGATCATCAACCCAGAATGCCTCACCGAGGCGGAGGCCTCCGACGCGCGTCGGCGCCGAGGTGACCCCGTGCGCCCCCTGGAGGGGGTGCCGTTCACCGTGAAGGACAGCTATATGGTCAAAAACCTCACGGTGGCCTCCGGCTCGGTGGCGTTCAAAGACCTGGTGGCGACCAAGGACGCCGCTGCTGTGGAAGCACTTCGCAGGGCCGGGGCGGTGCTGCTGGGCAAGACCAATATGCCGCCGATGGCCGCCGGCGGCATCCAGCCCGGGGTCTACGGGTATGCCCGCAGCCCGTACCATCCGGACTATCTCACTGCGGCCTACGGCTCGGGCTCCTCCAGCGGCTCGGGCACCGGCACCACTGCGAGCTTCAGTGCCTTCGGCATGGGGGAGGAGACGGTCTCCTCCGGGCGCTCGCCGGCGTCGAACAATTCGCTGGTGGCCTATACCCCCTCG
Source organism: Nesterenkonia salmonea (assembly GCF_005771525.1). Taxonomy (GTDB): domain Bacteria; phylum Actinomycetota; class Actinomycetes; order Actinomycetales; family Micrococcaceae; genus Nesterenkonia; species Nesterenkonia salmonea. The sequence continues at coordinate 115,869 of NZ_VAVZ01000002.1, read as the reverse complement.
CGCGGACTGATCTCCATCCGCGGGAACTGGCCGCTGCGACCCTCCTGCGACGTCGTCGTACCGCATACCCGAACGGTGGCAGATCTGCTGCGGCTGCTCGATGTGCTGGTGGTTGACGATCCGGACCCCGCAGGAGACTTCTGGCGCCAACAGAGGGCAGTGGAGCTGCCCAGCCCTGAATCGGTGCGCCCGGCAACCTTTGTGCATGAACGGACCGAGCGGCTCGACGGCGTTCGCCTCGGGGTACCCCGAATGTTCATCGGTGAGGACGCTGAGGCTGCCGTTCCGCCGGCGGTGCGCGACTCGGTCAAAGCTCTGTGGCGGCGGGCTCGCACGGATTTGGAGGCCCTCGGGGCAGAGGTCGTGGAAGTCGACTTCCCCGTAGTCTCCAACTACGAGGAGGACCGGCCCAGCGCGGAGTCACTGGTGGAGCGCGGGATGCTTCCGGCCAACTGGCGGGAGCTGGAGGGCGGTCCGGTCACCGCTATCGCCATGGAGCAGTTCCTGCGCCTCAACGCTGATCCCAGGCTGAACACGTGGGCCGATGTGGACGGCGATGCCGTCTTCCCCACTGAAGACGCCCCGGTGCCGGTCTGGATCGAGCGGGCCCGCGGCGGCTTCGACTGGCAGCGTATAGTCGAGCTCGCCAAAGCAGGCCTGCCGCAGACATTCGACGAGGTCGACGGCCTTGACGCTTTGCTGCGCGGACTTGAGGAGGCGCGCAAGCGGGACTTCGAGGACTGGATGCGTCAGCGGGGATTGGACGCAGTGGTCTTTCCCGCCGCGGGTGACGTTGGGCGGGACGACCTGTTTGTGCGTCCGGAGTCGAAAGCGGCTGCCAGCCAAAACGGTGTGGTCTATTCCACCGGTAACCGGGTGATCCGCCACCTGGGGATTCCGACGGTGACCGTGCCTATGGGGGCCATGGCGGATCTGCAGATGCCGGTGGGGCTGACCTTTGCCGGGGCGGCCTATAAAGATGACACGCTGCTGAACTTTGCGTGGGCCTATGAGCGGACGGCTAAGCGCCGGGTCACACCGTTCTTGACGCCGACCCTGCCGAGCAATCAGGTCCGGGTGCCTGCAGCGAGGCAGATGATCGAGTTCACGGTCTCCCACGACGTTCTGGTCGAACGCGCAGACGCCCACTGGGAGCTGACCGTCCGCGTACACACCGATGCCGAGGATCCCAGGGTTCAGGTCTGGGCCGATGGCCATATCTTGGTTCCCGCAGACTCTGCCCCGCATACGTTCCGCGGCAGAGTCTCCGCCCGGCGCAAACGCAGCACCGAGGAGGTGCTCGTGGTCACCAAGGCCGCAGTCGGCGGCATCGTCAAAGCGGCCGTCAGCTCGGCAGCCGCTGACCAAAACTGATGATCTGACGAACTTCACGGGCCTGGTCCAACAGATCCATGGCCTCATTTATCTCGTCCAGAGTCTTCGTGCTGGTGATGAGAGCTTCGAGATTGAGGCGTCCTTGACGCCAGAGCTGTTCAAAGATGGGGATGTCCCGATCAGGGACGGAGGTGCCGAGGTAGCTTCCCAGGACCGAGCGATTGCCCGCAGTCAGGGTGAGCGGGTCAATCACTGCCTGGCTTCCGGGCCGCGGCAGCCCCACCGTGACGAGGCGGCCGCCGCTGCCTAGGAGCCGGTATCCGGCCTCAAACGCTTGAGGGTGTCCAACTGCCTCGATCACGACGTCGAAGGCCATATTCTGGTCTTCAGCCTGATTGGGGGTCAGCACTTCGTGGGCGCCGAGCCTGCGGGCGAAGTTGAGCTTGCTCTCATTGGTGTCGATTGCCGTGACCCGCTTGACGTCCAATGCCAGGGCAGTCAGCAGAGCGCTCGCTCCGACGCCGCCCAGGCCGATGACAGCCACATGGTCCTGAGGCTGAGGTTTCGCCACGTTCAACACCGCTCCACCGCCGGTGAGCATGGCGCAGCCAAGTAGAGCAGCAATCTCAGGCGGGACATCATCTGCCACCGGGACAACCGAACGTTTGGAAACCACCGCGTATGTGGCAAAAGCTGAGACACCCATATGGTGGTGAATCTCATTGCCCATGGAGTCAGCCAGTCTCCGGTCACCGTTGAGCAGGGTGCCGTTCTCGTTCGCGCGACTTCCGCTGGTGCAGGGAATTACCCCTTCGGAGGAGCACCCTGCACAGTCGCCGCACCGGGGGAGGAACGTCATCACCACGCGCTGCCCGACCGAGATATCCTCGCTGCCTGGACCTACCTGCTCAACAATTCCGGCCGATTCGTGTCCCAGCAGCATAGGTATTGGTCTGGGCCTATCGCCATTGATCACCGAGAGATCAGAGTGGCACACACTTGCCGCTTCTATGCGGATAAGCAGCTCGTCATGACCCGGTTCGGACAGTGCGAGATCATCACGGACCTGCAGCGGCAGGCTGTCCTGATAGGGGGCTTCAGCTCCTGAAGCGGTCAGGACAGCTCCGCGAATTCTCCGTGTCGTCATCGTTTCGCTCCATAGGTATTGCGGACAGTGCTCGCGCGGGGGCTGGTGACAGAAGCCTTCGCTGAGGTTCGCCGTCCCGAACTGCTGGCCAAGGTCGCCAAGCAAGTGCTAGTCTACACCTATTAAACCGACCAGACGGTATGGAGATATTTTGCAGACATTCGACGGCAAGGTGGCACTGATCACCGGTGCCAGCAGAGGTATCGGTTTGGCGACGGCGCGTCGGCTCGTTGCTGAAGGAGGCGCTGTGGTGCTCACCGGACGCGGTCAGACCGCGTTGGATGAGGCCGTGGCGGATCTCGGGGCAGAGCGGGCCTCAGCAGTGGCGGGCAAGGCCGATGACCCTGATCACCGCGCCGCAGCAATCTTGCATGCATTCGAGCGTTTCGGCCGCCTGGACCATCTGGTCAACAACGCCGGCATCAACCCCGCCTATGGGCCAGCGTTCGATGTTGATCCGGACGTGGTGCGGAAGATCTTCGAGGTCAACGTGCTGGCGGCATTCGAGTGGACCCGTGACGCCGTGGCGGCGGGACTTGAACGCTCGGTGGTCAACATCGCCTCGTTCGCCGGCACAACAGCTAGCCCCAACATCGCTTTCTACGGCGTCTCCAAAGCAGCGCTGATCAACCTCACGCAACAGCTCTCCCACGAATTGGCACCTGCGGTGCGGGTCAACGCCGTCGCACCTGCAGTGGTGAAGACCCAATTGGCTCGAGCGCTCTACGAAGGTCGAGAAGACCAGGCTGGGAGCGCCTACCCACTGGGACGTCTCGGCGAGCCCGAGGACGTGGCCGGCCCAGTGGCATTCCTGCTCTCCGACGACGCCTCCTGGATCACCGGCCAGACCATAAAGATCGACGGCGGTGCAAGCATCACCTCCGGGGAGTCAGACTAGACACCATGAAGAACTCAAATGTTGCTGACCGAGTCACCCGCGTGGCCGTAGATCTGTTCGCCAGCCAAGGATTCGCCAACACCAGCGTGCAGCAGATCGTCGCGGCCGCAGGTGTGACCAAGGGGGCGATGTACCACTATTTTCAGTCGAAGGACGACCTGCTCTTCGGCATCTATGAGCGCCTGCTCTCGCTGCAGCGCTCCCATCTGGAAGCGGCGCTGAGCAAAGGCGGCAGCGCTGAAGAGGTGCTGCGGGAGGTCTGCGTGGATGTGATCGAGACCTCGATCGATTTCCTGCCCGAAGGTACCGTGTTTTTCCGAAGCATGCACCTGCTCAGCGAACCCCGGCGCGCTGAGGTGACCCGGCGTCGTCGTGAGTATCACGACCGCATCGCAGCTCTGATCGAGCGCGGTCAGGACGAGGGTTCCTTCCGGACCGACATCCCACGATCAGTGCTCATCGCGCACTTCTTCAGCGACCTGCACTACCTCTCGCACTGGTACTCCCCCGAAGGCCCGGAGACTAAGCAAGAGGTGGCTCAGCACCTCACTGATCTGTTCCTGAGCGGCATACGGAAGGAAGCATCATGACCGATTCGTCCATCCCAGGGACCATGCGCACATGGCGAGTCACCGAACATGGCGAACCGCAGGAGGTGATGCGCCTGGATGACGTCCCGGTGCCCTCCCCAGGTCCCGATCAGGTGCTTCTGCGCGTGCGGGCGGTAGCTGTGAACTTCCCCGACGTGCTGCTCGCCCGTGGGCAGTACCAGGTGCAGCCGGAGCTGCCGTTCACCCCCGGAATCGAGCTGTGCGGCGATGTGGTCGCCGTCGGTGGGGGAGTGACCCGCGTGGCACTGGGGGATCGCGTAGTTGCCTCCGAGATCGGGGTCCTGTCCGAATACGCCGCAGTGCCCGCCTCCGGTGTGCGTTCCGCACCGGCTTCGCTGGATGATGCACAGTCGGCTGCCCTGACAATCGCCTACCAGACCGCCTGGTTCGGACTCCACCGCCGCGCCCAGCTTCAGCAGGCAGAGACGCTCCTGGTCCATGCGGCTGCCGGTGGAGTAGGCACCGCCGCAGTGCAGCTCGGCGCGGCAGCAGGGGCACGCGTCATCGGGGTCGTCGGCTCCGCTGCCAAAGCCGACACGGCACGAGCCGCCGGTGCTTCAGAGGTGATCGTGCGCGCCGAGATCGGCGACGGCCTGGCCAAGCGGGTCAAGGAGCTCACCAAAGGCGCCGGCGCAGATGTTGTCTTTGATCCGGTGGGCGGCACCGCGTTCGAGCAGTCAACCAAGTGTGTCGCCTTCGAGGGGCGGATCGTCGTAGTCGGCTTCGCCAGCGGTGAGATACCCGCAGCCCGGGCGAACCACGCGCTGGTGAAGAACTACGGGGTGCTTGGGCTGCATTGGGCGCTCTATCAGCAGCGACTGCCCGAGCTCGTCGACGCCGCCCACGAGGACCTGGTAGCTCTGGCCGAGGCCGGATCCATCAACCCGGTGATCGACGACATCGTCGCCTTCGCTGAGGCGCCGAGCGCCATCGCGCGGTTAGCCACCGGTGACACTGTCGGACGAGTCGTGATCGCAGTCAGCGACTGAGGCGGACTGTGCAATGACGCAGAGCGAAGTTTCCAGCCTCGCCGGGTCTGTGGCGATCGTCACCGGCGCAGCGCGCGGACTCGGCGAGGCCTACGCGCGCGCCCTGCACGCGACAGGAGCCAAGGTAGTGATCGCTGACATCTTGGAAGACCTCGGGGGCTCGCTGGCGCAGGAGCTGGGCGAGCGTGCACAGTTCGCCTACCTGGATGTCACTGATGAGCAAGCCTGGGACCAACTGGTCGAAGACACGATCGCCGAGTGGGGCAGGCTTGATGTGCTGGTGAACAACGCCGGGATCGCCAACGCGGCTCCGATTGAACACTTCACCCGCGCAAAATGGGACGCAGTCCTCGGCGTCAATCTCACCGGAACCTTTCTGGGTGGCCGGGCAGTCGTGCCTGCCATGAAGCAAGCCGGCCACGGAGCGATCATCAATATCTCCTCAGTCGAAGGCCTGCGCGGAAGCGCGCGGCTGCACGGCTACACTGCAGCGAAGTTTGGCGTGAGCGGTCTGACCAAGTCGCTGGCGGTGGAACTCGGAGCAGCCGGCATTCGCGTCAACTCGGTTCATCCTGGCTTCATCCACACTGAGATGACCCCCCGCATCGATCCAGCGGTCCTTCCGATCCCGCTGGGCCGCGGAGGCGTTCCGGACGACGTCGCGGAGGCTGTAGTTTTCCTGGCAAGTGATGCCTCGCGGTACATCACGGGGGCGGAGCTGGTCATCGACGGCGGAATGACTGTCGGTATCGGTCGCCGCTGAGGCGTCCGAGCATCAACCCTTCAAGAAGTTGGGCGACTTTTGACCAAAACATACCGTCCAGTCGGTTTATACGCTACGGTGGAAGTAACCTACATCACAAGGAGGGTGGCGATGTCCGGCAACGCATCTCCAAGACTCACCGTCTCTGCGCTCACCGTGGCCTTCGGCGGACTGACTGCGCTCAAGAACGTGAGCTTCACCGTAGAAGCCGATGAAACTGTGGCCCTGATCGGGCCGAATGGCGCAGGCAAGACCACGGTATTCAACGCCGTGTGCTCTTTGGTGCGGCCGAAGTCTGGGAGCATCAGCATCAACGGCCGGCCGGCTCCCGATTCCACAAGCGCCCTGCTGGAGCAGGGCGTCTCCCGCACCCTGCAGGGGCTGGGACTGTTCTCCGGTCTGACTGTCCTGGAGAACGTCCTCGTCCCGCTGACCAGCCTGCGACAGCGCACTGCAGCCGCTCAGACCGCCGCGGCGATGCTGGAACGCTTAAGTCTGGGAAGCTATGCGCAGGCGCCGGTGGATTCCCTGCCCTACGCGATGCGCAAGCGCGTGGCTCTGGCACGAGCTTTGGTGACCAACCCGAGCCTGCTCCTGCTCGACGAGCCAGCAGGTGGACTCAGTCGGGAAGACATCAGCGATTTGGCCGATCTCGTCCGCTCGCTCAGAACCCAGGGAAATGCCGTCCTGTTGGTGGAGCACCACGTGGACTTCGTGATGGAGGTCGCAGACCGAGTCGTGGTCCTGGACTTCGGGGAGGTTGTCGCCATAGGCACGCCCGATGAGGTCCGATCAGACCCTGCCGTTGAAGCTGCCTATCTGGGATTGGAGGCCGCGTAATGACTGAGGTGGTCACCGAGAACCAGCCCCGGCGTACCAGTCCACCGATGCTCTCCTTCCAGTCGCTGACTGTCGCCTACACCGGCTCCCCCGTGATCGATGAGCTCAACCTCGACATTCAAGACGGGGCAGTCGTAGCCCTTCTCGGTGCCAATGGAGCAGGTAAGTCAACGCTGCTGCGAACCGCCTCCGGCCTGCTGGCTCCCCGTGCCGGACGTGTGCAGCTGGACGGACAGGATCTCACCTCCGTCGCAGTGGAGAACCGGGTGCGGCTGGGACTTGCCCAAGTTCCGGAAGGGCGCAGCGTCGTCACCGAACTCAGCGTTGATGAGAATCTGCACTTGGGAGGGCTGTGGCGATACCGGGACCGCAGTGATCGCAACGCGGCGGTTGACCAGATGTATGAGATGTTCGAACCACTCTGGCGACGGCGCATGAGTCTGGGACACGAACTCTCCGGCGGCGAGCGGCAGATGCTTTCCCTGGCGCGCGCACTCATCTCTGAACCGCGGGTCCTGCTCCTGGACGAGCCTTCCCTCGGACTGGCCCCGCGCGTGGTGGCCCAGCTGATGACGCTGCTGCGGGAGACCGCAGACCGCACCGGGCTGACGGTGCTGCTGGCGGAACAGAACGTCACCAGCGCGCTGTCCATCGCTGATCGGGGCGTGGTGCTGGGCCTGGGCGAGATCGTCGTCGACGCACCCGCAGCCGACCTCGCTGCCGATCCGGCACTACGACAAGCGTATTTGGGGTTCTGATGGAAACTTTTGTCTTTCTCTTCGCCACCGGGGTCTCCCGGGGTCTGGTCATTGCGCTCTTCGCGCTGTCTCTGGTCATCATCTGGCGCGCCGCGAGGATCATCAACTTCGCCCAAGCCGCCATGGCGATCGTGGCAGTGTTCGTCGCCTTCACCGTGGTGGGGCTGACGGGCTCCTACTGGGCGGGGCTGATCGCCGCGCTGGCCACCGGCGCTCTGCTCGGAGCGATCATCGAGCGCGGCCTCATCCGCCGAGTGCCCCACGTGACGCCCCTGCCCGGGATGATCGTCGCGATCGGACTCGTGATGGTCCTGCAGGCTGGCCTCGGGATCCTGTTCGGACCGGAGCATCGACCAGTGCAGGCGCCGTTCTCGGAATCTCCCTTCGTGGTGGCCGGCATCCCGGTGCTCTCGCCCTACGATCTGTTTGTCCTGGTCGTTGCCCTGGCTGTATTGGTCGGATTGGGACTGCTGTTCAACCGGTCCACACTCGGACTGCAGCTGCGCGCTTCGGCCGTAGCACCGGAAGTCTCGCGACTTCTGGGCGTGCGTGTACCGCGAATGGTGACCATTGGATGGATGCTCTCGGCATCGGTCGCTGCCCTGGCAGCCCTGCTGCTGGTACCGACAGAACTCGGACTGAGCGCTCACTCCGCCGACATCCTGTTCGTCCAAGCCTTCACTGTGGCCGTGCTCGGCGGCCTGGATTCGCCGATCGGCGCGCTTCTGGGAGGACTCATCGTCGGCGTGCTCATCACTATGGTGACCGGCTACCTGGGCGCGGGATACGCACCCCTGGCAGTACTCGCGCTGCTCACCGCAGTTCTGCTCATACGTCCGGGCGGAATCTTCGCCCTTAAGGAAGCGAGAACAGCATGAAGAACATCTTCCTCCGGGCGGCGCTGATCACGGTGCTGCTTCTGGCACTGACGTTTTTGTTCGATTCATTCCGGAACTATCAGCTTGCGGTGATTGCCGCGACCTTCTGCACCGTCGCAGGCCTGAGCCTGCTCATCGGACTGACCGGGCAGCTCTCGCTGGGGCACGCTGTGCTGATGGCATCCGGGGGCTACGGCTACGCGTTGTCCGCCGGCCCAGCAGCTGATGCGGGAGTCGACGGGTCAGCCCTGGTGCTGATCGGGATACTTGGTGCGATCATGCTCTCGGGTGCAGTGGGCACCTTGCTGGGATTGGCCAGCGCACGGCTAAGGGGACCGTATTTGGCAGGCCTGACGTTGGCGCTTGTCATTGCACTGCCCGCGTTCGCCAGTCAGCTCAGAATCCTCGGAGGTGAGCAGGGCCTCTCCGCGCCCTATGTGGCAGTTCCTGAGCTTCTGCAGTCATTCATCGCACCCGAGCAGTGGCATGCTTGGATCGCTGTTCTGATCGCTGCCCTGACGGTGACCCCCCTTGCCGTGATGCGCGCAGGCCGGGCAGGCCTGCGAATGCGCGCAGTCCACGGTGATGAGACGGCCGCACGGCTCAGCGGTGTGGTTCCTGGTCGGGTCAAAGTCGGAGCCTTCATCGCCAGCTCGCTGGCGGCCGGTATGGGAGGTGCGGCCTTGTGCATCATCACCCAGTCGGTCACCCCCGGCGGATATGACCTGGCATTTTCGCTGCTGCTGCTGGTCGCCGCGGTGGTCGGTGGGCTCGGGAGCATCTCTGGCGCCGCCGTCGGATCAGCCCTGATCGTGCTGCTGCCGTGGCTGATCGACACCGCCATCTCCGCAGCCGACATCTCCTCTGCTCTGCAGCACCGCCTGTCCGGCAATCTCACCCTGCTGATATTCGGCATCCTCGTGATCGTCGTCACGATCATGTGGCCCGGCGGCCTCGCCGGGGCCGTTCAGAGCCGGTTTGTTCGCCGTCGCCGACGGCGCACCCGCACTGCGGATAAACCCGAGCATGCCACTACTTCATAATTCGCGACACTCCATCACAGAGAGGTGACAACAATGGGAAACACCCAGAAAGCAGCAGCGCCGCGCGGGCGGCGCGTCACGGCGCTCACTGCAGCGGTGCTGCTCGGTTCGGCGACTGCTGCGTGCGGCGCGGCGGAGACCGAGAACACGCCAGGAGTCACGGATGACACCGTGACGATCGGCACACACCATCCACTGACGGGTCCCGCCGCAGGCGGTTTCGCCTCGATCTCAGCGGCGACCAGCGCCTACTTCGAGTACATCAATGACAATGGCGGCATCCACGGTCGGGACATCGAATACATCGTGCGGGACGATGCCTACAGCCCCTCGAACACGCAGTCGGTGGTGCGCGAGCTGGTTCAGCAGGAGGACATCTTCGCCCTGGTCAACGGCCTCGGCACACCGACCCACTCTTCGGTGCTGGAATACCTCGATCAGAATGACGTCCCCGACCTGTTCGTCTCCTCCGGGTCGCTGGTGTGGAACCAGCCTGACGAGTTTCCCAACACGTTCGGGTACAACGCTGACTACGTGACCGAGGGCGCGGCCCTGGGACAGTACATCCTCGACAGCGAAGACGACCCCACCATTTGCCTGCTGGGCCAGGACGACGATTTCGGCGAAAGCATGCTCGAGGGCGTGGAAGGCGCCGTCGGGGACGATGGTGTCGCGGAAGTCCAGTGGTACTCAACAGCGAACGAGGACGTCACGGCCCAAATAGGCGCGATGCAGTCGGCAGGGTGTGACGCCAACATCCTTGCAACGATCAACGGCTTCACTGCGCTCGCCCTGGGGACCGCCGCGCAACTGCAGTATGAGCCGAACTGGTACGCCTCAAGCTCCGGCGGCGACTACCCGACGCTGGTCGACCATCTGGGTGACGCCGCGCCGCTGCTTGAGGGGCTGATTTCGGTCAACTATCTGCAGAACACCCCGGAAAGCGACTGGTACGAGCTGTTCGAAGACGTCAACGAGGAATACAACGGCGGAGCCGCGTTCACCGGTAATACCACCTACGGCATGAGCGTGGCCTACGTGTTCGCGGAAACCCTGGCCCGCACAGGTGAGGAGCCCACCCGCGAGGCCATCGTGGAGACGCTCGCCTCAGGAGAGGTGGTCGGCAACGGCATTGTGCCGCTCACCTACGCCGAGGACGACCACTTCGGCAATCGCACGGTGCAGATCGCTGTCGTTGAGGATGAGGTCCAGGACTTCATCGACTACGCCTACCAGGTCACAGACGGCGAGCCGGAAGCAGTCGAGCCTGATCCAGTCCCGCTGGAGAATGAAGGTATACCCTCCCACTGAACCGAACAGACATAAGAGGGGCGGGCATCGAGACTCACTCGGTGCCCGCCCCTTTACCGTCTCCAACGGCTTAGCTGAGCTGCTATCTCTGCGCCGGGGCGAACATCTCTGGGAGCTCTCGCTTGCGGATCTTTCCGCTGGGTCCCATCGGCAGCTCGTCGACGATGTGGACCACACGGGGGTACTTGTACGCGGCGACACGTTCCTTCACGTACGCGACAATACTGTCCGGGTCCACACGACTGGACTCCTCAAGAACCACTGCGGCGTGAACCTCTTGGCCGTGGGCGGGATGGCTGACACCGAATACGGAACCCATCGCGACGTCCGGATGGCCAGCAAGCACGGCCTCGACCTCTGTTGGGTAAACGTTGTACCCATTGCGAATGATCATGTCTTTCTTGCGATCCACAATAGTGACGACGTCATGCTCACCCACGGTGCCCAAGTCACCGGTGCGGAACCACCCGTCCTGCACCGCCGCCTGAGAGGCTTCCGGCCGCCCGAGGTAGCCCTTCATCAGATTGTGCCCGCGGACTACGAGCTCGCCGAGATCCCCAGGGGCCAACAGCCGGATCTCATCTTCCTGGTGAGGGTCAGCGACCGCGACGTCGACCCCCCAAATCGGCCGGCCAGCGGTGCCGGGCCGGATCGGTTGGTAGATGGAGTTGAATGAGACCGTGGGTGCGGTCTCGGTCAGTCCGTACCCTTCATGCACCTGTGCTCCGTAGACAGAGCTGAACTCTTCCAGCACCGGCTCGGGAAGCGCGGCCCCACCGGAGACTGCGTAACGCAGGGGTGGTCGTGCGCCGCTGCGCTTGGCAGCTTCCAGCATTCCGACGTACATAGTCGGCACTGCGGTGAATACCGTCGCCCGGTAGGAGTCCAACTGCGCCAGGACCTCGTCGGGGTCGAAAACCGGCAGCAGGATAATGGAGGCTCCGCAGCGGAAAGACATGTTCATCACCGCCATCTGCCCAAAAGCGTGGAAGAGCGGAAGGCCCCCGAACACGACGTCGTCCGGACCCAAGTCGAATGCGTCAATGAGCGAACAGTGCACCTGCTCCACGCCAGAGACGTGGGAGACTACCGCGCCCTTGGGCTGACCAGTGGTGCCGCTGGTGTAAAGAATCGTCGCGGCATCCGTGGGGTGCACCTGCACGTTCCGATCGAGCGGCTCTGCAGCTGCAGCTTCCTCCTCCAGGCGCTGATACGGCAGGTCTGTCTCCTCCGGGGAGGGCTGGAGCACCGTGAGCAGCGGAAGGCCTGCTGCCTGGGTCGCCGGCACAGCTTCGCCGAGCATCGGCGCGGCGGCGACCACCAGGTCAGCCTCACTGTCTTGGAGCACGTACTCAATCTCACGTGCCTTGAACAGCAGGTGGATCGGCACCACCACAGCACCGAGGCTCAGCACTGCGAAATAGACGCGGGGAAAGTCGGGCACGTTGGGCACAATCATGGCCACGCGGGATCCTCGACCGATACCGCGGTCCCGCAGTGCTCCGGCGTAAGCGCGGGTCTCTTCCCACAGGTCGCCGTAGCTCACCGTCGCTCCTGCAAAATGCAGTGCGGGACGCTCTGGAAAGCGGCGGGCGGTCTCGGACAGAATGTTGGCCATAGACAGGGTGGCGAACCCTGCGCCGTCAATGGCTTCGTCTGGTCTTTTCGTCATGGTGTGTCCTCTTCTCTCCTCATCGAGTAGATCTTTCTCCCGGCTGGGACGAAGTGGCCCGTGGGAGCGTGTTCATGGTCGAAGTTCAGCTTTTCCAAGTGACGACAGATGCACCTCGTCGGGTCCGTCAGCCAGGCGCAGCGCCCGGGCGCCGGCGAACATCTCGGCCACGGGGTGGTCGCCTGAGAGTCCCGCACCGCCGAAGAGCTGGATCACCCGATCGAGGATTCGCTGGGCCGCACGGGGCACGGCGATCTTGATTGACTGGATTTCAGTCATTGCCTGCCGATTTCCGACGGTGTCCATCAGCCAGGCTGTCTTGAGCACCAACAGCCGGAGCGACTCAAGCTCAATGCGGGACTCAGCGATCCACTCCCGGATCACCGGCTGCTCAGCCAACGGCCGGCCGAATGGGCTGCGCTCCCGAGCGCGGCTGCCGGCCAGCGCCAATGCCCGCTCAGCCATCCCCAGGGTGCGCATGCAGTGGTGGATTCGGCCGGGGCCGAGCCGAGCCTGGGCGATCGCGAATCCGGCACCCTCCCCGCCGATAAGGTTTCCGGCAGGAACCCTGACCTCGTCGAAGACGATCTCGGCATGTCCACCATGGTCGCGATCGTCGTACCCGAAGACTGTCAGTGGCCGGACGATCCGCACCCCAGGAGTCTCCCGGGGAACGATCACCATCGACTGCTGCTGATGGCGGGCTGCTTCGGGATCGGTCTTGCCCATCACGATCAGCAGCTTCGCCTCGGGGTTCATGGCACCTGTGGACCACCATTTGCGGCCGTTGATGACGAGCTCGGAGCCCTCCCGGCGGATCCGGGTGGAGATCTGTGAGGCATCAGAGGACGGCGAATCAGGTTCGGTCATACAGAAGGCCGAACGCATCTGCGCCTCCAGCAGCGGTTCGAGCCATTGGCTTTTCTGCTCTGGCGTGCCGAAGTCGGAAAGCAGCTCCATATTGCCGGTATCAGGCGCCGCACAGTTGAAGGCGACCGGTCCCAGTCGTGGACTCCAGCCGGTGATCTCCGCCAGCGGTGCGTACTGCAGATTGGTCAGTCCGGCGCCCTGCGCACCTGGGAGAAACAGGTTCCACAGTCCGGCAGCCCGCGCCCGTGCGCGCAGCTCAGTCACGATCGGGCGGAAGGACCATTCCTCGGGGGTGGCGGCGAGCTGTTCGTCGAGAATGGGTTCTGCCGGCAGCACGTGATCATCCACGAATGTCCGAACTCGTTCCGCAAGGTCCACCACGTGCGGTTCGTGTGAGAAGTCCATCGTTCAGCTCCTGAGGGCGTTGATGTGGGCCAGGCCGTCCTCGGCCAGCGGTGCGACTAGTTCGCCGATGTGGTCGAATCCCGTGCCGACGGTCTCTCCTGAGCGGTAGCGAAAATGGACTCCCTCGAGAATGACGGCGAGCTTATAGGCGGCGAAGGCCCGGTACCACGAGAGGTCACCGATCAGTACGCCTCGGCGCGCGGCGTAGGCGTCGACGATCTCCGCAAACTCCGGATATCCGGCGCCGGGCACGATCGAGCTCTGCGCCGGGGGCCCGTCGATCAGGGAGCCGATCTGCCAGTACAGACCGAGAATTCCGAGGTCCACCAGCGGATCCCCGAGCGTCGCCATTTCCCAGTCGAGCACGGCCGCGATCTTCGGCTGCTTCGCGTCCTCAGTGACCAGCACGTTGTCGAGCCGGAAGTCGCCGTGGACCACAGCAGGCGCAGGGCTCGCGGGGCGTCCGGCGCTCAGCCGGTCCTGCAGAGCGTGCAGCTCCGGCTGAGGTCTGGACTGGGAGGCATTGAGCTGCCGCCGCCAGGTGGCCAGTTGCCGCTCGAGGTACCCCTCGGGACGGCCGAACGTCTCCAGCCCCACGTCAGCAGGAACGACGCCGTGCAGGTCCGCCAGAGTCTCGGCGAGCTGAATGCCCAGACCGTACAGTGCCTCCGGGGTGAACCGGCGGTTCTGCTCCGGCGAGGATAGGACGACGCCCTCGACGCGCTCCATGAGAAAGAAGGGGGTGCCGGTCACCTGTTTGGTCTCCGTGTCATCAACCACGTCGATAGTTGCCGGCACCGGGACAGCCGAGTCGTACAGTGCGTGAATCACCTTGTGCTCTCGATGCATATCGTGGGCGCTGGAGAGCACGTGCCCCAATGGCGGTCGGCGCAGCACCAGGGGGCGTGTAGCACCGTCTATGCGGTAGGTGAGGTTGCTCCGACCGCCGGCTATCACACTGGCAGTCAACACGTCCCCGGCGAGTTCCGGGTGAGTCGCTTCGAGCCAGTGGGTCAGTCCGGCCCTGTCTAATCCCGGCACCTCAGTCATGAGTAACCTACCTTTCGTGATGCCACTCACATTAGCATACCGCGTGGTCGGTTTGTTGGGGTGCTGGTCGCCCCCTGTCCTGATCTGTGCGGGTCAGGCGTGCAGTTCAGCGACGGCCTGCCGGATACTCTCCGGGATGGGAGTCGGCCGGCGAGTAGTTGAGTCGACGAAGACGTGGGTGAACGATCCCACCGCAATCACTTCTGCGCCGCCGGAGCGCAGGATACGCAGCCGCCAGGCGATGCTGGTCCGGCCCACCCGCTCTGTGCCCACTTCGACCACCAGTTCCTCCGGGTACGAAGCCGGCGCATGGAACTCGCAGCTGGAGGCCACGCACAGTCCGATCGTCTCGCCGGCGGGGTCGAGGCCCGCTGATCGAATCAGCCACGTGTTGATCGCGGTGTCCATGGCCTCGTAGTAGGTGGTGTTGTTCATATGGCCATACTGGTCATTGTCGTTCCAGCGCAGCGGGAACCGTTGGCGAGCTGGTGGCACAGCGTCTCCTTCGAGGTCGGGGGCGTCAGTCGACGCGCAGCAGATGGTTGAACGCGGCCCGCGCCTGATCAATGCTCGGAGTCTCTCCGGCGATCAGGTCGGCGTAGGTGAAAGATTCGGAAACCCTCACCAGCAGATAGGCCAAGGCATGGTGAGTCAGCGCGCCGATCCCGTCCTCGTTGTTGAGCCGGACCAGGAGCAGCCACTCGACGGTGGCCACGTAGCGCTGCTGAATGGGACTTGCCGCAGTCGTCAGCAGTCGCAGTGCACGGGCAGGTTCGCGGCGGAGAAATGCGCGGAAATAGGGCGCTTCGATGAGGTCCTGCGCGAAGTGAGTCAGCAGCGCGGCCAACGAGGCGCGCCCCGGCAGCGCAGCGACGGCCTGCTGAGCCTGCACGAGCGTGGGGACCGCCAGTGACCACAGGACTTCTGTCAGCAGAGCATCCCGGTTTCCGACCCACCGAAACAACGATGTCCGGTCGACGCCGAGGGACATGGCCAGGCGCCCCATATCGATGCGCTCACCGCGGACGAAGGTCTCACGCGCGGCCACGAAGGCCCGCTGCGCGTCGATGTGCTCCGCGGCGAGCTTCTTCGAAAGCGGCGTGGGGGCTGCCGCCAACCCGACTGATCCGATTTCTGACATAGCCGTAGCGTAACCGCTCGACGAGACAGGGGTGCAACATTTTGAAAAATGATGCACACTGGTGGCATCCCATCGAATGGAGGAACAATGATGTCCACTGTTGAGAAGACCCCGACCGCCGAAGAGCTCAGCGAGCCGATGCCGCTGCTCGAGTCCGACTTCTACGGATTCCAGAAGCTGCTCACACCGCGCCAACAGGAGTCCGTCCACGCCGTGCGCGAGTTCATGGAGCGCGAGGTGCGGCCGATCGCCGACGACTACTGGGAACGGGCTGAATGTCCGGTGCACCTCTTCCGCCCCTTTGCGGAAATCGGCACGATGGGCGCTGGATGGAAAGAAACCTCCACGCTGGAGTCCTCTGCAGTTCACCGCGGATGGATCGGTATGGAGCTGGCGCGTGTTGACTCCTCATTCTGCACCTTTATCGGAGTCTCCAGTGGCCTGGCGATGACCTCCATTGCCCTCGGCGGTTCCGACCAGCAGCGGGCCCAATGGCTGCCGCAGCTCGCGGACGGATCGATGATCGGCGCCTTCGGGCTGACTGAACCACTGGCAGGTTCGGACACGGCCCGCGGTATGCGCACCACTGCAACGCGGAAGGGTGATACCTGGGTCCTCAACGGTGCCAAACGCTGGATCGGCAACGCCACGTTCGCCGACGTCGTCGTCATCTGGGCCAAGGACACCGCTGATGACCGGGTCAAGGGCTTCATCGTGCGCCAAGGCACCCCCGGGTTCAGCGCCACGAAGATCGAACGTAAGCAGTCGCTGCGGATCGTGCAGAATGCCGACATCACCCTCGAGAACGTCGAAGTCGCAGAGACCGACCGGCTGCAGAAGATCGACAGTTTCCGCGACCTGGCCAAGGTGCTGCGCATCACCCGTGACGGAGTGGCCTGGCAGGCGCTGGGAACCATGATCGGCGCCTACGAAGCGGCACTGAAGTATGTGGGGCAGCGGGAGCAGTTCGGCCGGCCGATCGCATCATTTCAGCTGGTGCAGGACAAGATGGCCACAGCAATCGCAAACATCACCGCCAGTTTCGGCCTGTGCGTCCGTGTCTCCCAGATGGGAGACGAGGGCACTCAGCGCGATGAGCACGCGGCGATGGCCAAATCATTCGTCACTACACGGATGCGCGAAACGGTGGCGCTGTGCCGCGAAGTCGTTGGCGGCAACGGCATTACCCTCGATTACGGAGTGGCCCGATTCTTTGCCGACGCAGAGGCTGTCTACACGTTCGAAGGCACGAAGGACATGAATCAACTCATCGTCGCACGGTCGGTGACCGGCCACTCGGCGTTCGTCTAAGGAGAAAAATGCCCGAGGCATATATTGTTTCCGCCGTCCGATCCCCCATCGGACGCGCCTATAAAGGGTCTCTGAAAGACCTCCGTTCTGACGACCTAGCAGCAGGTACCGTCCAGGCCGCCCTGGATAGTGTGCCCGGCTTGGATCCCGCCCGGGTCGAGGACCTCATCCTCGGCTGCGGCCTCCCCGGTGGCTACCAAGGGCACAACCTGGCCCGCATCATCACTGTGCTGCTGGGTTTGGACAATGTCCCCGGCACCACGGTGACCCGATACTGTGCCTCCAGTCTGCAGTCCACTCGTATGGCGTTCCACGCCATCAAGGCTGGGGAAGGAGATATTTTCATCTCCGCAGGAGTCGAGTCAGTCAGCGGAATGGCGATCGGTTCCAGCGATTACATTCCCGGCCACGACCTCACCAATCCGGTCTTCGCTGAGGCGACGGCTCGGACATTGGAACGTTCCCAGTCCGGCTCAGCGCGGTGGACAGATCCCAGGCAGGAGGGGACGCTGCCAGACGCCTACATCTCCATGGGGCAGACGGCTGAGAACGTCGCTGAACTCTTTGGGATCACTCGGGACGAACAGGATGCGTTTGCTGCGCGCAGCCAACAGCGCACTGAGCAGGCGGCTGACTTCTGGCAGCAGGACATCCGACCCGTCACGCTTCCAGACGGCACCATCGTCTCTGGTGATGACAGCCCACGTGCGGGGACCACTGTCGAGAAGCTGGCCACCCTGGAGCCTGTCTTCCGTCCCGACGGTACTGTGACCGCGGGCAACTCCTGCCCGCTGAACGACGGTGCGGCGGCTCTGGTCGTCGTCTCCGACCGCGTCGTAGCCGAGCTCGGGCTCCAGCCCCTTGCCCGAATTGTCTCCACAGGTGTCAGCGGGCTCTCGCCTGAAATTATGGGCCTGGGGCCTGTCGATGCGAGTCGGTCTGCGCTGGCCCGGGCGAATCTGACGATCGCAGACATGGATCTTGTTGAGATCAACGAGGCATTCGCCGCACAGGTCATTCCCTCGGCGCGTGAGCTCGGCGTTGAGGAGGACAAGCTCAACGTCCATGGCGGCGCGATCGCGGTCGGCCACCCCTTCGGAATGACTGGGGCACGCATCACCTCGACGCTTATCGGCGGTCTGGCAAAGACCGGGGGACGCTATGGACTGGAGACGATGTGCGTCGGCGGGGGACAGGGCATGGCGATGGTGCTCGAGCGGGTCTGAGGACTCCAGACCGCGAGAGCGTGTACTCAGCGGCTGGCCTCCTCCCCGTCCCACAAGGGGAGGAGGCCCCTTAGCGCTCAGGCACGTAGATCGAGATGGTCTCCGCCACTACCGCCGGCTTGGAGGAACCCTCCAGCTCGATCGTCACCGTCGAGTTTGCGCGCACTCCCAAGGTTGTTTGCTCCGTTGCGGTCAATTCGGTGCTGGCACGCACCCGTGAGCCGGCAGTCACCGGCGCAATGAAGCGCACCTTGTCCAGTCCGTAGTTCATCGCCAAGGACACATTCCCCACCTCAATCAGTGACGCGGCCAAATGGGGCAGCAGTGAAAGTGTCAGATAGCCGTGCGCCACCGTCGCTCCGAAGGGTCCGGATGCTGCACGCTCAGCGTCCAGGTGGATCCACTGATGGTCCATGGTTGCGTCGGCGAAGAGTTGGATACGTTCCTGGTCGATGGTGAACCACTGCCCGGTTGCCGTCAGGCCAACGCAATCGGCGAGTTCGGCCGGGGACGCTGCGGAGATGACGCGTGAGTTCTTTGCTGCGCTCATGCCGCCGGCCCTCCCGCCACGTAGAGCACCTGTCCCGAGGTGAACCCCGCCTCCTCCGAGCAGAAGAAGGCTGCAGCAGCGGCGATGTCCTCCGGAACTCCGGGTCGGCCAACCGGAATCTGGGCGGTGGCGGCGGCGACGAACTCATCGAATTCCATCCCCACCCGCTCCGCCGTGGTGCGCGTCATGTCTGTCTGGACAAATCCGGGAGCTACCGCGTTAGAAGTGATGCCGAACCTGCCCAGCTCGGTGGCCAAAGTCTTTGTCAGCCCTTGTATTCCTGCCTTGGCCGCAGAGTAGTTTGCCTGACCTCGGTTGCCCAGAGCCGAGGTGCTGGACATGTTGACGATGCGGCCCCAACCGGCGTCGACCATGTGTTTCTGCACAGCCCGGGACATGAGAAACGCACCACGCAGATGTACCGAAAGTACCTGATCCCAGTCTTCGGTGCTCATTTTGAACAGCAAGTTGTCGCGCAGTATCCCGGCGTTGTTGATCAGGATAGTGGGACCTCCGAGCTCCTGGGCGACGCGCTCAGTCGCCTTCTCCACGGCCAGTTCATCGGCGACGTCGACTCCTAAGGCCAGGGCCGAACCGCCCGCGGTTCGAATCTCCTCGGCAGTGGCGATTGCCTGCTCTTCAAGGAGGTCAAGCACCGCCACAGCGTGCCCTTCCTCGGCAAGGCGACGGGCGGTGGCTGCGCCGATTCCGCGCGCACCTCCGGTCACCATCGCAACGCGTGGGGTTGTGGGTTTCATACGGGTGTCCTCTCGTCGATCTGTTCAGTTCCTAGAAGCATACCGACTGCGCGGTATGTTGCAAGGGTGCGCCTGATTGAGCAGGTCCCCCAATGGGGGTCAGCTGGTCGTCACCAAGGCCACAGTCGGCGTCGTCGTCAAAGCTGCTTTCGAGGATGTGTGCTGCATCAGTGGCTGCTCGAGAGTCAGGCTCAGCGTTCCCACTGCCTCTCTGTCACCGTTCATGCTTTGGGGCGAAAGCAGCTGACTAGGGAGAACAAGCAGATGTGAGTTGCAACACAGTGTTAATTGGTATAGGTTTTTTCTAGAAGCTATAGGAAATTGAAGTCCAAGACCTTGTCTCTGTTGCTTGAGTCACACGGCTTGGACAGTCGTCAGTGAAGAATGCTCACGTCCCGGTGGTCTCCAGCGAAAGGTGAAAACACATGTCAGTCGATTCGAAAGTGACGAAAGCCCATGAGGCGTTTCTTGCGATCCAGGACCATGGACTCGAGGAGCGTGCTGGTTGGCTTGATGCGGCAGCTGATGCCCTCGAAGACCATCGTGAGCGACTCGTGGAGGTTGGTCAGAAGGACACCAACCTGCCCGCGGCTCGCCTCAATAACGAGCTGACTCGAACCGTCTTCCAGCTGAAGCTGCTTGCAGACGAGGTGCGGCGAGGTGAATTCCTGGATGCCACTGTTGACCATCATGACCCTGATTGGGGTATGGGTCCTCGGCCAGATATCCGCCGCCTCAACGTGCCGATCGGCGTCGTAGGGGTATTCGGGGCTTCGAACTTCCCATTTGCGTTCTCCGTTGCTGGCGGCGACACAGCTTCCGCGTGGGCTGCGGGCTGCCCGGTAGTGCACAAGATTCATGGGGGCCACGTTGAACTTGGCGAACTGACGGCCCAGATCATCATCGAGGGCCTGCAGAAGGCTGGCGCCCCGGAGGGAATGTTCTCAGCGATCACTGGCCGTGAAGCCGGTATCCAGATGGTGGAGCACCCGAAAGTGAAAGCCATCGGATTCACGGGTTCTGTTCCGGGAGGGCGTGCGCTGTTCGACCGGGCAGCATCCCGTCCGGAGCCGATTCCGTTCTACGGTGAGCTTGGATCCATCAACCCGGTGGTGATCACCGAGCAGGCATGGCAGGCCAGGGGTGGTGAAATAGCCGAGGGCTTCGTCGGTTCAATGACCATGGGAATCGGACAGTTCTGCACCAAGCCTGGGCTGGTATTTGTGCCGACTGTGGTGGCAGAGCAGGTAAAGGACGCAGTCGCCGAATCTCTCCAAGGCGTTGAACTGCCTGGAAAGATGCTTAATGACCGCATCGCCGAAGGCTTTACAGAGTCCCGGCGGCACGTTGCCGAGATCGCGGGCGTCGAGCGGATCTCCGGCAATGACAGCGCTAGTGCGGACCCGCCGGAGCCGACAGTCTTCCACGCTCGGGCTGGGGAGCTTGCCCCGGACGCCGAAGTCCTGCACACCGAAATGTTCGGTCCCGCGGCCGTCGTGATCAGCTATGAAAGCTCGGAGGAGCTGCTGGGCGTGCTTGACCATCTGCCAGGCCAACTGACGGGAACAATTCACGCCGAGTCTGAAGAGAACATTGATCAGCTCATGGCTGCCCTCGCCCAGCGGTGCGGCCGCCTGCTGAAGAACGGCTGGCCTACCGGGGTGACTGTCTCCTACGCACAGCACCACGGCGGTCCATACCCGGCGACAACAACACTGGGCACCTCAGTCGGCACTGCGGCCGTCTCCCGATTCCTGCGGGCCGTGGCCTACCAAGACTTCGCCGAAGCGGACCTGCCGGAGGCTCTCCAAGACAATAATCCGCTGGGTCTGCGTCGCCGGGTCGATGGCAACTGGAAGAACTGAGGCAACCCCCAATGACGATGA
This sequence comes from Nesterenkonia salmonea, assembly GCF_005771525.1. Lineage (GTDB taxonomy): Bacteria > Actinomycetota > Actinomycetes > Actinomycetales > Micrococcaceae > Nesterenkonia > Nesterenkonia salmonea. Next base: position 94,427 of record NZ_VAVZ01000002.1, on the reverse strand, counting down.
ATCACACGATCTCCGACGTTCTTCCAGCTGATACCTCTGGTATCTACATTGGCCGGGTATGGGATCCGTCCCGCGAACTGCCTGTGCCCGTGCTCTACGCGGACGGCAAGGTCTGGGACGCATCCTCCCTTGCTTCGACCACCGCAGATCTCCTGGAGCTCCAAGATCTCAATGGGCACCTTTCACAGTTGCGGCAGGACCGCCCCACGTGGAACGTCGAAGATATCTATCTGGAGAGTCAGGGGAACTCAAATGTGCCGATGCTCCTGGCTCCCTTGGACGCCCAAGTCATCAAGGCCTGTGGGGTCACTTTCGTCGGTTCCATGATTGAACGCGTCATAGAGGAACGCAGTGGTGGAGATCCCAGCGCTGCAGCGAAGGTCCGAGAACAAATGCAGAGTGAGCTCGGCGTCGACCTCGCCACTGTCGTACCGGGCGGTAAAGAGGCCGAAGCCGTCAAGCAGGCACTTCTGGAACGCAATTGGTGGTCACAATACCTAGAAGTCGGCCTCGGGCCAGATCCCGAGGTGTTCACCAAAGCCCCGGTGCTGGCAGCCGTGGGCAGCGGAAGCTCAATTGGCATCCCAGCGTTCTCCTCGTGGAACAACCCCGAACCGGAGCTGGTTCTGGTCGTTGACTCGCAGGGTCGCACGGTAGGTGTCACTCTCGGCAATGATGTGAATCTGCGCGATGTAGAGGGCAGAAGCGCCCTCCTATTGGGGATGGCTAAGGACAACAATCGGTCAACAGCTATTGGGCCATTCATCCGGCTCATCGATGATGCCTTCAGTCTTCAGGACGCTCACCAGCTGGAGATATCGCTCACCGTGGATGGTCCCGAGGGGTACACGCTCAACGGAATGAACGTGGTCTCAGCGCTGAGCCGAACCTTTGATGATCTTGTCGAAGCAACCCGAGGAGATCACCACCAGTACCCAGACGGATTCGTCCTCTTCACGGGAACACTGTTCGCTCCCAAGCAGGACCGAGACGTTCCGGGGGAAGGATTCACTCACAAGGTCGGCGACATCGTCACCATCGCCACCGACAAGCTCGGATCATTGGTCAATCAGGTCGGAAAGACAGAGGAACTGCCCCCGTGGACATACGGGATCCGCAGCCTCTGCCGTGACATCGCCCGGCTCGAACAGTCGCGAGAGAAGCCATGACCGGTGGTTCCCAAGTCGGGGAAAGCGATGGACATCAGATTCCGTTCGTCGAACCTGGACAGGCCGAGGGTGAGACGAGCAGGGTCCAGCGGGAGACCCAGCCGCCCTATGACCGGATCAAAGCAATGATCCTCTCCAAGGCCATACCACCGGACACGAAGCTCAACATTGACAAGTTGGCTCGTGAACTTGGTGTTTCTCAAACTCCGGTGCGTGAAGCGCTGCAGCGCCTTGAGGGTGACAAGTTGGTGGTCGGTAAGAAACCGCGAGGCCTCTGGACAAGCCCTCTTCTGGACGAGGGTCAGCTTCGAGAGCTGATCGAAGTGCGGCTGCTTCTGGAACCGTGGTCCGCCAGCGCTGCTGCAAATGACCGAGCGTCGAACCCTGGCCGGGAGATGCTCGCTGAAATTGACCGATTCGTTGCGCTAAATGAGCGAAAGAACGAAGGGTACGCGTTAGCTTCCCACGATGTCGCCTTCCACGACATGATCTTCTACGCCGTCGGGAATTCGTTCCTCCACAATGCTTTTCGCCAGCTGCATGCTCACCTCCATCTCTTCCGTCTCTACCCGGCGGATTTGGACGGCACACACACGATTGAGGAGCACAAGGTGATTGCCGAAGCTATCAGCCGGGCTGATCCGCACGCAGCCGAAGAGGCCATGCGAGCACACCTCTTCGCCGCCATGGACAGATTCTCCCTCGGTGTGCGGGGAAAAGACACGTTGACCAGCCTCGGAGCTGTGCGTTCTCACGTTTTGGGCGCACCAGGTTCCGGCCAGACCAATCACGTGCCAGCTCCGAGCCAGTCAACAGGTTCGGACGGCACCTTAGGGAGGCGTCATGACTGAGAATTCGGTCGAAGAAACCCGGCAGATCTCTGTTGCAGAGGCAGAAGACTTTGCTCGCCGAGTCCTTACCGAGGTCGGAGCTCGCGCCGAGGATGCTGCCATCACGGCAGAGAACCTCGTCTTCGCAGACAGGAGTGGAATCGCCTCCCATGGCCTTCTTCGTCTGCCGCTCTACGCGGAGGCGGCCGCAGCCGGAGGTATCAACACCTCCCCGCAGATGAGTTGGATTCGCCAGTCGCCGGGAGGGGGCCTGCTTGATGCGGACGGCGCATTCGGCCAAGTCGCTATGCAGGAGGCGGTGCGTTTCAGCGTCGAGGAGCTCGGTCGGACCGCGTGCACTGTGGTGTCGGTGCAGAACAGTGTGCACTTTGGTGCGGGCGCCTTTTGGGTGGACAAGCTTGCTGAACACGGCTACATCGGAATGGCCAGTTCCACTACAGGACCTGCAGTTGCGGCATTCGGAGGATCAGGCAAGGTATTGGGGACCAACCCGCTGTCGATCGGTATGCCCACAGCAGATGGACACAGTATGACGGTGGACATGGCAACCAGCACCGGCGCCTACGGAAAGGTCATTGCCGCGCGAAACTCGAACACCGCGCTTCCTGAGGGATGGGCGGTCGATTCTCAGGGAGCCTCCACCACTGATCCGCAGAAGGCTCTCGACGGCGCATTGACTGCATTTGGCGGCCATAAAGGCTCCGGACTCTCGATCGCCCTCGAGGGGCTCTCGGCCGCGCTCAGCCAGGCGTCGTACGCCTACGAGACAGTCGATATCTGGGTTGATCCGCGTTCAAGAATGAATGTAGGACACACACTCTTTGCTATCAACCCAGAGTTCTTCGGTGGGGTGGAACACACCCGTGATCGCTTCACGCAGCTGCGTGACAGGGTCCGCACCTCTGGGGAGAAAGTCTTCGCGCCTGGAGACCTCGAGGCACGCAACCGAGACAAGTACTCCGCGTACATAGATCTCAGTCCCAGCACAGCGGAGCTGCTGCGCAGCGCCGCAGCACGCTGGAAAGTCGCCGCACCCACGCTCTCCTGATCGTCTCTTCAGGTTTAAAGCGATTTCGCAATACTCACGGCTTTGAAAAATCGAATATTGCAACCACTAGTTCAAAGGAGAACACCATGAAAAACTCACGAGCCACGACATTCCTGGCTGCCGGTGCAGCCATTGCTTTGGGCCTGACTGCCTGCGTCGGTGATGAGGCAGAGGTCGACGATGGTGAGGCCGAGGCCGCAGACAGTGACGAACTGCGCTTCGCTCACGTCTATGATCCGGACCACCCGGTGGAGACCTGTGGTGTCCCAGCCATCAATGACGCGATGGAGGACTCCGGACTTCAGATTAATTCCTACGCCGCGGGGCAACTCGGAAATGAGGAGGAGCTTCTCGAGCAGGTCCAGTCTGGCGCATTGGACCTTGCGGTGGCTGGCCCCTCCTTCCTGGGTGTGTGGGAGGAAAACGCAGAGCTGTTTGATGCCACCTACCTGTTCTCCGACGTCGATCATTTCGAGGAGACCCTGAACGGCGAAATTGCTGAGGACATCTGGGGCGATCTGCGTGAATCCTCAGGCCTGGATGTCATCTCGTCCTGGTACTACGGCACCCGTCAGGTCACTTCTGATGTCGAGGTGACGACATCTGATGACCTTTCTGGCCAAACTCTCCGAGTCCCAGAGGCACCGTTGTACCAGACGATGGCTGAGATCCTGGGCGGATCCCCGACCTCCATGGCGTTGGGCGAGGTGTACCTCGGCCTCCAGCAGGGAACGATCGACGGTCAAGAGAATCCCATACCAACGATCGCCAGCAACAGCTTCGAAGAGGTTCAGGACTACATCAACCTGACTGACCATGTGATCCAAGGGGTCATGGTGGTAGGCAATGAAGAGGCACTCTCCGGTCTGCCGGATGACCAGCAGCAGGCACTGCGCGATGCCTCGCAGGAGGCCGCAGACGAGGTGCGCGAATGCATCGAAGACGAAGAGGAATCTTACCTGGAGGAATGGGAAGAAAGCGGCGAGATCGAGATCAACGATGGTGTCGATACCGACCACTTCCGAGAGCGCGCTGCTGAGCTCATTCCGAATGAGTTCGAGTGGGGCGATATCTACCTCGAGATCCAGGAAGACTAATGACGACGGTGGGGCCTCAGGACGAACAGTTCCTAGAATCGAAATCTGTGATCTACCGGGGCTTGGTCCGGGTTGAGCAGATCCTGGCGATGCTGCTGCTGGTGACGCTGTTCCTGCTCATCATTATTCAGGTCACCGCGCGGCACGGCTTCAGCGCACCAATCAGTGGAACCGAAGAACTGGCACGATTCACCTTCATCTGGTTCACCTTTGCGGCTGCGGCTTTCGTCTCCGCGAGGCGTAAGCACATTATCGTGCAGCTCTACAGCGGAGGGAGCACCGGAAAGCTCGTCGCAGGGATCGAGGCCTTTGCCTACTTGGTGATGATCGCGGTCAGCGTGGCGATGGTCATCGGGGGGATTCTCATGGTCCAAAGCACGTGGAATGTCTCGTCCCCCGGGACGGGACTTCCCCTTCGGTTTGTGTACTCCGCTCTGCCGATCGGGTTTGCACTGATTGCCATCCACTCCTCGCTGAACCTTGCTCTGGCGTTGCGTCACCCCCGCCAATTTGCCGGGGAAAAAGAAATCGAAACGGCAGGTTTGTGATATGACGCTACTTCTGATGGTCATGGCTCTGTTGGTGCTGCTGCTCCTGCGTGTACCGGCTGCGATCGCCTTGTTGGTGCCGTCGCTGGTCTATATCTTGATTGATGCCACTGTCGGTCTGGGAACGGCGGCCCAGCAGACCATGTCGGGGGTCAATACCTTTCCCCTGTTGGCGGTGCCCCTGTTCATCCTGATGGGCAACATCGCCAATGTCTCCGGCATCTCGGACAGGCTCTTTGATGCCGCAACGGCGATTTTCGGACGCCTCCGCGGAAGCCTCGGATATGTCAACGTGGCCACGAGCTTCGGTTTTGCCTGGATGTCGGGGGCGGCAATCTCCGATGCAGCCGCTATGGGCCGAGTCCAGGTCCCGGCGATGGTCAAGCGTGGATATCCGGAGGGCTTCACCCTGGGTCTCACCGCGTCGTCGTCGCTGATCGCGCCCATTCTGCCGCCGTCGATTCCAGCCATTATTTACGCGGTCACTGCCGGGATCTCGGTCGGCGCGCTCTTCGTAGCGGGAATCATCCCGGCGCTGCTGCTGATGTTTGCGCTCTGCGTGGTCGTGTTTTTGAAGCTGCGTAAGCGGGATGATCTGCGTTTGGAGCGGGTGAGCGGTCGCGAACGGTGGATGCCGGTGCTGACGGCTCTGCCGAGCTTCGGTACTGCAGTGATTGTGTTGGGCGGCATCCTCGGCGGTTTCTTCACTCCGACGGAGGCAGCCGGGGTGGCCGTCCTATATATGCTGCTGTTGGCGCTCTGCTACCGCTCCATCAAGTGGCACCAGCTCAAACGGGCATTGACCAATTCCGTTGAGACTGGCGGTTCGGTGCTGCTGATCGTATGCGCAGCGGCACTGTTCGGTTGGGTGCTCTCCCGAGAGCAGGCCCCCCAAGTAGTCGCCGACCTGATCTTCGAAATCACCACTAACCCGATCGCGTTTCTGATCCTGCTGAACATCGCCCTGCTCATTGTGGGCGCCGTTCTGGAGCCGACAGCTGCGATTCTCATCCTGGTGCCCGTTCTATCCCCGGTCGCGACCATGTTCGGTCTCGAGCCGCTACATGTGGCTGTGATCGTCATCTTCAATCTCATGCTTGGGCTCCTCACACCACCTGTAGGACTGGTGCTCTATGTGCTGTCGTCGGTGACGAACTACTCGGTGACCAAGGTGATCCGCGGCGTCGCGCCCTTCTACGGGATCCTTCTGCTGGTCCTGGTCCTGATCACGTTCTTCCCGTTCTTCAGCACCTGGCTCCCGAGCATAATAAGCTAAAAAAGAACAATAAATACCTTTACTTCTCGAAAGGAACACTATATGCCTATTATCAGTAACGTGACGGTACAGGATGTCCGTTTCCCCACTTCGTTGGAGCTTGATGGATCCGATGCGGTCAACGTGGACCCCGATTACTCGGCTGCCTATGTGATGGTGACAGCCGATAACGGTGAAGTGGGCCACGGCTTCGTCTTCTCCTGCGGACGAGGCAATGAGGTGATTGTCAGCGCCATCGAATCGTATGGAGAACTTCTCGTAGGACGTGAGTTGGATGACCTAGTCGCCGACTTGGGCGCGGCATCGCGACTTTTGGTCCACGACTCCCAAATGCGCTGGTTGGGCCCAGAAAAGGGCGTGAGCCACATGGCGGCTGGAGCTGTGATCAATGCGCTGTGGGATATAGCCGCCCGCCGGGAGGGCAAGCCGCTGTGGAGGTATCTCGCGGAGCTTTCCCCTGAGGAGATCGTCAGAGCTATCGACTTCACCCATATTTCCGATGCGCTCTCACCGCAGGAAGCCCTGGAGATCCTTCAGGCAGGCCAACGGGGTAAGGAAGAGCGGCTGCGTGAACTGGAGCAGGACGGATTTCCGGCGTACACCACGTCACCAGGCTGGTTGGGTTACAGCGATGAGAAAATGGTCCGGCTCAGCAAAGAGGCTGTGGACAACGGCTTCGACCTCATCAAGCTCAAAGTCGGGGGCGAGGTCGAGAGTGATCGGCGTCGAATGAGGATCGTTAGAGAAGCTGTCGGTGAAGACATCAAGGTCGCGATCGACGCGAATCAACGCTGGGATGTGCCCGACGCAATCGAATGGCTGCAGCAGCTCTCCGAATTCAACCCGTGGTGGATCGAGGAAGCGACGAGCACCGATGACGTGCTCGGTCATGCCACTATCCGCAAGGCGATCTCACCGATGAAAGTTGCCACAGGCGAGGCGGTCCACAACCGGATTATTGTTAAGCAGCTTTTGCAAGCTCAAGCAATCGATGTGCTGCAGATCGATTCGACTCGGGTCGCCGGTGTCAACGAGAACTTGGCGAATCTGTTGTTGGCGAAAAAATTCGATATCCCGGTGTGCCCGCACGCTGGCGGCGTGGGGTTGTGTGAACTGGTTCAGCATTTCTCCTTCTTTGATTACGCCGCAGTCTCAGGAAGCTTCGAGAACAGATACATCGAGTATGTGGATCACCTTCACGAGCACTTCGCCGAGCCGGTGGTGATCCGCAACGCCCGATACCAGGCGCCCAAGAAGCCAGGGATCGGCGCAGAGATGCATGCCAACTCGCGTGCGCAATGGACATTTCCCGAAGGTGAAGGTTGGCAGGAAGTCGGCGGCCGGGCGGCGGTCTCCGGTGCCGAGCACAAGCATCACTGAGCGAGACTGGCACCTCACTGAGTGCCAACATGCATTGCGGACCCCATAGCCCAAGGAGCTGATATGAAGTTAACCCGTCGCGGTGAAACCGGTCAAGAAATTCCGGTCGCTGAGATTGACGGCGTCCTCTATGACGCCTCTACCGTAGGAGATTTTGGACCGAGTTTTTGGGCGGCAGGTGGAGTGCAGAAGCTCCAGAAGCTTGCTGAAGAGGGCCGTTTGACTCCCATTGAGCTGGCTGAGCAGGTGCGTTACGGATCTCCGGTTGCGTCGTCCTCAGCGGTGATCTGCATCGGTCAGAACTATGCCGCCCATGCCGCTGAATCCGGCGCTGAGCCCCCGGAAAATCCGATTGTCTTTCTGAAGACGCCGAATACTATCGCCGGCCCCAACGATGATGTGACTATAGCCCGCGGCTCAGAGAAGACCGACTGGGAGGTAGAGCTGGGAATAGTTATTGGCAAGACCACCGCATACTGCGAGTCAGTGGATGCTGCTGCCCAGCACATCGGAGGCTACGTGTTGGCCAACGATCTCTCCGAGCGGCACTTTCAGCTCGAGGTCTCTGGCGGCCAGTGGAGCAAAGGTAAGTGCAGCCCAGGCTATATGCCGTTGGGGCCATGGATCGTCACCGGTGATGAGTTGGACCCCGCTGATTTGGGCCTTCGGTCTTGGGTGAACGGTGAGCCGCGCCAGAATTCGCGGACCTCAGACATGATATTTAGCTGCGCCGAGATCGTCTACGATCTGTCCCAGTACATGCAGCTGGAACCCGGCGATGTCCTATCGACGGGAACACCCGAGGGCGTAGCGGTCTCCGGCCGGTTTAGCTATCTCAAACCCGGAGATGTGGTGGAGGTTGAGATCGACGGCCTCGGCCGGCAGCGCCAGACCTATCGAGCATGGAGGAAATAGTATGTCAGCACGTTTCGAAGGTCTCGCGGCGCTCGTCACCGGCGGGGCTTCAGGTATCGGTGCGGCTGTCGCCGAGCTGCTCTCCCGAGAGGGTGCAGATGTCACTGTCTTAGACGTTGTCCAATCACACCCCGATCACTACTGGCAGGAATGCGATCTTGCTGACACTGACTCGGTGGAGGCTGCCGTGGCCGCTGCTGCAGCGCGCTTCGGCCGACTAGATGTAGTCGTCAATAATGCTGGTATCGGCGCACAAGGTGATGTTTCAGCAAATTCCGATGCCGAGTGGAGTCGTGCGTGGGAGGTGAATGTGGTGGGCATGGCGCGGGTTTCCCGAGCCGCTCTGCCCCACCTACGAGAATCTTCAGCCGCATCCATCACGAATACTGCCTCTGTCGCTTCGCTGGCGGGATTACCTCAGCGCGTGCTCTACTCAGCGACTAAGGGGGCGGTTATGGCCATGACCAAAGCCATGGCCGCTGATCATGTGCGCGAAGGGATTCGGGTCAACTGCGTAGCCCCTGGCACGGCGGACACTCCATGGATTCAAAGGTTGCTTGAACAGTCTGACGCGCCTGAAGAGGAACGTGCCGCTCTTGAATCGCGCCAGCCGCACCGCAGGTTGGTCAGTGCCGCGGAGGTGGCCAGAGCCGTGGCGTACCTGGCAGACCCAGAAAACCGTTCCACAGTCGGCGTCTGTCTGCCTGTAGACGGCGGCATGGAGGCCCTCAGGCTGCGTCCTGACTAAGCCCTGACCCACCATGCGGGGTAGTGAGAGTATTGGTGGAAGTTACTGCCGAATCAGCAAGACCCGCTATGTACGGTTCATTTGAAGAGACCAAATGTACCTAGCATCGGAGTCGTGTGTGCGATCATCTTCAGCGACAGAAGAGGAAAAGCCCATTGAGTAAAGCTGATACACCTGCCCTGCCCTTCCTCTCTGCTGCGGAGGTTCGGCGCCAGATTGGTCCAGACCAAGCGCGTCGGTTGATCGAGAGTGCTCTGCTGTCAGACTTCGACCCTGCCGAGGATCCCGCTCGCTCACATGTCCCGGCGGGAGAAGGACACTTGTTGCTGATGCCCTCGATTCTGGGGGACGCGGTGGGAGTGAAGATTGCGACTGTGACACCGGGCAACCCCGCGCGCGGTGCGCCTCGCATTCAGGCTCTGTATCTGCTGTTGGATTCGGAGACACTAACGCCCCGGGCCGTGCTAGATGGAGGTGTGCTGACCGCCCTGCGCACACCAGCGGTCACAGCGGTGGCGTGTGACCAGCTTGCTGCCGAAGATGCTGAGCGTATGGTGGTCTTCGGTACTGGCCCCCAGGCCGTGGAGCACATTGTTGCGATGACCCTAATCCGTCCACTTTCCGACATTCGACTGGTCGGCCGGACCCCGGAAAAAACTCGGGGGGCTTTGAATGACTTGGCTGCCCGCGGCCATGACGCTGCTCCGGGGCGCATCCAGGATGTCGAGAAGGCGGACATCGTCGTGTGCGCTACTTCCGCTGCCTCGCCGTTGTTTGCCCATGACCTCGTCGGGAATGGTGCCTGTGTTGCCGCCATTGGGTCTCATGAGCCCACACGTCGGGAGCTGCCGGGAGAACTATTGGGCCGTTCAGAGGTCTTCGTTGAGGACCGGGATACGGCTTTCCGGGAAGCGGGCGACATCATCCTCGCCGCAGAAGAAGGCTTCATCGTCCCTGAGGGACGTAACTTCCATGACCTCAGTGCGCTGGTGCGAGGCACAGTTCGACGACGGGAAGATAAGCCGAATGTCTTCAAAGGCACAGGTATGTCTTGGCAGGATCTGGCCGTCGTACGAGCCATCAACCTGCCGGCAGATGTGCACGGGGAGGACGTACGCAATAGCGGTGGCATCAGATGACGTTGAGCGCACGATTGAGCTGCCGGTCCCCGCGACGGTTAAGGCGGTACCGAACCGTGTTGCCGGAGGCCGCAGGGATCGGGTTGACTCCGGCGATCGCTGCGAAGGCGGCCTCGTTCTTAATGCGTCCGGGGTGGGACTAGACCACCAGTGCTTTGGCCGCAGTCACTGGGCCGACCCCGGTCCAGTCGAAGAGGCCGCAGCGGGACTTGCGGCCACGAACTCAGTCAGATGAGCATGGTTTTCTTGAGTTCGGTATCGGTGGCGTGGATTCGCTTGGCCAGACGGACCGCCTCCGCGCGAGCTACGGCCGCTGAAGGTTTCTCGCCCCGGGTCCTCCAACGTACGACTTCAGTGATTTTCGCAGCTCCAAGCGGCTTACGAGCATCGATGCCGAGGGCGTTGATCCGCCGCAGCGCAGTCAGAGCATTCACTGGCCTGGTGCGTTCGTTGGTGAGATGGTCCCGGGAAGTCAGCAGCACCTGCACCGCTGCCCTGGTGCCGTCTTCTCGGTGTCGATGTCGTAACTGATCTGTGGTCAGAGTCAGTGTGGCGGTGGCGATATGACGAGCATCAATCGCGTCAGACTTTCCTTCGGCGCCTCTGCCGCGGCGCAGCATAGGAGAAGCCTCGACGACTTGATATCCCGTTGCTGAGGCGGCTCGGGCCAGCTGGGCACCATAGCTTCCCGCGCCTTCAGCTACCCAGAGAGCCTCCAGGTCTGCCCCCGGTGCGACGAGAGGCCCAATGATAGTTGGCTGCACACGCCCATCTAGCTTTTCGGGCCGCACTGGAAGAGGCGGACATTTGAAAGCTATCTGGCAGACCGCGTTCTCCGCGCGGCGCAATAAGTGTGCGTCTATCTCAGCACCCGCGACGAATCTTCGCCGGTATTCGTCATTCGTCCGCTGAGTGGAGATGGGGAACTAGAACACATAGTTGAAGGACTTGACAAAGATTCTTCTATTGCCAATTTCTTACTGGCATGGCTTTGGACAATGATGATTCTGGTCCAGAGCGCTAAGACGGGTGTGGGGCACGAGACTGCGTGCCGCAGAACCATGATTTCGGCTCCCTTCCACGATTTGGGAATTAGCTGCTGGGATCGTCCTCGGTACCAAGCGTCCAACATCGCGTGGATTGGCTACATCATGCTATCGAACGGACTGCAGAATCTCTTTGACATCCTCTCTTGAGAGCAGCCGTTGCATCTGATTGATCAGGACGGGGTGGTAATGAAAGATCGTCCCTCATTAATGATAGTTGTACCTAGAAGATGTAAAGGGTGCCTTACTTTCTGTTTACGTTTCCGAAACACTCACCATGTTTGATAAGTCCCATGCTTCTGCCGCTCGCGCCGGTAAAGCAATTAATGACGCACTCGACAATTGGGCAGACACTAAGGGGCCACATGAAGAAGACGTACGCGGCCATCCCTGCGGTAGCGGTTCTGCTGCTGATTGCCGCATGTGACGATGCTGAAGACGCAGTCGAAAATGGCAATGGGGGTGATGCTGATAACGGGGGTTCAGGTAACGACGAATCTGCCGAGGTGGTCGGCGGCGAGGGAGAATTGGTAGTCGTCAACTGGGGTGGCACCACAGGTGAAGCCCAGCGGGACGTCTGGTATGACCCGTTCACGGAAGCCACCGGCATTGAAGTAGTGGATGTGAGTCCGCCCGAAGGATCCCAGCTGATCTCTCAAGTCGACACTAACAATGTGGAATGGGATGTGGCCCTCTTTGACGGTACCCAGATCGACCAGCTCCTTATGCAGGGCGGCGACTATCTGGATCCCATCCCGTGGGATGACTTCGATCAGGACCTGATCTCCGGTATCCCCGAGGAGGCACAACACGAGTACGGTGTTGGTGCCTACTATTGGGGTTGGGCCCAGGTGTACAACACCGAGGTCTTCGATGAAGCACCCCAGGACTGGGAAGACTTCTACGACACCGAAGCCTTCCCAGGGGCGCGGACCATGCCGGACCAGCCGCGCAGCACCTTTGAGGCTGCCCAGATGTCAATGGGTATCTCACCAGACTCCCTTTACCCGCCAGACATCGACGCATCCTTCGACCGGCTTGGTGAGATCGACCCCGATATTGCTACCTATTGGAGCGCAGGTGCCGAGGGAGCCCAGCTGATGGTGGATGAGGAAGCTGTGATCGGCCAGGTCTTTATCAACCAGGTGGTGCCGCACATACTCGACGGTGCACCGCTGGATATCGTCTGGGACGAGGCCATCTACTCGATGGACTTCTTCTCGGTGCCGGCGGGCCAGATGAGCGACGAGGTCATCGAGTTCCTCGAGTTCATCTCCGCCCCGGAGCAGCAGGCGAACTACTCCAACGCTGTATCCGCAGGTCCGGTCCATGAGGATTCCTTGGATTTCGTTGACGACGACATGGTCCAGTACATGGTCACCCACCCGGACAATATTGAAAACGCGGTCGAGTATGACTACGGCGACTGGTGGGGCGAAAACCGGGATGATATGGACGTCCAGTGGGAGGAGTGGAAGCTGGGGATGGAGTAAGTCTGCCTAGCCGACGCTGTGACATCTCGCATTCCTGAATCGTGTTCGACCGCGAATGTTTTCGCGAGCGAACACGGCCTGTGCCCATCCTGACCCCCTGCCGGAGGCAATGCATGAAAAACATCCACGAGCTGTTCCCGGTCAAACCGGTCAGAAGCGACGATCCTGACTATCTGCGCCAATGGCGCGGGCGTACCTGGGGGCTGAACAACGACGTCGGTCAGATACGGACCGTACTCATGAAGCGCCCCGGCCAGGAGGTGACAAACCTCATCAACACTGACGTCTGCAAGTTCGAAGATGAATACGGTGCCTGGGTCAATAAGGATCTTAGGGGTTACTGGATCTCCCCGGATAGGGCCATGCCGGACATGGACAAAATGCAGGCGCAACACGACAGCTTCGCCCAGATTCTCCGCGAAGAGGGGGCAGAGGTCATCTACGTCGATGAGGGCCTCGACATTGACCATGACTTCCGGGGCATGACCAACGTGCGCGACGTGATGTTTTCCGTGCCCGGGGGCGCAGTGATCTGCCGCATGGCCCCCGCTTTCCGCTTTGGCGAAGAGCAGTGGGTCCAGAAAAAATTGGCAGAACTCAACATGCCTATCGCCGGCACCATCATCGGCGAAGGCGTCTTTGAAGGTGGCAGTTTCGGCTTTCTCAGCCCCACGGTCGCCTACGCGGGCCATTCCAAACGTGGCAACTGGGAAGCCCTGCGCCAGATCGAGTCCACACTGCAGTCTTTAGGCATTGAACTGGTCATCATCCCGCTGGTTGGCCATTCCCTGCATACCGACAGCGCCTTCACCATGGCTGACGTCGACAAGGCACTGTACATCCCCGGCCGACTCCCTTGGTGGTTCTTGGAGAAGATGGAGGACTTGGGCATCCAGGGCATCGAAGTCGACCCCAAGGAACGTTGGGCCGTCAACAGTCTCACGGTAAGCCCGGGTAAAGTCATCGTTCCGGCCGAAGCTGAGGTTTCCATCGAACGGATGGTCAAAGCAGGGCTCGAGGTAGTCCCGTTGGAATACGACGAGGTCCAGAAGAACGGTGGCGGTCTTCACTGCACCACCAACCCGCTGGTCCGGGATTCGGTGCATTGACCTGCACTCCCGTGAGTACAGTTTACGCCGTCGGGGGAGAGAGGAGTCTGCGCCGTGAAGCAGTTCCTGCGCCGCTCTCCTGAACTCTGGCTCATCATGCCGGTCTTCATGTTTATGGCGGTCTTCTACGCCTATCCACTCTTGAACATGTTGGCTGGCAGCTTTGAAGGCGACGAGGGGGGCTTCACACTAGCCGAATATAGAGCGATATTCGACTCCGATTTGTATCTCCGGGTTTTTCTGCGCAGCTTGGAGATCTCGTTCTGGGTGACGTTGATCAGTTTGCTCATCAGCTACCCCTTTGCCTACTTCGCAGTTTACTCAAAGTACACGCTGTTACTCTTCGGCGTGGTGGCCATGTCCATGTGGCTGGGAATTATCATCCGCAGCTACGGCTGGATGGGAGTCCTAGGAGACGGCGGCGTACTGAACTATTTCATCGGCTTCCTCACTGAGGACACCTCTACCTGGCTCTACAACCGCTCCGCCGTGGTCATCGGTATGGTTCATATCCTGATGCCCTATATGGTGCTGCCTCTATTCGCCGTGATGCGCTCCATCCCAGACAACGTGCTTATGGCGTCCAAGAGCTTGGGCGCGAGGAACTTCTACACCTTCCTGAAGATCTATGTGCCGCTGAGCATGCCAGGTATCCTGGCAGGCTGCTTGCTTGTTTTCATCCAGTCGATAGGTTTCTATGTGACTCCGGCGTTGATCGGAGGGCGCAGCGAGGTCATGATCGCCCAGCTCATTGAGCTGCAGGTCCGGGACCTTCTGAACTGGCCTTTCGCCTCGGCACTAGCTGCCACGCTGCTTGTGATCACCGCGGTTTCGTTGCTGATCTGCTCCCGGTTTGTCCCGCTGAAACTGTTGTGGGGAGGGCGCTGATCTGATGCTTATCGAGAATCGATTCCTCAAATTCCTCTTCCATCTCGCCATGTGGGGCGTTATCGGTTTTATTGCGATACCGATCCTGACTGTAATGGTCATGTCGGTGAATACCGCGGCGTCGATGCGGTTCCCTCCCAGCGGGATCACCCTGGACTGGTATGAGCGCTACTTCAGCTCTGGCCGCTGGATGGAGGCCACGTTCACCAGCCTGCAGATTGGATCGTTGACTGCTCTGTTCACCACCGCACTCGCCACGCTGGCCGCCTATGCGCTGAGCCGTGGCACTTTCCAGGGGAAGGATATCGCCTATATCCTACTCATCACTCCGCTCGTTGTGCCCACGATGGTGCTTGCCATTGCGTTCTATTTCTTTTATTCCAGTTTGCAGATGACAGGGAACATCTTCGCTGTGGTTTTGGGTCATACGATCATCACCTTCCCCATCGTGCTAGTGACGATCTCAGCAAGCCTGCAGGGAGTCAGTGAGAACCTGGAGTTGGCCTCGAGGAGCCTGGGTGCCTCCCGGCTGATGACTTTTTTCCGCATCGTGCTGCCTCTAATGGTGCCGGGCATGGTTAGCGGAGCGCTGTTCAGCTTCCTGCTCTCCTTCGATGAGTTGCTCATTCCGCTTTTCCTGGGCGGCGTCGGTATCGTGACCCTACCCACGCAGATATGGAGCACGCTGCATTTCAACTACGACCAGACAATCTCGGCGGTATCGACCGTCATCATCGTCATCATGGCGTTCCTGCTGATCATCGCTCAGACGGTGAACAGGGGAGCGGCGAAGAAAAGGGGAGGAAAGTAACCCGTGCCAGTGCTCGAGCTTCAAGGACTGACCAAGAAATACGGCGATTTCACCGCCGTCGATTCGGTGGATCTGGCTGTTGAGGCCGGCGAGTTCGTGACCCTGCTGGGCCCTTCCGGTTCCGGAAAGACAACGATCCTGCAGATGATAGCCGGCTTCCACATCCCCAGCGAGGGCTCTATCCAACTGCGCGGACAGGACATCTCTAGCATGCCCACGCATAAACGAAACATGGGGTTTGTCTTCCAGGACTATGCACTCTTCCCGCATATGACGGTATTCCAGAACATCGCCTATCCACTGAAGATCCGTAAACGTCCTCGCAAACAGATCAAAAAGTCGGTGGAGGAGACGATTGCGCTGGTTCAGCTGGAGAAGTTCGCCCACCGAAAGCCGCATGAGCTCTCCGGCGGTCAGCAGCAGCGGGTGGCGCTGGCTCGTTCTCTGGTCTTCCAGCCTGAGCTAATCCTCATGGATGAGCCGCTCGGTGCGCTCGACAAAAACCTGCGTGGCCACGTGCAACTGGAGATCAAGCGCATCCAGGAGATCACCAACGTCACCATCATTTTCGTCACCCACGACCAGGAAGAGGCACTGGTCATGTCGGACCGGATTGCTGTGCTCAACGAATCCAAGCTAATCCAGTACGGCAGTCCCAGGGAGCTCTATGAGGCGCCGAACAGCTATTTTGTAGCCGACTTCATCGGGGAGAACAACTTCATTCCCGGCACAGTGACGAGTCTCAGTCAGGACGACGTGACCGTACAGACAGTGCAGGGACGTGAGCTCTCAGTACCGCTCAGGGGAGAGACTCTCCTTGAGGAAGGGTGCCAGGTGCACATTTCGATCAGGCCTGAGGAGCTGAGCATCGATGATGATCACGCCGCGGCGGCGGGCAAATTGCGCGGCAGAATCTCCACCAAGGTCTACATGGGCAACTCGGTAAAGTACATCGTCAAGCTTGAGAACCACGAGGAGGTGGAGCTCAGCGTGTCAGCAGGGAGGAATGCGCTTCTGAAATCCGGCGATAGCGTCGGCGTCTCGTGGGCAGATGTCGAGCACGTGAGGCTGATCGCGAAATAGAATAATTTCAGAAAGCAGTAGGGTGGACTAGTGTAGTGCCACTGGCCCACCCTACTGCTGTCTTCGTCCGAATTAGTTCTCGAAGTCCCAGGCGTCGTGGATGTCACTGATGGTAGTAATCCAGACTTCCTTCTGAGCTACTGCATAATTGAGGAAGCTTTCCAGCATCAACATGTGATGCGCCCGGCCAATCGATTCAGGGTGAAGAACGATGGTCATCACTGCTTGCGGCATACGGGTCCGTGCGTAGTCGAGCGTATCTTTCCACCGTTTGAGTACGGTATCAGTGTCAGAAAGTCCTGGGGCGTGTCCGCTTACATATTCGAATGCTACCCAGTCTTCGAGGAACCAGGAGGTCGGATAATTGGCGAAGGGGTACTCGCGGCCGAAGGCATTGCCCTGGTCGTAGCTGATCCTAGTGATTTCGCGCGGCTTATAAGGGGTCAGGTCATCGCCCTTCAGGCTGCTGACCCAGTCGAAACCGAACTCCTCGATTAACGGCAGCGTGTTGTATGTCATGGTGCCCGATGGTGCCCGGTACCCACGGGGTTTTCCACCGATAATCTCAGCGTACTGCTCCAGTTGCCGGGTCATGAGCTGCCGCTCGATGGGTTCGTGCATCCCGTTGAGATTCTCGTGATAAACGCCATGAGCGCAGATCTCATGGCCGTTGCTGGCTACTTCGCGGGTTAGCTCCGGCCAGGTGAGCATCGTGTGCCCAGGGATGCCCCAGGTGGTTTTGATGTTCAGATTGTCGAAAAGCTCCAGCAGCCGGGGAGTTCCGGCACGGGCGGCAAACTCGCCGCGGGACATCGCCACAGGATCTAGCTTCCCTCCGCCGTACCAAGACATCCACGCAGAGTGAGCGTCGAAGTCCGGGCTGATGGCCAATCCCACAGTTTTTCCGGCGGGCAGCGCCATGAATCTCCTCCTCGCTGAGCACACAAAGCATGCCCCTTGTCACAGGTAAATAACCTGTTCAGGTTTGCAGATGACTATTGCGCACTTATGAGGAACGTATTACCAGGTTGTAACACAGCGAACGAGTATTGGCCGTCCGTTCTTGGCCGTTGAGGCCACTGCTGTGTCAAGCGGGACTCGCTGCCTGTGTGCAGCAGTGAACGGCTTTGGATTTTTGGTTTGCAGGAGAGTGAACCGTGCCACGGATAGCAGTGGCGATCCTTGGGAGAGAGCGGGTTCGAATGGCGCGACACAGTTGAATAGCCGGACTGGCATTGTCACCCGTTTGTTTTCGCCGAAGAGGGTAAGGATGATGGCAAAAGGCAACAACCCTGAATCTCTCGATTACGGGGCCGCGGCAGCCCCCTGTGGCGCTAACCAGCAGACGTCTCACTTGACTTGGAAAGTTCCACAGCTCCATGACGACCAAGCCGAGTGTCTAGTGGAGACGGGCTGACCCCCAGCCCATGTTTCAGCCTGGCGGCTAACTGCAGTGACTTTACTGCTCAACAAACTGGGTAAAGGCCTCCATGTAAGCCTTAGCCCGCTGGGTCGTCGTCGCGTCGGCAGTGCCGTCCGTGTTGAAGGTGTCTTTTGTGGCGTGAACTGCCAGCAACGGCGATCCCATAATTTTGACCCCTAGTGGCGGGAGAAACTGTCGCAACTGAGCCTGACTGTTGATGGTGCCGAAGCGTCCCGGTGAAGCTCCGGTGATGCCCATCTTGAGGCCTTCCACGCTAGAGCCCCATGGGCGGGTCATGATATCCAGCGCATTCTTGACGACCGCGGGGAAGCTTTGGTTGTGCTCGGGAGTCACCACAAGAAGTCCGTCATTCGACCATACGAGGTCCTTGAACTCAGTCATAGGACGCGGGAAGTCCTGATCCATATTTCGGTTATAAATCGGAAGTTGGTGAATGTCTATATAGTTCAACTCCGCCCTATCCGGGGCCTGTTCCTCTAGGACTAGGGCCAACTTCTGGTTGATGGAATCATCTGCCGCGCTTCCGAGAATGTATCCGATTTTCGCCATGGTGGTCAGCATACCGCCCAAAATGCCGATGTGATCGACGTTCCTCACTAGTAATGAATATGCAACACAGCTGAAATAGATGCTCCGTAGTGTAGCTGTCGACACGCTAAGAGTTTGGATTCTGTCTACCGCCTGCTCTGGTCGCTCGGTCCGGGACGTCATAGTCCCAGCGCTCGCACAATTGAAAATCACTTCATGACTGGAGGTTTAACGATGAAATTTAAGTCACGTGAAACTGGAGCATTCTCAATCCTCTCAGTGATGGTTTTGTTTGGTCTTACCGCTTGTGGGGGCGGTGACGCTGCCGATGCCACGGATGGTGATGAGGCAGATGGGGACAGCTGGCAGCCTGTTGATCCCTCGGAAGGAACAGACATCCCAGACGTTGACGTCGAGTTCGCAATGCGACCTTACGCAGACAACACGTTTTATGTGATTGGAATGGAAGAAGGCTGGTATGACGACGTTGGAATCAACATCACGCCTGAACCTACTGGTCTCAATGTCGAGGAAAGCCAATACCTAAATCTCTTACTGAATCACGAAGTAGACATAAGCACTGCTACATCAAGCATGTTGGTCCCTACTTATGAGACTGATGACGAGCTGAAGAACATCGCCCATGCGGTCACCTTCTATGGGTCCGTGATGTTTGCCCATCCGGATCTGGAGCTCAGCACTCTGCAGGACTACATCGACGAGGGTGAGGACTTCGACACTGCGTTGGCCAGCGCCCTTGAGCCCCTGGTGGACGAAGATGTGTACGTGAACCCGACCAGTGGTGATATCGCGTTCAACGAGATCCCATTCGAAGTCGCTGACGTCGGTTCTCCGAACTACGTGACCATGGAAGACTCTGAAATGTTTCTTCTGGCACAGTCTGGAGAGATAGAGTTCCTTCGCCCTGCTGGGGCTCCCATTGCCTATGAGCTGCTGGAACTCGGGTGGACGCCGGTCTACGACACTCGGCAGATCACGGAAAACACGCTAGTAGATGCAGAGTCACCGTTCGCTCCGTTTATTTCCAATAACGGCATGGCCTCCTCGGCGACCTACATGGAGGACCCGGAGAACCAGGAGACGATTCTGCGCATGGTGTCTGTGCTCTATCGGATCGCCGCAGAGACAGCGGAGGATCCGTCGCTCTTTGAACTTCAAGTTCCCTACCTCAATAGCGTTTCCGGAACCTCGTTCGAAGGTTATGAAGAGCTTTACGACTCCTTCGAGCTCTTCCACGAAATCACCACTTTTGAGGATGCTGAACGTTACTACGTTGATGACCAGAACTCCGAGTACTACGCGCATTCGGGTCAGTCTCAGATCGACGAACTGGAGGAGCGGGGACTCATCACACCCGGACAGGTCACGCCGGACGGCTTCATATGGGCCGCAGGCATCTATGAGGATCTGCTCCGGTTTGAGGCTGAGACTCAAGAGATGATGGACGGCGCCGGGGACCTCGACGCTGAGCGGCAGGAGCTCATGGATGAGGCCCAGATGCACTATGACAATTACAACTTCCTGGACGCATGGCGTTTGGCCACCGCGGCTACGGAAGGCTGATAGACCGCTGAACCATTGAGCGAAGGCTCGGGCGGTCATCCCCATGACCTCCCGAGCTCGACAGCCCCAGGCTTCGGAAGAGAGAAACGAAATGACTGCAGTCACGGAGAACCACAAGACAACCGAGCAGGTGGAGAACAGCGGTCCGGTACACGGTGCCGAGCTGGTGGCCACGAACGTCAACAAGGTCTACTCGCGGGCCGGTCAGAAGTTCCATGCAGTTGAAGACGTCTCTGTCACTATCAAACCTGGCGAGTTTGTCTGCATCGTAGGTCCCTCCGGTTGCGGGAAGTCCACCATGATGAACATGGCTACCGGTCTGCTGGAGCCCACTGACGGGGAACTGGCTCTGGACGGTGAACCGATCAGAGGCCCTTCGCCGGATCGCGGCCTGGTTTTTCAAAAGGACAGTGTTTTTCCCTGGATGAAGGTCATCGACAATGTGACCTACGGATTGAAGTGCCGAGGGGTCCCGAAAGAGGAGCGGATGTCGATCGCGCGGAAGTTCCTTGCGGAAGTGAATCTTACTCACGTGGAGAAGTCTTGGCCCAAGGAACTATCTGGAGGCATGCTCAAGCGGGTTGCCATCGCTACTGCCTTCTCCAACGCGCCCAAGCTGCTGCTCATGGATGAGCCTTTCGCCTCCGTGGACTACGTGACTCGTTTGCAACTGCAAAAGACCGTGCTGGACCTCTGGGCGGAGCACCGACTGACTGTCATGTTTGTGACGCACGACGTCGATGAAGCCCTCACGCTGGCGGATCGGATTATCGTGATGACGAACGGTCGTGTAGTGGATGATCGTCGGGTCGCCGCAGAGCGCCCTCGGCGCCTGGAAGCGTTGTCGACGCCGACGATGCTTGAGCACAAGGCATCGATGCTTCAGCACTTGGGCCTCCCCACCGAGGGGGGAGCATGACCGCGCCTGTAGCTGAACGCGCTAAGGAAAAGCTTAGCTCTGACCCTGCTCCGGTTGCGGGTGCCTCCAAGGCGGAGAAGCTTGTCAAACCCAAGGCCAATAGGCCAAAGCTCAACTCCCGGCTCTACACCTTGGGCAGCGTCCTGGTGGTGGTGGTTCTGGCCGGACTATGGCAGCTGGTCGGCATCATTGACACTCGAGAAGTGCGTCCTGGTCAACCCTTCTTCCCGGGGTGGCAGATCGTGCTGACAGACACCGTCACCGGTCTGGCTGACTACTGGAGGGGCGGGCTAGGCGTCGAATCAGTCTCGGCAGGGGGTGAGCGGACCTACATCGGTGGTCTGCTGGCGATCGTTAGCCATGGGTGGGATACGATGATGCGGATCATCGCCGGCCTTCTCATCGGCGCAGTGATCGGCAGCTTGGTAGCCCTTGTCGTGTCCGGCTCCGTATGGGGCCGCCGCCTCTTCGCTATGCCGACCGCGTTCCTGCGGACCTTCCCCCTGCTGGGCCTCATCCCGATGTTTCAACTCTGGTTCGGCACGGCATTCGCCGGAGCGGTGACTTTCATCGCCGTCGCGGTCGGGGTGATCTTCTTTACTGGTGTCGTCAACGCGGTGGCAAATGTGGACGCCATATACGTCCAGAACGCGAAGACCCTCGGTGCTCGTCCCATTCGTACGTATGTCACTGTGGTGCTACCTTCGATCCTTCCGGAAATGCGGTCAACGATTCAACTTTCGTTGGCCATGGCTTGGACCGCTGCCATTGCTTCTGAGTTCGTCGGAGCGCAGTCCGGATTGGGCTACATCGTCACCCACGCTCGATACTTCGGCTTTGTGGACCGCATGTTTCTGATCGGCATCGTTGTGGTCATCATGGCTTCACTGACCTACTACCTTGTTAGTCGGGTCACCAAGCGCCTCGTCGTATGGATGCCGGATGCGCAGGGATGAGGATTGTGATCATGTGTTGTAGCTCGTCCAACCAACGTGAGGGAGCACAATGGCTGCTGTAAAAGCCGGTGAAAGCACGACGGCTGCCTCCGAGAAGGCCACACACGGGGCGGCTCCAAAATCCCCCGGGCGGCAGAACCCGGTACTACGCGTTGTCAAGGCAAGCGACCCATTAGCTCTGGCAGGCATGATCATCATTCTTGCTGCCTGGTACGTGGTCACTGAACAGGGATGGGTTCGTCCGGTGTTCCTCCCTGCTCCGGAACAGGTATTTCGTTTCGCTGAGGCGCACTTCCTCGAGTCTCGACTGGTTCAAACTCAGAATCTCGGTGATGGCGGTATTCTCGAAAACCTCATCTACACCACCACTTCGGTATGGTTAGCGGTCCTCCTAGCCATTATCGTGGCTGTGCCGATCGGCTTGGCCAGTGCGCGCGTTCAGTTCCTTCGCATGTTCTCTGACCCTTCCCTGCTGACTCTCGGCGCGGTGCCTGTGCTGATCCTCATGCCGTTCTTCCTCGTATGGTTCGGGGTAAGCCGCAATGGCCAGCTGCTGCTGCTTGTATTAGTGGCAGTGCCCATCATCTATGTCTATGCCCAACGAGCCGTGACGAACCTGGACCCGGTGTATGCCCAGTCTGCTTTGGTGCTCGGTGTAGGAAGGGTCCGGCTGATAAAAGATGTGTATCTGCGCGGTACTTTGCCGGAGATTTTGGGAGGGGTGCGCATCGCGCTGGCTGGTAGCTGGAGCATTGCGGCCATCGCGGAGTTGATGGGGGCACCGCAGGGGATGGGTCGACTGATTTCGACCTTCGCGGCAAACACCAACATCACTGGCATCTTCGCCACGATCTTGATCCTCGCTATCGTTGCCACATTGACTGATATCACTCTGAAAGCAGTGTTTATGTTTGCTAACCGCTGGGGATCTGTCAATAAATAGGCTATTCCGATTAATTTTGAGTCATCTTAGAAAATTATATTTTATTTAAACATTCTAAGAGGACCAAATGTATATGCGATTCGGCTTGGCAATCATGTCTCAGCTCTTTCGTAAGCGATGCTCTGCTATAGACCTGGTCTGCTGGAGATATGAATGTAAATTTCGTGTAAATCTTCTCCGCGAAGTCAACTATTTCTTGTTGCCTTGCTACGTGTCGTATATTGTCGATGTACATTCATCAATTATGAGGAAGTAAAGCGTTGGGGTTTCCAAGAACCCCACGGGTCGTCCTGCTGAACAGCTTGTGTCTCCAGGCCTTCTTGACGTACGCAGCACTTTCACGAAAGGACGAGGTATGACTCACCGCAGCCGTTGGACCCCTTTGCTGGGATGTGGCGCCGCAGTGGCACTCATTGCCAGCGCTTGTACGACAGATGATGGTGGGGCGGGGGATGACGCCAACGGCAATGAAGCCTCTCAGGAAAACCCTGGTGCATCAGGAGCCATCAACGGTCCACTGAATGACGACCCAACAACGTTCAACCCCGCGCTCGCATCTTCGCTCAGCGACTACCAACTCGCTCGTCTCGGCTTTGACACCGTGCTCCGCGCTGACGAAGAAGAAGGTGTGATTGGCGGGCTCGCCTCTGACTTCGAACAGAGCGAAGACGGCGTCGAACTCACCATTCGCGACGACGCATACTGCGCCGACGGCACCGAGATCACCCCCAGCGTCGTCGCCGACTCTCTCTCATACCTTTCGGACCCAGACACCGGCGCACCTCAATATGCCCAAATATTTGGTTCCGGTGACGTCACTGTCACCGTTGACGACGACGCTGGCACCGTCATGGTTGAGCTTTCGGAACCTTACTCAGAGATCACCCAGGGTCTTACCCATCCTGCCTCGGGCATCATCTGTCCCGAAGGCTTAGACGATCCAGAGGGTGTGGACCAGGGGCAAGTCCCCGCGGCATTCAGCGGACCCTACAGCATGACCGAGTCCACGTCCGGCGTGGAGTACGAGTTCACGTTCAACGAGGATTATGATCGGTGGCCGCAGTGGAGCCAGGAGCTTGAAGGCCATCCCGCCGAAACGTTGACCTTTGTCCCCGGAGTCCTGGACACCTCACCGAACCAAGTACTGACCGGTGAGATGGATTGGACCCCCGTCGAACACTTTGACGTGGACCGCTTCCCTGAAGAGGAGTGGAACTACAGCCAGGGTGCTGTGGGCGCTTACTACGTCATCTTCAACACCAGTGGCGTATTCTCCGATGTGGAGATGCGCGAAGCCGCGGCTCAGGTCATTGACCGTGAAGCCTTCCAACAGGTGGTCGACCCAACCTCGGAACTGATCGCTGCCACAGCAGATGCCGGTGTGCAGTGCGCCAACACGGATGAATCCTTCCTCATCGACCAGGATCCGGACGCTGCGGCTGAACTGTTGGAGGGTGAGGCCGTCAACATCGTCTCCACCAATGTGATCGGTGCCAACGGCTCAGGTGGGGAGTACATGCAAGACGTCTTGGCCTCAGCAGGCACCGAAGTAGACCTCAATAATGCCGATGTCGGCACCTGGTTGGACGTCGTGATGTCCCCCGAGGAAGCCAATAATTGGGACATGACAATCTGGTCCACGGTCAACGTAGCCGGCCTAACGGTCAACGGTCTCAACCGTGTGGTCGGTCCTGCACTCGATGAGGGCGGCACCAGCTTCACTTATGAGGAGAATACCGACGCCACTGACGCCTATAACCAGGCACTTCAGGCGGAGGACATCGACGAGGCCTGCGGATACTTCCAAGAAGCCGAACAGTTGGCGCTCGAGGACATCTTCATCGTTCCGCTGACCGACGACCCCAACGTCGTCGTCAGCCGTGAAGGGGTGACAGTCGAGCACATCGCTGGCCGTGAGGATCTCTCCACCCTGCGTCTGCACGACTGATGGAACCCCGCTGAAATAACCCGAGGTGTCCGGGGCCGTTCCATGCCCCGGGCACCTCTTCGACGAGGAGAGACACTGCCGTGGTTGAAAAACTGCAGGGCCTGAAGGGGTCCCCCTGGCTCTATTTCCTGAGTCAGAAGCTGCTTGAACTGATCGTGGCGTTCGTCGTCCTGGTTGCGATCACATTCCTGATCGTCCTGCTGATACCCGGCGATCCTGCCCGTGTGATCGCCGGTCCCGACGCCAGCCAAGAACACATCGAGTTCACTCGGCAGCGCCTGGACCTTGACCTCCCTGTGTGGCAGCAGTTCTGGAACTATCTGAGCGGAATATTCACCGGTGATCTGGGACAGTCCTTCCGAACAAATGAAGAAGTGTGGAATATCGTTGCTATTCGGCTGCCCTTCACAGTGACTATCGCCCTTGGTGCCATCGTTGTGGCGTTCATCGGCGCCATAATCCTGGGTATGACAGTGGCTGGACTGACCCGAGGTAATCGCAACCGTTGGCTGGACGTGACCTTCAGCTGGGCAAGTGCGACCCTGCAGGCATTTCCCACCTATGTCTATGGCGCCATCCTCGTGGCGATCTTTGCAGTGGCGCTAGGGTGGTTACCGGCAGGAGGGGCCAGCAATGTGCAGTCCTACATCCTCCCGATCGCCGCACTATCCTTCGGAGCTGTCTTCTCCGTGGCGCGCATTGTTCGCCGAGAGACCGCCAATGTCCTGGAGATGGACTACATGCGTACTGCCCGCGGTTGGCGCATCAGTCGCCTCAAGCAGTATGTGAAGTACGCGTTGCCTAACCTGATGGCATCGACGCTGACGCTCTCAGGCCTGATCTTCGCCAACATGATCGGCGGTGCTGTGGTCATAGAATCGGTCTTCGCCTGGCCAGGTCTCGGCAACGGCGTCGTGGGGGCGATCCTGGACCGTGATTATCCGGTGATCCGCGGCATCATCCTCACCATCGGTGTCTTCGCCATTATGACCAACACCATGATTGACATCGTACTTGCGGCATTTGACCCCCGGACTCTGACGGCCGGAAAGGCATTCTCATGACCATGGCCAACGAAGCTCAAGCTGCTCCTACCCAGAAGAAGCAGAAACGCCGTCTGCACCCGATTCTCTTGGCGGGGCTCATCATCATGACGGTAGTGGTGCTTATCGGGATTTTTGCGCCGATGTGGTTCAGCGAATCGGCCAACGTGCAGAGCAATGACAGGCGGATGCCGATCTCAGCGGATCATCCGCTGGGAACAGATGAGTTTGGACGTGACCTCTTTTCCCGTGCTCTGGTCGCCACCCGTCTGACTTTGCTGCTCACTGTCGCTGCTAGCGCTATCTCCGTCGTGATCGGCGTGACGATTGGGACACTGGTCTGGTTCATGCCACCTAGGGTCCGCCAGCTCATCGTCGGAGCCAATTCTGTCGCCGTGGCCTTTCCCAACTTGGTGATCGCACTGATCATTGCAGCGATCCTCGGCCCTGGCGCTTGGACGGCTGCATTCGCAGTCGGTATAGCCAGCGTGCCTGCCTTCGTCCGTCTGACGGTGAATATGTCCTCGCCCATCATGGCCCGGGACTATGTCACTACCGCGCACTTGCTGCGAGTGTCCAAGTACAAGCTTATCGGCCGACATGTGCTGCCCAATATGGCCGAACCGCTATTAATCCTGACCGCCAGCAATTTTGCTGTCACGCTTGTGGAGCTCTCCGGCCTGTCCTTCATCGGCCTGGGCGTACAGTCCCCGGACTACGACTACGGACTGCTGCTCAGCGACGCGCTCACCATGATCTACGCACAGCCCACGCAGGTGATTGGCCCTGCGGTCATGATCGTGTTGGCCGGCCTGGGAGCAATGCTGATCGGTGACGGTCTGGCCGCCAGCTCCAACCCCCGAACGCGCGGGCAGCGCCGGGCCATGCGCACCGGAACACTGCGCCCGGCACCGGCAGCTGCGAACGAGCAGGCAAAAGAGCAGGAGGCAGCTCGGGAGGCTGCTGAGGACCCTGAAGACGAGATAGACGTGCGTGTTCGTGACCTACGGGTTACGGCTGCCAACGGCACCGAACTGGTAAAAGGCATCGACTTTGACGTCAGGCGTCGCGAGATCGTCGGCCTTGTCGGCGAATCCGGTTCTGGTAAGTCTCTGACTGCGATGACCCTATGCGGTCTGACCCCTGAAGGCGTCACTGCGACTGCAGGTACTCTTGTTGCCGCCGGGCACAACATGCTCGAACCCGTCTCTTCCCGCGAGTTGGCTCAGGACATTGCCTTGGTGTACCAGGATCCGATGTCGACCTTCAACCCGGCTCTGAAACTGAACACACAGCTGACAGAAGTCGCGCGGACTCATCTCGGAATGCGGCCCAGCCGCGCCCGAAGGAAACTCATCGAACGCTTCGAACAGCTCAAGATCACCAGCCCGGAGCACCGTATCGGACAGCACCCGCACGAGCTCTCCGGCGGGATGCTGCAGCGTGCCATGATCGCCTCATCGCTGCTGGCCGAGGCCAAGCTGATTGTGGCCGACGAACCCACAACCGCTCTGGATGTGACGGTGCAAGCGGAGGTGCTTAGGCAGTTCGTCTCCGCCACCCAGGAATTGGACGCCTCCGTGCTGTTCATCTCCCATGACTTAGGCGTAGTGGAAGCGCTCTGTGACCGTGTCCTTGTGATGTACCGCGGTGAGATCGTCGAAGAGCTCACCGCTGAACAGCTGGGGTCGCGACGAGTGGAGCATCCTTACACCCGTAAGCTACTTGATGCGGCCGAATATGTGGAGGCACTATGAAGCAGCAATCCCCACTCCAGTTGTTCGTAGAGGACCTCGACGTGACGTTCGGCTCGGGATCGACCGCCACGCACGCATTGAAGAAGCTCTCCCTGAGCCTGCATCATGGCGAATCTCTCGGACTGGTGGGTGAGTCAGGGTCGGGTAAGTCAACGCTGGCGAAGGTGCTCACCGGAATCTACGGTTTCGATTCGGGCCGCGCGGTCGTTGCTGGCCATGAACTAACCCCGGGCCGGCGGAAGCCTCTGAAAGACAGAAGGGCGCTGCAGATGATTCCGCAGGATCCCTATTCCTCCCTGAGTCCTCGGCGCACTGCAGGGCAGACCATCGCCGAGGCGCTGGACCCGAAGGGTGCTGATACGAAGAAGCATCGTGCAACCGTCATTGAGTGGCTGGAGCGGGTGGAGCTGCCTCCAGAGTCGGCGGACAAATACCCATACGAGTTCTCCGGGGGCCAGCGTCAGCGGATCGCGATCGCCCGTGCTTTGTGCATCAATCCAAAGATCATCATCGCCGACGAAATCACATCCGCCCTGGACCTTTCTGTGCAGGCCGAGGTGCTTGACCTGCTCGGACAGCTGCGTCGGGAGCTGGAACTGACCATGATCTTCATTTCCCACAATTTAGCGGTCGTTCGGCATGTCTCTGACCGGGTCGCAGTGCTTTTCCATGGTGAGCTCATGGAAGAGGGTGATGCTGAAGCTGTCTTCCGCAATCCGCAGGCCGAGTACACCCGGCAGCTTCTCAACTCGGTCCCTGGCCGGCCTGGCTTCAACCTCCGGCCAGACCGAGCTGCTGCCTAGATCCAGAAGACTCGGACCTCCTTAGGGAGCTCGGTCTTTTGGCCTGCAGATGATCTAATCAGGAGCCGGATTCTTTGAAGGCCGGATAGCTGACCGGAATGTGCTCGTCTATGGTGCGGCCTCCCCAGTCGCCCTGGGGCCAGCTTTCCCAGATGTGCTCGCCAGCGGCTTGAACTTCCGCCGCAGCGCGGGCTACGTCGATACCCCTGACTGTTCCATTTTCGACGGCGAAGTTCCCATCCACCATGACATCGGTGAGGTCTTCCGGCTGGGCATAGTAGACGATGCTCTTGACGGGATCTCTGGTGGGAGCCATTGTGGCGGAATCAGTGCGGAAGAACAGGAGGTCTGCTTTGGCTCCGGGGGCGATCCGCCCCAGGTCTTCCCGGCCCAGGTAGTTGGCTGCGTCGACGGTAGCGGAATTGAACACTTCGTCCGAATTGGCTCCGTCGGCGCGCTGTTCGGCGACCTTGCCCAGAACAGCAGTCCAGCGCAGCGACTCGATCATCGACTGAGTTGCGCTGTCCGTGCCGAGACAGACCCGGACTCCTGCTTCCAAGTATTTGCGGTATGTGAACATGTTCTGGCCGCCGCGGGCGAATGTCCAAGCGTTATAGGACACTGAGGCCCCGCTGTCAGCCAGCAGTCCCAGGTCGTCCCCATGGAAATTGACTGCGGGAGTGCCGCCCAAGAAGATGCCGTGGCCGATCATCACGCGTTCATCGAGGAACCCGATATCAGCAAGCCACTCTATGGGGGTGCGCCCATAGCGACGGGTCATCTCGTTGAACTCGGTGAAGCTCTGTGCAGCGTGGATGGTGATCGGCACATCCGAGTCGTCAGCGGCCTTCTTAGCCTCACGCAGCAAGTTTTCGCTGCAGGTGTCGACCTGTGAGGGATTCAGCCACGGTCGGATGCGTGGGTGTTTCATCGAACGGATCGTCTCCACCTCATCCAGCGCGCGCTGGAGACCGCTGAAGCCCTCGTCGTCGGCCCATTCATAACTGACCTGTTTGCCGTCGTTGGTGAGCCACCGTCCAGACCGGAAGGACCCGGTGGTGTACGCGCGGATACCGGAGCGATCGATGGCTTCAAGCAGATAGTCCTGAGGTGCGCCCATATGCATGACTGTCGTGGTGCCGGTCCGCAGATGCTCGGCCAGTGACAGGTTGGTGCAGGACTCTCGGTGGGAGTCGGTCATTGCGGCTCCGCGGATCGGGAGGATCTCAATCAGGCTGGTGTTCCAGAACTGTCGCTTGTTTGCGTCCTCCACGATGGTCTTGTCCACCGGTGATTCGTTGATGTGGGCGTGGGTACTGATCAACCCAGGGCTGATGACTGAATTGGTTTCAACGACGTCATCGACGTCTTCGGGCACCCCGTGGCCGACGTGTGTGATGGTGTCTCCTTCAACCACCACGCAGCCGTTCTTTAGCAGTGTGTGTGTGCCGTTCTGGTAGGCGATGATCCAAGGTGCACGGTAGGCAATCTGATTCATTCGTGGAATCCCTCTCAGTTCTCAAGTGCTCTGCAGACAGTCCATCTTCACATGGAAAAGTCTCTCATTCATGACCTATGTGTTGCATTCAAGTAATGCCTTCGCACTCCACATACGAAGTGAAAGTTGCGCCTTGGCCTGCCGCTAGAAGGCGTAACGCGGCGGAAACAAGCTTGTCTTGTTCGTGAATCACCATCCATGTAGTTTCCTTGTATATCACGCGGCTACCTCAATAATGATCGACGCAAGTCGATTGAGAAAGGACAATTGCATGTTCAAGCTCGGTTGGTTCGTAGACGGTTATCGTCCCCAGACATGGCGGGGTTCGTGGGCGGGAGATCACCGCAAGGAGTGGATGGGCCCATCGTTCTGGGTCGATATTGCCCGGTCACTCGAGCGGGGAGGCTTCGACATGCTGTTCATGGAGGACACTTCCATGATCGACGACACCTACAACGGCACGATGGAAGCTCCACTGAAGTACGGCCTGGAGGCTCCCAAGAACGACCCCATGCCACTGATGCCATTGCTGGCTCAAGCCACCAACCATATTGGTGTGGTGTCCACAATCTCTACCCTTCAGTACCACCCCTACCTAGCGGCCCGACTGGGTACAACCTTGGACCATCTCACGGAAGGCCGAATCGGCTTTAACGTAGTGACCTCGGTAAGCCACCGGGTTGCCCAAAACTTTGGGATGGAAAAAATGCTTGACCACGAAGAGCGCTACGCCATGGCTCACGAGTGGATGGATGCGTGCACCGCGCTGTGGAATTCCTGGGAAGACGGCGCACTGCTCCTTGACATGGAGGAACCCCGGTTCGCAGACCACACCAAAGTCCATCCTGTGAATTTCGATGGTCAGCACTACAAGACCCGGGGACCGCTCAACAATCCTCCGGGCCCGCAGCGTCGCCCGGTCATCACTCAGGCAGGCAGCTCTCCTGCGGGACGCGAGCTAGCGGCTGAGCATGCCGACTCAATGCTGTCCATAGCTAAGTCCCCTGAACAAATGGCTGAGCTTCGGACCGATATGAACAAACGACTGAAGTCCTATGGCCGCAACCCGGAAGACTTTCACATCTTCTTCATGTGCAAGCCGATATTGGGCTTCGACGACCGTGAAGCTCAGGGACGAAAAGAAGCTGCCGAAGCTGCCAAGCACAGCAAGGCGTGGATCGACACGCAGCTGTGGATGCTCTCCTATTTCTCCGGTGGTGAGATCGACTACGGCAAGTATGACCTCGACGCTCCGTTTCCCAAGGAACTGGGAAATGGCCAGGTCTCCACCATGAAGCACGTCGCTGAGGGCGCTGAGGAGAAGACTTTGCGGGAGGTCATCACGGAGAAGGGCCAGATGCAGGGCCTGGAGTTCGTTGGGTCACCCGACACCGTGGCTGACAAGATGAACGACGCCATCGAGTCCACCGACGGGCCCGACGGGTTCCTTATATATGGAACTGAAGACGAGCTCACACGGAAGAATCTTGCCGAGGTCACGGACGGGTTGTGCGGCTCGCTGAAGAAGAAGGGTTACATTCGCGACACGTACAAGAAGGGTACGTTCCGGGAGAATCTCAATGACTGGGGCTAAGCCGACCTCGGCGCAGCAAGTTGATCAGGCGCTCGCGGCTCTGGAGACCTATGCCGAGCTCAACACTTTCTGCCACGTCGACCCCGAAGGCGCACATCGGGCCGCGGCGGCGTCGGACAAACGATGGGCCGCCGGGGTGCCGTTCTCTGCCATCGACGGCACGCCTATCTCTATTAAGGACAACCTCTTTGTGGGTGGGATGCCCGCGACCTGGGGCTCCAAGAAGTGGGTGGGATTCGTTCCGCAGGCGGACGACATAGTAGTGGAACGTCTCCGCGCTGCTGGGGCGGTGATCCTGGGAAAAACAAACACTCCGGAGTTCGCGATGAGCGCGAACACTGACAACTTGATCTTCGGTGTCACTCGTAACCCTCAGGACATGGGATTGACACCAGGAGGTTCCAGCGGCGGCGCATCGGCTTCTGTGGCAGCAGGAATTACAGAATTCGCGGTAGGTACCGATTCCGGCGGCTCGATCCGCGCTCCAGCGTCGCTGACCGGTATCTATGGGTTGCGCCCCACCAACGGAGCAGTTCCACGTGCCTACGGCTTCCCTCCTATGGCCCTGGACTTTCAGGTCATAGGCCTATTGGCCAAGACACTGGCCAAGCTTAAGCAGTACTTTGAGTTGGTGGCCGGCCCCGACGTCCGCGACCCTGCTTCGCTTCTGGTTCCCGGGTATATTCCGCGTTCGCAGGTGAAGGTTGCCCTGGTGCGAGGTGTGAATGGAGAGCCGGTTGATCCCGAGGCTCTGGAGCGCTTGGATGAGGCATCCGAGCAACTTTCCCAAGCAGAGGATGTTGTTCTCGCTCCTGGACATGCGCCTTACGAGATCGATGAGATTCGACGGCTGTGGGGAATTCTGACAGCAGTAGGCTCCGCCTCGGCCCTGCGTCATGCCCATGACCAGAATGCTGAGCTCAGCGAGGGGGTCAGAATCCTCTCTGGTGGCGCTGAAGAGATCTCCTCAGCTGACTACGGCAACGCGGTGAATCAGGTCTCTGCAGTTCGACGTAGCATTTCCGCGGCCTGGGGGGATGCCGATGTCTACATGATGCCGGTGATTCCGACCGCAGCATGGGCCGCTGATGCTGGGTCACCTGCCACGGTGGCGGGTCAGCCTGCAGTGCCTGGCGCTATCAGTGCCTTCATGGCGTGGGTGAATCTTATGGGATATCCCGCCCTATCCGTGCCGGTGCGTCGCTACCCCGATGGTCGGCACTTTGGCGTCCAGCTGGTGGCCCGGCCCGGCCAGGAGCGCACACTTTTCCGCCTGGCCGAAAAACTACTCTCTCTGTATCCGGTGTAGGGAAAACATGATTACTCGTTACAACGCCCCATGGATCATTGCCTACAAATCTGCAGTTGACGGACAAGATGGCGGCCACCGTCTCCTTCGGGACGGCTGTGTGGTCGTACAAGATGACCGAATTCTCTATGTGGGCCAAGAATTCAACGGTCACGTGGACGCTACGGTCAACACCGAGTCGGTGATTGCCCCGGGGTTTGTCTCCACTCACGCGCATCTGCAGGAATCTCCAGTGGACAAGTCCTTGGCGGAAGATTCCGAGCGCCGGCAGTTCTACTCCAGCACTTTGGCGGACATACTCCCCCCAAAGGCAATGGCCTTGGATGTCCAGGGCCAGCACGCGTCGGTGACGTTCTCCATTGCAGAATTGCTGCTGTCTGGCTGTACAACTGTGCTGCAAATGGGAAGCGAGGCGGAGTTCTTCGCTGAGCAAGCCGAGCGTCACGGGATTCGGGCTTACGTGGGACACAGCTACCGCTCCGGGCGTTGGTTGACGCGTGATGGCAAAAGAGTTGAGTACGAGTGGGATGAGCGAGCCGGCTGGGAGGGCTTTCAGCACGCGGTGGATCTGGCTGACTCGGTGAATCTAGACAATGGCCGGATTCAGGGCGCTTTCTACCCGGCCCAGGTAGACACCTGTACTGAGGACTTGCTGATGGCTAGTGCTGAGGCGGCTACGGAGCGTGGATTGCCGGTGACCACCCATGCCGCGCAAAGCGTCTTTGAATTCCAGGAAATGACCCAAAGACATGGCCGCACCCCCGTGGAGTGGCTGTATGACATCGGGTTCCTGGCACATAAGCCAGTCCTAGGTCACGTGATATTCACGACAGGGAACTCTTGGGTGAACTTCCCCGGTGACGACTTGGGCTTGTTGGCCGAGACCGGAGCTACGGTGGCCTACAACGCCTGGGTCTTCGCTCGCAACGGGATAGCCTTGGAGTCCTTCAAGAAGTATCGAGACCGGGGAGTCCGAATCTCATTGGGCACCGACACGGTGGCTCAGTCGATGATCGAATCCTGTCGGTGGACCTCCGTTATCGGGAAGATCATCGAGAAGCATTCACACGCTGTGACCGCTGGCGAGGTCTTCGCCGCCGCTACCATAGAAGGGGCTGAAGCCCTGGGGCGGACCGACCTTGGGCGCATCTGCGAGCAGGCCAAGGCGGACCTTGTATTCTGGCGGACAGACACCCTCTCCATGCAGCCGTTGCGCGATCCGATCCGCAATATCGTCTACTACGCTCAGCCCACCGACGTAGAGACTGTCCTGGTGGACGGGAAGGTCGTGGTCGACGATGGCGCGGTGCCCACTATTGACGTGAAGAAATCTGCTGCAGCGGTCCAGGACGCTTCCGAACGGATCTGGGAGCGTTGGCCCCAGCATGATTGGGCTGGGCGTGGGGTGGAGGAGCATTTCCCGCTCTCCTACCCCCGCTTCTAGAGCGGAAGCCTCAGAGGATGAGTGCGAGCAGCCGACGTACCACAGATGGATTAGCGTGCTTGGTAAAAAGATCAGCCTCTTCTAAGAAATCGCTGAGGTGAGCGTGGACTAGGCGGCGTGCGCGATCGGCGTCGCCGGCCTCCACGGCGTCAACGATCTCGACGTGCTGAGCCACCGCCTGGTCGAGATCTCCGTGTTCGCCGACTATGGCTGAGAGCGCAGGCTCAAATTTCTCTACCGGGTCGTACAAGATGGTGCGCGCGATCGCCTCCAGCAGGGGGCTGCGAGCCGCCCGGATGAGTAACCGGTGGAACTCCATGCCAGGGCGGATGCCGTCAGGCGTTCCGACTGTTCGCCGGTAGAGCTCCACGTTGGCCCTGAGCTCTTCCAGATCTTCAGCGGTCGCGTGCTGGGCCGCCAGGAGAGCCGCCTCTTGCTCCAAGCCGCGGCGTGCACGCAACAGATCTACCAGCTGACTCACGTCCGTGATGTTCAGCGCGTGGCGGAGCTCATCGTGGATCAGTCGGCTCTGCTGAGTGTCGTCAACAAGCTGGCGACCTTCCTCGGTGACCAGACGCCCCTTACGCTCAACGCGCGTAGTCAGTCCCATCCGGTCTAACCGAAGGAGAATACGGGAAACAGTGGCTTCGCTGAGCTCAACGCCCTCGTCCAAAGCTTGCCGGGTGACGACTCGTGCACCGGTGGGGGTCTCAAATTCGCTGAGGATTCGAATGAGCCGGAATTCCTCAGGAGTGAGATGCGTGTAGTCAGCCTTCCGACTCTCTGGCGCCACCGCGGTCATCGGTTCTCCTTGTATCTGCTGTTATGACAGGCCAACATCATTCTGCACGCATTCTCCAAGATAGCACCACGGCATTCGAAAGTGCAGTAAAAGAAACACTACAGTAACAGGCTCGTCAATTTCGCGACTCATGCCTGGCGTATATTCTTGAAACATGCATACGTTCCTCATTTCTGATCTACGTAGATGCATTGGATATTCACGACTTGTGGGAGAGAACCGATGAACTTCTTAGAAAACGAGATCACCGATACTGGCGAGCGCACTCTGGAGTCTGTGGGTGAGGGTGGGCAGATCGTCAAAGAAGCATTCGCCGCCTTCCCCTCCGGGGTTGCCGCACTTTGTGCGCAGATAGACGGTGAGCTGATCGGTATCGCAGCGTCTTCTTTCACTGTGGGAGTCTCCTTCTATCCACCGATGGTCATGTTTGCTGTACAGAACAGCTCTACGACGTGGCCTGTCCTGAAGGATGCCCCAAATATAGGGATTTCCATCCTGAGCAATAACCACGCGGCTGCCTGCATGCAACTTGCTTCAAAAGGAGGCGATCGATTCGCTGGGCTGTCCACCACGACTGCCGAGACTGGAGCCGTGCTCATTGACGGTTCTCCAGTGTGGTTGGACTGTGAGGTGGTTGGTGAGCATATGGCCGGGGACCACACTGTGGTCGTCATGGAGGTCAAGAGTGTGAGCGCACAGGACGGGATCGAGCCTCTGGTCTTCCAAGCTTCCGGATTCCGTGAATTGGAGACTCCGGTAGCGGCCTGATCTCCCGCCGCCCTCTAACCACCCGTCTCATCAGACAATTCTCGACTGCCTCGTATTGTCGCTTCCACGGCCGTGGAGTCCCTCGGCTCTGAGAAATTCCTCGTGGGGCACCAGTGGATCTGTTGGGCAACTTCTAAGCTTCGTGCTCAGCAGTCAACTTCTTGCTGCTATAGACAGGTCGCTTCACCGAAAGTCTCCTTGCGCAATCTGCGGACAAGCCTCCTGGGTCGTAGGTAGGGTGACAACAGGAGAGAGCTGAGGATCTAGCAGTTCTACGTAAGCGCTAAAGCGACTGGAGGCAGGACCACATGGACATTCTGACAACAGGCGGCACGTTGGCCATCGTGGTCGTCCTGATCGTTGTGGCACTGCTGGCCGGTGTCATCGGGCTGATCATCATGCGTGCCTGGACCAAGGTGGCCCGCGCGGATGAGGCGCTGGTGGTCACCGGTAAGTCCGCGCGTTCCGACACCCCCGGTTCACGACCCAAACAGGTCATCGTCAATGGACGCGCGATCGTCAACCCGATTCGGCAGCGGCATGAGATCATCTCTCTGCGCTCCCGGCAAGTCTTGATGACGGTCACCGCGCAGAGCCACGACAATGTGACCATCAACGCCGAGGCAGTCGCACTGGTGAAAATCGGCAGTACGGTCGAGGACGTCAAAGCGGCCTCCGAGCGCTTCGCCTCCCAGGACGACGCCGTGGTCGAGTACACCCAAGACCAGCTGGAGGGCGCACTGCGCGGTCTGATGGCCCAGCAGACAGTCATCCAGCTGATGCGGGACCGGCAGAAGTTCTCCGATGAAATCTCCGAATCGATCTCTCCAGAACTGCTGACCCAGGGCCTGCTGCTGGACTCCTTCCAGATCCGCGAAATCACCGACGACTCGGGATACATCGCCTCCTTGGGTGCTCCGGAGATCGAGGCCAAACGCCAAGCCGCCGAGATCGCCGCCACCAATGCCGAGCGCGCGATCGCCAAAGAGCGCATCTCCAACAGCGAGCAGAACCTGATCGAGGAGACTGAGTACGACTCGAACCAGGCCGCAGCGACCTCTCGAGTCGGCCAAGCACGAGCCGAAGCTGAACAGGCTGAAGCGCTCGCCGGCGAAAAGGCACGCCAGGAAGTGCTCGGCCAGCGAGCCGAGAACCGACAGGCTGAACTCGACGCCGAGGTCAAACGCGTTGCCGATGCTGATCTCTACAAGCAGCAGAAGCGCGCCGACGCGGAGGCCTACGAACGCACCAAGGCCGCCGAAGCCGAGGCACTGGTCGCCGAGTCCGAGGCTCGCGCCCGCCTGCAGCGCTCTGAGGCTGAGGCCACGGCCATTCGCGAACAAGGTGAGGCCAAGGCCGCCGCCATCCGCGCAGAGGCCGAAGCACTGCGCGAGAACCAAGAGGCCGTGCTGGCCCGCGAAGCACTTGCAGTCCTGCCGCAGCTGATGGACTCCTTCGCTGCCGGCTACTCCAACATCGGATCGATGACGCTGATCGGCGGAACCGGCGAATCAGGAGCATCCCAGCACTTTGACGGCGAGTCCTCGGTGGCCCTGGCCGGGGTGTTCAAGCGGGTTGAGGCCGCCACCGGCATCGATCTGGGGTCGATTCTTCAAGCGAAGGTTCAAGGCTCTGCCATCGGTGAAGCGATGTCCGAGTCGGGCACCAAAGACACGGCGAAGGGCGGCGAGAAGACCGAGAGCGGCTAACCAGAACACCCAGGACGTCGGGAGCTAGTCGCGCGGTGCAGGCTCAGCGGACCCGAGAAGTCGAGCCCCGTTTTCATAGAGCACCGCCCGTAGCCATGCGTCGCCCATGTCCAGGTCGATCAACGCGTCCAGCGAATGAGTGTAATGGTAGGGAATGTTGGGGAAGTCGGTGCCCAGAACAATGCGGTCCTGCAAATCGCTGAGCTGGCCCAGCCGCTCCCGGGGGAACGGGTGCAGACGCTCGATAAAGTCCGTAAACGCCATAGTCGTGTCCAGATGCACGCCGTCGAAGCGCTCAGCCAGATCCATGAACTCCGCATACTCGGGCATGCCCAAGTGAGCGATCACCAGACGCAGACCCGGGAACTGCCCCAACAGCCGCTCGATCCGGCAAGGGCCGGTGAACTCACCTGGATTCGGCCCGGACCCGCAGTGGATCACCACTGGGATCCCCGCCGCCGACAGCAGCTCCCACACTGGGCCGAGACGTTCGTCAGCGGGATCGAAACCACCCACCTGCACGTGGACTTTGAACACCCGGACACCGGCAGCGACCGCCTCAGCCACATAATCCGGTGCTGACGGCTCCGGGTAGAACGTGGCGCTCAGCGCCGCCTCGGGCACCCGGGCTGCCAAGCGCTGTGAGTAGTCGTTGAGCCAGGCCGCCATATCTGGGCGATGGGCGTAATTCAGCGTCGTGAAGGTCTGCAGTCCAAAGGCCCGCAGGATGGCGATCCGCTCGTTCTCTGAGCGGCGGTAGGTGATGGGCCATTCCTGCCCCAACTGCGGGCCTACTTCATCAAAGTGTGCCCAGACCTTACGGAGGACCCTGTCCGGCATGAAGTGAGTATGGATATCCACCAGGCCCGGCAACCCCAGCTCTTGCCAACGGGCACGGACCGCTTCAGCTTCTCTACTGAACTTAGGCGCGGCGTCGTCGCCGGTTCTGCTGCTCAGGTTCTCCACTGCCTCCTCAGAGGTCGTCCTCGTAGGTGGGGCCGCCCTCGCCCTCCCAGCGGGTGAGCTGGCGAATTTTCGACGCATTGTGCTTGCGCCGCACTCCGTAACCCCCTTCGTCATCTTCGGCGAAGAACGCCGCGCCGTACTCTTCCAATGCGGCACGAAGCGTGTTGTTGTCCGCACGGTCCAAGGCGATGCCGCGATGCTCGAAGTCGCGCACCCGCGCAGGTTCAATAGCAGCTGCCTCGCCGATCACATCAACCGACACTTGGGTGAGCGCGCGAGCCGCCCGAGCCAGATCCGGCGTGAGCTGGGCATGAAGTGGTTTCATCGCTTCAGTCTGCCAAACTCCGCACCACACCGGAACATCTCCTGGCCTGACTTCCGACCGCAGGGCGGGCAGCGGGCATTAATTCCACAGTGCTATCCGCAGCCGCTGACTGTTCAGCCTGCTATGAGACCATAAGCAGACCGTTCCGTAGGCTGAAAATGTTCTCTGAACTGACTCACAGCAACACTCATCTGGTGGCGCTTGCGCCTACGGGCACAAACGTGTTGGAGGCTCGCAGTGGACGATTCATCACAAGACCACACATCTGAGGATCGACTGGGCAGAGAGAAGATCACACCCAGCGAACACCCACAGAAGGTCCTAGTCCTGGGAGCGACCGGATACATCGGCGGACGGCTGGTTCCGCGCCTTCTGCAAGCTGGGCACGAAGTTCGCGCCGCAGCACGTTCGGTGACGAAACTGGAGAACGCGCCCTGGCGAGACCAGGTGGAGATTCACCACGTGGACCTCGAGGACCACGAGGGCCTGGATGAAGCCATGCGCGGCGTCGACGTGGTCTACCTCCTCGTCCACGCCATGGGTGGCGGGGGTGACTTCGAAGAACGCGAAGCCGAATCCGCCCGCCGGATCGCGGCCACCGCTGAACGTGAAGGCGTCTCACGCATCGTCTACCTCGGTGGACTCCACCCCGAAGGTGTGAAGCTTTCCCCTCATATGCGCTCCCGCGCAGAGGTCGCCCGAATCCTCCTGGAAAGCCCGGTGAACACTGTCGCGTTCCAAGCAGGAATCATCATTGGCTCAGGCTCAGCATCCTTCGAGATGATTCGCCACCTGGCCCTCAAACTTCGTCTCATGCCAGCACCAGACTGGGTGAAGAACAACGTCGAACCGATCGCCATCCGCGACGTGCTGCATTACCTGCTGGCGGCCACAGAGTACTCCGGACAGATCAACCGCATCCTCGACATCGGCTCAGGGGAGGTCAAGTCCTACTCCAAAGTCATGGAGGAGTTCTCCTCCATGGCGGGACTCAAGCCCCGCAAAGTGCTCCCACTGCCCCTGCCAGCCGCCACCCTGTCCGGAATCTGGGTGGGCATGGTGACACCGTTGCCCATGACACTCACCATTCCTCTGGTTAGGTCTTTGCAGAACGACGCCGTGACCAACAACAGAGACGTAGATGATTACTTCCCACCACCGGCAGCAGGACTGCTGAACTACAGCGAAGCCGTCTCCCTGGCCCTACGGCGCGAAGAAGAAGGTTCGATCGACACCACCTGGGATGCTGATATCGGTCCCCTGGAACACTCAGCTGGTGCGCTGCCCTCCGACCCAGACTGGGCTGGTCTGCGCCGCTACGAAGATGTGCGCACTATAGAAGCCGATAATGTCAGCAGCGATGCCGTATGGAAAGTCATTGAAGGCATCGGGGGAAGCAACGGATGGCACTCCTGGCCGCTGGCCTGGAAAGTTCGCGGCCTCTGGGACAAACTCGTCGGCGGCGCCGGTTTGAACCGTGGGCGCCGTCTGCCAGACAGCCTCAGGGTCGGAGACCCCGTGGACTGGTGGCGAGTGGAGAGAATGGAACCCGGACACCGGCTGCTGCTCCGAGCTGAGATGAAAGTCTCCGGCTATGCCTGGCTGGAGTTCAGCATCGACGAACTTGAAGGCGGGACCGTCCAACTCAAGCAGCGGGCGCTGTTCTATGCAAAGAGCATCCGTGGAACCCTTTACTGGATGTCCATGGCACCCTTCCACCGATCCATCTTCCCCACCATGCTGGAGAACATCATCGAAACGGCCCGCCTCAACGAACACCGCGAAACCTCCGCAGAGGCAGAGGGAGCTCGATGAGCAGGACGATCCACTGGTACCGAGATGACCTCCGGGTAGAGGACAACCCCGGCCTGATAGCCGCGTGCGAACATGCCGAAGCGCCTGGCGACGTCGTCGGGCTCTACGTTCTCGATGAGCACACCCCCGGTATCCGTCCTCTCGGTGGCGCGGCCAAATGGTGGTTACATCACGCGCTGGAATCCCTGCATAAAGACCTTCAACAGCTCGGCATCCCCCTGCTGATCCGAGCCGGAGACCCCCAACGGATACTCCTCGAACTTGCCGAGGCGAGCGGTGCTGACAGGGTGCACTGGTCGCGCCGCTATGGCGGCCCAGAAAGGGAGCTCGACGCCGCGATCAAAGCTGATTTGCCGGATAAAGGCGTCACGGTAGAAAGCTTCGCAGCCACCATGCTGGAAGAACCCTGGAAACTACAAACCACCACTGGCGGGCCATACAAGGTCTTCACCCCATTCTGGAAAGCGCTCAGTGCCCGGGACATCGCCATGCCAGAACCGGCACCGGCGCCCC
Organism: Nesterenkonia salmonea; assembly: GCF_005771525.1. Classification (GTDB taxonomy): domain Bacteria; phylum Actinomycetota; class Actinomycetes; order Actinomycetales; family Micrococcaceae; genus Nesterenkonia; species Nesterenkonia salmonea. The sequence goes on along the minus strand of NZ_VAVZ01000002.1, from coordinate 53,158 downwards.
TAGGGGATATCAGCAACGCCACCGCACGTCTCACCGGATCAGGAATCGAGCTCGGGAGCCTTGAGGGCCTCGACCTTCTGCCACGATCGCCGAACTGGGCCAAAGGATGGCATGAGATCTGGGATCCGACGGAATCCGGTGGTCACCAGCAGCTGAGAACATTTATTGACGACGACGCCGACCGCTATCACTCCCATGGGCAAGAGCCCGCCGCCGAGGCGACGTCGCGCCTCTCTCCGTTTCTCCGTTTCGGCCAAATCAGTCCCCACCAGGTCTGGGAAGCCGCCGGAAGCATCAAAGATAGCCAAAGCAAGACTCGGTTCCGCACCGAACTTGGGTGGCGCGATTTTGCCTGGCACCTGCTCTACCACTTCCCGCAGATTCCCGACGTGAACATGCGCTCCGAATTCGACAACTACCCATGGAAGTCAGCGCAAGAAGACCCAGACACCTTCCAGGCATGGACAGCCGGACTCACTGGGTTCGGCTTGGTGGATGCCGGGATGCGCGAACTCTGGGGCACCGGGCATATGCACAACCGGGTCCGTATGGTCACCGCAAGTCTGCTGGTCAAGAACCTGGGCATTGACTGGCGTGAGGGGGAAGCCTGGTTTTGGGACACACTAGTCGACGCCGACGCCGCGTCTAACCCTGTGAACTGGCAGTGGGTTGCCGGCTCCGGAGCAGACGCCGCACCCTATTTCAGAATATTCAACCCCGAGCGCCAGCAGGACCGGTTCGATCCCGACATGAGATACGTCAGAACCTGGGTCCCCGAATACGGCACCGAGAAATACCCTGATCCTCTAGTTGACCTGAAAGAAACTCGGCGCAATGCGCTCGCTGATTACGACACTATTACTGGGAAGAACACCTGAGGCCACCAGCAGTGGATGGTTTAAGCGCGAGCTTCCACTAAGGCGCTGTACCCCTCACGGAATGTTGGATATTGCAGTCCGGACTCACCCATGAACCGGTGCAGAGCGGTGCCGTCCAGGGTCTTGCCGTGCGGTCGGCCGGAACCAGAATCCTCCGGTACGGGCACATTCAGCAGACCAGCAACGAACTCCACCACCCGGCCAAGTGGCGCCGGTTCTCTGTCCACCCCATGGAGCAGCGCGGGAGGGTTGTTAACGGCAACCAGCCGCGCGATGGCAGCGGATAAGTCATCGCGGTGAATACGGTTGGTGATGCGTCCATGGTCCATTGGATTGCCGCGCAGCACCTGGTCGATCGTCCGAGTCCGGCCTGGTCCATAGATCCCAGCCGCCCGCAGAATCGTCACTGAGTCGAAGAGCTCCTGCGCATCCTGCTCCGAGGCGAGAAGCACCTTGCCGGTCTCCCTGTCTGGGAGTGGTTCGGAGTCCTCCGTGATGACCTCACCCTCATGATCGCCAAGCGCGCCGGTGGAGGACACCAGTACTACGCGCTGCGGCACCGTGGGTAGAGCTTTGGCCAGCCCGCGAAGTGTGCTGCGGTAGGCCCGCTCATAACCGGCAGCATCATAGCTATCGGCAGTCAGCGCGATGACCACTGCGTCCGCCTCAGGTAACTGCACTGTTCCAGGGTCTGCTAAATCCATGCTGACCACCGGGAACGGAACCTCAGCGGCCTCAGCGTTCCGGCGGACTCCGGTGACTTGATGGCCGGAGCGATGCAGCAGTTGTCCCACATGGGAGCCTAAATCACCACACCCTGCCAGCAGCACGTGGTGGGGGCCTGAGGTGGATGAGGAACGGTGCGGAGAAGGAGCCGAAGACATGGATCAAGACTAGACCGTCACGCTGAACGAGTTATCCACAGCAGTTATCCACAGTGTGGATAAACTACACACGTGTAACTCCTTGCGTTGCGCACCCAAACATTCGCCCTACGACAGGACACAGCGGTCTTGAGCAGCATTTAACAGAGGTTATCCACAGGATCTTGTGGAATCTGGGGAATGAGACCGCCCGCCGCCGGACAGAGTGAGGCCGGGTTAGGGCAGAGGCACCAGCTGGATACCGGCAAGGGTGAGTCCCAAAAGCCCCAGGATGAGTCCCGAGAAGCCCACTGAGGTCCAAAGCACCCTATTGCGGCGCGGTGACTTAGCAATAATCAGTGCCACCAGCACACCGGTGATGAGTCCACCCAGGTGGCCCTGCCACGAGATGTTCGGCACCAGGAAGCTGACCGCCATGTTGATCACTACCAACGCGACGATTCCTCCGGTCTCGGAACCCGAGGATCGCATCAGGATGAACAGCGCACCAAACAGACCGAATACTGCCCCTGAGGCTCCTACTGTTGGACCGAAGGGACTGGACAGCCCGACGACGGAGCTGAGCAGGATCGCCAGGGAACCACCCCAGGCGGAGAGCACCAGCAGCGCAATGAAACGTGACCGGCCAATCTCAGGTTCCATCGATCGGCCCACGAACCACAGGGCGAGCATATTGAACGCGATATGCATGGCGTTGCCGGGATGATGCAAAACCGCGGAGGTCAGCATCCGCCAGGGCTCGAACACCGGGTACCAGGCTGAGGTGTACGCTGGCGCGTAGGCCCACAGCTCGGTCAGATCGGGGAGCGGACTGAGCAGCTGACCGGCAGAGACCGGCAGGATCTGGATGATGTAGACCACCACACAGATGGCGATCACCGAGTAGGTGACAGTTGGTCTCCCCGACCCGGCACGAGCCCCGAACGCGGTTCTCTGGGTGGGCAGGCGGCGTCGTGCCTCATCAATACAGACTGGGCACTGAAAACCCACCGGGGCCTCCACCATGCACGCAGAACAAAGAGGCCTATCGCAGCGCTGGCACGCCACATAGGCCTCTTTGCCCTGATGCTGAAAACAGGTGTTCAGAGTTTGTCTACTTCGATGGACTCGATCACGACGTCCTCTTTGGGACGGTCGCGCATATCGGTGGACACGGCGTTGAGGTCATCCACAATCTTCCGGCTTTCCGCGTCACGGACTTCGCCAAAGATGCTGTGCTTGCCCTGCAGCCAGGTGGTGGCCACTGAGGTGATGAAGAACTGGGAGCCGTTGGTGCCTTTGCCGTTCTGGGTACCGGCGTTAGCCATAGCCAGTTTGTACGGCTCGGTGAAGTCCAGCTCTGGGTGGATCTCGTCGTCGAACTGGTAACCCGGTCCGCCCACACCCAGGCCCAGCGGGTCGCCGCCCTGGATCATAAAGTCTTTGATGATCCGGTGGAATACCGTACCGTCGTAGAGCGGGGTGCCCGTCTTGTCTTCACCGGTCTCTGGGTGCTTCCACGGCTTATCACCGGTGGCCAGCCCCACGAAGTTCTCCACAGTCACCGGAGCGTGGTGACCGAAGAGTTCGACAACAATGTTGCCGGCGTTGGTCTTGATGGTCGCTTTATGGGTAGCTATTGCAGTCATAAGGGCTATTGTTCCATGTAGGCTAAGTAGAGCAACCGATCCTGATTCGGAGGACATGCATGTTCGGTAAGAAAAAGAAACCGAGCCACACCTGGGGGCACACTGTGCTCGCCGGACTCGAAACTGCTCAGGAATGGGCCGCACCAAAAGTTGGTACGGCTGCTGACTGGGCAGAAGACACCTACCGCAAGAGTGCTCCGAAGGTACAGGATGCCTCGGCAAAAGCTCTTCACGCGGTGAATGACGGTGCGGCTGTGGCTGGTTCCAAAATTAAGGAATTTTCATCCCAGGCTGGTGACGGCATAGCTGCTCAGTATGACAAGCTGCCGCCAAAGGCCAAGAAAGAGATCCAAAGGGTCGTCGCCAAGTACGACGACGCCAAGACTGACTTCACCAAGAACACCCTGCCCGCGGCTTCAGCCAAACTGGGAGGCTATGCGGATCAGACCGCCAAGCTGATCCACAAGGCTGAGCTCGACCCACGGGTGGAATCGGCGCTGATCAAGGCCACCGGGGATAAGAAGATCGTCAAGAAGCTGCGGAAGAACTCTGAGAAGGCCGCCAAAGCTGCGGCCAAAGAGTTGAAGAAGCAGCAGAAGGCGAAGTCCCGGAAGAAGGGCCTCCTCGTCTTCGGTGTGGTCGCCGCAGGCGTGACTGCCGGGGTGGCCGCCTGGAGGGCGTCCAAGCCGGTGGAAGACCCCTGGAAGAAGCCAGAGCCGGTCTCCTCATCCAAGGTTCCAGCTGATTCGCCCAAGCCGGCGGCTCAGGCGGAGACCAACACGGATGCGAAGCCCGCAGGCGCTGAGGTTCCATCACCTAAGCCCGCCGCCTAAGGCTTTACAGAGTTCACCTCTGTTGGAGGGTCCTGCACCGAACGGTGTGGGACCCTCTTTCGTGTGTGTGGGGGTGCTTGTCCCAGTCTGGCCCGGGATTTCAGGCAGTTGTTGAGAGTTCAGCATCCTGTAGGAGCCTGAACTCTCAACAACTCCCTGATATGGGGGTGGGGGAGCAGGCGGGAGGCGGTGACACGCCGCTTTTCCACAGGTGAGCGCTGCGCCTAGCGGGGCGTTAGACTCCTACGCCAGGCTATTGGCATGCGGAGCACACTAGAGGGCACCACGCCTGTTGAGCTGCTGAAAGCGGAACGCCAAGCAGATGGTTCTCACACCAGCGAAAGACTGACCGAAATGCTCCGTCGAGGCGAGGTGCTCCGTGTCCGCCGCGGGATCTATGTCCCAGCCCAAGCATGGGTCGAGGCCCCGCCCTGGACGCAGTATGAGATCACCGTCGCCGCTGTAGCCATCAGCAGGGCGCCCCTGTTCTGCCGGGAGACGACTCTCCTGCTGCATGGCCTTCCGTTGCTGAAGACTCCACCTGCTGTGTATGGGCGAACCTCCGACCCAGGATCGGCCAAGCAGTTCGCGCCCCCTCCCTTGACCGGCAAAGTGCCGCCGCAACAGTTCCGGCGCCGCTATGACGCCACCTACGCTGACGGGGCGCTGCATCAGGCGAGGCTGAGCGGTATCTCCGTCAAGCTCTTGGAAGCCGCATGCCCAGCCGGGACCTCACGCTCTGAGCTGCGTCAGTGTGTCCGTGCCGGCACGTATCGGTCCCCTGAGGTCCGACGTGATGCCGGCGCTCTCCAGGCAGTTGTAGGACCCAAAGCCGGGTATCGCAGTGAACCGCTGAGCCTGGCGGTGATCGATACTGTCAGCCGTATGTCCTTCACTGAGGCGGTGGTGGTTTTGGACGCGGTCAAAGCCAGGAACGACGTCGATGTGGACAAGTGGTTGCAGTATCTACGATCCCAACGCCAGCGAGAACGCTGGCAGCGGGCCTGGGACTTCGCGGATGGGCGAGCTGAGTCAGCCCTGGAGTCAGAATCGCGAGTGCTGATCGACCAGATCAAGTGCCCCGCCCCGACACTGCAGAAAGTCATCAGAACCCCAGCGGGGGCCTTCCGGACAGACTTCTGTTGGGAACGTGAGCGAGTGGTGGGAGAGGTGGATGGAAAGGTGAAGTACTTCCACCAGCAGTACACCCATGGAATAGACCCCGCGGAGCTGCATTACCGGGAGAAGCAACGCCGTGAAGCCCTGGAAGGACAGGGTTGGCGCGTTGTCCGCTGGGGGAAGGACGAGTTCCGGGACCCCCGGATGCTCCGCGCAAGGCTCAGCCACGTAGGGCTACTCTGAACTGGAGCTTCAGGCGCATGTTGGGTTGTCAGTGTCCTATAGGCATCTGACAACCCAACAGGAGCCTGATTTCCGGGTGTAGGGCGAGGTGCACGGCAGTGCCCAGGATTCTCCGAGCTGACGCTGTGTAGGGTGAGTGGATGAGCTCCGGAGCGTATCTGCGATACCCACATCTGCATGGTGACCACATCACATTCACTGCCGCTGACGAGGTCTGGCTCGCACCTGCCGCTGGGGGCAGGGCATGGCGGCTGACTCGCGACGCTGCCGGCGTCAAGCACCCGCGCATATCCCCAGACGGCACCGAGGTGGCGTTTATCTCCACACATGATGGCGACCATGAGGTCTACGCGGTGGGCATCGATTCCGGCGAGGTGCGTCGCCTCACCTGGTGGGGCAATCGGCGCACCACCATCCTGGGGTGGGCCCAGGATGGCCGCCTCCTGGTGTCCACCAACGCGCAGGAAGTGCACCGCGACCAGGTGGTCCGGGCACTGTCGCTCGACGGACAGTGGGAGCGTCTGCACTACGGATCGGCCACCGGCCTGGCCGTCTCAGCCTCCGGCGCTGCAGCTCTGACCACACCGGAGTACCGCACCCCTGCGCACTGGAAGCGGTATCGCGGCGGTACAGCCCCCAAACTGTGGTTGGACGCCAAGGGCAAGGGCAGCTGGACCCAGCTTCTCGCCGACGAGACCGCGGCAATCGTGGACCCCATGTGGATCGATGACGCCCTGCTCTTCGTCTCCGACCGCTCAGCCAGCTTCCCCAAGAAGGCAAACGAGCAGGCCAACCTGTGGATCTGGGAGAAACCTGCCGCCAATAAGCACAAGAGTCTCAAGCAGCTCACCTTCCAGGATGAGACCACCGGATACGTCCGTGATGCCACCAGCGACGGCGCCCGAATCACCTGGCACAGCCGCGGCACCATTTGGATCAAGGACAGTGTGAGTTCCGCGGCCCGGAGACTCGAAGTCACGCTGCCCGGGACGACTCCGGCGCCGTTGACGCTGAAGCCCACCGACAACCTGGACCTCATGGTCCCCGATCAGGGTGCAGATGCCAGCCTGGTCTCCTGGCGGGGCAAAACGTTCTGGCTCACGCACCGAGAGGGCCCAAGCCGGGCGCTCGCGGCAGAGTCAGGTGTCCGCACCCGCGAACCGGTCTTGCTGGGCACCACAGGCCGAGCCGCGCTGGTCACTGACGCTGAGGGCGAAGACAGCCTCGAAATCCACACCCTCGACGGATCAGCGGCTCCGGAGCGACTCCTGACCGGCGAGCTGGGCCGGATTCTGCACGTGGCCGCAGACCCTGCCGGGGAACGGCTCGCCGTTCTCTCCCACGATGGGTGGATCCGCCTGATCACCCTTGACTCCAAGCGGAAGCTGCGTGCACCGGCACCGAAAGTGCGCGACATCATGCGGTCGACCTGCGGGGAGCCGAAATCGCCTTCCTTCTCCCCAGACGGACGCTACATGCTCTGGTCGCACCCGACCACCGGAGAGAGCCAGATCCACCAGCTGATGCTGCTGGACACCCACGGAGACCATGAGCCTGAGGCGCTGACCGACAACAGGTTCCACGATTTCTCCCCCACGTTCACAAGCGACGGCAAGTACATTGCTTTCTTATCGAACCGGACGTTTGACCCGCACTACGACACCTACGAATTCGCCCTGTCTTTCTCCGGAGCAACCCGGCCATGGCTGATCCCGCTCTCCGCGTCGGAACCGCCGCCGTTCGGGCCAAGCGCAGAAGGGTGGAGGCTCTCACCAGCTGAAAACGACTCCAATGGTGAGGCTTCCGAGGCCTCGGCGGCCAAGAAGGCCCCCGACAGCCCAGATGTGGACATCGCACGCGCCGAAGAGCGGATTGTGGCGTTCCCCGTCCCCTCCGCCGAGTACCGCAGGCTGCACGCGGCCAAGGGTGCCCTGCTATGGGTCACCGTCCCCCAGGACACCGGCGAGCTCGGCGCCCGCCGCGCAGGAGTTCCCGGGGACAAGCCGGCCGAACAGTTGGTCCGCTGGGACTTCCAGCAGCGGAAGACCACAGTCATTGTGGATAAGCTCACCGACTATGCGGTCTCCGGAGACGGTGAACGGATTGTGGTCCGTCACCAGGACACGGTCACGGTTCAGCCCTCCACCAAGAAGGTTGAAGACGACGACGCCGATAAAGTCACCGTTGACCTCACTCGCCTCCGCTTCCAGGTCGACCAGCAGGCCGAATGGACACAGATGTTCGACGAGACCTGCCGTCTGATGTCCCAGCAGTTCTGGCGCTCGGATATGGATGGTGTCCACTGGGATGCGGTGGTCGAACGCTACCGCCCCCTGGTGCAAACAGCACGCAGCAAAGACGATGTGATCGACATCCTCTGGGAGACCGTCGGTGAGCTCAACACCTCGCATGCCTATGTGATGGATCAGGGATCAGCCCCAGGACAAGACCAAAAGCTTGGTCTGCTGGGTGCCGACCTTTCCCCGGCTGAGCATGGCTGGCGGATCGACCGGATCCTGCCGAACGAATCCTCTGAGCCCCAGGCGCGCTCGCCGCTTCATGCCGCTGGTGTCGACGCCCAACCCGGTGACCTCATCACAGCAGTCGACGGCCAGCCGGTGGACCCCATCATCGGCCCGGCCAAACACCTCACCGGATCGGCGAATAAGCCCGTGGAGCTGACCCTGACACGCGGTGACAGCAGCCGGCGAGTGGTCGTGCTTCCCCTCGCAGATGAGGCAGAGCTGCGGTATCAGGACTGGGTGCGCTCCCGCCGCGAGTACGTCGCGGAGAAGACTCAAGGAAAGCTCGGTTACCTGCACGTGCCGGATATGGTCGCCACGGGGTGGGCTCAGCTGCACCGAGACCTCCGGTTGGCAACACAGGCCGAAGGGCTCATCGCAGATGTGCGTTACAACGGCGGTGGGCACACCTCTCAGCTGGTGATCGCTCGACTGGCTCAGCGGGTGGTCGCCTGGGCGACAGCCCGGCATGAGGTGGAACCTATGCCGTACCCTGACGGTGCCCCGCGCGGTCCCGTGGTGCTCGTGGCCAACGAAAACTCCGGTTCCGACGGCGATATCGTCAACGCCGTGGCGCAGGCCCTAAAAGTCGGTCCTGTGATTGGTACTCGCACCTGGGGAGGGGTCATCGGCATCGACGGTCGGTTCGATCTGATCGACGGCACCACCGTCACTCAACCCAAGTACGCCTTCTGGATTGAAGGCAAAGACTGGGGAGTAGAGAACTACGGAGTGGACCCAGACATTGAGGTAGTGCATCAGCCGGGCCAGCTGTTCCGGTCAGATGATCCTCAACTGGATCGGGCTATCGATGAGGCCTACGCGCGGTTGGAGGAGACTCCAGCGGCTTCACCTCCGGGCCTTCCCGATCCGAAAGTGAAGCTCTGAACCCTATTTCCAGCGCATGGTCATAAAGAAGCCGACCATCGCGATGGAGAACCCGACAATGATGTTCCAGCCTCCGAGGGTGCTGATCGGTAGTGCCCCGGAGGTGACATACCAGGTGATCAGCCAGAGCAGACCGATGATCATCAGCCCGAACATGGTCACCCGGTACCACGTGGGCAGCGACTCGTCCTCCCCGTCCAGGCCGTCCATGCTGAACTGTTCAGCGCCGCTCAGCGGGGATTTCGGATCATTCTGCTGCTGATCGCCGGCATTGCGGTTCTTCCGGCGTCGGGATTCTGGCACGGGTGACTCCTGAATATTGGGTATTCTATGGTCGTCGGACTTCTTCCGCGCCATTCTACGCAAAGCGAGCCACTGACTACGATGACGCTAGCACCACCTCGACACGCAGACCCGGCACAGCGGGCGGCTCGAGTAACTTCACCACCACGGCGGCGTCGCCGTTCGTTCGGTTCTCGGATGGTCGGCTGGTTCGGAGAAATCCTCATCACGCTCGGTGTGCTGGGGCTGCTTTTTGTGGTTTGGGAACTGTGGTGGACCGGAATTGAGGCTGAGTCGGATAGGCAGGACTCGCTCAATGAGTTCTACGCCGGAATGCCGGACCGGGCTGAGCCGGCCGGAGACGGCGACGACGGGGGACCGTCCCCGGTCGATTTCGACGTCTGCTACACCCTGGAGGACGGCACTGAGATCGGGTGCGCGGACCACATGCGCAGTCAGACCGGGTCGGAGGACATCATGGGTACGGTCTACGCCCCGCGACTGGGTGATCAGTGGGCGGCACCGATCAGACACGGCACCAGCGCGGCGCAGATCGACCGCGGAGGCGTGGGGCACTACACAGAGACACAGTGGCCGGATGAGCCGGGAAACTTTGCCCTGGCCGGTCACCGCAACACCAATGCGTCCATGCTCGGCAATCAGGACAACCTGCAGATAGGCGACCCGATCTATGTGGTCTCCTATGACGGGATCTACATCTACGAGGTCCAAGAGCGTCAGGTTGTTCTTCCCAGCCAGGCCGAAGTGCTCTCAGCAGTGCCGAGTGACCCGGAGGCAGAGGCCGAGTTCGGCGTGTTGACCTTCACCACCTGCCACCCGTTGTACTCCAACCGGGAACGGCTGATCCACCACGCTGAGATTGTGGACTTTGTGCCGCTGGGTGGTGAGGCGCCGGAAGAGCTGGTGCACCATGAGCCGATCTCTGAGATGTTTTACGCCAGAGGTGCCGACTGATGTACGCCTGGTTCTTCAACGATGTCCTACCTGGTCCGCTGTGGATTCGGATCCTCACCACACTGGTTTTGCTGGCGGCAGCGGTCTACGGCCTCATGGAATTTGTCTTCCCCTGGCTGAGCGAATACAGCCCATTGGGTGATGTGACCCTTGATGACGGATAATTGACCGCTATGACTCGTATTCTCGTCGTCGACAACTATGACAGTTTTGTCTACACGCTGGTGGGGTACCTGCGTGAGCTCGGCGCTGAGACCACAGTGATCCGCAATGATGACCTGAGCCTGGAAGAAGTCACCGAGCTCGCCGCGGAACACGATGGTGTGCTGATCTCCCCGGGCCCAGGAACTCCCGCGAACGCAGGAATCTCCGTGGACTTGATCCGCTGGTGCGCAGAAGCTCGGTCCCCGATGCTGGGAGTCTGTTTGGGCCATCAGGGCCTCGGTGAGGCATTCGGTGCCACCGTGACGCACGCTGACCAGCTGATGCACGGCAAGACATCACCGGTGACGCACACCGGGCACGAGTCCTTCGCTGGACTTCCAGAGACATTCGAGGCTACGCGCTACCACTCGCTTGCTGTGCAGCCGAACACGGTCCCGGATGTCCTTGAGGTCACCGCCACCACCGCCGATGGAGTGATCATGGCGCTGGCGCATCGCAGCGCCCCCCTGTGGGGGTTGCAGTACCACCCAGAGTCCGTGCTGACTGAGGGAGGTTACCGGATGCTGGGCAACTGGTTGGAGTCCCTCGGGATGGAAGGGGCAGCTGTGAAGGCTGCCGACCTCAACCCCATCCGCTGAATCAGCGGGGTCTGGCGGCAGCAGCTTCCCTGGCGTGTTCGGTAAGAGTTTGTAAGCTCACCGGAGCTGACTGTGGTGCCTCAAACGCAGGAAGTTCCTGCTCAAACTTCTGCCGCACGGCGGTGCCGATCAGGAAGTCCGCGATCGCAGGGTTCTTGGGCAGAAGGGCCCCGTGGAGGTAGCTGCCGAGCACATTGCGGTACCTGGCGCCCTCGTGGGGGTCCCGCTGGTTGTTTCCTTCGCCGACAACGACCTGCGCCAACGGTTCAGCTGTGGGCCCCAAGTATGTCTGCCCGGAGTGGTTCTCATAACCGATGATCTGACCGAAATCCGCGGATTCTGAAACCACGTTGCCGATCAGCCGATTGTCCGTGCCGTAGGTCTCGACATCCAGGACACCGACCCCTGAGATGCGTGAACCGTCGCGTGTTTCGAAGAAGTGCCCGAACAGTTGGTAGAGCCCACAGATCATGAGCATCGGAGTGTCCTGTTCGGCCAAGCCGCGCAGCCGGTCGCCGATGCCCAGAAGGTCCTGCTGTATCCGGTCCTGCCCGGAGTCCTGGCCCCCTCCTCCGATGAGCATGTCCACATCCTCAGGGAACTCGTCCCCTGGGTTGTAGGAGAGCATCACCGGAGTGAAGCCGTACCACTGGATACGCCGCATCAGCACCAGGGCGTTGCCGTAGTCACCGTAAATATTCATATCCCGCGGATACAGCTGAAGGACACGAATCTGCTGATCGGAAGCTGTGGGCTCAGAGGGAACGGGCACAGTCATCAGTTGAAGGCCTCCACCTCGGTGTAGGTGCCCAGGCGTTTACGCAGGGCAAGCATTGCGGTGTAGGTGCAGAAGATGCGCTTGGGGACGTCCGGGTGAGCTGCCAAAAAATCGTCCAGGGCCTTCCCAAGATCGGGTTCGTGGGCAGCGATGCTCACTCCGTCATAGCTCAGCCGCAGCGCCATGTCATAGGTGCGGACCCCGGAGACCATCGCGACACCTTTGTGGGCCAAGGATTCGAAGCCGACATCCCATAGCCAGCTCATATCGCGCCCGTCGGCGTAGTTGTCATTGATGGCGATCATGGTCGCCACCCCCTCAGCTGGGAAGCTCGAAAGCCCCAGCCGGAAACCTGACGGGTTCTTCACCAGCACCAGGTCTACGGGCTGGCCCCCCACGGTGAGGGACTCTCCACGCCCAAAGGCCGGTGACGCTCTGCGCAGTGACGCCAGGAGTGCACCACGGTCAGTGTCATCGCCGAGCACCAGCCGGACCAGAGCCAGCGCGGCGGCAGCGTTGTAAATGTTGTACGCCCCGTTGACGGTCAGCTCGCTGCTGATCTCTTCGGCACCCATCCGGAAGGTTCCCTGTTGGGTGCCCAGCCCGGTCAGCAGCACATCAGCCTCAGGCTGCTGACTCACTACCCCGGAACCTGCCCCGTGGAGCTCATCGTCGGAAGGAAAATGGGAACGCAGCTCCGGGGCCAGCCCAAAGTACTTGACCTGCTGCGTGCTGAGCGAGTCGGCGATCGCAGCGACCCGGGAGTCTTCGCGGTTGAGCACCACACCCTCAGTGGTGTGTTCGGCGATGGTCCGCAGCAGTCCGGCGGTGGTGTCGATTTCGCCGAACCGGTCGAGCTGATCGCGCATCACGTTCAACAACAGGGAGTACTGCGGATTCACGGCCCGCACAAAGTGCACCGCATGAGCCTCATCGAGCTCCAGAACAGCAATATCTGCGTTGAGTCTGCCGGTGGGGCCAATCTCGCCGAGCATGGACGCGACCACTCCGCGGGTGAAGTTGGAGCCCGAACGGTTCGTGAAAACCCGGAGTCCTTGGCCGCGCAACAGCTCCACCACCATCTTGGTGGTGGTGGTCTTGCCATTGGTCCCTGAAACTACGACGACGCCGCGGGGCAACTGGGCGAGCACCCCAGCAAGAAAACTGGGGTCGAGTCGCTCAACAACAAGCCCGGGGAATGCTGAACCTGAACCGCCGCGCAGTCTGGTCAGCGCACGGGCTGCCTTGCCCAGAACAATGGTCGCCGGTCGGGGTGGGCGCAGACGGATCATCGCCAAAGACTACTCCTCGTCCTCTTCCTCGTTCTCGTCCTGGTTGCCATTCCCGTTGCCGTTGTTTCCGTTGCCATTGCCATTGCCGTTGTTGCCGTTCCCGGGGGAGTCGCCCTCTTCCTCTTCTTCCTCGTCGTTGCCGGAGTCCTCCTCGTCCCCATTGTCGTCTTCATCTTCGTTATTGCCGGGGGAGTCCTCTTCCTCCTCATCGTCGTCCTCATCCTCAGACGGAGAGTCGTCCTCCTGGGTTTGAGGGAGGGTTCCCGCGACGATCTGGATGACGGCGTCGTTCGGAACGGAGTCGCCACTGGATACCGCCTGGCCGTTGACCTCGTAGCCGAGAAGTTCCCCGCTGCCGTCGATATCGGATGTCTCCACCCACCGCGGCTGAGGTGTCAGTTGGAACCCTTCTGAGACCAGGAACTCCTCACCGAAGCTGCGGTGCTGGCCGACGTATCCTTCGAGACCGGATGGCAGCTGGACTTCTCCGGTAGAAATGACCAGGTTGACCTCTGAGCCGGATTCTACAGAGGTACCGGATTCAGGGTCGGTGCTGATGACCTCACCCTCGGGGGCATCCGGATCGTCCTCTTCGGTGACCGTTCCGACCTCGAGCCCAGCTTCTTCCAAGATCCCGCGGACCGTGTCCTCCGGCTGACCCACTAGGCCCTCAGGGATTTCGACCTCGCCATCGCCTTCGGAGATGTAGAGAGTGATATCGCTTCCGCTTTCCACCTCAGTCCCTGAGTCAGGGTCAGTGCGGATCGCAAAATCAGCCTCCACCTCCGAGCTGGTCTCGGTGACGGTCTCAGGGCTGAGTCCGGCGTCGGTGAGTTCCTGGACGGCCTCGTCCTCCGGCATGCCGGCCACAGCAGGAACCTCGACCATCTCTGCCTCGACGCCGTCTGAGTCACCGAGCATCTGCGAGAGCACAAAAGTGGTGCCGGCCAGCAGAGCCAGCGCCAAAATCACCAGCAGGATATAGAGCCCGGTGCGGTTGGGTCGGCGTCTGGGCTGGCCGTACTCCTGGTAGTCGTTGTAGTCCGGATCTTCAGGGGTGCGGGCTGACATAGGGACGGCCCCAGCAGGTGAGACCACGTCGTCGAAACCGGTGGCGCCCACCGCGGCGAGCTGCGTGGTGGCGCCCTCGTCCACAGGGATGCCGTGCAGGGCGTCTGCCAAAGCGGCCTCAAACTCGTCTGCCGTCTGGAAGCGCAGAGCCGGATCCTTGATCAGCGCCTTCGTCACCACTGATTCCATGGCAGGGGAGACATGAGGGTTGAAGTCTGAGACGGCCGGGGGCTGCTCACGCACATGCTGATAGGCCACCGACACCGGGGACTCCCCAGTGAACGGCGGACGATTGGTCAGCAGCTCGAACAGCACACAGCCTGCGGAGTAGAGATCGCTGCGGTGATCGACCACCTCGCCGCGGGCCTGCTCCGGGGAAAGATACTGGGCGGTGCCGACCACAGCAGAGGTCTGGGTCATGGTCTGCGCGGAGTCGGCCAGAGCTCGGGCAATGCCGAAGTCCATGACCTTCACATCCCCGCTTTGGGACACCATCACATTGGAGGGCTTGATGTCCCGGTGCACGATGCCACGGGTGTGGGAGTAGCTCAACGCGGCCAGGATCCCGGACATGTACCGGGCGGCCTCCTGATCGCTCAGGGGCCTGTTCAGAGCAGTGTCAATCTTCTTGTCCAGCGGCTGGGTCACCTGTGAGACGACCTGTGTGGCGTCAGGGTCGGTGACACCGAGGACATCAGAGTCGGTGCGGGCGGCTCCTCCCGTGGATTCTGCCGGCTGAGGTGGCAGCGGAGGGGAGTCAGTGCCCTCCTGTGATGCTTCCCCGCGGCTGCCGTGCAAGATGTGCCGCAGGGTGACCCCCCGGACGAACTCCATGACGATGTAGGGCGTCTTGGTGTCCCCACCGTTTTCGCTGACCTGGGTGGAACCAGTGTCGTAGACCCCCACAACATTGGGATGGTTTAACGAGGCCGAGGACTGCGCCTCCCGTTTGAACCGGGTCTGGAACATGGGGTCACGGGCCAAGTCGGGCCGCAGCATCTTCACTGCGACGTCTCGCTCCAGGGACAAATCGTAGCTGCGGTAGACATCTGCCATGCCACCGCGGCCGATTAGCGCCTCGATCCGGTAGCGGCCGTTGAGCACTCGCTCGGTCATCGGTCACCTCCTGAGGCGAAGTAGTTGTATTGCGACGGCCCGCCCGCGCTGGACTGCGGGGTAGTGGCCGGGGAGTTCCCGACCAGCGTGATGCTGGTTGAGCTGGATTCGGTACTGGTCGATGTGGGAATACTGCTGGGGGTGCCCGGCGTCCCGGCCGCATCGGTCTCAGTGTCTGTGGGTTCTGGCTCCGGTTCTGGCTCCGGTTCCGGCTCAGGACTCGGCGTGGGTTCGGGTTCCGGTTCTGGCTCAGGTTCCGGTTCCGGTTCGGTGGTTTCAGCCTCAGTCGGAGTGGGGCTCGGCGGCGGTGGAGGCGGTGCCTCCGTGGTTGCCGGTGGCGGTGGTGGTGGTTCCTGGGTAGTCGCCGGTGGTGGGGGAGGACCGGCCGAGTAGAACAGTGTGACGGTCGCACCGAGCGGAAGGCTGCCTGCGGGAGTGACCCCAGTGACGGTTCTGGCTTCCTGAGTGGAGGTCACCTCTTCGGCTTCCACCTGGAGGCCTTCTTCCTCGAGAAGAACCTGGACCTCGTCGACATTGCGGCCGAGCAACTCGTCCTCATCGACTGCGACCAGCTCGGGCTCCGCCGTCGCGGTTTCAGTGGCGTATTCAGTCACATACTGCGTCGGGGCTGCGTCGGAATCGTCCTCAGAGTGATCGTTGGCCGCCATCAAAGGCAGAACCCAGGCGCCGAAGACGGCAAGGAGCACCAGAACGATCAGCGTGATGGTGGGCCAGCGCCACCGGGACCCGATGGTGGACTCCTTCTGTTCCGCCGCCGGGCTCTGCTGAGTGTCCGGGCTCGGCAGCCCGGCAGCCTGGGCCTGCGCGGTGGCCGGCAGGGAGGTCTGTGCTGGCACGGGCTGTTCAGGGGTCGTGGCGGAGAGTGCGGCCGTGACATCCTCCCCAACAGGCTGACCACTGCCAGCGGCGTCCGCGGTGGGCAGCAGCTGGGTATCGTCGTCGTCCCCGGTGCCACGCAGGTGGTTCCTCATCGCAGGAACTGCCGCCAAGGCTGCAGCGGTGTCGTGACGCAGAAGAGCCTCTGCGGCGTCTGCCATTTTGCTGGCGTTGGGTGGGCGCTGATCTGAGTCCTTGGCCAGCATGCACATGATGAGCGCACGGACCTGGGCCGGGACGTCATCGGGCAGCGGCGGAGGTGGATCATTGACCTGCTTCAGCGCAATCGCGATCTGCGACTCACCCGTGAAGGGCCGGTGGCCCACCAGCGCCTCGTAGCCGATGACCCCGAGGGCGTAGATATCCGAAGAGCCAGTGGCGTGCTGGCCGGTGGCCTGTTCAGGGGAGAGGTACTGGACAGTGCCCATCACCTGACCGGTCGCTGTCAGCGGCACCTGATCGGCGAGCCGCGCGATGCCGAAGTCCGTGATCTTCACCCGGCGGGTGGGTGTGACCAGCAGGTTTCCCGGCTTCACATCACGGTGCACCAGACCCTGATCATGGGCGACCTGGAGAGCCCGTCCGGTCTGAGCCATGATGGAGAGCACTTTCTCCCACGGGAGCGTCTTGTCTCGTTCCAAGATCACGCTCAGTGGCCTGCCTGGTACCAGCTCCATCACCAGGTAGCCGGAACCGGCCTGTTCGCCGTAGTCGTAGATGTCGGCGATGCCTGGGTGGTTCAGCAGGGCGGTGTGGCGGGCCTCGGCTCGGAAACGGCGGAGGAATGCCTCATCGCCGGTGTACTCCTCTTTGAGGATTTTGATCGCGACTGTGCGGCCGAGGACTATGTCGTCGGCCTTCCACACCTCACCCATACCGCCGATGGCGATACGTTCGGTGAGTTTATAGCGGTCACCCATCGTGAGTCCGACCGCGGGTCTCATTCGTCAATCACCGCCTCCAGCATAGTAAGCATCTGGCGTCCGGTGAGATCAGTACCCGTGCCGAGGTCGATGCCCTCGTAGACGACGGTCACGGCGTACTGGGGGTCATCAGCCGGTGCGAAGCCAGTGATCCATGAGTTGTAGGTCCCGGTATCGTCGCCGCGCTCGGCTGTTCCGGTCTTGGCAGCGACCTGGAAACGCCCGGAGTCGGCGCGCCAGCCGGTTCCCTCTTCGACGACGCCGACCATCATCTCGTTGAGCTCACCGGCGGTGGACTCATCCATCACATCATTGAGCACTTCTGGTTCAGGGTTGGAGAGGATCTGAAGGTCAGAGCCCCGAACAGTGTCCACTAGCTGAGGTTTCATCAGGGTGCCGCCGTTGCCGATTGCTGCTGCTGCCATATTCATCTGCAGCGGGGTGGCTGTCACGCTCGCTTGACCGATCGAGGAAAGCGCCAGTTCGGCGTCGGATGTTGTTTCGGGGAAGCGGGACGGCTGGACGTAGACAGGAATGCGCATCGCCTCATTCCAGCCATAGGCCTCCGCCGCCTCCTGGATGGATTCCTCACCAAGTTCCATTGCGGCCTCAGCGAAGGGCGTGTTGCAGGACTGAGCGAAGATCCAGTTCAGTTCGGCCTGACTGCGTTGGGCACAGTTGCCGCCAGCGAAGTTCGGAAGTGTTCGGTCAGACTGCGGCAGATCGATGCTGGAGGGGTTGTCCAGTTCCGTGTCCAGCTCATAGTCACCGGATTCCAGCATGGCCAGGGCAGTGATCAGCTTGAACGACGACCCGGGGAAGATGGGGCGCCCTACGGCCACGTTGTAGTTTACGTGGAGGCCTTCCTGCTCATCGAGCCGCTCCATGTTCTCCTGGTACTCGGTACTGGAATGAACGGCGAGCTCATTGGTGTCATAGCTGGGCTTGGACATCATGGCCTTGATCTCCCCATTGCGGAGGTCGGTGACAATGATGGTCCCGCGCTGATCATTGGGAATCTGGTCATAGGCAAGCCGCTGCAGCTCAGGGTCGATGGTCAGTTCCACCTGCGCCCCCATGACCGTTTCTCCGGTGAAGAGGGCAGTGATCCGGTCAAAGAATTGGGAGTCGGAGTGCCCGGAGATCTCCTCATTGAGAGCCCCCTCAATTCCCGCCTCGGAAGCGCGGCCTTGAACCACGGAGAAGTAGCCGGTGAGGTGGCTGTAGAGTTCCGGTTCGTTGTAGACCCGCTGATAGTCATACTGGGTCGTGTCGCTGGGCACCGATTCTGCAATGGGCGTTCCGTCAACTGTGATGGGCCCGCGGGGGGCACCAGCGTCAGCGATGGTCTGGCGTGAATTCCGTGAGTCGGAGTTAAGGTCGTCGGAGAAGACCACCTGGATCAGAGACAGGGCGGCGAAGAGTGAGACGAACAGGGCCACGGAGACGACCCAGGTGTGACGGATGGCGTTGTTCACCTAGGAGTCTCCTTCCTTCAGCGCCGGTGCCGTCGCCGAGCCCTGGGACTCGCTCACGGGCTGCTGCTCGCCGGTGTTGCGACCACGCAGCGGGTCCTCGGTGCCGGAGGCCCCTTTGCCAGTGGTGTTGAGCATGGGACCGACCACGATGGGCCGGCGAGCGGCGTGACTGATCAGCAGCACAATGGCGACGATCAGCCAATTGGCCAGCAGTGCGGAGCCTCCAGCAGCCAGGAACGGGCTGACCAGGCCGGACATGGGGATCACTCGGGTGATGCCGCCGACGACTACGAACACCTGCAGGACAAGCACCATGGCCAGGCCTACTGCCAGCAGCTTGCCGAAGTGGTCCCGTGTGCCGAGGCCGGCACGCATATAGCGTGAGAAAAGGATCAGGTATAGCACAAGCATGGCTGAGAGACCCAGGAATCCGAGTTCCTCACCGAAGGCCACAATGATCATGTCCGAATTGGCCAGTGCCACGACCTGGGGTGAGCCCGAGCCGAGTCCTGTTCCGGTGAGTCCGCCGTGGGCGAGGCCGAAGAGCCCTTGAACCAACTGGTGGGAGCCGAAGGCCTGGTCATAGATTTCGGGGTCGAAAGGGTTGAGCCAGATATCAAAGCGGTTTCTGGCGTGCCAGACGAACTGGTACGCCAGGACAGCGCCGACGGCGACGAACGCGACACCGATGGCGACCCAGGAGATGCGGGAGGTCGCCACGTAGATCACGGCGACGAACAGACCGAAGAACATCAGCGCGTTGCCGAGGTCGTTCTGGACGATGAGCACACCCAGAGCTATCAGCCAGGCCAAGAAGAGCGGCCCCAGATCCTGAAGTCGGGGGAAAGTCAGGGGCCCCACTTTCCTGCCGGCAAGAAGGATGAGGTCACGGTTGTTGGCCAGGAAACCTGCGAAGAATATGGCCAGGGTGATCTTGGCCAGTTCGCCCGGCTGGAAGCTCATGCCGCCGATGCTGACCCATACCTGGGCACCTTGGATGTCCTGCCCCAGCCCCGGAACGATCGGCAGGAATAGCAACAGAACGCTGACCGCCAGTGAGATGTATGAGAACTGGCGCAGGCGGCGGTGGTCCCGCAGCAGGACCAGCAGAGCGATTGCCGCCACCATAGACACAGCGGTCCACATCAGCTGACGGTCGGCGACGCCGTCGTACTGGTTCGTGAAGTCAAGGCGGTGGATCATGGCGATGCCCAGCCCGTTGAGGGTCACCACAATCGGAAGGATGAAGGGGTCGGCGTATTTTGCTCTGAGGCGCAGCGCAATGTGGAACGCCAGCGCCAATCCAACCTGCACGCCGCCCTCTGTCCAGTAGCGCTGGTCGATCGTGTCCTCGAGGTTCAGGCCCACCAGGACCTGAGCACCGATCCCTATGGTGAGCGCGATCAGCAGCAGCAGCAGCTCAACATTGCGCCGCGGCTTAGGATGCGCCTCGTGATCTTGCGACTTCACTGCTCACCCCCGGTGCTCTGCTCCAGGTTCTCCACAATCTGTTCGGCATGGGTGCGGTTTTCGGCGAAGATTCCCGATTCCACCCGGTTGCGGTCATAACGCGGCAGATTCTCCACGCTGATCCCCATGTGCTCATCCACTTCGGCGAGCGTGATCGGCCCCAGGGACTGTGAGACTCCCGTGAAGATGGCCACCTCACCATCATCCTCACCCACAAAGTACTGGGTCTGAGTCCAGACGTATCCGAGGAACGTGACAATTCCGATAAGCACCACCAGAAGCGCCACAAAGGTGGGCAGGAACCAACGACGACGCCGTCGGGTCGCCTGGACGGCGGCAATCTCCTCGTCGTCGAGGACGTATTCGTCCTCATCCTCCTCGTCGATCTCTGGGCTGTGATCGGTGGATGGCTCAGTGGCTGGTTCGGTGATCTCTGCCGCGGCGGCGTCGTTCTCAGGCGGCTGCTCTGCGGGGGCTTCGCCCAGCATCTCCGAATACGTGTGGCGCACTGGCTTCAGCGGCTGACCCGTCAGGAGTGCGGCCATGGGGTGTTCATCGACATTGCGCGGCACCACAGGGATCGTGCCGGTCTCAGCAGCCGCAACTGCAGCCCCGACCAGCGTGTGCGGTCGGACCCCCAGGGTGCGTTCCACCATGGCCGCAGAGAGTGGTGAGAGTTCGCCCTCCTTGGGGGAGAGACCCTCCAGGGCGTCACGGTTGACCACGGGGATGACGTCGAGCTCCATAGTGTGGTGGCCGTCGTCGCCGAACTGCCCGGCGGAGGCCACCGCCTGCGCGCTCAGGGGAACGGAGTCGGAACTGGCCAGGTGCTCTTCCTCGGCCTTGACCACATCGAGGGCGATGACGGTGACATTATCCGGGGCCCCACCCTCCAGGGTGAGGTTGACGAGATCGTCAACGATCTTCTCCAAAGAGTCAGAGCTGCGCATCTTCTGTTCGATGAGGCGGTCCGAGACCACGGCGTTGAGTCCGTCGGAGCAGAGGAGCCAGCGCTCGCCGGCCTCCAGGGGGAAGCTTGTGATGTCGAGCTCTGGGGAGGCGTCCACATCACCGAGCACGCGCATCAGGACGTTCTTGTGGGGGTGGTACTCGGCGGCCGCGGGGTCCAACCGGCCCTCATCGACCAGACGTTGAACGAAGGTGTGATCGTGGCTGACCTGACGGAATCGGCGCTTCTTCAACCGGTATGCGCGGGAGTCGCCAATATGGGCGAACTGCAGCTTGTCCTCGGTGACCAGGCAGGCGGTGATCGTGGTGCCCATTCCCGCAAGCTTGGGATTGGTCTTCACCAGCTTGTTGAGGAAGGCATTCGCCGTCTGAATCTCATCAGGCAGCACAGTGTCCGGCTCGGCGAAGCCCCGGGTGTCCAGGTGTGCCAGGTCCAGAACAGTGGAGGCCGAGGCCACATCGCCGCCGGCGTGACCGCCCATACCGTCAGCGACCACGGCAAAGTACCGCCCGGCGTAACCGGAGTCATCGTTCTTACTGCGAACGGTGCCGGCGTCGGAGCGGGCTGCGAAGCGGAAGACCAGGCTCATCGCAGTCTCAGGTCCTCAGTTCCAGGACGGTCTTGCCGATGCGGATACGGTCTCCGGGCTCCACGGTGGAGGCGCGGGTGAGCTGTTCATCGCCCAACCACGTTCCGTTGGTGGACCCGAGATCCTCCAGGAACCAGCGCGACCCCTGGGGGAAGAGCCGGGCGTGCTTTCCGGAGGAGTAGTCGTCATCGAGCACCACAGTGCACTCCTGGGCCCGGCCCAGCATGATCGGGATGGACCCCAGTTCGATCTCAGTGCCCACCAGGGGGCCTTCCGAGATCACCAGACGCCTGGGGCGGGGGCGGGGGGTCTTACCGGAATGGTGAACCGTAGCCGGTGTGCTCTCAGCCTCGGGGGCGGAAGCGGGGGCATCATTCCGGGGGGCGCGGGTGCGGGCCCGCTTGGAGACCATCATGTCGCGCCCCTGGGCGGCAATGATGGAGAGAATCAGGATCCACAGCAGCAGCAGCAGGCCGAATTGGAGGACTGTGATCGCGAGTTCGCTCATATGTAGGAGCCGCCTTTAGCCGAGCCGGAAGCGCATTCGCGCATTGCCCAGGGTGATGACGGCGCCGTCATAGAGTTCGGCCTCGGTGCTGCGCAGCTCCTGACCGTCCACATAAGCACCGTTGGTGGATCCCAGATCGCGAGCGATCCAGCGGGAACCTGACTGCGCCACTTCTAAGTGCTTGCGGGAGACTCCGGTGTCGGAGATGGTGATATCCGCTGAGGAGGACCGCCCGATCACGGTGGAACGGTCTTCCAGCTGGTAGGACCGGCCGTCGTGCTCCAGCGTTCCCACAGTTTTGCGAGCCGGTGCGGCGGTGTTGCGGTGCATTCGTGCTGGAAGCGCGGCGGTGGCTGCTGGCCCGGCGGCTGGAGCATGTGGTGGGCGCGGGACTCCTGACTGAGCGGCCGCCGGGGATGAGCTCACAGTCGGGTCAGTCTGAGTCTCAATGCTCATCTGTCCGCGCCGGAGTTCTGTGTTCTTCACGAAGGTGGCCTTCACCGGGCCCTGAAGCGTGTAGCCCTGGGAGTCTGCGTGCCGGATGATCTCCTCGCACAGTTCCTCAGCCAGGGCGGTGCCGTATTTCTTGGCCTCAGTGAAGTCGTGCTCTGAGAGCCGGATCTTGTAGAGGTTGGGTACCAGCGCGACCCCACGTTGGGGCGTGGACGTCTCGCGATCCATGTGGCGGCGTACTGCTGTAGCAATCTCCACGGGGCCGACGCTCCCTCCGCGTCCGGAGAAGGCGCCACGGACGACTTTCTCGATACTGCGTTCTAAGGTGTCGAGCAGTCCCATGGGCACCTCCTACAGGGTTTTGGTCTTGGGTGTGTCCTCTGTTTGGCAGGCGGACACACGGTGGGCAGTCTGGCGCAGAGTCTACTGTCTCACCCTTGAGGAATCGCACCCAAACCCTCAAGCCCATAGAGAAAGTGGGTGATCCTTGTCATATTTGCTGCTGTACTGTTCAGCTTCAACGCGGTGAATTCCGCGCTGTGATGCGTTCCGCATGATGTCCAGTTTCTGTGGACGTTATCGAGTGGTCAGCGCTCGCAAGGGCCTGTTGTCAAGACCAGATGGGGCTGACAGGGGTATCCGCGAAAGCAATTGGACCGTGAGTCTTGTCACATTGGGCGGCATGGTGTTACTGTCATCACATCGTGAGAGCGCTCTCACAGACGAGAGAGCATCTGCGACATGTAGTGGAACCACAACTCCACTGCTCGCATCAGACACCTTGAGGAGGAATTGTGAGCACTACAGATTTCACACACCCCCGGCGTCGCCGACTGTCCCAGGCCGTAGCCCTGGGCGCTGCAGCGACCCTGGCTCTCTCCGCCTGTGGAGGAGACGCTGGCGCTGACTCCGAAAATGGCGACAGCGAAGCCGAAGCACCCGATAGCCTCAGCGTGACCACCTTCAACGAGTTCGGTTACGAGGAGCTCTTCGAAGAATATGAAGAGCAGACCGGCATCAGCATCGAGCACAACAAGGTCGACACCGCAGAAAACGCTCGCGACTCGCTGCGCAACAGCCTCGGAGCCGGCTCCGGTGCTTCAGACATTGAAGCCGTGGAGCTGGACTGGCTTGTGGAGTTCATGCAGTACTCCGACCGTTTTGAGGACCTCGCGGACCCGGAGGTCGAAGGCCGCTGGCTCGACTGGAAGTATGAGGACGCCGTCGACGAAGAAGGACGCCAGATCGGCTACGGAACCGACATCGGCCCTCAAGCCTTGTGCTACCGGGCTGATCTGTTCGAAGAAGCCGGTCTGCCTACTGACCGCGAGGAGGTCGCTGAACTCCTGGACGGCGACTGGGGCAACTACTTCGACACCGGACGCGAGTTCGTGGCCGAGTCGGAGTCCGCCTGGTACTCAGGTTCAGACAACGTCTGGCAGGGAATGATCAACCAGGTTGAGGTGCCCTTCGAATCCGAAGACGGCGAGATCATTGCCGACACCAACCCCGATGTGAAGGATCTCTACGATGAGCTGCTCGAGGCCAGCGTGGAGGATGAACTCTCCGCAGGCCTCTCCCAGTGGTCCGGTGACTGGTCCGACGCCTTCCAGCGGGATGGCTTCGCCACCATGCTCTGCCCAGGGTGGATGCTGGGAGTCGTTGAAGGCAACGCTGACGGCGTGGACGGCTGGGACGTCGCTGACGTCTTCCCAGGGGGCGGCGGCAACTGGGGCGGTTCCTACCTGACGGTTCCCACCCAGGGTGAGAACGTCGAAGCTGCCAAGGATTTGGCAGCCTGGCTGACCGCTCCCGAACAGCAGATCAAGGCGTTCGAGGCCATCGGTGCTTTCCCCTCCACTGTGGAGGCTCTGGAGTCAGAGGAGATCCAGTCGGCCACCGACGAGTTCTTCAACGACGCTCCAGTCGGTGAAATCCTCGCCAACCGCGCCGAAGCTATCGAGGTTCAGCCCTTCAAGGGCCCGAACTACCTGCTGATCAACGTCGCCATCCAAGACGCACTCAACCGTGTTGATGTCGACGGTATCGACGACGCCGATGAGTCCTGGGACAAGTTCGTCAATGACGTAGAGGCTATGAAGTAACCCATGGCTCCACGCAAACACCTCCGGTCCCGGGCTTCGGCCTGGGACCGGAAGTATTCGCCCTACCTTTACATCAGCCCGTTCTTCATTCTCTTCGCCATCGTGGGGCTCTTCCCGCTGGTCTACACCATCTGGGTGGCCGCCCACGACTGGGACCTCATCATGGGGCAGGGAGAGTTCGTTGGACTCGACAACTTCGCTCATGTGGTGGGCCAGAGGGCCTTCTGGATCGCTCTGCGGAACACGCTGAGCATTTTCATCCTCTCCACAGGACCTCAGGTGGTCGCCGCGATCATCATCGCCTACATGCTCGACAGCCACCTGCGCGCCAGAACCTTCTGGCGAATGGGTGTGCTGCTGCCCTATGTGGTCACCCCAGTGGCCGTGGCGCTGATCTTCTCCAACTTCTTCTCCCAGCGCTTCGGCCTGGTGAACTCGGTGCTGGACACCATCGGTATCGACGCCATCGGCTGGCAGTCTGACGTCCTACCCAGCCACCTGGCTATCGCCTCCATGGTCAACTTCCGCTGGACCGGCTACAACGCCCTGATCTTCCTGGCAGCCATGCAAGCGGTGCCGCGGGACCTCTATGAACAGGCTGAGATCGACGGCGCTGGCAAAGTCCGCCAATTCATCTCAGTCACCGTGCCCATGCTGCGGCCCACCATCATCTTCGTGGTCATCACCTCCACTATCGGTGGCCTGCAGATTTTCGATGAGCCCCGGCTCTACGACCAGTACGGCCGCGGCGGCACAGATGGTCAGTGGCAGACCATGACCATCTACCTCTACGAACTCGGCTGGACACGCTCGGACTTCGGTTTGGCCTCAGCAGTGGCAGTGCTGCTGTTCCTGCTGATCGTGGCGATCGGCATCATCAACTTCACCATCACTCGGCGCATAGCCAACGGTGAGGGGCGCAAGAGCACCACACAGCAGCGTCGCCTTAAGAAGGGAGCCAGGTCATGACAACCAGCGCACCATTGGCACCTGTTGATCCGGAAGCCAAATCGGGCCGGACTCTGGGCCGGCGTCGTCGTTCCGCACCGGGAGGCCAGAACCGCAGACCGGGGTTCATTGTGTACGGCTGCCTGGTTGCGGTCGTGGTGGGCGGGATGTTCCCCCTGTGGTGGAGCTTCCTGATCGGATCCCACGACTCGACGATTCTTTCCCGGACCAGTTTCCCGTGGTGGCCAGGTGGGAACTTCCTCGCCAATGCCGCCACAGTCATGGATACGGTGCCGTTCTGGCGGGCGACGATGAACTCCATCATCGTCTCCACCACCACGGCGGTCTCTGTGGTCTTCTTCTCCACGTTGGCCGGCTATGCCTTCGCCAAGCTGCGGTTTAAGGGCTCAGGTCCACTGCTGGTGTTCGTCATTGCCACCATGGCAGTGCCCACTCAGCTCGGCGTCGTGCCGCTCTACCAAGTCATGGCTGCCCTGGGCTGGACCGGTGAGCTGACTGCGGTCATCGTCCCTGCCCTGGTGACGGCCTTCGGCGTGTTCTGGATGACCCAATACCTGCGCCAGGCCATTCCGGATGAGCTGATCGAGGCGGCCACCATGGACGGATGCTCCATGATCCGCACCTTCTATCACGTGTGCCTGCCAGCGGCGCGCCCCGCGGCGGCCATGCTGTTCCTGTTCACGTTCGTTCTGAATTGGACGAACTTCTTCTGGCCGTTCATTGTGCTCGGTCCGCAGAACCCCACACTTCCAGTGGCTCTGCAGCAGCTCCAAGCTGCCCACTTCGTGGACTACTCGCTGGTGCTCACCGGGGCCACCCTGGCCACTGTGCCGCTGTTGATCCTCTTCGTCTTCGCCGGACGCCAACTGGTGTCCGGAATTATGCAAGGAGCTGTTAAAGCATGACCATCGTGACGCCGTCCGAAGCTGTCTCCACCGGCACTTCGGTAACTTTTCCCTCGTCTTTCCTCTGGGGCTCCGCCACTGCGGCCTACCAGGTGGAGGGCGGATTCGATTCCGCCGGAAGGACTCCCAGCATCTGGGACACCTTTTCCAAGACCCCCGGCAAGGTCCACGCCGGGGACACCGGGGATGTGGCCTGCGATCACTATCACCGCTTCCGCGAAGACGTTGCGCTGATGAAACGGCTCAACCTGAAGGTCTACCGGTTCTCGGTGAGCTGGTCACGGGTCATGCCCGATGGCGTCAATGTGAACCCTGAGGGACTGCGGTTCTACACCGAACTGGTGGATGAACTCCTGGCCGCCGGGATCATCCCTTGGCTGACGCAGTACCACTGGGACCTGCCCCAGGTGCTGGAAGATGCCGGCGGTTGGGCCAATCGGGAAACGGCCTATGCGTTTGAAAACTACGCGGTGGTGCTCCATGAGGCACTCGGTGGCAAGGTTCGGCAGTGGACCACGCTGAACGAGCCGTGGTGCTCAGCGTTTCTGGGCTACGCCAACGGTCACCACGCCCCCGGACGCACCGAGCCCTCCGCCGCATTGGCCGCCGCTCACCACTTGTTGCTGGGCCATGGGCTCGCGGTGCGTAGTCTGCGCGAACGTGACCCGGAGCTGGAGCTGGGCCTGACCCTGAACTTCACCGACTACCGGCCAGCAGATCCGTCCTCTCCCGGGGATGTGGACGCCGCACGCCGTCTGGACGGGTCCTTCAACCGGTTCTTCGCAGACCCGATCTTCCGCGGGGCCTACCCTCAGGATGTGCTGGAGGATCAGGCCGGGCTCTGGCCTGAGGATCTGGTGCGTGACGGTGACTTGGAGGCCATTTCCACTCCCATTAATGTCCTCGGGGTGAACTTCTACACCGGCGAGCTGCTCACCGGGGCGGATCCAGCTGAGGCTTCTGACGCCGCGGCCACCGCCCGGGCCGAGGGAGAGCCGAACCCGAACGTGGGCTCAGAACACGTCTCCTCAGTCCGCCGCGGCCTTCCGCAGACGGCAATGGGCTGGGAGGTCTACCCGCAGGCGCTGCGCGACCTCCTGCTCCGGCTGCACACCGACTACACCTCTGAAGCTCAGGTGGCGCTCTACGTGACAGAAAACGGCGCAGCCTATGACGACGTCGTCGAACCTGACGGGTCGATCCGGGACACCGAGCGCCAGGACTACATCCGCCAGCACCTGCACGCGGTGCATGAGGCTATGGATTCCGGGGCCGATGTGCGCGGATACTTTGTGTGGTCCCTCTTAGACAACTTTGAGTGGGCCTTCGGTTACGCGAAGCGGTTCGGCATTGTGCGGGTGGACTACCAAACCCTGGAGCGGACACCCAAAGCCTCCGCTCATTGGTATGCGCACATAGCGCGAACCGGTGTGGTGGACTAGGGCCCTAAGGTGTGAAGGTCGGCGCTAGCCGGCCTCAGAGGCGAGCGCGGCACGTGCGCGCTGCCGGAAAGGAAACTGTGCCCGCTAAGCGCCTGCCCACTTTGGAGGATGTTGCCGCCCGCGCCGGAGTCTCACGCGCCACGGCGTCCCGGGTCGTCAATGCGGACCCCCGTGTGGGGCAGGCCGCCCGCGAGGCAGTCCAGGCCTCCATCCGGGACCTTGGCTACCGGCCCAACCGTGCGGCCCGGTCATTGGTGCGCCCGGATGCTGACTCCATTGCCGTCGTCGTCCCGGAGGCGGAGGAGAGGGTGTTCTCCGATCCGTTCTTCTCAGCCATTTTGGGTGCGATCTACACCAAGCTGGCTGATTCTCCCGTCCAGGTGCTGCTGGCCGTGGCGCCGCCAGGCAAGCGAGACAAGATTGACCGGTACCTCCGCGGTGGGTACACCGATGGGGCCATTGTGGTTTCGCACCACCGTGATGACGGCATCACTGATGTCCTACGTGAGATCCAGCTTCCGGCGGTCTACATCGGCCGGCCCCACGCCGGGGACGTGGGCCTGCCCTATGTGGATGTGGACAATGTGACTGGAGGGATGCTCGCCGCCCAGCGGTTGATCGACGGTGGCCGGCGCCGGATCGGCACCGTAGCTGGCCCGCAGGACATGGCTTCCGGTTATGACCGACTCACCGGGTGGCGCCGCGCGATGACCCACGCCGGTCTTGCAGATGATCTGGTGGAGTACGGAGACTTCACGGCCGCCAGCGGTGGTGAGAAGATGCTGCGGTTGTTAGAGCGCGAACCCAACCTCGATGGTGTCTTCGCCGCCAGTGACCTCATGGCGGTCTCCGTCATTCAGGAACTGCAAGGGCGCGGCATTTCGGTGCCGGAAGATGTGGCGGTGGTGGGTTTCGACGATTCCCAGATGGCCAAACTGACCAGACCTCCGCTGACTACGGTGCTCAGCACCACTTCCGGCATGGCCAGCACGGCGGTGGAGATGCTGCTGACGCTGCTGAAGGGCCAGCAGGTGGAGCACGTCATCCTCCCCACGGAACTCATCCCGCGCGACTCCGCGTAACCTCCCGCCCGGCCCGGCCCGGCCCGGCCCGGCCCGGCCCGGCCCGGCCCGGCACCGCGCTGGCCGCTCGGCCCGCCGCCTGGGGCCGCCACCCCACAGAATGTCTCGGGATGTGGGAAACGACGCCGAAAACGCGCCTAGTTTCCCATATCTAGAGACGCTATTCCGCGCCAGGGGCGCCGCAAGAGCCCGACCCCGCATGGCAACCAGATCGTGAACTCCACGTAAACTTTTTCAATTTTGAAATAAAATCGGCTTGGGGTGAGTTGTCACCCAACGAACCGCGGAACACCTGCGGGCAGCTCCGCGCGAGCAGTAGTCACCCCAAAACCCAAAAGAAGGAGATCATCACCATGGCAATCACTCTGACCCCTGGCACCTGGACCCTGGACGGTTCCCACTCTGAGATCGGCCTCAGCGTCCGCCACGCCGGCATCTCCCGTGTGCGCGCCATTTTCGAAGAGTCCACCGGCACTCTGCAGGTCAGCGAAGACGGCTCAGCCGACGTCAACGCCGTGGTCCGCGCTGACTCCTTCAACTCCAAGGACGAAAACCGCGACGGCCACGTCAAGGGTGAGGACTTCCTGCACGCCGAGAAGTACCCCGAGCTGACGTTCGTGGCCACCAGCGTGAAGCCTTCCGGCGAGGTATTCGACCTCACCGGCGAGCTGACCATCCGCGGCGTGTCCAAGACCGTGACCTTTGAGGTCGAGTTCGGCGGCCAGGCTGTGGACCCCTTCGGCATGACGCGCGCCGGTTTCTCCGCCACCACCACCATCTCCCGCAAGGAGTTCGGCCTGACCTGGAACGCAGCCCTCGAGGCCGGCGGTGTCCTGGTCAGTGACAAGGTCAAGCTCGACCTTGATGTTGCCTTCGTCCACCAGGGCGAGTAATTCCCTAGAGCACGACGCCGCCGCCAGCTTTCCCCTTGGCTGGCGGCTTCCAAGAAGACCCCGGTGCAGCAGGTTTCGCGCCGGGGTCTTCTGCTGCTCAGAGGGCCTAGGCTACTCGCGGTACTCGAGAGTCCAGGCTGCCCACGTCCATGAGCTCCTACCTCAGGATGAGATGAGAACCATCCTCTGATCCGATGTCTGGCACGGCCCGCGTTCGTAGCGTGGAGACCATGACCACACTAGCGAAAACAACAGTCCAGGCAGCAGTGCGCGCCGAGGCTCTCACCAAGACTTACGGGGCAGGCAATGCCGCGGTCCGGCCCCTGCAGAACCTCACCGTCAGCTTCCCCGCTGGCCGTTTCACAGCGGTCATGGGGCCTTCCGGGTCAGGTAAGTCCACACTGATGCACGTGTTGGCGGGGTTGGACACACCGGATGGCGGGGATATCACCCTGGCCACTGACCGTGGGCCCATCAGCTTGACTGGCCTGACGGAAAAACAACTCACCAGGGTCCGGCGCGACAGCATCGGGTTCATCTTCCAGGCCTATAACCTCATCCCCGCCATGACGGCTGAGGAGAATATTGTTCTTCCGTCCTCCCTGGGTGGCCGTGCCCAAGTCGACAAGACGTTCTTCCGCCACGTGGTGGACCGTTTGGGGCTCACAGATCGGTTGCACCACCGGCCCTTTGAACTCTCAGGGGGTCAGCAGCAGCGGGTTGCTGTGGCGCGGGCGCTGGTCGCCCGGCCCAGCGTGGTCTTTGCAGATGAGCCCACCGGAAACTTGGACCAGGCCTCCGGGGCGGAGGTGTTGGATCTGCTGCGCACTGCGGTGGATGAGTTCGGGCAGACAGTCATTATGGTCACGCACGACGCCGCCGCGGCCGCAGTTGCCGACAGCACCGTGCTGCTGGCCGATGGTCGCGTAGTGCAGACACGGGAAGAACCCTCAGCTGAAGAGCTCGCCGCGGCTATGCTCCACGCCGGATCTGTTGTTGGCGCACCAGCTGCAGGGCAGGCCACCGACGGGGGTGTCTCCTGATGATCGGCAGCCCAGTACTGCGCACCAATCTGCGCTCAGGCGGGAAGCGGCTGTGGGCCGCCGGTGCCGCCGTCGTGATCTCCGTGGCGTTCGTCGTCACGGCCTTGATTCTGCTCGGCTCCTTTAACCGCACTATGGAGGCTCAGGCTGTGGCCGATGCCGAGGGTGCGGACCTGGTGGTCAACGCTGAGGCGCTCACCTGGGCGCAGAACGCGGCCGAGGAAGCGGGAACATCAGAGACCTCATCTGGTGACCGTCCTGACCAGCAGCTGGCTGATGCCATCAGCGAGCTTGATGCCGTCGCTGAGGCGGAGGCGCTCAGCTTTGTGTTCCTCCAGGGCGAAAGCTCAGGCGTGGACAGCATGCTGCTCGCGGGGGATCTGCCGGAAACGCGCACTATGGACGTCGCCGAAGGGTCCCTACCCGAGCAGGATGACCAGATCCTCCTGGTCACAGACTTCGCCGAGGCGAACAATCTCGGCGTCGGTGACACCATGCAGGTCGCCACTGAGCGTTTCAACGCAGAATCAGGCAATGTGGAAGAGGGCTCCGCAGAGCTCACGGTCTCGGGCCTCGCGTCCGGCTACCACCGGACAGTCAGTGGCTACGTGAGCTCCGAAGGTCTTGAGTCTCTGGATGCCGACCAGACCCCGACCTCCCTCCGGGTCGCGATGACAGGGGAGGATCACGGCGATACGCAAGCACAGGAGGAGCTGCAGCAGCAGATCGCTGACGTCGTCGCAGCCATGATCGACAACGGGGAACTCCCCACTGATACCGGCAGTGATGACGACGCCGCCCAGATTTTCACACAGCCCGACGGCAGCCTCGTCGTCGCTGGGGTTGACATCCGCACCCAGCAGCAGATCATTGACGCCTGGGTCGCTGATCTGACAGGACAGTCGACGGCGCTGCTGAGTATTGGACTGGGTTTCGGCGCGATCGCAGTGTTCGTCGCCAGTCTCGTCATCTCCAATACGTTCCAGGTGCTGGTCGCTTCTCGCTCCCGGACGATGGCGCTGCTGAGGGCTGTGGGGGCCACGGCGGGTCAGCTCCGCCGAGCCACTGTGGCCGAAGGTGCGCTGCTTGGTGTGGGCGGTGGCGTGCTCGGCGTCCTGCTGGGATGGTCGGCCGCGGTGGGCATCGCCACTGTCGCGCAGCGATTCTGGCTGGAGAGCTTCTCCTCAGCGCAACTCAGTGTGCTCGCCGTCGTCACCGGACTGCTACTGGGTGTTGCGGTGACCGTGCTGGCGGCGGTAATGCCGGCGCTGAAGGCCGGGCGGACATCCCCCATGGAGGCTCTACGACCGGTTGAGATCTCCGCTGGTCCCAAACGGATCCCCTGGGTGCGCACCGTTTTGGGTGTGCTTCTTGCCGCGGGTGGTCTCGGTGGGGTGCTACTTTCGGCGCTCATCCATAGCCGTTGTTGGGTGCCGCAGGTGCCCTCATCGGATTCACTGGGGTTCTGCTCATGGGCCGGTTCCTGGTTCCACGTGCCGTTGCCCTCCTGGGGCAGCTCGCTTCCCGAGTGCCGGGTCTGAAGGTACCGGGCCGCTTGGCCGGTCAGAATGCGCGCGCCATGCCAGGCCGTACCGCGGTCACCACCTCCGCATTGTTGATCGGGGTCACTCTGGTGTCCACGATGACCATGGGCGCGATGACCGCTCAGCATTCACTGAGCGAGGAACTGGCGGAGCGGAACCCTATCGACGCGAGTCTGGACGTCGCATCTGAATCGGTGGAGCAGATGGCGGAGGACTCATCCATCGTGGAGAGGCACCAGGTGCTTCCCGGTGCGGAAGCGAGCATTGACGCGGCAGAGCTGGATGGAAATTCTGTGGAGGGTCGGGTCGTCTTCGCGGAAGATTCGGTGATCAGTGAGGTCGCCCGGAGCGAGTCGGTGTTCCAGGACCAAAACAGCGGAGAAACTTTCGCACTGATCGCCACTGACCTGATCCAGGACCGGATGGTGGAGTCCGCGGAGGTCACGCTCACACCCGGTGGCAATGCTGCGAACGGATCATCGGAGGCGGGCACCACGGTGCGGGCTGTCCCGGCGTCGTGGGTTCCGGCGGATACCGTGGTGCTGCCTGAGGCCATGGTTGAAGCCGGTGAATCCTGGGCCTTCGAAGACAGTGCGGGCATCACAGTGATGCGTACCGCCGAGTCGGCCAGCATGGGCGACATCAACCGGTTGGGCAGTGAGGCGGAAGCGTTCGCCGGGGAGGTCTCTCTGGACGCTGCCACGGAGCGAGCGGTGTACGCCCAGGTCATCGACACTGTCTTGGTGATCGTGCTGGTGCTGCTTGCCGCCTCAGTCCTGGTGTCGGTGGTGGGTGTGAGCAACACCCTGGCCCTGTCCGTTCTGGAACGTCGCCGTGAGGCCGCCCTGCTGCGTGCCATGGGGATGACGCGCGGATCCGTCGGCGCACTGGTCACTCTGGAGGCGCTGCTGATGGCGGGCGTTGCGCTGGTGCTGGGCAGTGGTCTGGGGGCGTTCTTTGCCTGGGGCGGTGTCAGTTCCCTGGTGGCTGCGGAGGGCATCACTATGACGCTGAGTGTCCCGTGGGACCGCATGGGCTTGATCTGGGCAGCGACTCTTGTGGCTGCTGCCCTGGCCTCGTTCCTCCCGGCACGCGCCTTGTCCCGCACCCCACCTGCGGCGGGGCTCTCCGCCCAGTAGGAACATTCAAGAGGAGTACGACGCCGCCTGCTCACCTTGAGTAGGCAGGTATGAAGAGAACCCCTGGTGTATGAGATATCCACTGGGGGTTCTCTGTGTGCGTGAAGCCCCAGTAGGGCACATGTGGACTTTTTCTCTCACGTTCGCGCCCAACTGAGGCTTCAGTGAGAGAAAAGCACACCGTTCTCTCTCACGTTTCTCTCAAAAGGCGCCATTCTTGCGAGAAAAGGGGTACCCTTTCTCGCAAGGCCTCCACTTTGGGTGAGTTCTGTGAGAGAAACGAGATGCACTATGCCAGCCAGCGGACTGCAACGTCGACGCGAATTGCAAGACATGGTGAGGGGACTGCTCGCAGCGGAACAAGACGGCTACCTACCTCAGATCCAAGAGAAGGAGGGCCTCGATTTCAAGGAAGAAGCAGGTCGTCGGATCCGTGGACAACTGGAACCCGGGCAGTCGCAGAATCAAGTAGCAGCTACGAAGCTTGCTGATGAAGTCGCTTGTTTCGCCAACACCAAGGGCGGAGGAGTGCTGATTCTCGGAGTGGAGGACAAAACGGGCCGCATATTGGGAACAGCACTTGATGAGGAATGGCTTAGACAGGCTGTTCATAAGGCGGTGGACGTCGCACCTTCTATTGCCGCACACACTGTCGGTGGTCAACGAGTGCTGGCGATCTATGTGGCTGAGTCTCCTACTGTCGTTGAAGACACCAGCGATCGGATTCGATGGCGAGTAGCCGATCGCTGCGTTCCGGTAGACCGCTCAGAATGGTGGATTCATCGGCAGGAAGCACTCAACGTGGATGTCATGGCAGCCGAGTCTTCAACTATGCCATCGGCGATTACCTCCGGCTCGTGGAAGATTCTTAAGGACCAGTTCGCCAAAGACGGTGAACCTCTTGACGAGCGTCAGGCGCTGCAACGCCTCGGAGTATTGCGTGGAGAGTACCTCTCTATCGCCGGAGAGCTGCTGCTGACTCCGGCAGGAAGAACATTGGTGGAGCTGACCACTTTCGACCTTCCAGGCGGACAGGTCACTAACCGGCTGCTGCCGGACGCCGACCAGAGTCTGCTGGATCAGCTGGAGACCATACAAACCGCCTTGGATATCGCTAACGATCACATGACTTTGGAGCAAGGCTTCACGCATCGCAGTATCCGCAGGGTCCCGCGCAGCGCCGCTAGAGAAGCCATCCTCAATGGCTTGATCCACCGTGATTGGGACAGTCAAGAGCCCACCGAGGTTCGATGGTTCGATCTGGACAGCATGCTCGAGGTGCGAAGCCCAGGTGCCTTTACGGGGGGAGTGACGTCAGAGAACATCTTGGCCGAACGCCACGCACGCTATCCCGCTCTGGCTGACGCCTTCCGCGCGTTGGGCTTGGTGGAAAAAGAGGGGCTAGGGGTAGACCGCATGTACCAGGCCATGATTGTCCTGGGTCACCGAATTCCTCACATCGTGGAGACCGCCGGACCACACGTGGAGACCACTTTGGTTGGTGGCGAACCGGTCCGCAGCGTCGTGGAATTCGTTGATGCTATCCGGCCCACAGAACGGCAGCGGGACCCCAGACTTGCGTGGATCCTGGACCATCTTTTTCACCACGCTTTCATAGACGTGCCTAGGGCTGGCCGAATTCTGCACAGAGATCCTCAAGGTGCCGAGGTAGCCTTGCGTGTAGCAACTCAGACAAGTGTCAATGGGGCTTCTCTTCTGGTTCCCTACGACGATGTCTGGGTGCTCAGTCCTACTGCGCGTGAGTTAGTCGCTCATCTCAAAATGGTCGACCCGATACGAAAGTTCTTTCGGTACGGCTCCACGGATCCGCAAGATCTGCGAAAGACTGTGGACGAATGGTTGGCCTCTCATTCGAGCATGAGCACCAAAGACCTCGCCGAATTGGGCGGAGTTTCCCGCAATACTGCCCAAAAGGTACTGAATGAGCTCGAGGGCCTCTCAGTGGA
Source organism: Nesterenkonia salmonea (assembly GCF_005771525.1). GTDB lineage: Bacteria > Actinomycetota > Actinomycetes > Actinomycetales > Micrococcaceae > Nesterenkonia > Nesterenkonia salmonea. Next base: position 17,469 of record NZ_VAVZ01000002.1, on the reverse strand, counting down.
ACGAGTCGGCTCAGGACGATCGACCGCCTACAAGAAGATCACTGGGGAACTCTGAGGGTCCCTACCCCGGAACATTTTCCCCGAGCGGCAGAATCAAGCCCGGTGGTTACTCCTCGGGAGCGCCTTCCTTAGGCGCTGGCTGCTGTTCCTGCTGGGGTTCCTCAACTGGGGCTTCTTCTTCCTGGGGAGCCTCGGGTGCCGGGGGCTCCTCCTGGATGTCCTCCTGTTCAGGCGGGGGAAGCTCACCGGTGTCGTCTTCTTCGATCTCCGTGTCCTCCCCTTCGTCGCCCGGACCGCTGGTGCCTCGTGAACCCCCAAAGAAGGAGGTGCCGCTGCTGTCCTCATTGCGCACAATGCCAGACAGAGGCTGACCTGCGGAGAGCTCAATCACCGTCACTGTTCCTGCCAGAAGCACAAACACCAGCGCGATCGATCCGAAGATTCTCTTGGGCCCGTAGCGTTCCATGGTCACTTTCCAGGCCTGGCGCAACCGGCCTGGGGATGACTCGGCCTCGCTTTCGGCAGTGGCAAGGGTCTGTTCATCCCGCCCTGCATCAACTGTCTCTTGCTCACGCGAATCTGAGCCCAGGAACTCAGAGCCAAAGGACTCAGAGGTATCTGCGCCGGGCCCGGTGTGAGCCGCAGCGGAGTAGCCGAATTCGGTCACATTCTCATCCAGCGACTCCGAACGTTGTGATCGGGTCTTCGCCTTGGGTCGGCCCCGCTTCATTGGCTGAACCTTCTTCACCTTTTCCTTAGCGCTGAAGATCGCAGAGGAGTACATGAAGTTGCCCAACACGGTGAGGACACTCACCAGTCCCACGCCTATCACCGTGCCAGCGACCCCAAGGAAGGACATCAGGTAGGTCACGGTGATCGCCGTCAGCATCCCCGCCAGGGTCTGCGGCACCGAAGGGCGTGGAGGCTTCTCCGGAGCAGGTTCGGGGGCGTGGCGGCGAGGTTCCTTCTCGCCACCTCCGGCATCTTCATGAAACGCGTTCACAGTCGCCGACTATACGGGGGCCGCTGCGCCGCCGCTAACCTGGATGTTCCCTCGGCGACAGGCCTGAGACACCACTACGCGGGACCACTTATCCTAAGTGAGTGTTGGAACAGATTCTGATCAGGGAGCCGGAGCTGCGCGACGCCGCCAGGATTGGGTTAGCCCACTCCATCGCCGCAGATGAGGCCTACGGGCACTACTTTCCGCACGATTGGATGCTTCAGCGCAACACTCCTGCCCGGCGCACCGAACAGTGGACCGAACTGCTCGCCGAACCCCTCCCTGAGGGTCATCAGCGCGGGATGCTGATTGCTGAAGTCGGTGAGCAGGTGGTTGGTTTCGGGATCTTCGGTACTGCCCGGGACCACGACGCCCCGCTGCCGCTGGAACTGCACCGGCTGTATGTGCTTTCTGCTGCCTATGGCACTGGGCTTTCCGACCGGCTGCTGGCCGAGCTAATCCCGGAAAATACCGACCACTACCTCTGGGTGATGGAGGAGAACACCCGGGCGATCGCCTACTACCGCAAACGCGGGTACCAACCCGACGGCGCCGTACAGCACCTGACCGACATCGCTAACCTCCCCAAAATCCGCATGGTCTGGACCCCGAAAGTGAGCACAATATGAGCGCGGACTTCACCATCCGGCACCCCCAGTTACACGAGGCCGAAAGTATAGCCAGTGTGCACATCGCCTCATGGGAAGAAGCCTACGCAGGGGTCCTGCCGGATCAGTTCTGGAATGAGGAGTCCTATAAGCGCCGGGTGAACTCCTGGCGGCAGATGCTCGCCGACCAAGCACACCGGGCCCGCACCCGGGTGACGGAGGTTGACGGCTCGGTGGTAGGGATCGCGCAGATCGGCCCTCCGCGGGAAGAGGATATTGACGTCGACCATGAGCTCTACATGATTTACCTCCTTGAGGACCACCAGGGCAGCGGTGCCTCCTCCGCCATGCTGGAGGAGCTCCTCAACAACAAAGCTGCTTCCCTGTGGGTACTCAAAGACAACCCCCGCGCGCAGGCCTTCTACCGCAAACACGGATTCGAACCAGACGGTGAGGAAATCGACCTCGGCGAGGATCAAGGCTCCGGCGCGCTCAAAGGAATCGTGGAAATCCGCATGGTCCGAGGCCCGCAGTAAGCTCCGAGCTCAACCTGCGCCGTCGAACCGGGCCTGGTTCTCGGTGACTTCATCCCGGTGTGCTTCCGACCAGAGCTTGATCTGACGCACGGTCTGGTGCAGGGAAAGGCCCAGACCGGTGAGCTCGTAGGAGACCGTCACCGGCACGGTGGGCATCGCCGTCCGCGAGATGAGACCGTCTCTTTCCAGTGATTTTAGGGTCTGGGAGAGCATCTTTGGGCTGATGCCTGCCAGGACTCGGGCGAGCTCGGAGTACCGCATGGGGCGGGGCTCGCCCGTGCAGTCCGGTCCGCTGCCCAGTGCCGACAACACAAGGGTCACCCACTTGCCTGAGACCCGTGCAAGGAGCTGCTGGCTCGGGCATGCCGCCAGGAACGCGTTGTACTGCGTCTTCGCTTCAGCCCGCTTCTGGGCCGCGGTCATCGTCGCCATCTTCCACCTTTCGGGTATCAACGCACTTTCGGGTAATTACTTCCTTAAAGGTAGCGCAGCATTCAGAGTGGTGCAGGACAACATGTCACTCAAACCACCGGAAGGTACCTATGAAAACCCCAACACTCACTCTTCCGGGCGGCACCTGGACACTCGGTGACGCCACTGTCTCTCGGTTCGGGTACGGGGCCATGCAGCTCACCGGCCCGTGGGTTCTCGGAGAACCCGCTGATCGTGACGCTGCGCTCGCAGTCCTCAGAGAGGCGGCCGCCCAGGGCATCAACCATATCGACACTGCTGAAACGTATGGGCCTCGGGTAGTCAATGACTTAATCCGTGAGGCCCTGCACCCCTATGGGGAGAAGCTCCTCATTGCCACCAAGGCCGGCGGCCGTCGGGACGCTGAAGGCGGCTGGCCCAGTGCCCGGAATTCCGATGAACTCCGCCAGCAGATTGACGACAACCTGGAAACCCTCGGAGTAGATGTCCTGGACCTGGTGCACCTGCGCCTTGGCGACGCGAGCGGGCCTGTTCCGGAACGCATCGGTGAGGCCTTCCAGACGCTGGTGGATCTGCAGGAACAGGGTGTGATTCGGCACCTCGGCGTCAGCAACGCTACTGCCGAACAGGTCAGGGAAGCCCAATCGATCGCGCCGATCGTCTCGGTGCAGAACATGTACAACCTCGCCATCCGCCAGGATGACGAGCTGATCGACCAACTCGCAGCTGAGGAGGTGGCTTACATCCCGTTCTTCCCCCTCGGCGGGTTCCCCCCGTTGCAGTCCGCCGCGTTGTCATCGGTCGCGGCACGGCAGAAGTCGACACCCATGGCAGTCGCCTTGGCATGGTTGCTGCGCCGATCCCCGAACATCCTTCTCATCGCGGGCACGTCCTCTGCTGCACACCTGCGGGAGAACATCACCGGCGCCGGACTCGAACTCTCCGATGCTGACCTGGAGGAGTTGAACGCCATCTCCGGCTGACACCCAGGCCTGAGATGGTTCTGGCACACTGAGGTGCTATGCCTGAGTTGCCAGAGGTTGAGGTGGTCCGCCGCGGGGTGGACCGGTGGGCGGCGCACCGGACCGTGGAGGAGGTCACCGTCCATGACGAACGCAGCCTCCGCCGCTACGCAGAAGGCCCCGCAGCTTTCCGTGACCAGCTGACCGGCCGGACACTAGGGGCTCCGCAGCGGCGCGGGAAGTTCCTGTGGATCCCGCTCGCCAGCGAACACACGCCGCAGCCCACCGCGTTGGTGATTCACTTGGGCATGAGTGGGCAGGTACTCGTGGAGAACGACGACGCCCCGGCAGAGAAACACCTCAAAATCACCCTGGCACTGGGGGACAAGCCGCAGGCCGAGGCCGCTGAACAGGGACACGCCCCACCGAACCAGTTGCGCTTTGTGGACCAGCGCATCTTCGGCGGCATGCACCTTTCTCCGCTGATCCCGGACGTAGTGACCCGCACCTCCCAGCGGCTGATCCCACAGTCGGCAACGCATATTGCTCCGGACCCACTGGAGCCGGCTGTCACCGGAGAGTGGATGTTCACCGCGCTGCGGCGTCGTCGTACTGGGATTAAGCGCGCGCTGTTGGATCAGACGGTGATCTCCGGGGTGGGCAATATCTATGCCGATGAGGCTTTGTGGCGGGCGCGCATGCATTACGCGCGCAGGGCGGAGACTGTCACCCGTGCGGAGGCGGCCCGGCTGCTGACCGCACTCCAAGAGGTGATGGCCGCGGCATTGGAGGCTGGGGGTACGAGCTTCGATGCGCTCTACGTCAACGTCAATGGGGCGTCCGGCTACTTTGACCGGTCTCTGCAGGCCTATGGGCAGGCTGGCAGGGAATGTTCCCGCTGCGCTGTGGCTGGCCGCAGCGCCGGGGTGATCCAGCGGGCGAGGTTCATGGGCCGTTCCTCCTATTGGTGCCCGGTCTGCCAACCCCGCCCCCGCAACGGCCGGTGGTAGGACCAGATGGACAAAAATCGCGAGGTTATGACTACTCGGCACGTCCGTTCCCACGTGCATAGTCGAGTTGCTCTCTCAACTGGGAGTGTGTTCATGCGTTCCAGGGGTCGACCAGCTCTATCCCGGTGTCGACAAAGTCGTTGATGTTCCGTGTCGCGCAAGTGGCCCGGTGGGCTCGGCAGATCGCGGCGATCTGGGCATCGGCGGTGTGGATGGGCTTCCCTGCACGCTCACGGACGAGAAGGACTGCTGCGTACTCTTCGGCCGCAGCGTCATCGAACGGCAGGATCGCCTGCGTCGCACGGTACTGTTCCAGGACTGCGTTGAGTGCAGTGGTGAGTGCGGATTTGCGCTTGCCGTCAGCCAGGCGCTCAATGCCAGCGCGCAGTTCTGCAAGCGTCACGGCAGTGATCGCTACATGCCCCGTAAGGCTCTCCAACCAGGTGACTACGCCAGGGTTTGGCCGCGGACGGAACACTTCCGAGACCACATTCGTGTCGAGAACAATCACCCGAAGTCTGCCGATCGGGCAGGATCAGCACGCTGCGGCACCGGGAGATCTTCGACTCCACCGGCTTCCTGTGCTGCGCGCATCAGGGCCAGTCCGACATGCGGGCGGTGCGTGGCCTGGGTGAGGATGTGGCGGACCTCAGCCTCCATGGAACGCCCGTGTTCCTTAGCCTGAGCGGCGAGTTGCTCCTTGACGGATTTTTCGAGTCCGCGTACGACGAGCGATGCCATTGAAGCCACCTCCTAGTTTGATATCACCAATGATATCAAATGCGTTGGGGCCTGGTTATTCCCATCGTCACGTCGGTAATTGGGAAAGGAATCCACCCACTCAGCCGTCTAGGACCGCATCCGGGTAGGTGACCACGCGCCCCTGGTCGATGATCGCCTCGTCGATGCTGATGTCCTCGGTGGGCAACTGGTCCAGCTCAGGCAGCCTGTCTTGGTCCACGGCGAGCACCATCCGGTAGGGGTTGTAGTCATCAGTGCAGACATCGTCTGGTGAGTATTGGTCGCGTTCGATGGTGACTGAGCCGTCAACAGTATCGATGTCCGCCAACCACGTTGGGCAGGAGCCTGATTCGCCTGAGTGCCAGACGACGACTACCTGATCGTCGAAATCGACGTCGTCCGGGGACCCATAGACACCGGGCTCGCCCACGTCGCTGTCACCTTCGCCCAGGTCCTCGGGCACGTTTTCCTGCCATGCTTGTTCTGCGGTGTCTGCATCGGCTGCGACCTCCACCACCGCGAAGGGCATCTGTTGCATGTCGGCGTCGCTGCGCCATCCTTCGACCTTGGCCAACGGCTGTACCCCATCGGCTGCAGGGCTCTCAGAATCAGAAGGGTCGGCATCAGCAGTCGGCTCAGCACCGGTGCCGGGTTCCGACTCCGCACACCCAGCCGCGGCCCCGACACCAAGGCCGGCAGCCAGCATGACGACGATCGTCCGCTTTCCGAATTGCACCTTGCTCCCCTTACATCACATGAGACGCGAGGTCTTGCGAAGTTGAAGTCCTCGCGAAGGTCACCTGCTGGTCACCCTACAAGCTGGCGCAATGGCCCCTGTGCGGTGGCTGGCCGCAGCGCCGGAGTGATCCAGCGGGCGAAGTTCATGGGCCGTTCCTCCTACTGGTGCCCGGTCTGCCAACCCCGCCCCCGCAACGGCCGGTGGTAGACGGGTCACACACCACCGCCTCAGCCACCCCGGTGGCGGACGCCTCACAGAGTGATCGCGGACTACTGCGCCTTCTCCAGACGCCTGGCTGCCAGGTGCGCCAGGAACAGCGCATGGTCGGCGAGAGCGTCGTCATTGTGCCGAGCGCGGGGTGAGTGATTCGACTCCTGCTCCTCCGGCACGGTATCCGGCATCGCGACACCGAGATGTCCGTACGACCCGGGCACCGCACGCAGCACATGCGCGAAATCCTCGGATCCAGCCTTTGGATTCAGGACGAGGGACACCCGGTCTTCACCGAAGAGATCACTGAAGGTCTCTCGGTAGAAGTCATTCTCGGCGTCGTCGTTCACTGTGGGCGGCAGCAGCGTCTCATACCTGACCTCGGCGGTGAGCCCGTGCGCTGCTGCGATACCTCTGACCAGCTCAGGCAGCTCTTTCTCCACCCGTGCCGCTGTGGGCTCGGAGAAGGTACGCACCCCCACCGCCAACTCCGCGCGGTCAGGAATCACGTTCGGGGCGGTGCCAGCGTTGAACTGGCCCACCGTCACCACAACGGGGTCAAAGATGTCGAATCGCCGCGTCACGTATTCCTGAAGGTGGCCGACCATAGCAGCGCCAACCTGAATCGGATCCCGCGCCGTGTGGGGACGCGACGCATGGCCGCCCTTGCCGCGTACGCTGATTAACATTCGGCCGAAGGATGCCATATAGGACCCCGGTTTGGAGTAGAGGTGGCCCAGCTCCTGATCCGGCGACACATGCACACCGTAGGCGGCGATCACCTCCGAACCTGCGATCTCAAGCACACCTTCGTTGAGCATAAGCTCCGCGCCGTTGCCCTGTTCCTCACCCGGCTGGAACATGAAGACGACGTCGCCGGCGAGCTGCTCCCGGTGCGGGTGCAGCAGGCGCAGCGCCCCGACCAGGCCAGCCGTGTGGAGATCGTGACCGCAGGCGTGCATCTTCCCGTTGGTGGCAGCAAACTCGAATCCCGTGGCCTCCGCTACCGGCAGCGCATCCATATCGGCACGCAGAAGCACAGCCTGAGCGCCTGCGTGGGGGCGTCGGCCGCCGCGTAGCACCACCGCGAGGGAACGCAGAGCAGCGCCCCGCGTGACCTCAACATCCAGGTCTTCGATGGCTTGTTCAACTCTGGCCTGAGTCCAGGTGAGATCGAGCCCGGTCTCCGGGTTCTGGTGGAGGCTCCTGCGCAGATCGCGCAGCTGGGGAAGGAGGTCTCGAGCCTCGGTAATGGTTGGCAGACTCACGGTCAGTTCACCGGAACTCCGGGGCCTAGCGGAATACCGATCAGGTACCAGAGCATGAAGAACAGGAACCAGCTGATCAGCAGCGTGATAGAGATCGGCAGCGTCAGGGACAGTAGGGTTCCGACGCCGGCGCGAGGGTAGTACCGCTGGAGGTAACCCAATGCCAGCGCAAAGTACGGGCTCATCGGCGAGATGATGTTCGTCGGTGAGTCACCCATCCGGAAGAGCATCTGGGTGACCTCAGGGCTGATGCCCACCAACATCAGCATCGGCACCAGCACCGGAGCCATGAGAGTGTACTGAGCGGATCCGGAGGTGATGAAGAAGTTGAACAGTGCCACCAGGAGCACCACACCGCCGAACAGCACGAACACCGGCAAGTCCCACTGCTCCAGGGTTCGAGCCCCTTCGATGGCTAGCACTGTACCGATGTTCGACCAGTCGAAGTACGCGATGAATTGGGCTGCGGCGAAGAAGATGACAATGACTCCGGAGAGTTCCTTGATGGAGCGCGCCATCATCTCCGGGAGGTCGCTCGGGCTGGTGATGGTTCCCGCGATGACACCGTATGTCACGCCCACCACAATGAATGCCAACGCGATCGGCACTGCCACATCGGTGACCAGCGCAGACTCCAGAGCAGAGCCGTCCTCACCCTGGAACGGTGAACCGGGGGTGAACAGCAAACCGAAGTAGATCGCCAGGAACCCCGCCAAGGACACGAGGCTCAATAGCAGCGCACGCACCTCTTTAGGTGAGTAGCTCAGCAATTCGTCACCGTCAGTCAGCTCAGACCCACTGGCCCCGGCCTCGTCGTCTGTTCCGTGGGTTTGCTCTGAACTGCCGTTGTTGCGTCCCACGGACAGGGCCGCGGCCGCAGCGCCGCCTTCCCTGTCCTCAGCGCGCCGCATGGGGTCCGTCATTTTCACCAGCAGAAGCTCAGTCACGAGGGTGATCATCAATGCGAGCACCACTGCCGAGGCTGCGGCGAAGAAGTAGTTAGCAATCGGGGACACCACATAGTCCTCGTCTATCAGCTGCGCTGCGGCGGTGGAGATGCCGGCGAACAGCGGGTCCGAGGCAGTGATGACCAGTGAGGCGTTGTAGCCCGCGGAAGCCGCACCGAAAGCCACGATCGCCCCGAGGACGGCGGAACGCCCTGCTGCCTTGAACGCAGCTGCCGCCAACGGAATCAAGATGACGTAGATGGCATCGGAGGCCACTGAGCCGGTGACACCGGCCAGCGCAATGGTGAAAGTCAGCCACCGGCGCGAAACCCGCGACACCACGATCCGGATCGTGGCGCCGATCATGCCGGATCCCTCGGCCACGGCAACACCGAGCATCACAATGATGATCAGCCCCAATGGGGGAAAGTTCACAAAGTTATCAACGGCATCTGTCACCATCCGCTGGAAGCCCTCCGGCGTCATAAGACTCTGGACTTCTACCAGCTCGCCGTCGGCCGGATTCTCTGATTCCACGCCAAAGAGTTCGAGTACCGCGGAGAGCCCCACGATGATGACCCCCAGGATGACGAAGAGCCAGAAGGGGTGCGGCAGGAGATTCCCTACCTTCTCAACCCCTCTGAGAAATCGCACAAAGACACCGTTGTGCTCCTCAGCTTCGCCTGGCACCTGCTCCGTGGATGCCCTCTCCTGTGAGATACCCGTTCCTCCCGCTCGTCCGCCTACCGAGCAACCGTGTGTGTCACGATCGCGCCTGAAACCCACCTCAAACTTGTTGCCTCGAGCAAGTTTAGACATTTCCACCGGAGGATGAACAGCCTTAACCCGAAGAAGACGCACGTCAGGGAGGTATGAGGCCAGCCAGGTACCAGCGGTCTGGGTTCTCGTATAGAGCGCGTCCTTGAATCGGGCGTCGATCTCCTACTCCAGTAGGAGAAGGTCTACCTCTGAAGACTCAGTCACCTGAGAATCTCCGAAAAAACTCCTACTGAGGACTGTTCCTACGCAGTTGTGCGCCTCATATTCTCGATGCGGTAAGTGTTCGTAAGGCCCCTGAACGGGAGTTAAGGAGAATGAGATGACTGAGGTAAATGTCCACGGGAAGCGCGGTCAGGAAACCCCCAGGAAAGCCCATCGCGCGATGTCGCTCAGCGCGGTTGGATTGGCACTCGGGCTGGGCCTCAGTGGGTGTGGATTTTTTGAGGAATCACGCGCTGTGACCTACGAGGTCGAGGCATTATCCGACGGTGCCGATGCGGAAAACTTACGTGTTGAGTACCTGGGACGTGAATCCGGACTGAGTGGGCAGGAGACAGAGGGATCCACGGTGACGAACGGCTCTGGTCCAGCACGGTTTGAGACGCTCGGTCGAGTCGATGATGAAGTGTCGGTCTCTATTGCCGGGGTTCCCGACGCCGTGCTGCGTTGCGTGGTTGTTGTTGATGACCAGACGTTGGCGGAATCGGAATCAAGTGCTCCTGGTGAGGGCGTGGAGTGCAGCGCCACAGTGCCTGATCCGGAAGATTAGCCATGGCTCCGGCGAGGAAGGCGCCCAGAGAGCCCGTGACGAACCATGCGCGACGAGTACGGCGCATTTGCCGGTACCGACTGTCTCCTTCAACTAATGTTCGTGCATGCCCGACGATGCACTGCCGTTCTCTTCCTGGCCCACGTGGATGAAAGACCAACACCGTACCTTCATGGAGCAATTGGTTGATCAGCCTGCGAACTCGGCGTGGATTGGCGTCGCTAGCGTGGACAACATTCTCGGCCGGAACGGAACGCGGACGCTACGGCGGGACGGTCAGGTCGCTCTTCTGGGGGATGATCCCGAAAACGAGGTGTTTGTCTGGAAGCCTGAGAAGACTTCATGGGCACCCGAACTGTGGATTTCGCCCACTCGTCGCGACTATCGCTCCGTGTACGCACGGTTCATAGAGGGCTATTGGCCAGGAAGCAACATCGACGACGCGCCTCACCACGTCGACCATTTATTTCCGAAAGAACCGGCCGTGCTTGGTGGACTATCACACGTCCGTCTGCTGGCAATTCCGAAACGATCGAACGTCAGTGCTGGAACATTCGAGAAGCAGATGACGGCTAAGAACCACAGTCAGGGTCCCAGAACTAAGCAAACACGGATGGCAACGCTGTACTCGCTAGCCAAGGCAATGGGCTACGTCGGTTACGCAGGTTTAAAGACGCTTGAAGGTCGACGTCGCATCGCAGCGGCCCTGATGCAGGCGTTGCGCGAAGCGGGGGCCCCGAAAGAGATCGTCGAGTCCCGTTATGATGAGGCGCTGTTGGTCGAGGTCCTCGACTGCCTTCGCTGAGTGGCGCAGTGACGGTTGGATCCGCGCGATTCCCTCGACTCTTTACCAGGCCGCTTTTTTCTGACCAGCGTGTCCACCGTCGGGATGCTATGTGGCACACGTTGGGTAATGGATATCTGGGCACGACAAGCAGTTTGACGAAGCGTGCTCGGATACGGTGGTTTCAGACAGTAGTCAGAAGCCGTCTCCAAAGTCTCATTATCAGAGCCGGGTCTGGCATCAGCGCGCCCCTTGCTTCATCACAGTGTCCAAAGATGCTTTAGGGGAGGTTCGCTTGGATCCAGACCTGGATCGCGCTGCGGATAACTTCGGCGTTGGCCTGGCCACCGTATGCTGCAGCGAAGCGTGGGTCGGTAGCGTACAGGTGTGAAAGGCCCGAGTATGCGTTCCTATCGGGCTTTTTCTCATTCCAGTGCTTCGCAACCCATTCGTAGTGGCTCGTGATGAGATTCTGGAATTCTTCTGACGTGGGGTCCGTGTTCGCTTCCGCAGCTTGGCGAAGGGCAGCATTGACGTCCAATGCGAGGTTGGTGTCAGCTTCGCGCTCATGACCAGTCATCTGGTTGCGGCGTTGCAGGCTGTGCTCCCAGGCGGTGTCTCCCCAGCGTTGCCGCACTTCGATTTCGTGTTGACCGTGATCAAAGTCAGCGAAGATCTGTTCGATGCTCAACTTCTGTCCTTCCTTTACCGCGTCCAGTGTTTGCCTCACGCGGGTGATCTGCTGATTAGTCTGGTCTCTTCGCTCCTCCAGGAGCGCCAGGTGTGACTGCATGGCTTCCGCTAGCGACCTGTCATCATTGAGGGCGATTTGGATCGTGGAGAGTGGTAGTTCTAATGCCCGTAGGGACAGAATTCTGTAGAGCCTCGACAACTCTGCTTCTCCGTAGAATCGGTATCCGTTGTTCGCCACTCTTGACGGGTGAAGCAATCCGATCTGCTCGTAGTGTCTGAGTGTCCGACTAGTGAGGCCAGTCGCCCGGGCGACCTCCTTGATCGGCCAATCCTGCATGGCAGCTCCTTGCTGTTACCGGGGTTTTCGGGCGAGCGATGTCGTAGCCGAAGTATCGAAGTTTCCAGAAACGTTGTCGTTCACCCAGGTCCGGGCCTGCGCCTGTTCAGCTCTACGAGGTTTGGTCAGAGTGATTGTGTTGCCGTCCGCGTCCGAGAAAGAAACGTCGGTCGAGAACCAGGGTGTGTCGGTGGGGCCGATGACGTCAACAGCCGCCGACCGGAGGTTATCGGCAACTTGCCCTAGTGGTGCGTCTCTGATTTAGCTTGTTACTTCGTTGAGTTTCGCTCGTGCTCGGCGGGTTTTGGCCAGGATGGATTCTGCGGTGGCGGTCCAGGTGTAGGGCTTGGGGTCCTGGTTGTGGGCGGCGAGGTAGTCCTCGATACTGGTGATCAGCTCATCGACGCTGGTGAAGACTCCGCGGCGCAGGTTTTTATCGGTCAGGTCCCGGAACCAACGTTCGACCTGGTTGAGCCAGGAGGCTGAGGTCGGAGTGAAATGCAGATGGAACCGCGGATTGCGCTTGAGCCATTTCTTCACCTCAGCGTGCTTGTGGGTGGAGTAGTTATCCAGGATCAGATGCACATCCAGACCCTGGGGCACCTCGGTGTCGATGGTCTTCAGAAACTTCAAGAACTCGGTATGCCGGTGCTTGGGCAGGCATTGGCCAATGACCTTGCCGGTGAGCACATCCAGGGCTGCGAATAGCGTGGTGGTGCCGTTGCGCTTATAGTCATGAGTCATCGTCTCACCCCGGCCAGGGACCATCGGCAGTGAAGCCTGAGTGCGGTCCAGTGCCTGGATGGAGGATTTCTCATCCATGCACAGCACCATCGCCTTCTGGGGCGGGTTCAGATACAGGCCCACCACATCGATGAGCTTCTGCTCAAAGTCCGGGTCGTTGCTGACCTTGAACGTTTCTACCCGGTGAGGCTTGATCCCCACCTCGTCCCAGACCCGCTGGACTGTGGAGTGTGAGACCCCGATCTCTTGGGCCATCTCCCGGCAGCTCCAGTGCGTCTTGCCTTCAGGCTTGGTGTTGTTGGTCCGGTGGATGATCTCCGCGATCTTCTCTTCCGGGATCGAGGGCTTACGGCCCCGGCCAGGTTTGACCTTCCCGAAACCCTCCAGGCCCCGGTGCTCGTACTCAGCCCGCCAGGCGCGCACCGTGTTCACACTGACCTGATGCCGATCGGCATTGACCGTATTCGCTACTCCCTCAGCAGCAGCCAGGAGCACTTTGGCCCGCTGGACCTGACGATGAGCAGCAGCAGAAGACCGGGCGATCTTCTCCAAGACCTCCCAATTCCCAGGATCAATTGACAATGGTTCAGCAGCAGAACGAGCCATACCTCATTCTACAACCAAAGTACTCACTTATTTGCGAGACACACCACTAGATCGACGTCGCCAGCGGCGAATGACGCCGAGGCTGTGCCGCGTTCCGGGGTTCCTTTCATCATCAATATGTCCTGATATTTCTCTCGTCGAAGGTGGACCAGCGAGGGAAGACCGTCGGGTCCGGGGATCGTTGCGAGAGTCACGAACCCGGCCTTGGCGTAGAGCGCCTCCGCAGCGGCAAGGTCATTGACGACGAGGTTGATGAACATGGGCATTGGGTAGATCGACCGGTCAATGGCCGGTGTTGTCTTCTTTGTCATGTTCTCAAGCATTCCGGTTGACGTTACGGCAGAGTCAAGCGGTGGCGTCCAGTAGATGCAGATCACTGAAATCCACATAGTCCCGAAATCGGTGGTTAATGACTTTTGTCAGAAGACTTCTCTCGAATGCCATCTTCAAAGTGGGTTCCATTCCGCGTGCGTCCCTTCCCTGTATCTAGGTCTTGAGGGCGCTGCGAGCTGAGACTATTCGACCATGCTCCGAGTCGCGGTGCGGACAGCTTCAGCGTTGGCGGGTAATAGTGTGGAGTGTTATGGGGGTCATATCGGGTGTTGTCGCAAGTGTTATGGCTGTCTTGGGCTCTTCCTGGTATTCGTTGGTGACTCACGAATGGAGTCACTATGTAGCGGGTCGATTGGCCGGGGTGCCTTCGCAGTGCATTCGAGTGCGGATGCGTCCCCATCCGCCTCATGTGGCTTTGCATGACGGTCAGGAATGGTTGAGCCCTGATCACAGGCGCTATGTCGATACTTTCTGTGGGTACCAGCCGCGAGTGGGGTGGGCTTGGGCGTATGTCGCCGCTGGCACTGTAGGGGGATTGTTATTGGTAGTTGTTGCCGCTGCGGTGCTTGTGGCTTTCGGTCTAGTGATAATGGCGCTGATTCTCGTCGGAACGAGTGCGGCCATAACGTTGGTGTATGTGCTCGGCGATGTGTTCCTTACCCGACGAAGAGGAGCACCTGCAGGTGATTTCTCAGCTATGTGGCAGATATCCAAAGCAGGGACAGCGATCATGCTCATCGCAGTCTTCTCTTCCTACACATTGGCCATCGTCATCATCGGTCGCTTTTGAACAAGCTGAGCCTGGCGCAATAACTGCCGCCAAAACGCCGACGTGGCCGTAGTCAAAACCTGTTTCGAACCCAGGGGCGTGTCACGAGGTCACGCGAACCGCTTGTGACACCACCGGAAATGGGTACGGAGCAGAACATGAGGAGCGGTGGCAGACCTACCGTCATGACACTGGAGCGGCTACGCGCGGCGCATTGTTCTCTGCTGCCCTCTCACGGAGTTATTGATGTCAACCAAGTCTCCTGAGCGGTCCGACATGGTGAACGCTCAGTCATCCTCAGCCTCGATCTGCACGGATCCGGGCTGAGGTGAGTTGTTCCTTTGGGCTAGTCGCGCCGGGCGATGAGGATGTGCTCGACACCAGTCTCAGTGACAGGACCGCGTGACCAGTCGCCGTAAGCGTGCTCGATCGTGAAGCCGGCGCCCTCAAGGCTGCTGGTCAGGCGATCGATTGGGCGGAAGATGAGTGTCTCGGAGGTGTCGTCGCCGGAGCGGGTGCCGTCGGGGTACACGGTGATGCCACGGTGTGTCTCGATGACACCTTCAGGTGCCTCTTCGTTGACCTGAAGCGACTCGACCCAGCTGGTGAACTCACCACCGTCGGGGTGGGGGTATGTGCCTAAGGTGTTGTCGTGAGTCCAGCGCTCCCAGGCGCGGTTGCCCGGGTTGCGGCTCTCGAAAGCGATCCGGCCACCGGGGCGAAGTGCCCGGTGAGCGTTTTGTAGAACTTCATCCCATGCGTCATCGGTGATGAAGTACTGGGCAACGTGCCCGGTCATGATCACCAGGTCGGCGATGGCATCGGGGACATCGTTGGCGTATCCGTGGATCCAGGTTGCCAGGTGACCTCCCGGACGAGTCTGGGCGGTCTCAAGCATCGCTTCAGCCGGGTCGACCCCGATCACTTGATATCCGGCCTGGGCGAGTTCGACCCCGAGCGCCCCGGTGCCACAGCCGATGTCGAGCACTGCGAAGTCGTCAATCCCCTGGCTCAGTTCCTCGGCAAGAGCGAGGTAGAAGTCGAGGTCCCAGCGCCCGCTGTTCTCGGCGTCATAGACCTGGGCAACATGTGGCTTGTCGTATCCGCTCTTCGTCACGCGCTCGAGTCTAGTTACCCCCGTGCCGCGTGATGTGGTGGGACGGACATGGGCCTGCGCAATGAAGAGGAATACGAGGCGTGGCCCTCCGGCACGGACGGGCACAAATGGTGGTCTGACCTGGAAGATCGCGGTCTCCAAGACACCGTGGCGGAGTCTTTGCCGTTGCTGGTTGGAAACGTCGCGGGACTGCCGAATTACGTACGCGACGCCGCCAATCGGGACGCGCTTACTAGGCTGAAAAATAACGACGAGTACCAAGGGTGGGATAAAAACCTCACCGAGATAGAGAGGTCGTTGAAAGGCGAGTCGGAGGAAGACATGGACGGTGGCAATGCTGAATCCGATGAGCCTCCGAGGATGTTGTTATCTTTAGATATCGGCAAGCGTGAGGATTCGAGCGGGTTCGGGCCGGGAGCAGCGTCAAGTTCAGGTGGTTGGGATCGCCAACCGTTGGCAGCGATCTCTGTTGGTGATCCAGATACCGCTGATACCACCACGTTTGGCGTTTCAGGTATGTCGAGCGGAACACACCAAATGCAAAATGAGGTCAGAACTTCGGAACGGTTACACCGCGACCTTGAACGCAGGGATGACGGTTCGCATGCTGTGGTGTCCTGGTTGGGCTACGATCCGCCTCCCGAATTGTCTCTTTTTGATAACCCAACGTCAGTGTTGAGAAACGATCGTGCAAGCACTGGCGGTTGGGATTTCGCCTACGCGTTGGACGGATTCCAGGAGACCCGGATGGCAGAAGGAAATAATCGCAGCAACTTCACGGTCAATGTCTTTGCTCACTCCTATGGGACGAACATGAGTGCGCACGCCTTGACCCGGGTGGAGCATGAGATAGATGCTGTGGCGTGGTATGGATCTTCCGGTATACCCGAGAGTGTGGTTGAGCACGCCGGTGACTTTGACAAGATTGCTACCGATGATGAGGGTAAGCCGATGCTGTTCGCATCGGAAAGCGACCAGGACAGCACAGCAGGGAAGGGTAGGACGGCTTTCGTGTGGGGCGGCAGCCGGACAGATCCCACTGCTGAGGAGTTCGGAGCCCATGAACACTATTCCGGCCACCCCCACGATGGCGATGCCACCAACTTGGCTGATGTGACCGGACACTACAGAGAAGGGGACAAGCCGGATGAAGCTGGCTACCTGGACCCGGGGACGGTTCACTACAGGAACTTGCTTCACATTGGGGTCGGCGATTACGAGAGAGTGTTGACCACAGAAGAGTACGCGGAGGGTCTGAATCGATGAGCGAGATGCTGCGTAATCCCCATAGGCGTTCAAGTGGGCAGTAAGGCGCAGAAGTTTACCACTCGGTCGTATACCTGCTTGGCCAGGGCGGCGACTCTGGTGTTGACGGTTGGGTTGTTGGCGGCCTGCTCTGACGCAGGGTCGGAGTCTGTAACTGATGAAGGTTCCGGTGGTGAGACACAACAACAGAGTGATCAGGCTCAGCAGGAAGGTGGCGATGAAGCAGTGGTGGACTGGGATGAAGGGTTGACTCAGGAAGAGCAGTTGGCTGAAATTGAGTTTGTGGTCTCGGTGATGCAGGAGCATTTCGGTGAAGATATTATGCGCGCTGAGAACTGGACCTTGGAGGGATTCGCGGGTTTAAAGGGGTATCCGTATCCCAGTCATCGGGCGTCTGGTCATTACTACTATGAAGTCGATTTCGATTTCTCTGGTGTGGAAGCGAATCAGGAGACCCAAGAGAAGGCGCTGGCGGTGTTAGAGGAGATCGGGTTGACACCGAATGGAGAACAGCCCACCACATATGATCCTGATCGGCGTACTCCTCTCGATGTGACTGGTGGGGCGGACGACAGCGGGCGTATTTTCAGGATTGAGCAGTCGAATCCTGATGCGGAAATTGCAGCTAGCTTTTCGACCCGTCATTCTGATCACCCAAGCATGCATGAGGCTCACGAGGCGAACTGGGAGGACTGAACCCGCCCTCACGCTCTTTTGTCGGCCCCTGGCAGCTGCAGCCGTGCTTTAGCCTCGATCCACCGACGCGGCCTCTGAAGTGCTGCTGAAATCCTGAACAGCAGGTGCGTGGAAGGTGG
>NZ_VAVZ01000019.1 GCF_005771525.1 Nesterenkonia salmonea | reverse complement strand
ATACGAGTCTATGGAGAGTCCTTTGGGTGTTTCGTGAGACATGCTTGTTGCGCATAAAAGCCGGGTCAAAGATCTTAATCTCGCTGATCCGACGGCGCAGGTCCTTGAGCTTCGGGATGCTGTCGAAGTGCTTGTTGAACTGCTCTTTGAGCTCGTCCATGAACAGTGGGTCAATGGTCTTCAGGATGTTCGGCACAGAGGTGTAGTGCTGCCCGAGGTCCGAGCGCTGGCCGGGTGCCACGACAGCTTGGAACATTGAGCCGAAGATATCCGGGTTGATCTCTTCCCAGCGGAGCTTTCCGAGCTCAACCAGAGCGTCGCGGGACTTCTTGTTGAACTTCGGCACCGTGTGGCGCTGGTCAGCAGCGAAGAGCCGTCCATTGACGTAGTCGAAGTCAGCAAGGTAGCTCGGCTTCTGCGCCCTGTCCTCGGTATCAAGGGCGAGGAAGAGGTCGTTCAGAAACTGGTCAACATCTGATCCGTCCAGCTGCGTGTAGGCCTCGACTGCGCTGGTGAACTGACCCTCTTTGAAAACACCGGTGTCTTCTGCGAAGTAGCAGAACAGCAACCGAGTAAAGAAGACATTCAGGGCGTGACGGCTGGTCTCGGTGGCGTTGAGATCCGGGTTGATCGCCAGCAACTCATCGAAGAGCTTCGCCATCCGCTCAGCAGCTTTGACGTCAGCATGAGCCTCGGCAACATACTGGGCCTTCTCCATGCCCGCCCATGGCAGGAAGAACGTGAAGTGCTCGTCGATCTCAGCGATCGGGATCGCCAGCGTCTCATTGGTCTTGGTATCGACCGCCAGGAGATCCACATAATCTGTGACGATTACAAATCGGGTCGCGAACCGGACTACCGTCGGCGAGGTGCGTAGCTCATCAATGGTGGCGTAGAGATCGCCGCTGGTCGGCTTGAAGTAGACGACGTTCTTCTGCGCGACCTCAGTTTCACGGTCGGCCGCGACGTTCAGCGAACCGTTGCGCAGCCGGGTGATGTTGCCCTTGGACCGCCCATAGGCAGCCATCAGGTCGAAGATGAACTCCCGGTCATAGCTCTCACGACCACCGAGAGGGCGGACGCGCTCCTCGACGGACTTTAGGTTCAGCCTCATCGGGCCACCTCCTCAGCAACGGGCATGATGAGGGGCAACGGCAGGCCGATGCGCAGCGGCGACTCCAGTGGTGACGTGCTCATGTGGTTGTGGTTCTCCCTCACCCGCAGGTGTGTTAAGTGATTCGTGATCCACACTACCGGCGACCTCGGACATGCAGATGTGCACCGCACCGATCTGACCAGGAGTTGGATCCTCGCAGAGCGGGAGCTGACAAGCTCAGAACCGCTATTTGCGGACTCGTCATCTCAACCGAACAGTTCGGTGAATCGGTGAATAGTCCGTAGGGCTCCTGCGCTACATCGCTGTCCGAGGCCAATCGGAGAGCTGAGGGCGCAACGGTCCCGCTTCGCAGGCGGCGTTGGCACGGAGCGGGTACGAAGTGGCGCGCGAGGGTACAGCAGCGCCGGCAGTGGAGGCAGCTCGGAGCGGTCGCGGAGAACGCTGGAGCGCGTCAGAATTCGTCACAGGTCAGAGGTCGGCGGATGACACGTTGGACGGACGAAACTGTGACCTAGACTGTGATCTACGGCGTTCTACGAGAGGTTGGCGGCGCTTGATGAGTCAGAAGATCCTCGTGGGTAGCAAGTCGAGAAGGTCCAATCCGCCCCGGGAATCGTTGTTTTTTCAGACGTTGTGGTTCAAGATCAACTTTCCCTTTCTGTTTGGGCAACAAGATCCTAGGGTGGATTTATCCCGCGCAGTTGCGGTTTTGGCGCATCTAGAACGTTGATCGCCCGTACAAGGCACGAGTTAGAGCGGAGAAGAGGCGGGGAAGCTGTGAGCGTCAATAGTGAGGACGAGGCAAAGAAGGCGTTAAATATTGGGACATGGCGTGAGCTGTCGAAGGACAAGTTCATGGAGTTCACGTCGATGCTGCCCGATTTGAGCGAGAACGTCCAGAGTAAGATCATCGAGCAGATTCCGCATTTTCGCGAGCTTGCGACGGATTCAGTGCAGACGATCGGGGAGTCGTTTGGAAAGGCATTGACTTCGAGTGACAGCAGCACGGATCGCGTTCACGCCGCGCACGAGGAGTTGCGTGCCGCCCTAATCGGTATGCTTAACGAACCCGAATTGACCTTTGAACAGAAGATGCAGATCGCGGATCGCATCGGAGAATCGGTTCGCGGCCAGTCGGAACAGGACACGAAGCACAAGAACTTCATCGACACGTGGTACGGAAGGTCCTTGACGGCGGTTGGTGGAGTGTTGGTTGTTACGGTGGGCGTAATCGTCGGTCGTGGCCGAATCGGCGGCGGTGGCAGCCCGTAAAACGCAAAGCAGCGCAGGATACGTCGGTAAGGGCGCTCTCTCAGCAGTGGTAGCTGGCGTTCTTCCTGGTGCAGGCGGAGTGTAGAGCCAGCCGCGATCCCGGGAAACGACCGATATCTCGCGCAGCACTAACGCGCTACTCCAGCCGACCTATAGCGAGTTTCTGATTCAGTCAGGAAATTACACCGCGACGTGTGGCTGCATAGTGCTACTCACCGAACTCAAAGACAGCCGCGTCACGACTGGCCGATGCTGATGTCAGCAAAACTCACTCCACCTCTCCACGGTAGACGGTCCTTTCGGACGATTCACGGTGCGAGCTCCTCGCCATGTCACAGGACCTAAAGCCACCCCACACATCGTCACTCCGCCTGGGGGCGGTTGCGATGGTAGACAGCAAGGGACGCCAGCGCCATCGCGACGAGCACCACCGCTGAGATCTGGCCGACAGTGGTCAGGGTTTCCAGAAAACTCTCCATACCCTCCACGTTATGGACGGCAGCGCAAAGACGGATGGGCCTCCAGGACCAAAACCGCCTCATCCTCCAGGATGACCGCCATGAGCCCGATGCAGCACTAGGCACTCCCCCACGCAGCACCCTCCCCCAAAAGAATTTCAAATTTGCGCCATCCATCCGCCGCTGAGCTCCGAACCCCTTGTGACCCTGGAAACGGATACACAAGGAGAAATTCAATGCGAACATCAAAAGTCACCATGGGCGCAGCAACGGGACTGACCCTGGCACTGGCGCTGGCTGCCTGCGGAGACAACGGCGCAGACGCCGAAGAGCCCATGCCGGAAGAAACCATGCAGGAAGAGACCGAGACCATGGAGGAGGACCAGCAGGACTCCGATGACATGGACGAGGACATGGAGGACGACGACGAGATGGACGGCGACATGGAAGACCATGACGCCATGGACGACGACGAAGACTCCGAGTCCGGCGATCTCAGCGCCGTGGAACCAGAGAGCACCGGCGACCCGTTCGCTGACGCCCGCACCGCAGCCGTGCACATGCCCATGACCGGCGAAACCTTCGCCACCGGCTTCACCGAGGCACTCGACATCGAGGGTGACCCCCAGTCTGAGGCCGCTGAAGTCCGCGGTGAACTGACTGCCCTGTTCCAGGAGCACGTCTACCTGGCCGGAATCGCCGTGGCCACTGCGTACGAGGCAGGCCCCGAGTCTGAAGAGTTCGAGCTCGCCACCGAAACCGTGGACGAAAACTCCGTGGCCCTGGCCGATGCGGTCGGCGAACTCGCCGGCGACGACGCCCGGGAATCCTTCCTGCGCAACTGGCGTGAACACATCGACTACTTCGTCGACTACGCCGTCGCCGCAGAAGCCGGTGACCAAGAAGGCATGGACCAGGCCGTGGCTGACCTGACCGAATACGCCGACGGCGTCGGCGACTTCTTCGACCGGATCACCGACGGGGAACTGGACTCAGACGCCGTCACCGAGTCCATCAATGGGCATATTGAGACTCTTGCAGCCGCGGTAGACTCACTGGCCGCCGGTGACCCCGAAGCGTTCGCCAACCTGAAGGCAGCCGCCGACCACATGGTGATGGGCTCCGCCACCATGGCTGAGGGTCTCAGCGAAGCAGCAGACCTTGAAGGCGATCCCAACGACGACGCCGCCGAGCTGCGCAGCGCGCTGACCGCGAACCTCAACGAGCACGTCTACCTGGCCGGCATAGCAGTGTTCGTCGGCTATACCGACGATGATGGACTCGAGTCAGAGTCCTTCGAGGCGGCAGCTGGCGTCGTCGATGACAACGCCGTGGAACTGGCCGACGCTATCGGCGAGCTCGCCGGTGACGAGCAGCGCGAGCCCTTCCTGGAGCTGTGGCGGGACCACATCGGTTACTTTGTGGACTACGCCGGGGCCGTGGCCGAAGGCGATGACGCCGCCGCCGAATCAGCACTGATGGACCTCGACAACTACCGGTACGACGCCGGTGAATTCTTCGAGGACATCTCCGACGGGGAGCTTCCCGCCGAGGACATCGAGGAGGGCCTGAGCATGCATGTTCAGAGCCTGGCAGGTGCCATCGATTCACTGAACGAAGCACTCGTCCAGAACTGAGTCAGTAACAGCGCAAGGTCCACGTACACACACAACATATAGGAGGCAGGGCCGGTGGCGGATGGACCCCATCCGCTGCCGGTCCTCCTGTGTGCGGCAGAGAGCATGTCCTCCCCTCAGACCACGTTGGAGGATGAAGACATCTACTACGGCTGAATCATGGATCCGCGTGGATGTGGCCACCGGCATCATGCACACCACCTGGCCACCTGCAGATTGGGTCTTCCGACAGGTCTTAGCTGAAGGTGGACTCCGCCTCATTGAGGCAGTCCAGCACTTGCCGCGCCCGGTGATGCACCGAGGCCAACTCACCGTTGCTCAACCGCACCATCGCCTCAGCTTCGGCGGTGGTGGCCAAGTGGTTGGCCGCACGGGACAACCCGCCGTGCAGTGCGTGCGCCCCCGGCGGGACCTGCATTTCAGTGGCCGGGAAGTCCTGCTGCCCGCGGCGGCAGAGCTCGTATACTCGGGGAAGCTGATCGGCGAGCTGGTCCCCTATGACTACCAACTCGTTGTGGACGGCGTCGTCCTCCACGCCGTCAAGGATCTGGTGGTAGCGGTCCAATCCGCGGACGAACCGGTCGTGGGCCTGACGCCACAGCCCCTTGCCGAGCTCCTGGTCAATCTTATTGGCTCGGCGACGCCCTTTGAACAGCTTCATAGTGCCGACTAGTCTACGTGCCGCTCCCTGTGGCCGGTTCGAGGGCAATGACATCTTTGGCGTATAGTAATCTGCCGGACATAGTCCAGGTGCGGTGACCGAGCGGCCGAAGGTGACGGTCTTGAAAACCGTTGTAGGCAACCCCTACCGTGGGTTCGAATCCCACCCGCACCGCCGCGTGAAGTTCGAGCTACGATCCAGGTGGGATCGGGGTCTGCTGGTATGAGGCTAACCTCCAGCGGCTCTGCTTCTTCACGTAAACGCTTGTCATCCATGCCTGGAACTCAGGATCTGCGCTTTCGCCCCGCCAAGCAGCACCTCGGTACACCAGCACTGCAGCCGTGTCGCCTGCCGAGATCAGCCGTTCCTGAGATATCTCGTACGTATTCCACGGCGGAGCCTCGTTGAGGGAATCAATGACCTGCTGTCTGTCCAAGACAAATCCATGAGCCAGCGTCATGACCGCGTCGTCAGTCATCATCTCACCGTAGAAATCTGCACCCGTAGAGTCACACAGGGCCTTCCAACCCTGGTGTTCAAGATCTACCAATTCCGCTGCACTCACCATTTCGGTTCTCCCTCTCGAGATTGACACTGTTGAAAATCGACACGGCCGAGATCTGACGATGACCTAGTTGTTGGAATCCCGCACCCACCGCCCATAGTGCCCCAGCACATATGCCGCAGGTCAGAATTTCTCCGGGCGGAGGACCTCCACGTCGCTGAGGTAGGGGATCATCGCGTAATTCCGTGAGTAGTGCTCACGTAGGTGCGCGGCCAGCGCAGCGGCAGTCTCAGCGTCGCACACGACCTCCACCCTGATGTTCGCACTGGCTTCCCAGCCGGCGTTGCGCACGCCGTGCTCACCCTTCCCCCGCGCGTCAGTAATGGTGTAGCCGTGCGCACCGAGGCTCTCAATCTCGCGGACCAAAGTGCTCTCCAAGGCCGCCTCAGTGACGATAGTCAGTAGTTTTCGCTTATGTGAGTTCATGGGATCGCTCCTTGCTAACCATGCACCAGGGTGGCCATGACGTGATAGACGGGTATACCGATAAGGACATTGAACGGGAAAGTGATGCCAAGCGCAGCCGCCAATGACAGTGTGGGATTGGCCTCAGGAACCGAAATCCGCATAGCCGCCGGCACAGCGATGTAGGAGGCACTGGCCGCCAAAGTTGCCAGAACCACGGTTCCTCCAAGAGAGAGCCCCAGCAGATAGGCCGCACCGGTCCCCACGACAGCAGAGAACAGTGGCATGGCCACACCGAAGCCCACCAAGAACAGGCCATAGCGCCGAAGGCCCGTCAGCTGCGTGGCGGTAATAAGGCCCATCTCCAGCAGGAATAACGCCAGCACCCCTTTGAATAAGTCCACGAAGAGTGGCTCCAGTGGAGTCACACCCTCCGGGCCGGCCGCCCAGCCGATGAGCAGGCCACCGATCAGAAGCACGATGCCCTTACCGAGGAACACCTCGTGCATCACAGAACCCCAGTTCGTCGAGCGGGTCACACCCCTAGCCAGAATAATTCCCACCAGGATCGCCGGTACCTCCATGAGCACCAGCAACAGCGGCATGTGCTCCTCAAAGGAGACCTGCCGACTGCCCAGATAAGCCACCGCCACCGCATAGGTACCCACACTCACCGACCCATAGTGGGCAGCGATTGACGCCGCATCGGCACGCTGCAAACGCCCCAGCTTCCGCAGGATGGGGAAAGCAATGAGCGTGAGAAAAAATCCCAGCACGACGACGCCCACCATCTGTGGCAGCAGCTGACCCAGCGGTTGCTTCGCCAGTTCGACGCCGCCCTTGAGCCCAATTGCCAGCAACAGCACGATAGTCACGAGCTCGTAGACCGCAGTTGGTAGGCGCAGCTCGGAGCGCAACAGACCAGCAGAAATGCCCAGCACAAAGAAGAGGATGACGGGATCAAGCACGCCGGTGAGTCCTTCCAGGAACATCCAACACCACGGGGTTTCGGCAGAAAACCCCAACCAGAGACATAGACTACACGAATTGCTTGTCATGTATTTCATGTCGTATATGCGCTAGGGTGAAGCATGCCCGACTGGACGTTCCTCACCAATCACGCTCATGTACTGATATGCGTGGCCCGGGATCCAGGGCTACGAGTCAGAGAAATCGCCCAAGAGGTGGGCATCACCGAACGTGCGGCTCAGCGGATCCTGGCTGAGCTCATTGATGCCGGCTATCTGGACCGGGAAAGGGACGGCCGCCGCAACCGGTACCGGGTCAATCCGGAACTACCTCTGCGTCACCCTTTGGAGCGCCATCACCGAGTCGGAGAACTACTGACCGCCCTGAAGGACGACAACGAATAGGCGCGTGAGAGCCAGCACCTACTCCAGGTAAGGACGAAAACCTGAGGCAAAGAACCTCAGGGCTAGTACAGATCGAAGCCGAACGTCGTGACGGCGGGTAGTGTGGCCTGCGCCCAGCGTTCCAAGACGAAACGTTCGTGCGGGACGATGGGAGATGGCAGGGCAGTTGGCTCCGCCCAACGCAGTTCCTCGGCTTTGTCGGTCTCCTGGATCTTTGGCTCTCCCACCCAGTGCTGGACCGCGAAGAAGAAGTCCACCCGCTCGTCGATAGCCTGACCGTTCGCGCCGGTGCGATGCATGACCGTCAGCGGAACAAGGTCTTCCTCATTGACGACAACACCCAGCTCTTCACGCGTCTCACGAACGCCGCACTGGCTCAGTCATCCGTTCTGCCCTCCGACCCGCAGTTACTCCTGGTGGGGGTCTTGGCCCTGAGCTTTCCGCTCGGCGTTCTTACGGTTGCTGACCATGATGGACCCCAGGAACACCACGAGCATGACGGTCAACCCAATCAGGAGCACGGCCGTGAGCTGGAGAGTCGTCATCAGCCCTGGTTCTTGAAGACCACCAGGAAGCGGTGGGCCTCTTCCGTGGTCAGAGGAGAATTCGCGGCGAGAAGGTCTGCGGCCTGGTCCACGTGGTCATCCCGCAGCAGCGCATAGAGCTGATCATGCACCCACGGCTCAAGGTCGTCATGAGACAGCGTGATCTTCTCATCTCCACGCTGCACCTCAAGGTGGAAGCCGGCCTGCTCATCCTCAGAGGCCCACTCCTCAGGGATGGTCAGCTCCTGGTCCGGATCGAAACCGGACGCCTCCATCAGCTCCCGTGCTCGGGCATCAATCTCATCATCATCGCCCTCACCCGTTGTGGGCTTTTGGCCATTGGGGATATTGGGCACATTGGAGGCGTTCTCCCCCACAATCTCACCAGTGTTGGGGTCAGCCTCAGCCAAAGGTCCCTCATCAGAGCCGGGTGCGGAATCGGCGTCGTCCCTGACATCGTCAATAGCGTCCTCGAGGTACTCCTCGCTGACGTCCTCACTGGAGGAATCCTCATGGTTGAGGTTGAAACCCTCCTGGAAACGGATCTCCGAAGGGTTCGGCTGCGGAAAACGGAACAGGGCCTGCACCGCCACCAAACAGTCTTGGACCGATGCGCCGGTCGCCTGCTTGAAGACCATCATGGCGCGCTTAGCATCCTCGGCGGCAATCGCCTGATACACAGCTTTGTGCTGGTCGTCGTTCAATGCCAATGCGGCCTGGCGAGCCGTCTCAGGGGTGATCTCCTGTTGCATGCGGTCGTTCATCTTCTGCGCCTGGCGCTGCATCATGGTCCGCACGAAAAGGAAGAGCACCAGCCCAAGGACTAAGAGCAGAAGGATCTCCATATAAACCAGTGTACGCAATACGGGAGGACCTGGTCAGACCCCTCCCCTGCGCAGTGCGCTGCTGAGCGGCATCTTGAGGTTCCGCCCGTAGGATGAGGCTCGTGACTATTGAGCTCTCTGACTCCTTCAAAGCCTACGATGTCCGCGGAATCGTCGGGGAAACCATCACCCCCGAATCCGTGCGCGCGGTCGGCGCCGCCTTCGTCGACGTCCTGGAACTCGCCGGTCAACAGGTGCTGGTAGGCGGAGACATGCGGCCCTCATCAGCGCAGTTCGCCCAAAGCTTCGCCGAGGGAGCCACCTGGCGCGGGGCCAACGTCACAGACCTCGGGCTGATCTCCACCGACATGCTCTACTACGCCTCCGGAACCGCGAATGCACCCGGAGTGGTGTTCACCGCCAGCCACAACCCGGCCGGCTACAACGGGATGAAAATGTCGAAGGCCGGGGCCGTGCCGCTCAGCGCAGAAACCGGTTTGGAAGACATCCGCCAAGCTGCCCAAACCTACCTGGACTCCGGAACAATCCCCCAGCACGACGCCGCCGGCACAGTGAACACCGCAGATCTCCTCACCGACTACGCCGCGTATCTGCGCACCCAGGTGAACCTGTCCCAGGGCCGCCACCTCAAGGTGGTCGTGGACGCCGGAAACGGTATGGCCGGAATGACCACACCGGCGGTACTTGGAGGCGAAAGGCTCGGTGACCTTCCCCTGGAGATCATTCCGCTCTACTTTGAGCTCGACGGCAGCTTCCCGAACCACCCTGCCAATCCACTGGAACCAGAGAACCTGCGTGATCTTCAACGTGCAGTTCTGGACCATGAGGCTGACATTGGCCTCGCCTTCGACGGCGACGCCGACCGCTGCTTTGTGATCGATGAGAAGGGTGAACCTGTCTCGCCGTCGGCAGTGACCGCACTGGTGGCCCGCCGGGAGATCGCCCGCGCCCAAGCCAACGGGGAAGAACGGCCCGTGATCATCCACAATCTGATCACCTCAAAGGCCGTCCCGGAACTGGTGGAACGCCACGGCGGCCGGGCTGTCGAAACCCGCGTGGGACACTCCTACATCAAAGCGGTCATGGCCGAGGAATCCGCAGTCTTCGGCGGTGAGCACTCCGCGCACTACTACTTCAGGGACTTCTTCAACGCCGACACCGGGATGCTGGCAGCCATGCACGTCCTCGCAGCACTCGGGGAACAAGATCTGGGGCTCAACGAACTCGCTGCCGAATACAACCCCTACGCCGCCTCCGGGGAGATCAACTCGGAGGTAGAGGACAAAACCGGCGCAATGGAGCGCGTCGTGGGCAACTTCTCCGGTGACGGCGTCGTCATCACCCGCAAAGACGGGGTGACCATCAACTCCACCGACGGCACCTGGTGGTTCAACCTCCGCCCATCAAACACCGAGCCGTTCCTGCGGTTCAACGGTGAGGCGCACACCCACCAGCAGATGACCACGATCCGCGACCAGGTGCTGAGCATGATTCAACAATGAGCACCATGAACGCGTCGATGTCACCAAGTTACCGGGTGCTCATTCTAGGTTTTCCACTAGAAGACCTATCAGCTGGAGCCAATGCGCATTCCTCAGCTCTAGCAGCCTTCACAGAGAGTGCTGATCAGGTGATCGCAACGATCCGACCCGAGAGATTGGCTGAGGTCCGAAACGGCGTGGTTGGAATGCCAGAGATAGGCATAGACGCAGTTCACCTGGCGCCGGAGAATCTCTCAAATCTCACCTCTGCGGGTGTAGAAACCGCGCTGGATTCGCTGCACGACCAAGGCCTCATCCCCTTTGGCGTGGGCCGCAACCTCCATGAGGCGAAGAACCCACTCTCCGTGGAGATCCCCGCGGCAGCGGGCGGCGGGCAACTGAACTTCCACGCCTCCCATATCCGTCCAGAAGGCTCATCAAATAATCTTGCGACTATGGCTGAGGATGACCGCGCAGGTCTTGCGCCTCTGAGCACCCAGGAAGTTCCCCGGCCGCGATTGGAGAACGAGCGTCTCGATGCCTTTCACCTTGCTATGCCGTCCTGGCGGAAGAAGTCAGCCTGGCGGAACACCACCCAGTACGCGCTGGTCCATCAGATGCTCAATAAGGATTTCGACCTCGTTCTGGGCACAGGCACCCAACGACTCCAAGAGGTGCATCGCAAACGGGAGCGGTGGGTTGTTTATGGGCTGGGAGAGTCTCCCTCAACCGCTCAGAACCAACCAGGACACTCCCCGACCGGGGTTGAGGAGCCACCGCCGTTCGCCCTTTGGGCCATGTTGGAAATCCACGGGGTTGACGGTTCTCGGCGCGTCACTCTGAAGCTCTACCCCGTCGAAGACTCGGGCGAGGCTACAGGCACTCGGGCAGTCTCTGCGGAGGATTTTGAGACGATCGTCAGCGCGCTGGCTGAACGGCCGCTGCGTCCCTGGCGGTTCCGCAACCCCGCGATGACAACAGGCTCGGACGGGCTAGGCCACCACCTGGCACTTGATCTGGGAGCGTGGCCAACTGATCAGCGCCCTTCCCGCCTCGAAAATCTCACTCCGACAGGTGACCCGAATGAGTCCCCCCGGCTGACTCCCAGCGCGGAGCTTGAAGATGCGGCCACCAGGATCAATAGGCCACCGGGCCCCATGATCTTGCCGCTGGGAGCGGAGGCGAAAGGGGCCAAGGTCCACTGGCTCGCGGATTCAACATCCGTGATAACTCTTCACGGCAAGCGGTTCCTCACCAACGGTGTGAGTCGCAACGATAAGTGGCGGTTTTTCGGCAGCGGTAATCGGCGTCCTTAGTGACCGATGAGGAGGGCGTCCCTTGCGGCTTCCACTACTTCGGGGGTCAACTCGTCGAGCCCATTGACTGTCTGCACACGTTCGATCTGGGTGAGTAATCGATCCACGAGACGAAAGTTGCCACCTGTGATCCGCACGATGGTAGCGACAGCTGTCGCGTGGGCGACACCACCGTCGGCGGCACCCTCAGCTGCTGGTAGGCGCGTGGTCAGTACCGCGGTGAGTTCATCCGCAGTCAGCTGACGATACTCGTGGGCGAAACCAATCCGACTATAGAGCTGCGGATATCGAGCGAGGCGCTTCTCGATCCCGGGCATACCGATGAGGATCACCCCCATGTGGTGATGATCGTAGAAATCACGAACCTGTTCCAGGCCTGTGGTCTTGAGACGATCAGCTTCATCAATGATGAGCAGCTCAGTGCGTCCGCTGGAGCGTGACTCGGTATGGACGTAGGGGTCCACCACACCGTGCTCGGCGAAGTCCACAGCGAACGAGATCTTCTGGCAGACCCGCGGCAGTCCCTGGTCGATCTGCTTAGTGGTCGCAGCCACGGTGGGGGTGAAGAACGCGGTGCGGGCCTCGAGCACTCGCGGCGGCACCGGGCCGAGATCTTCAGTGAAGAGAGAGTGCCACTGCTCCCACTCATCGATACCGCCGTAATGACGCGCAGAAAGGGTCTTGCCCACCCCAGGCGGGCCCCAGCAGAGCCCGATGTAGCGGTGGGCCCTGACGGGGGCCGCGAACTCGGTGAAGCGACGATGTTCCCGGGTGGTTTGAAAAGGTGGCAGGTCGGGTCTCGGTGGGGCGCTGGAGTTGACCTCTCCGAAGTCTTGGGTCAGGAACCGGCGCCCGTCTTCGCCTTTGTTGAGGATGGAATGTCCAGGGTTATTCGGTGGCATAGAGACGCAATCGGTGTCGTGGTGGTGAATCCTCGATGGTGGGCGGTTCTACCTCGGCAGGCGCAGGAGGGGTGTACCGCGAGTCGAGCGGCAGCGCGTCGGCAAGGCTGCGTCGTTGTCGCAGCTGTCGTTTCAGGTCGCGTCGGCGTTGAGTCCGGGCGGCCTGGAGCTCCTGGAGGGAGACGGACTCTGCCGCGAGGTGGGGAGCGATCGCGCGGCAGAGGAACTCGTCGTGGAAGTAGACCCGGATCTCGCCGACGTCGCGGGGATTGAACCGCACTGTCACCTGTTCACCGACGTAGGCGGCTAGGACCGTGGAGACGTACCGGGTGGAGGCGAACTGGATCCCGTCGCGCTGAACCTTCCGTGTGGCGGCTGCGGTCAGCAGCAGAAGGTCAAGCTCCTCAGGCCGGGCGGGGGCACGTGGGATGAAACCGGAGGCGCCCCATCGGTGGGCAGGGGCTTCATCGGTTTCGGAGTGGGTGCGCTGGTTGTACTCGGTGACGATGAACTTCTCCATGATCGCGTCGAGCTGTTCGAGCGTCAGTGTCGGGTCAGTGGCTGGGGTTCCGTTGGTCCCGTGGGGTATGTGCCCGGGCAGATGCGGCAGCAGCTGGGAGGTGACTGACCCGTAGAACCGTTCGATCTTTCCCCGGCCTTGTGGAATACCGACCCGGGAGTGGATGAGCTGGACTTTGGTGTCTAGGCAGACTCGCTCAAGCCGGGCGGAGGTGAAGTCCGACCCGTGGTCTGAGTAGATCAGATCGGGCAGACCACATACGGGCCAGGATGGATCTGTCTTGGGGTTGATGGCCTGGTGCAGTGCAAGTGCTGTCTGCTCCGCCGTCGGGGCACCCAGGAAGAGGGTGTACCCGGCGACCGCACGCGAGTAGTCATCCAGTAACACTGTTAACCAGGGGCGCACCGGGGCGCCGGTCTTATCCAGGATCGCAACGTCGAGAAGCGTGTGATCGGCCTGCCACTGCTCATTCGGACGTGCGGCGCTGCGGCGCAGCACCAATTCAAACCGATCCCGGTATGCAGCGTCACCGTGTTGAGCCAGGGTCCGTAGACCAGGATCGATAGCGTCGATGATCGCTCGGACGCTGGAGTAGCTCGGTGCGGTTAGGCCTCGGTCATCGGCGATGTCGCTGACCCGGCGATGGATGAACGCGGCTGTGGGTTCAGGCCACCGAAGGGCCAATGCTTCGATCAGTTCAACGAGCTCAGCCGAGATTCGTCGTTTCCCACGGTCACTACGAACCGGGCGCGTCAGGCCACGCGAGGTCGGGTCAGCGCGGTATTTCGCGGACCAGCGGGTCAGTGTTCGCAGCGCCACCCCTGATTCCTCGGCGATGCGCGTCCAGGGGACTCCTTCGTCGTGCTGGCGCAGCAGAGTGATCTTCTTCTCTGGGGTGAACTGCGCCATCGCTATCACCGGCCGGTATCAGATCTCTGAGTCGGCGTCGGCTTCGGTGTTTACTCCGGCGGTCACCGATTCAGCAGGCCGGGGTGGAAGGTGTCGATACAGACTGGTCCGGGCAATCCCTGACTTGGTCACGATCTCAGCGATGGTATGCCCGGTTTCGCGCAAGTGTGCTGCGTAGGCCAGCTTGTCCGGGTCCACCACCGAGGGTCGGCCCACGCGGCGACCTTTCGCTGTGGCCACTGCTCGGGCATGGGCGGCACGTTCGAGGGTGTAGGTGCGTTCCATCTGTCCGAACAGTGCCAGCAGCACCACTGCCAGTTGCGCCATCGGATCGTTGGGGTTCGATGAATCGACCTTGATCGGGTCTGCCAAGTTGCGGACTCCCACTCCTCGTTCGGCGAGGTCGTGAATGAGGTTCAGGGTGTCACGCACGGTGCGTCCGAGCCGGTCGAGGGTGTGGACCACGATCACGTCACCGTCGCGGGCATAGTCCAGCGCCGCGCCGAGTCCGGGCCGGTTGACGGTGGCACCTGATTTCTTGTCTACGTAGATCCGGTCGGCTGTGATACCGACCTCGCGTAGGGCATCGATCTGTCGATCTAGATCCTGTTTGGCCGTCGAGACTCGTGCGTACCCCAATTCCATGGCCTGAGAGTACCAGTAGTCGGAATCGTACGGAATAGATGGAATCTGATTGTGGGATAACTTCTGGGATGCCGACGCGCCGATAGCTGTGGATCCGGAGGCCTGCTCGTGAGGTCCGTCCCACAACCAAGGAACTGGGACGACCACTTTGGGCTCAGTCAATCGTCAGTTAAGGGGCCCACGATGTTCCATCCCCACTGCACGAGGCCCGGGATGGTGTTCAGAACTATGGGTGCTGGCCCGGTTGTGTTCGGGAGTTGTCACGATGTGACACACCTCATCGTTGCCGCAATTGGCCGGGTCGAGGTTCTGGCTTGCAAGAAGGGTCTGCTCGAGATCAGCGGCCAGCACCTCGAGTTCAACCTGGCGGGCTCGAACATCGGCGAGCTTCTGCTCGACGAGACCCGCGACGTGTGCGCAAGGAATCTGGCCGGTCTCGCGAAGTTGAATCGTGCCCAGGATCTCCTGCAGGGTCAGGCCCGCGGCCTGGGCGGCGCGGATGAACCGCAGTCGAGTGACGGCCTGATCGTCATAGCGACGGTAGCCGCCGCCCGTTCGTTCCGGGTTCGACAGCAGGCCCTGGCGTTCATAAAAGCGAATCGCCTGACGGCCAATGCCGGTGACAGCGCTGAGTTCTCCGATAAGCACCTTCCAATCATATGACTTGACCTTGTACCCGGCTACAAGGTTTATGATCAGGCCATGGAAATCGTGCTGCAGTACTTCGAGGGATGCCCCAATTGGAAGATTGCCCATGAGCGGCTCCAGGCGCTGTGTGCTGAGCGCTCCGACATCAGTCTGAGCACACAGCTGGTAGAGAGTGACGCCCAGGCTCAGCGGCTGGGTTTTCATGGTTCCCCCAGTGTCCTGATCGATGGTTTCGACAGGTTCTCGGAGACCTCTTCGGCGGTGGGCTTGTCGTGTCGCAGGTATATGACTCCTGAGGGAATCGCTGGCGCCCCTACCATGAAGCAGCTGCGCTCCGCAGCAGCAGCCGCTGACTCCACGCCGAGATAGAAACAGAGCGTCCAGGAACATCAATCCCTCAGCGTGATGGTCGCAGCGCTTCAGACAAGGTGCAGATATGACGGAAAAGACCGAGAAATACGGACTGATAGTCATTGGGGCCGGCATGGCTGGGATAGCGGCAGCGACCAAGTGCGCATCCCAGGGTTGGCGTGTGGCCATCGTGGACTCGCTTCCCTATGGTGGCACCTGCGCCCTGCGGGGGTGTGACCCGAAGAAAATTCTGCGCCGGGGAGCTGAGATCCTGGATGCGGCACATCTGATGGGGGATAAAGGCATCGATGAGGGGGGACTTATTTATCGGTGAACTGGGCGCAGCTGATGAAGCACAAGCACGGCTTCACCGATGGTGTGCCCACCAGCATGGAAGACGATCTCAAGGCGCACGGGGTGCAGACACTCCACGGCACCGCAGTGTTCACCGGCCCGACCGAAGTTGAGGTCTCCGGTGTGGGCTATCACGCACCAAAGATCCTGATCGCGACCGGCGCCACACCTGCCCCGCTTGATTTCCATAGTCACGAGCACGTGATCGACAGCACAGCGTTCTTGAATCTCGAGGATCTTCCTCCTCGGGTCCTCTTTGTCGGAGGCGGGTTCGTGTCCTTCGAATTCGCTCACATCGCGGCACGAGCCGGGTCCCGCCCCATCATCATCGACCGTGGCTCGCGGCCGCTGAAGAGTTTTGACCCCGATCTGGTGGACCTGCTGATCCAACGCGGCACCCAGGCTGGTGTCGACGTGCAATCGGGCACCAGCATCACCGGCATGGAAGCAGTACCCGCCGGGTATCAGGTGCATCTCGAGCAGCAGGGCGTCGCAACGATGATCGAAGTGGACCTTGTCGTTCATGGAGCAGGACGTGTCCCTGATCTGTCCCGGCTTGATCTTGAGGCCGGCGGCGTGGCGTATGGCCCACGAGGCATCGACGTGACAGCTGATCTGCAGTCGATCACGAACTCAGCCGTGTATGCCGCCGGTGATGCTGCTGACACCCAGGGGATGCCGCTTACCCCGGTAGCTGTGATGGAGGCAAAAGTCGCAGCATCAAACATCTTGAAGTCAGGGGATGCTGTGCCTGACTACGGGGCGACTCCGACGGCGGTCTTCACGATCCCGGAGCTTGCCAGGGTAGGGGCGTTGGAGGATGAAGCCCGGTCGCGCGGTATGGATATCGATGTCAGGTAGACCGACACCAGTCGGTGGTTTTCCCAGTATCGGGTCGGCGAAACAGCCGGGGCAGTCAAGATTCTTGTCGACCGCTCGAGTGATCTCATCGTGGGGGCGCATCTGTTCGGACATGGTTATGCAGAGTTGGTGAACACAATCAGCCTGGCCATGAAGTACGAGCTGACGGCGCGGGAGGTAAAATCCTCGCCGGCGATATATCCTTCCATCGGGTCTGACCTGGGATCGATGCTCTAACCAGAGATCAAGACAAACCCCACGATGCGGGCCGGCTCGGTGGGAGCCCCTGGAGGTTGAACACAGCGAGGCCGTAGGGAGGCCCCCACAACGCTCCGGTCACGTGCGCGAGGCCCGGCTACGGCTTGAAAAACCTCAGGGCTCAGCAGCCCCAAGCCCAGCAGCAGTGAGAGAGCAGGCCGAATATCTAGCGACAGTTTTCAGATGGCCATCGGATAGGTTGCCAGGCGCATGAGAGCTCTGTGGATCATTGGACCGTGAGCAGGTCCGCTCCAATGGCCAGCATCGTGGTCGATGGCCAGACTGCCGGCGACGGGCTCGCGGTAAGGATCGAGGCGAGGTCCATGGAGCCGAAGATGTGGGGTCTAGACGGACAGACCGAAACTCGTCTTGACCTTCTAGTTGACTTGAAGGTTTACCGTGGTGATGCAGGACCCCCCTGCCGCTGAACCCAGCTGCCGCGGAATGGTCCTGTCACAGCTGCCGATGGAGAGGACCACCAGATGACTTGGGCTGAGCGTCTTCAAAGCGTGTTCGTCGCGGGCGCCGCACTGGTTGGATTAGGCGTCGGTATCGCCAGCCCATTGGGCGCCAACGGCGAGCATCTCGTGATCCCAGCGCTACTGGTGATGCTCATCGCGGTATTCGTGCAGCTCGATGCCTCGCACCTCAAAGACGTGGGCAAGGCCAAGGGGCTGGTCGCGGTCAGTCTGGTGCTCAACTACGCCTTTACCCCGCTTCTCGCCTGGGCGCTGGGCCTCGGGCTGCTCGGGGAACAGCCTGACCTGCGAATCGGGCTGTTGCTGCTGCTGGTCACCCCGTGCACCGATTGGTACCTGATCTTCACCGCGATGGCCCGTGGCCATGCGGGGATCGCTGCCGCCCTGTTGCCGATCAACCTGGTGCTTCAGCTATTGCTGCTCCCGGTCTACGTGATGCTGCTCGGCGGTGAAGCTGCGATGGTCGATTCCAGCACCCTGTTGGAAGCCGTGGGGCTGATGCTTCTAACCCCGCTGGTGGTGGCCTTCACCCTGCGCTGGGCAAGCACACGCCTCAAGGGCGAGCAGTGGCGCGATGAACATGTCAACCTGTGGGCGAAGCGGGTGGTGATGCCGCTGCTGTGTGTGGCAGTCTTCGCGATGTTTGCCTGGCAGGCGGCGGTGGTCGCTGAGAGCGGCGCCGAGATGCTGCTGTTGCTGCCTCCGCTGCTGGCGTTCTTCATCATCCTTCCGCTGGTCGCCACCGGCGTTTCTCGACTGATGCGCCTGACGGGGCCTCAACGGGTGGCTCTGACGATGGTGACCACCGCGCGGAACTCACCCATCGCGCTGGGTATCGCGGTCGCCGCATTCCCGGACCGGCCACTGATCGCCGTGGCCCTGGTGGTAGGGCCCTTGATCGAGCTCCCGATCCTGGCCGCACTGAGTCAGATCATTCGCCACCGTGACAAGCCGGACCCGGTCGAACAGGTTTCCGCAACGAACAGCGACCGATGACACTCCATCTCCGTGGAAGGGTGTAGGTATGCGTATCTCTGAGGTCACCGAGAGCAGTGGGGTCCCCGCTACCACCCTGCGCTACTACGAACAGCTCGGCTTGATCAGTTCGACCCGGGCCGCGAACGGCTACCGCGAATATGGATCTGAGGCGCTGGAGCATCTGCGGTTCATCAGTGTGGCCAAGAAGATGAACCTGGACCTTGAGCAGATCAAGTGGCTTCTCGAGGTCACAGAAACCGGGACCTGCACCAACACCCGAGATACCCTGCACCCAGTGCTCACTGAGCGGCTGCGTGAGGTCGAAGACAGCATCCGCAACCTGGTAGAGCTACGGGCCGTTCTGGTGAGTTCGCTCGACCACGTGGCCACCTGCCCAGATAGTTCAGAGCCCTGTCAGTCCGAGTGCGCCTTCAAGTCCCTCACATAACCCCAGGGCTGTCGATCGATACAAGCGACAGATAGCGGCGTGAGAAGACCGCCATTACCGTTGCGAGCCACAGGCAGGCCCCGCTGAGAATAAAGGACATTCCAGAACCGAGGAGTTGGTGCGCTGCCGATAAGAAGGCAAGGGTTGGAGGATTCAGTCCTTACTGTATAGTTCAGCGAGTGGTGACTGTTACTTCTCGCTTGAACGTGATGAACCGGTTGGGCCGAGCGATGGCCGACCCGACCAGGTCACGGCTTCTCCTGACGCTGCTAGAGGGGCCGGCCTACCCTGCGGAGCTGGCCCGTGCATTGGAATTGACCCGCCCAAACGTGTCCAACCATCTGGCGTGCCTGCGCGACTGCGGAATTGTGGTTGCCGAGCCCGAAGGCCGCAAGACACGCTATAAGATCGCCGATCCGCACCTGACGCGGGCGCTCAACGCCCTGGTCGAGACCACCCTTTCAGTGGACGAGCACGCCCCGTGCCTCGATCCCGCCTGCTCGGTTGCCAGTTGCGAGAACGCAGGGGCGGAGGTGTGATCCTGTCCTCGATTTTGCAGGCGATCGGCCTGTTCATCGCGACCAACATCGACGACATCATCGTCGTCTCGCTGTTCTTCGCCCGCGGCTCGGGACAACGCGGGACGACGGCACGAATCGCGGCCGGCCAGTACCTAGGATTCGCGGGCATCCTCGGTGCGGCTGTGCTTGTGACTGTGGGTGCCGGTGCGTTTCTGCCCTCGGCGGCTATCCCTTACTTCGGACTCATCCCGCTGACACTGGGTCTGTGGGCCGCCTGGCAGGCCTGGCGCGGAGACGACGACGATGACGACGATGACGACGCTAAGATCGCGGACAAGAAGGTCGGCGTCTGGACCGTCGCGGGAGTCACCTTCGCCAACGGTGGGGACAACATCGGCGTCTACGTTCCCGTCTTCCTCAACGTGGAACCGGCGGCCGTGATGGCCTACTGCATCGTCTTCCTCGTATTGGTCGCGCTCCTGGTCATGCTGGCCAAGTTCGTCGCCACCCGAGCACCGATCGCCGAAGTCCTTGAGCGGTGGGAACACATCTTGTTCCCGATCGTCTTGATCGGTCTGGGCATCATCATCCTAGTCGGTGGCGGGGCCTTCGGTCTCTGACGAGACAACTACGGACATCCTGTCCAGAGTGCGGGGCGTCGGCGTCATTGTCGTCGTGATCGACGGGTTGTTGCGATGCGGGACTGTCCCTATGGACGGGGCACTCCCTGAAGGTAGCAAGCAGGGCCGCACCGGCTCACCCTTGGCATGGCTGGCGCGCTGGCAGATCCCGCCCTACCTCCTTGCGCTGGGTACCGACAGGCCCTCCCCATCGGCCGCAAATCGACGCCGGAATCATGCCATTTACCGTTGCGACTCACACACCAACGGGCCGACTGCTCACGAATCCGACCTAGGATCAACGGTCGTCGGAGATAAGGCGCTGACCGCGGAACTGCTACGGTCCCACGGTGTGTCAACGCCTCGCACTGTCGTCGTCAGTTCAGCGGAGGAGGCAGTCGAAGCTGCGCGGACCATAGACGGCCCAGTGGTCATCAAACCGCAGGACGGAAGCCAAGGACGTGGTGTATCCACTGACCTCGTGCTGGAGAAAGATATTCGCCGTGCTTTCACCTTCGCGCGCAAGTACCGAGACGGGGTGATCGTCCAGGAACATATTGAGGTCGGAGAGGAAATGCGCGTGATGGCCTCCTCCGATCGCGTCGTAGCCGCCAATGTGCGGGTGTTTCCTCATGTGGTGGGAGATGGTGTGTCCACCATCGAGCAACTAATCAAGGACAAGAACCTTCAGCGGGCCAGCAGCACCATCTTCGGCCAAGCCCCCATCCCCATCGACAGGATCACCCGCCAGTTCCTCAGACGGCATGGCCTCAGAGTCGAGTCCGTTCCTCCGCTAGGAGAGACGGTGACAGTGCGGAATGTTGGTGGTCACAGCGTGGGAGCTG
Source organism: Nesterenkonia salmonea (assembly GCF_005771525.1). Lineage (GTDB taxonomy): Bacteria > Actinomycetota > Actinomycetes > Actinomycetales > Micrococcaceae > Nesterenkonia > Nesterenkonia salmonea. Next base: position 41,792 of record NZ_VAVZ01000019.1, on the reverse strand, counting down.
ACATCAAGCAGGACATCGACAATGCCAGTGAGGATGTCAAAGACACAGCTCGGCAAGCCATCGCCGCTATCCCGGGACTAGCCTGGGGCGGGGTGGACATCATCACCGACGTCAAGACCGGCAAGGCCTACGTCATAGAGGTCAATACCAACGCCGGATTCCTCTCCGCCGCATTCCCCACATACGGGCAGCCCAAGGACGTCACCCAAGACATTTTCCAGCTGCGCTACGACGACACCTCCACTGAACCAGCTCGTGACGCACCCGTGAAGCTCCCAGCTGCTGCCTCACGGCCGCAGGCATTCCTGCCGACCCAGGGCCTCGGGAATCAGCAGAGCTCAACGGTGGGTGAGCTGATCCACCGTTCGTGGCTGAAGCAAGGGCTCTCCGTTGGACGGCTCACCGACAAACTCAGCAAAGTCACCACCCATAGCGGCGAGCGCCTCTGGGTGACCGCTGAAGGACGCACCTCGAAGGATCGTTTCGTCGTCCGTCGAGTCGTCAGGCGCCACCCCCTGCTCTTCAGGTTCCTCGAACAGGAGTCAGTGCCAATGGTTCGAGGCCGATCGGTCTCCACCACGGACTGACTGAAGAGCTTTATCGAAGGACGAACCCAACAGGTCGTGATGCTGCAGGTGAGGAAATCATGGGACGCCAACGGCATGCTTCACCTGACCGACCAGGAGGCTCTTGAGCTCTCAGCGTTGCCCTTTGAAAGGACCTGGGTCCAGAGCCGACCGCAGGGCCGGCATCTCAGGGTCCTCGCCACGCCTGACGGGGTTTCACTCATCACCGAGAAGTCACCGCGAGGGCCTCTGAAGGCCAAAGAGATTAATGAGATCAGCCGTATCGCAGTCAGCGCAGTGCGTGCTGTTCCCGAACTGCGCTGGGCTGCCGTCGACCTGATTTTCAGGCGACGCGGACTGTTCACGAAACAGCCCGAGCACCCGGTGCTGGTTGAAGGCATCACGCTGACCCCGCGGTACTGGCAGGACGATCACGTCATGGCAGGAAATTTCGACGATTTCAGCCTCAGCATCATCTCGTGAAGGCCTCGCTGAAGCCCTCGCTGCCGGGCATCAGGAGAAGCTGAGCAGGCTCTGGCGGTCTAGCCACTCGAACCAGCGGTCGACCCATGAGTCGGTTGCGGCCCCGGTGGGCTTAACTCCGAAACCATGCACCATACCTGGATAGATGTGGCCCTCCACTGGGGCTCCTGCCTGACGCCAGGTTCCGATGAGCTCCAGAACGTCCTCCGCGCAGAGCGGGTCGTGGACATCCACGGCAGTAAACAGTTGCGGCAGACTCTGGCCCGTCTTGGCCACGGCCTCAGGGAGCCTCCCGCCGTAGATGCACGCTATCGAATCGGGCCGCGACTCGGAATCCCGCGAAGCCAGGGCAGCAGTAACGGCGTAAGCGCCAGCTGAGAACCCAATGGTGCTGACACGTGACGGGCTCACGCCCCACTCCCCGGCTCTTCGGCGGATGAGCGCGAGTGCGCGTTCCACATCATCAACTGCTAGCCGCTGATGCCCACCGCTTGTATCAACTACATTGGATCCCTGACGCTGGGTGAACACGCGAGTGATCTTCTCGGTGAAATCCTCCACCGTTTGACCTGTGTCACCCAGTCGATACTTCAGCACGAATGCAGCCACCCCACGTTCGCGAAGCATATGCGCCAGGTCGGCACCTTCCGATTCCATGGAAAGCATGAGAAAGGCGCCCCCAGGAGCGATCAGCACAGCGGCGCCGGTCGCATTCTCAGGTTCCGGCAGGTACGGGATCAGAGTGGGGCGTGTGACATTGCGTAGTACGTAGCCTCCGTCTTCCCAGCGCAGAGCCTGCTCACGATCCTCAACAACATCTTCCGGCCGCAAAGGGATTTCTTCGCCAGTGGAGCCCATGAGGTCCGTCGCAGTGGGAACAGGCGCACCTAGTTGGGGCGCCGCTGCGGGACTTCCGGGAGAATGGTCCTGTGGTGTGTCCGGAATGCTTCGCTGCACGCCACACCTCCTCGTCGTTCATTGGCGTACCTCGACAAACAATATCCCAGCCCTCCTGGAGGAACTAGCGCCTAGCGGAGTGAAAATTCCACCGACTACGCCCTACACGGTCTTGGATGTGGAGCGCTTCAGCAGCCACAGCAGATAGGGCGGTCCCAGGACGGCCACAACGAGTCCTGCCGGCAGCTGATCTGGAGCGATCACCGTCCGACCGAATGTATCGGACAGTGACACCAGGGCGCCGCCGAGCAGTGCTGACAGCGGCAGGAACCAGCGGTGCTCGCGGCCAACCAGCATGCGCGCCATATGCGGTGCCGCCAGCCCCACGAAACTGATGACACCTATCCCGATCACAGCAGTTGCTGAGAGAAGTACTGCCATGATGAGCGCCGCGGCCCGCACCCAACTCAGTCGCACGCCAAGGATCCTTGGGGTGAGGTCATCAATGCTGATGATGTCGAGTTCCCGCCGCATTAGCGCCACGAGCGGGACTGCAAGCAGCAGGACCAGCACAATCGGGCCGAGGTCTCCCCACGTGGTGCCGAAGGTCGACCCGCCCAGGAAAGAGATTGCCATGGCCTGGTTGTAGGGATTCGTTGTGGCGATCAGCAGCTGTGTGATGGCCTGAGCAGCCGTCATGACCCCGATGCCGACCAGTACGACCTTTTCCGGTGAGCTGCCGTGGGAGCCGGCGAGCAGGAAAACAATCAGGCCCGCCAGTGCGGCACCTGCTGCGGCTCCTGCGGACATGGTCCACGCCGAAGAGCTGAAGAGAATCAGCGCGACGATGGCCCCAGCTCCCCCTGCTGCCGCAACGCCGAGGATCCCGGGGTCAGCCAGCGGGTTACGTGTCACGGTCTGCACTAAGGCCCCTGCGATGGCGAGCACTGCGCCGCCCAGCACTGCAGCGGCGACTCGGGGACTGCGGAAGTTCAAGGTGATGTCGATCGAACGAGCTGCCTCACCACTGAGCCACAGCTGAATGTCCCCAATGCGCAACCACCAGTCCCCCAGCAACAGACCCGCGCCGATCAGCACAATCAGCAGCACCACCGCGGCGGAGCTCAGCACAACTCTTCGGCTGAGGGTGATGCGGTGCGGCAGCGGCAACGCGGAGATCTCCTGGTTGCCGCCTGCGCTGCGCAGCCGTAGTGCAAGCACCACCAGGAAGACCGCCCCCACCAATGATGTGACCACCCCGGTGGGGATCGCCACGGCTAGATTGGGTCCGGCAACTGCGAAGACCAAGGCACGAACGGCCACATCGGCGCCGATGACAATGAGTGCCCCTGCCAGGGCTGAGGCTCCCAAGGCCCAGGAGAATCGCCCAAACCTGATGACTTTGGCCGAAGCGAGCCGGACAATGGCAGGGGCGCAGAGCCCCACGAAGCCCAGTGGTCCAACCATTGTGACCGCAGCTGCTGAGAGAACAACCGCGCAGATCAACAATGCTCCGCGCAAGAACGCCACGTTGACGCCCATCGACTGAGCGGTGTCGGTCCCCAGCGAAAGCACATCAGTGCTCCGTGAGAGCATCACCAGGGCGATAGCTGCGGCAAGCACCACTGGAAGCAGGGGAAGCAGACCGGAAATCCCGGAAAGGTTGAGCGTCCCCGAACCCCAGAGGAACAGCCCCTGGGTGGACTGCGCGTAGAGCATCAGCAGTGCCGCAGTCACTGAGGCCAGGCCCATGGCAACCACGGTCCCGGCGAGAACGAGCCGAATGGGCGCATGCTCTGAAAACCCCGCCAGGGTCAACACGATCCCCGCAGCAATGCCCCCGCCGAGGAATGCCAGCGCAGCCGAGCTCAGTACCGGAAGCGATATCCCGAACGCCGCGGCTCCCGTAAGAGCCAGATGAGCCCCGGCATTGACCGCCAGCGTGTCGGGTGAGGCCAAGGGGTTTCGCGTCATCGCCTGCAGCGCGCAGCCGGCAACGCCCAGAGCTGCCCCGACCACGAGCCCTCCGACCAGGCGCGGCAGCCGTGAATCGAGGGCGAGCGCCCGCAGACCAGCCGTTGCCTCGGCGTCGCCAGTGGTGAAGACTGCCGCGAGCAGGTCCCAAGGCGATGCTGCTGAAGTGCCCTGGGTGAGATGGACTGCTGAGAGCATCACCAGCGTTGCCGCTGCGAGGAGTATCGCCCCCACAGCCACCCACCTCGCCCTAGCTGATGCCTCAGAAATCCGAGGCGCGACGGCGTCGGCAGTCTTCACCGAGGTCACTGTTGTTCGGCAGTCTCGATCGCTGTCTCAGTGAGGTACTCCATCCATTGGCCAGCTGAGGCGGGCCCGCCGTAGATCCAGATTCCCTCCACCGGGTGCATGGCCTCGTTCTCCACGAATCCGAGAGAGGTCCAGACGGAGTTGTCCTCCAGGGGCTCGAACGGGTCGGCAGGATCGGCAGCTGTGGTCCACCAGTACAGGATGGTCTCATCATCCAGTGAGGTCAGACCCTCGACATCTGATTGGCTGATCGCGAAAGCTTCGTCGCCTTCGTCCTCCCATGCGGATTCTAGGCCGATCTCTGTTCCCAGCGTCTGGGCCAGGGCTCCGGGGCCGTGCATTCGGAACGTGGCGGTGTTGCCTTCCACGGTGGGGTAGACCAGCACGAAAGGCGTGCCCTCAACTCCGGCCTCAGCAATGGCCTCGGCTGAGTTGTCCCGGGTCTCCTCAAACTCAGCCCAGACCTCGTCGGCGCGGTCTTCGGCGCCAAGGAGCTCTGCCGTCATGTAGAAGTTCTCTTCCATGTTGCCCAGCGGGTCCGCGGCGTCTGCACCGGATTGCAGTACGACAGGCGCGATCTCTTCCAGGTCTTCGAGAAGGCCTTCAGGAACGGAGACATCAACTCCCAGAATGAGGTCCGGATCTGCTTGGCCTATAGCTTCAAGGCTGGGCTCGGTGCGGATGCCAACATCGGCGGCGTCGTCATCAACTGAGGCAGCTGTAGCCCAGGTTTCATAACCTTCTAGGTCCGCGACTCCCACGTGGCGGCCTCCAAGAACCTCCACGTTCTCCGTCTGCGCCCACTCGAGGGTAACCACGCGCTGCGCCGGGGCATCGAGGGTGATTTCTTCGCCGCGGTAGTCGGTGACAGTGACAGGCCCGGAGTCGTTGGGCTCTGCTCCGTTCTCTGTCTCTTCGACATCAGTGGTTCCGCAGGCAGTCAGGCCCAGGAGGGCAACGGCGGCAACGGCCGTCACTCTGTGCAGGCTCGTGGAGGGCTTCATCATGGGCGGGGTTCCTTTCGGTAATGGGCACAGAAAAAGTGAGACCAGGGAGACACGGAGGTGGGTGAAACTCAGGCAGAAAGCAAGACAGGTTCTACCCGGTCCTCCACACGGTGACCGAGCCTCCGGCCAGAACGGCGGGCGCGGACCGTCATGTCACCAGAAGGTGTTGAGGCGACATCAATGGTCACTCCAAAGATCTTGGTGAGCCTTTCCGCGGTCATCACCTCAGCAGGAGTTCCCTTAGCGACAATGCGTCCTTCCGAGACCAGGATTACCTGGTCGGCGATATCGGCTGCTTGTTCCAGGTCGTGCAGCACCACGCCGATCGTCAGTCCGTGGTCATCGGCGAGGTCACGGATGACATCCAGCAAGCTCATTTGATGCTTCAGGTCCAGGAAGGTGGTCGGTTCGTCCAGAAGCAGGACATCGGTCTGCTGCGCCAGACACGTGGCGAGCCAGACTCGTTGAAGCTGACCCCCTGAGAGCTCAGTGACCGGCCGGTCGCGCAGAGGATCCAAGCCTGTCAGTGCGATGGCACGCTCTACTGCTCGGTGGCTACCAGCGTCCACACGGCTGAATCGCCGGCGATGCGGGTGCCTTCCCAGTTCAACAACTTCGGTGACCGTCAGACCCCCTGGGGTGGGGCGCTGTTGAGCAAGGACAGTCAGCCGCTTAGCGAAAGCACGTGGAGACAGTTCCGCGGTGTCCACACCGTCCAGGGTGACGGTTCCCGTGGAGTCGGCAAGCCGAGAGATCCCGCGGAGAAGTGTGGATTTGCCGCTGCCGTTGGGACCGATGAGGGCCGTGACGCCGCCTGGAGACAGTTCGATATTCGCATCGACGACGACGGCGGCGGCTCCGTAGGAGACCGATACCGACTCTGTCCGCAGCGCAGCAGACGCGTGATTAATTTGCACATCAATATGTTAGCAAATTAAAAGGAAGGTGAACCTTAGGTGGATCGCGAAAATTATGTGACGGTGCGGTGGGCAAGTTAGGTGGGGCCGACGGCGTCGTACATCTCTTGGTAGCGCTGGGCCACGTTCTCCCACGTGAAGTCTTTGACTGCTTCGGCACCCGCGGCTCCGATTACTCCACGGCGCTGCTGATCAGCGAGTAACCCAGAGATGTGTTCACCCATGGTCACCACATCCTCGGGATCGATGAGGATCCCGCTCACCCCGTCTTCGACGAACTCTGGAGGGCCTCCATGCCTGGTGACGACCACTGGCACTCCAGCCCTCCACCCTTCCAGGATCGTGATGCCGAAAGCCTCGACCAGGCTAGGCACCACCAGAATTTCCGCATTGGCCATCACCGTCCCCACCTGTGGTCGGTCAAGCCGCCCCACAAGGTGAATTCGATCATTTATCCCCGTCTCGGCGGCCAGCTTGGCCAGCTGGTCGGCCTCCGGGCCCTCACCTCCGATGACAAGGTGCACGCCGGCGGCGGTCGGGTGGTCGGCGATCGCTGCGAATGCCCGGATCAGGTTGCTGAAGCCTTTGGTCCCGACCAGTCGACCAACCCCAAGCACGTACCTTTCTGGGAGCTCAGGAATCGAACCGTCGGCGGCTTCATGGAGATTGATCCCGTTGAACACCACCTGGACTTCCCCAGGGTCGATCCCGAAGCGTTCGAGATCAGCAGCTGCAAACTGCGAACACGATGTCACCACTTCCGCGCGTGTCAATCCTGCCCTCAGACCACGGCGGAGCAAGCCAGATTGGTCGAACGCACCGTGGGCATCGGAAAAGGTCTCACCGTGGTTGCTGAGCACAAGGGGTGTCCGGGTGAGGCGGGAAAGTGCTGTGGCGTAGAGCCCGTTGGGGCCGAAACAGTGCAGGTGGAGGATGTCAGGGGCATCCCGGCGCCACGCACGCAGCCACTGGGTCCATGCCCGCGGCGCTGAAGCGAGGAATCGGACTGCCGGGCCGGCTGCACGAGCGGGCAAAGGCGTAGGAAGGTACCGCAGAGGGATCCCCTGAAAATCTCGGGGCACCTCATCACCTTGGTCAGCCGCCCAGACCACCACCTCATGGCCCAGGGCCCTAAGCTGTAGCGCAGTATTAGCGACGTGCTCCTCCACGCCACCTTTGCGCGGCAAAAAGGAGCTGGCGATCAAGGCGATTCGCATTCAGTTCCCCTGTTCATCCCGCCGACGTCAACTAAGCTAATGGTACTGGCCAGCTTTGCGGTGCATGTCGACTCGCGGGCAGCTGCGGTTCAGCGGCAAGAAGGGGAGCTCCATGTCAAGGCTAATCCTGGCAACCACTGCGTCCGATACGCCGATGGGCGCCGAGCGCTACCAGCGTGAAATCAGCGCAGCGGCACCCGCTTCGATGCCTGGATGGAAGGTGTCCGAGGTTGTGGCTCGATCCATGCGCTCTCCATTGTCAGGTAACCGCCGGCTACCCATGAACTGGTTGCAAAACGCCTCACTAGGCCAACGCAAAATGCTAGGCAAACTCATATACGGCTCTAAGGACGCGATCGTTCACCGTATGGACCTGCTCCTTCCCCCCGGCCCGGGCCCGGATATGGCAACCATCCACGACACCGTGGCCTGGCGATTCAACGATGAGGCATCTCCCATTAAGGCAGCTGTCGAGGAAGCACAGCGCGCCGATGCTGTCATTTGTGTTTCCGAATTCTCAGCCAACGAGGTGCAGGAACTTCTCGGTGTGCGCAACCCCGTCGTGGTCTACAACGGAGTCGATGGCCGTTTCTTCAACCCGCCGCCGCTAGAGGACCAGGAACGGGAGCGCCTGGGCCTGGACCGCCCCTACGTCCTGCATTTTGGGGGCGCCTCCGAACGCAAGAACCTCAAGGCGCTGGCGGAAGCCTGGCCAGTCATCCACCAGTCCCGCCCTGACCTTCTGCTGGCGCTCTCTGGGCCGCCACATCCCCGGCGCACCAGCCTATTCTCCGGCCTTCCCGGGGTACGACTGCTCGGCAGTCAACCAGAGGCGCTGATGCCTTCGCTGGTGGGCAGCGCAGCAGCTGTGGTGGTGCCATCCACTTATGAAGGATTCGGCCTGCCTGCACTCGAGGGGATGGCGGCGGGAGTCCCAGTCGTGGCCGCGGAGACCTCGGCGCTTCCAGAGATTGTCGGCGACGCAGGCTTGCTGGTGCAGCCCACCGCAGAAGGCATCACCGAAGGTGTCCTGGACGCGGTAGCCGAGGGCAGCGATGTCCATCAACTCCGCCAACGCGCCATGTCCCGGGCCGCGGATTTCACTTGGCAACGCTGCATTGACGGCCATTCTCGGGTGTGGAAAGCCCTTCGGTGAGACCCACTCAACCCGCCAGAAGCTGAATCGGCCGACCAGATAGGGCAGCAACGATGATGAACACTCGTACACCGGTGGCGCTGGCGCACGACTACCTCACCCAACGCGGCGGAGCTGAACGGGTTGCCGCGATTATGGCGTCAGCTTTCCCTGACGCGCCGCTCTTCACCTCACTGTACGATCCGGATGGAACCTTCGACGACTTCCGAGAACTCGATGTACGAACATCCGCGCTGAACCGGATACCGCTGCTCAGACGAAACCACCGCCTGGCGTTGCCGTTCCTAGCTCCTGGTGTGTCCACTATGAAGATCGATGCCGACGTCGTCCTGGCGAGTTCTTCAGGGTGGGCCCACGCGATGCCGACCACAGGCAAGAAGGTGGTCTACTGTCATGCTCCAGCTCGTTGGCTCTACCAGAAGGAACGCTACCTCGGCTCCTTTGACGGCAGCTTGCCGCATAAGGCACGGCACCTCCTGGCCTCCGCCGCACTGGGACTGATGTCACCATCGCTGCGGGCCTGGGACACTCGGCGAGCGCTTGAAGCTGACCGCTATCTGGTCAATTCCACCGTAGTCCGAGAGGCTGTGGCAGATGCCTACGGCATTGAGGCCGAGGTGCTGCCGCCCCCTCCTGCCATGGACCCGGAAGGCCCTACGGAATCCCTTCCCATCAAGAGACCGTTCGTTCTCTGTGTCGCTCGTCTGCTTCCCTATAAGAACGTTGATGCGGTGATTCGTGCCGTCCAAGGCGTCGACGGTCTCGGGCTGGTTGTGGTCGGTCGAGGACCGGATGAAGCCCGGCTGCGCGAACTCACCAAGAACTCACCGGATTCTCATGTCATGGGAGGCGTGTCGGAGGAAGTGCTCCGCTGGCTGTACTCCGCGAGCGTCGGGCTCGTTGCGTCCTCCTTCGAAGACTTCGGACTGACTCCCCTGGAAGCGGCAGCTTTTGGAAAACCTACCGCTGCACTTCACGCGGGAGGATATCTGGACACTATCGATCCCGAGGTCAACGGCGTCTTCTTCGAAGACCCCAGCGACGCCTCCATCCGCAACGCTATTTCTGTTCTCATTGATCGCCCATGGGACCGCGAGCGGATCACTGCTCACTCAGAGAAATTCGGTAAAGCGCGCTTTGTCCGACATCTCCAGGATGTCGTGGCGAGCTCCCGTGACTAAGCCCCTACCGTGGAATTTCATCAGCGCGGCCACGTATTTTCTTGCTGCGGTGGCCTGCTACATTGCTTTTGTTCTGCTTCAACTGGGACAACAGATCGACGCCGCAGCCCTGGGGGCCAACTTCCTTCACATGCCCGTGGAACTCCAACTGCGCATCTTCGGAGTCCTGCGGACCGGGAGCATCGCCGTGTTCAGCGTCATCGCAGTGGTGCTAGGGGTTGTGGCACTCATCCGGGGACAGTGGCGCCTGGTGATGGTGACCTTTCTATGTTCGGTCCTCGCTGCCGGTGGCGCGACGCTGCTCAGGCGCGTTCTGTGGCGCCCAGAGCTGGGGGTCGAATCGTATGACTACAACACGTGGCCGAGCGGTCACGTGGCCGCACTCTGTGTCCTGGTGTTGGTGTGCCTCAGGCTCGTCCCGCAGAAGAATCGCTGGCGCTGGCCCGTTGCCGTGATGGCTGTTGTGACGGTGACGGCAGCTTCCTATGCTTCTATGGCGACTTTTGCCCACAGACCCAGTGACACTTTCGGAGGTATCCTCATCGCCGGCGCCGTGTTCGCACTGACACGGCCCCGTCGTAAAACCAGCTATGCGGTGAGGTGGGGGTTGCTGGTGGCAAGTGTGGCGGGGGCGGCGTCGTTAGTGATGCTTGTCTTCCCGAACGTCTTTATCCCTGGTGACCCGCGGGCGGCCCTGGCGGTGGGCGCACTATTCGGGATGTTCGCCGCGGCGTGCTGGGTACTTCTTCCCGAAAGCGCCCCCGGTTATGACAAGAGTTCACGCAACTGACGCGCAGAGGCATCCTGACGTTCCGGTGGAAGCGGCCGCCAACGAGCCGAACGCATCATGGCCCCAGTACCCCAGCCGATTCCGCACAGGGTGACGCCAAGGCGCTGCACCTTCCCCTTCACCCCGGGCGCACGGGTCACGTCCTGCAGTTGCAGAAGCGTCCAGCGCCGCAGGGTTGATGAGCCGATGCCACGGTTCCGGGCGAGCAGCACCATATGATTGCGCCGGCCGTAGAGCTTGTAGCGAGTGTCGAACCGTGCTCCTCGCACATGGGGCGCCGGAAGATGATCCACAGCAGCCTCGGGGGCGAAGAGCACGCGTCCGCCGAGCGCAATGATTCTCAGGAAGATATCCGTGTCTTCTCTCAAAGCTGTGCCTGGGTAATCGTCGCGGAAGCCACCGAGCCTGGCCAGCACCGATCGGCGGAACGCCATATTGGCTCCGATGCCGTGTTCGACCTCCACCGGCCCTTCCGGTAGTGACGCGAACCCCTCCGTGAGAGTGCCATCCTCCCGCAGGCGTCCAATGGGCTGGTCGTAACGCTCCTCACCGTCGATTCCGTTGCAGGTGCGTCCGGAGACCGCTTCAACACTGGGGTCAGAGAAGGCTTCTAGCAACGCTGATTGCCACATGGGACGCACGACGACGTCGTCGTCCAGAAAACTCACCACGCCACCGGTTGCCCACCGCAGCGCCTCGTTCCTCGAACGAGTCATCCAACCGGCAAGCTGGGGCGCGTGAACGTAGACAACTGATTCAAACGCGCTGCGCGCAGTACCCTGCTGGCTCTGCGCTGAGGCGTCCACAACAACCACCTGAGTGTCCTCGGCGACGTTTGATGCGAGGGCCTCGAGGCAGCGCCTGAGGAACTCAGGGCGTTCGTAGGTGACCACGCAGACACTGTGTCTTGGCTGTTCTGACATTTTTCCTGCCACCTCCCGGGAGGACAGAGCTTGTCCGAAGAGCAGGATATCCCAGGTCGGCGTCTGCGGTCCTCTAGTGGTGCCCAGCTATGGCGTTTTTCCACACCGCGGTGCAGACGGCCGCCGTGGAGGCAATGGAGAATCTGCGTACGGCCGACTCTGCCGCGGTCTGTGCCAGTATGGAGGCCTCCGCCGGATGATCAAGGACCCAGTTCATTGCCGCGGCCAGACCCGTGGGGTCCTGGGGTGCGACCAGCTGACCATTCGCGGTGCGCAGGGCGTTGCCAGGCTCCACGGTGGGAGGGTCTGATACCTCAGTGAGGATTTCTGCGACGCCTCCTCCCACGGTAGCGATGACCGGCACTTTGCGTGCCATCGCTTCGACAATGACCTGTCCGAACGGCTCCGGCACTGGAGAGGCGTGAACCAGCGCCGTAAACCGGTCCAGCTCTTGGGCTGGGTTCGCCGTCCAGCCAAGGAAACGCACACGGCCGTCGATGCCGAGTGTCTTTGGGAGTTTCCGCACATGTTCCGCGTAATCCTGGTCATTGAAAAGCGCTTCGCCAACAATGTGGAACTCTGCAGTGGGATGTCTTACGGCCACCAGCGCCGCTGCTTGGACGAACTCCAACTGTCCTTTGGTGCTGCTGATTCTGCCCAGCAGACCAAATACAGGAGGTGTGGACTGCGGATGCTCCTGGGTAAACGACGCCTCTGGCAGCCCGGGGTACGCCACCGATACACGACGCGGTGGAAGTCGGGTCAAACGAGCCGTCTGCTGAGAGTTGGCCACCACATGGCGTGCGGTGCGCCCCAACATGCGCAGAGCTGTGACGACAGGTGCGGGTAGGTAGTCAGAGCTGAGCCGGTCATGAAGGTGCCACACCCAAGGAAGCCGGGCTCGGCGGGCGGCAATGGATCCCAGAACTGCCGCTTTGAGCGAGTTTGCTACGACCAGTTCCGCACCTAGGTCGGAGAGGCGGTGAGCGAGCTGACCTGTGAATGCTGCAGAATCGCGCACCGAACGTGCCAGCACACGCGGATCGGTCAGTTCTGCGCGACCTTGCGTCACGGTTTGGGCAGCGAGTGGCATGACTTCCACGGCGACCCCACGCTGGAGCAGTTCCGTTTCCAGCGCGCCATGGGAAAACAGCACCACCGTGATGCTCCAGGTCTCAGGAAGTGCATCCACCAGGCGCAACAACGCGATTTCTGCGCCCCCGAGTTGTGCCGTGTGCCCTAGGATCGCGACGCGGGTGGCAGGCACGGTCAGCTCGCTTTCTGGAAGAGGACGGCGTCGTAAATCTGCGCAGTGCTAGCCGCTTGAGCGGCGGGGGTGAAGTGTTCCTGCTGCCGTTGCAACCCCTGGGAGGCCAGTCTCCTCCTCAGTTCGGGACTTGCAGCGAGCTCTTCGATAGCTCGAGCAGCTGCGTCTGCGTCATTGGCGGGAAAACAGTATCGGTGGGCCTCATCGGGCAGTGTCTCCAGATGCCCACCGGCTTTGCTCGCGACCACTGGCAATGAGGCTCCCATGGCCTCTAGAACTCCGAGGCCGAGTCCTTCAATGGGACATGGCGCGACCATCAGGGAGGCACCTGCCATGAGCTCTGGGATATTGGAGCGCATGCCGAGAAAGTCCACTGCCTCGGCAATGCCGAGGTCGTTGGCCTGTTGTTCCAGATCGTCACGGAGTGACCCATCGCCAGCGAGCCTCAGGCGCCACCCTTGGTCAGCGAGTCCAGACCGGGCGAACGCCTCCACTGCGACGTCGGTGCGTTTCTCTGCTTCGAACCGCTGCACCACCAGGACAACTGGTTCACGTAGTACCTGCGGTGTCTCCATGGCCCGCACTCCGGGGTAGACGATCTCACAGCTGCCCTCCACACGGTCGGCAACAAACTGGCTGATGGCGATCTGCGCACTGACCCGGCGGGAAATGAACCCGGCGACCACACGCCCAAATCTGCTCTGCCCTCGGGGGGCTGCGAAGTGGCGGGTGGCGATGAGTGGACGACGCCGCGTCGGGCCGAGGGAGGCCAGGGCGGCGGCGAACTCAGCAGCCGTCATATGAGAATGCACGATGTCGGCTTCGCGGGCGTTGCGCGCAATGGCCTTGGTGACCGCTCGTACCGTCTCACCGGGTAGGAATCGCACGTCTGCGCCCTGCAGCGCCTGTGACATGCGCTCAGGGTCACCTCCGATAACGGTGACAAGGTTTCCTGTCTCTGCCTGGGCTCGAGCGAGCACACATACATGCCGTTCAACGCCGGCGAAGCCGCTGGAGCGGATGGCGTGTACTACCTGAAGCGGTCGCGTCATCGGGATCCTCCACGTAACGAGTCGAAGAGCTCGAGGTACTCTCTGGCGAGCGCAGTCCACGAGTGGTCTTCTGCGGTCTCTCTGGCTGCTTGCGCCTGTGCCTGCCGATCCCCGGCCAGGCACCGCCGAATGCCTTCCCGGACGGATTCCCCTCCCGGGGCGACAATGGCACCGTTGACGCCTTCTGTGAGCACATCAGGTACGCAACCAACAGCTGTAGCAACAACGGGTACTCCGCAGGCCAAGGCTTCCAGGATCACCAGACCGTAGGATTCGTACGCGCTCGGGAACACAAAGACATCGCTTGCGTGAAAGTAGGGCCGCGGGTCTGGCTGCTGTCCAAGGAAACGCACTCGGTCAGCGACCCCCAGGCTGGCTGCTTCGGCTTTCGCGTGCTCCATCATGTCGGTGGACCCACCCACCACCAGCAGCACAAAATCCGGCAACCCGGTCATGGCCTCCAAGATCTGCGGTAGTCCTTTGCGGGAGTATTCGTGTCCTACGAACACACCCACATCCGCACCTGGGTCAATGCCCAGACTGGCCCTCGTGGCGGCCCTTGAGTCGGGGTCAGGCCGGTAGCGGTCAGTATCGACACCGTTGCCGATGATCACCGTCCGTGACCGGATGCTCGGGTAGCTGCGCCGGAGGGCCTCTTCTTCGGAACCGCTGAGATTGACCACTACTTGGTGAGTTCCGGCGGCGAACCGGAGTGCGTCGCGGACCCAGACGAAGAGGTGAAGCGGATTGCGCACCATGCGCGCGAACCGGTTGCCACGAGCCTTCATCGCCTCTGCGGTAATGCCGTGGTTGACGTAGACATCTCCAGCCAGGGCGTCGTTGTGGCAAATAATGACAGTGCCTTCCGGTTGCCGGGTCATCATCCGCCGTGCCCGAATAGTCCCCACAGTGGAGAACCACACGACCCTCGTTGCTAGCGTGAGTTTTCCTCCTAAGCCGGTTCCGGCTTCGGGGAGCCACCCTCCCCCAGCATCTGCGAGCGTGAAGTGGCTGGTGTCTACCCCCAGCTTCGCCCACTCCTGCTCAAGGTGGTAAGCCACTGCCTCCACCCCGCTGCCGGTGCGCAGTTCGGGCACAATCTGAACGACTCTTGTCATAACTCCCCCTGAGTAGACCTCGTCACATCGCCTTCGCTAAGTGCCGTTGGAATATGCGCCACGATTCGCGCCAGTCATGAGCTTCAGCGTGGGCGCGTGCGGAACGGCTGTGTTCAGCGAGTAGCTCACGGTCAGCAAGAAACCGCTGGAGCTGTTCAGCCAACGCTTCAGGATCATCTGGTGGGACCAGGTGGCTGTGGTCCGAAATCGCCTCCGGGATACCTCCGATATTGCTCGCCAGCACCACAAGCCCCGCGGCCTGACCCTCTGAAACGGTGAGACCCCATGGCTCCGGCCACCGGGAAGGCACAGCAAGAACGTCCTGGGACCGCAAAAGTCCTGGCAGAGCGTTCCGGTCCGTGAAGGGGCGGAAAGACACGGGCACCTTCAGCCCGTCTGCCAATTCGCGGAGTGTGCGTTCAAAGGAGGACAATTCGGCCCCACGATCGAAGCCTGTGCTGCCCACCACCGTGATCTCTAGGTCTGGATCCTTCAGCAGAGCCGCGGCCCGTAACAACACATCGGCTCCCTTGTCTGGGACCACACGGCCCACGAAAGCCACCCTGAGCGGGCCAGATTCGGCGGTGCCCTCTGCCGCACGGGGGGTGAACGTCTCACAATCTGCCGCGTTGGGGACCACCACGACCCGCTGCTGCAGTGGCCCGGGGAGCCGCTGGCGAATCCGCTCAGCCAAGAATTCACTGACGGAGACGATCGGCCCTACTGAGTCGAGAACTTTGGCGGCCTCACGTCGGCTGTAGGTTCGGAACAAATCGTTGTGGGCATAGAGCACAGCCTGGTGACGGTCAGCGTCCACCAGCGGTACCAGCTGGATCAGGTTATGGGCGACGACAATTGATGGCGGCCATATGTGCTGCTCAGTCAGCATCGCGTGGAGGTTTCGCTGCTGGAACGGACGGGCCCCACTGAGCCGGCCGGCGAGCAGGTCGGCTCCTCGCTGAAGCCGACTCGGCGCCATTCTCTGGTGGTACTCGACTGCGGCCACTGAGTCGTAGCGCTCTGGGTATGTTCCCTTCGCCACAAGAACGCTCTGGGGTCCTGCATGGTCGTCCAGGTGTGCTGACCGGGCCAGCGCATCAATCACGGTGGGCACAGCGCTACCAGTCTGTGGAGAAAAATGATCACCAGGGGTGATCGCGTGCACCAGGGGCCTCACGAATCGTTCCTGCGGGCCGGGGGCCGCCCTCGCCATGGGATCCCTTGGGCACGTCGATCCCTTGTGGGCATGGCCTCCGGAACCCCGTTTGCTCGCTCCAGCGCCATCACGCCGATCGCCAGGCCCGCGACCATCCACGGTATTGAGGCTTGCCCTGCCACCCAAAAGAGATCAAGCTGCCCCTGGACAAAACGTGCGAGCATAACGGCCAAGGCAATCTGCCCGTACCGCGGCGGAAGTTTGAACACCACCCATAGGCTGGCAACACAGAGAATCAGAAAAGCAAGCAGCCCGACGACGCCGGCTGAGGAGAGCATCTCCAAGAAGCCATTGGGCGGCTGGAACCCTGGGTAGTTACCGGTGTACCACCAGCGGAGTCCCACGCCGAAGAGCGGAGAATGTTGCCACACCTCGAGCGATTCGCCGAACCACTCAAGTCGTTGAGCCGCAGAGTTGAAGGGGTTGTCTTCTTCGAACTGCGCGCTGACAGAGTTCCAGATGAGAAAAATCGCGGGTATGAGGGCTAACAGCAGAAGCCGCCCTCTTCCCCCTCCGCGTGAGCGGCTGCGCAACGCCAGTACGGCGATGACAACGATCACTGAGACCATCGCTTGCCTTGCTCCGGAGGCCGCGATGCCTCCTGCGCAAACCACCATGGCCAGAATCGCTAGTTGCCTATTCCAACGCAGCCACGCCGGGCGTATCCAGAGCATGAGGAACGCGAAGGCCAAGCTATTGCCGATGAAGTTCTTGTGCAGAGCGGGTAGATATACGGGGCCGAAGGACCCTCCTTGGGCGAACATCAGCAGCCCAGTAAAAATGGCGGCAACCGCGATGCCGACGCATCCCACCACGTACAGGGTCAGCGCGCTCCGGGCATACCCCTGACGTCCCACCACCCAACCCACTGCGAGTCCCCCCATGACCAGTGCAATGGTGTGGAACCATTCCAGGAAGTTTTCCACATAGACGTTCATCAGCAGCGTGGGTATGAGAAGGACGTGGTAGGCGACACCTGCCCACATCAAGTTCCGCATGGGCGCTGTGTCGCTGCGGCGGTAGAGCAAGAGCGCCGGGAGGATCGCCATTGCCAGCACCAAGTCTGAAACGCTCAGCGGCCCGGTCCGCACCATCACGAGCGTGGCGGGAAACGCAAGGACCGGCAGGATTCCGATATCGGTGGACACAAGGCCGATCGCGAGGATACCGATCGCGAGCATAAGAGCCAAGGTTTCGAACTCGACAGTGACCACGCCCAGCGCCGCGCAGAGAGCCACCAGGGCGAAGACCCCCGTCATGGCAGCTGCGATGCTGCCCACAGAACGTCGCGTGCTGCCCCCTACGCCGGGGCGGACACTCACATTCGTCATCTGTATCAGACTTCCGCTCTGGGGATAGCTCCCGCGGAACGCCCGAGCACGCTGCGGATCAGCTCATCAAGCTCCCGGATTGTCCTCCGCCATATCCGAGGGGGCCTTCCCACCGGGTCGGCAATGTCGTCCCTGGAGCTACTGCCCAAAAGCACGTTGCGTGATCGCGACTCTCCGGACCGGAGGACCCAGGAGGAAAAGCCCTCCTCCGATGAGATCGGATCCGCGCCAAGCTGAGCGTCGAACTGTTTCAGGGTGAAGACACGAGGCCAAAGTTCAGGCATTTTTGCCACCAGGTCACGAGCTTCAGCTCGTCCTGATGCCAGAATGACATCCGCGTCCCGCAACTGTTCAGGGTCCAATTGCTGACTCAGGTGCCTCGACAGGTCAATATCCTGCTCAGCCGCTGCTTGAACACCAGCAGGTGGCGTAGGAGCACCTGAAGCTAGAAAACCCATCGATGAGGTGCTGACCGCCAGCCCCCACTGCGAGGCCCGGTGGCGGGCGATGTGTTCAGCAAGCGGTGACCGGCAACGATTGGCCCGGCAGACAAAAATCATCGAGATCTCATCAGAATTCCGCTGAGGTTCCGCGCCAGACTGCGGGGCAGTGTGATCCTGAGGCATCAGTCGAGTCTGGTGCACCACGGGACCTCGCTTCGTCCATTCGGTGAGAAAATGGTGGTCTGTGTCATCATAGTCTGATATTGGCGAACTGCGGGGGGACAGGATGACAGGCGCGGTGACTCATGCCATGCGTGTCCTTAGGGTCGCCCATCACGGCGTCGTGACTCCTTGGCGGCAACGGGAACGTGAACTGCGCAAACAACACGTCGATGTGACTCTGGTGTCCGCCAAACGCTGGAATGAGGGCGGCAAGAACATTGACCTCCACGCAGGCCAGGATCATTTCGTCACAGGCGTGCGCACATTCGGGACACATCCCAACGCTTTCGTCTATTCACCTGTGCCTCTCTGGAAGCTGCTCGGGCAGCGGTGGGATCTCATCGATCTCCACGAGGAGCCGTTCTCCCTGGCTGCGGCTCAAGTGCTTGCCATGCGACGGCTGCGCGGACTTCGGACACCCTTTGTTCTCTACTCTGCGCAGAACATTTATAAGCGTTACCCGGTCCCCTTCCGCTGGTTTGAGCGCTACGCACTGCGCAGGACCGCCGGGGTGTACGTCTGCAACAGTGAGGCTGGGGAGATTCTGCAACGGAAAGGGTTACGCGCTCCGGCGCGGTTAATTGGCCTAGGCACAGATGTCAGTGTCTTCACCCCGAGTGAACGTCAGCGGCCGCAGACTCCGGTGCGCGTCGGCTTCGCTGGCCGCCTCGAATCCCACAAGGGCGCGCACGTCTTGCTCACCGCAATCTCGGAGGCGCCCCAGTATCAGCTAGACATCGCCGGTGATGGTCCTCAACGCCCCGAATTGGAGGCGCTGGCTGACACCTTGGGCATCGCTGATCAGGTTGCTTTTCGAGGTCATCTGGGTGATCAGCTGCCAGACTTCTACCGGGAGCTCGACGTGCTTGTGGTTCCATCGCTCCCCACTCCCGGATGGTTGGAGCAGTTCGGGCGGGTGGTGATCGAGGCATTTGCTTCCGGGGTCCCCGTCATCGCCAGTCGCACCGGCGCACTCCAGGATGTGGTGGCCGACGCCGGGATCCTGGTAGAACCTGGAGACCCCCAGGCCATCAGAGAAGCCCTAGCTGTGGTGACGGACACTGTCCGATGGTCCACCCTCAGAGATGCCGGACTTCACCGAGCCCAGCAGTTCGACTGGCCTTCGATAGCCACTGAACAACTCACGTTCTACCAGGAAGCGCTAACACCTGTGGATAATCCCGAAGCTCCACCAGAAATCGTGGTTGTGGCCTATGGCCCAGCTGAACCGCTGGCAGATGCCATAAGGCCCCTGACCGGGTTCTCCATCACGATCGTCGACAACTCCTCCTCTGCGGAGACGCGCGACGTCGCGGAACTCTATGGTGCCCACTACATCGATCCCGGCGGCAACCTTGGTTTCGCCGCCGGGGTGAACATGGCCTTGGACTCCCTGGAACAGCGCGGGCTGAGCACTTCCGATGTCCTGCTACTGAACCCAGATGCCACCGTCACCGCTGAATCCATACGGTCGCTGCACGTCGGGTTGCACGAAAACCCGCACCTGGCGTGCGTCGCTCCCGTGCAGAAGCACCCGAGAACCGGGGTCCCTGAACGGGTGTCCTGGCCATTTCCAGGGCCCGGAGCCGCGTGGCTCGAAGCGATCGGGCTCGGACGTCTTAACAACCGTGCAGGCTTCATCATTGGTTCGGTGCTATTGCTTCGCGGCTCTGCGTTGGCTGATGTTGGAAGATTCGATGAGCGGTTCTTTCTCTACGCGGAGGAAACCGACTGGCAGTTACGAGCCGTCAAACGGGGCTGGAAAACCGGTTTAGTGTCTGAGGCCACCGCCACTCATGTTGGCGCGGGCACCGGTGGAGATTCAGTTCGCAGAATGGAGATGTTCAACACCTCACTTCTTGCTTTTATGGATAAGCACTACGGCCGGACCGGGGAGTTCTCGTTCCGAGCGGCCGTGCTCGCCGGTGCATTGGCCCGTGCTGCGGTGGCCCGCGGGGACACTCGGGACCGAGCGAAGTGGCGCTTGCGGTTCTATACCAGGGCGCCCCGTGCCGGCGGCGTCGGAGAGCGGTGACCATGGATCTGATCGTGTGTTCCCTCGAGCCCTGGGACGATGTCTGGCGGCGCAATCAGTTTCTGGTGGACGGGTTGCTACGCCAACAGACAGTGCATCGCGTTCTTTTCGTTGAGCCGACCCGTGATCCGTTGCATCAGATCCGCACTGGCCAGAAGGCGCAGCTCGGGCAGGGTCTGATACCTGTCCCTGGATACGGTGGCCGTTTGCATAGGCTCGAACTCACCAAATGGTTGCCACGCGCTGTCGGCCCGTGGGCCCACAGTTTGCTTCGTCGCGGGGTTCGCGGCGCCGTGCACCGTCTGGGGATGAAATCACCGGTGTTGTGGATCAATGACCCTGGTTGGGCCCATATGGTCCACGCCACCAACTGGACGTCCCTCTATGACATCACCGATGATTGGGCGGCCGCCGAGCGCCCACCGCGCGAGCACCAACGAATCGTCACCAACGACCAAAAGCTCGTGCAGAGATGTGACGCAGTTGTGGTGTGCTCCCCCCACCTTGCGCATTCCAAGGGAGGAGTACGGCCCATCGAACTCATCCGGAATGCCGTGGATGTGGCACGGTACCGCGAACCCTTACCCCGCCCTACAGATATGGGAGACTCCCGGTCTGCTGTGTACGTCGGAACCCTGCACGAAGACCGACTGGATGTGGATCTATGCCTGCGCATCGGGGGGCAACTCGCCGCCCTGAACGCCGCGCTAGTCCTGGTCGGCCCGAACGCGTTGAGCACCGAGAACACCACGCTGTTGAACCATGCGCCCGGCGTCCGCCTCCTCGGCACCCGGGCCCACCACACGATTCCCGCCTACCTCCAGCACGCAGACGTGCTCGTAGTGCCCCACAAGGTGGATGAGTTCACTGACAGTCTCGACCCCATCAAGCTCTATGAATATCAGGCTGCCGAACGACCAATCGCCGCCACCCCTGTTTCGGGTTTCCGGGAACTTGAGGACACACCAGGTGTGGTCATCCAGCCCTCCGATGATCTTCCCCATGCGGTGGCTCAGTTCATCGCTGAGCCACCGGCGCAGGTGGGCCCCTTTCAGCTGGCCGACTGGAGCGACAGAGTGACCGCTATGGCAGCTGTTTTGAACTCCGCCGCCGAATCCGCTGAAGACTCCGCAGCCCGCCGTCGACCAGACCAGTAGGTGCGGCCATGAGCGCCCACCGGAACTCCCCAGCGGCCTTGAAGGGACGGCGGTGCTGAAGTTCAGCCTTCGCGGCGCGCCCAGCAGACCACCACGCGAACCTTCTGTTCTTTCGCAGGCTCTCGTCCAACGCCTCAACGAGGTCGATGTCTCCCCGTTCGTGTGCATTGCCTCGGTGCAGGCGAAGCACCCGCTCGATGCTCTCCACCAGGTCTCGGTGCCGACGCGTGGTGTTGCTTCCATGATTGCGGTAGTCGACCAAGGCTTGTGGTTCGAACAGGAAGTCGCCACGCTCAGCTAGGCGGAGCATTAGATCCAGGTCTTCAGCCAGCCTGATTCCCGCATGGAACCCTCCGGCGGCAACCAGCGCGGCTCGCCGCACCATGGTATTTGGAAGGATGATCCCAGTACTGCGCCGCGCGATGTCAAGGCGGTCAGCAACGGGGACCTGATCCGCATGCGCCAGCACCTCTCCCTCGTGATTGATCGTGCGCATCCCGCAGTAACAAGCCACGGCGTGAGGAGTGGCAAGAAAATGCCCCACCTGCAGCTCAAGGCGCCGAGGGTCCCAGCGGTCATCGTCGTCGAGAAAGGCGACGTACTCGCCTTGTGCGGCTGCAATGCCGACGTTGCGGGCCACACTCACGCCTGCCGCCGCCTGGTGAATAACCCGCGCGTTGGTGATTGAGGAGACGGCTAGATCGACTTCAGCCGATTCTGGCGCGCCGTCGTCCACCACAATGAGCTCGACATTTGAGTAACTCTGAGCCTCGACTGAAGCGAGGGCTTCAGGAAAAAAAGGACCTATTCTGTTGGTCGCAAGAATGACGCTCACCAGAGGCATCACACTGTTCATCCCTGAATTCTAGTAGCTTTCACGCACTGCGCGGCGAACCCAAAGACGCAGTCCCGGAAGCCGACACACCCGTAGCACTCGCTTCCTTGACAACAACTCGATAAGTTGGGCTTATTCGTGTCTTAGAGGGGGACGTAATTTGGGACAAATACCAGCGGTCAGTGTTTCAGGTCTGGGCAAAACCTACAGACTCGGCGCTAACGGAGAACGCCCGTCAACTGCCGCGCAAGCAGCAATACAGTGGCTGCGATCCACCGGCATGGCAAAGTACACGCTCTTTGATGCCTTGGATGATGTGTCCTTTGAAATCCCTCAGGGCGAAGCAGTCGGAATCGTTGGCCGTAACGGAGCCGGCAAATCCACTCTGCTGAAGCTCCTGACCCGAGTCACGGGGCCTACACGGGGAAAGATTGAACTCAACGGACGCATCGGTTCGCTCCTGGAGGTCGGAACCGGATTCCACCCCGAGCTGACGGGCAAGGAAAATATTTTCTTGAATGGCGCGATTCTTGGCATGAGCCGCCAGGAGATCCGCAAGCAGTACGACGAGATTGTTGCCTTCTCCGGTATCGAAAAATTCCTGGCCACCCCCGTGAAACGCTACTCCTCAGGCATGCAGGTTCGTTTGGCATTCTCCGTCGCAGCACATCTGGAAACGGAAATCCTCGCCATTGATGAGGTGTTGGCCGTCGGCGATGCCGAGTTCCAACGCCGCTCCATCGCCAAGATGAGGGAAGCGGCCTCAGGTGGGCGCACGGTGCTCTATGTCAGCCACCAACTGCAGACAGTGCAGGCCCTGTGCACATCCGCCCTGCTGCTGGACCGCGGCAAGTTAACCTACTCAGGCACCGTTGAAGGCACTCTAGAGGCATACCGGGACAGCTTCGAGAGTTTCGCCATTGCCCAATCGAATCCAGATCTTCGGCCAGGCAATGGAATGCTGCGCCTGGAGAGAGTCTCTATGGAGGACGAGTTCGTCAAATCAGGCGACGACATCGACATCAGGTTCGCAGCTCCGCCGTCGAAAGACCTGATTGGCAGCTACTTCGTCTCCGCCCACATCAACAATGATCAGGGAGCCGTCATCGCCCAGTGCGACTCACGGCTGGTAGGCAAGTGGTTTGACCCCAACCACCGCCATGAAGGGCACCTCTTGATCCGTGACTTGTGGCTAAAACCGGGCCAGTACACAGTCGATGTCTTCGTATGTCAGGCAGGCGTTCTTGACGCGTGGGAGGGGGCGTGGCGTTTCGAGGTCCTTCCCGACCTGCCATATCCCGAATTCACCGAATCTTCGGGCACCGAAAAAGGGCTCGTCTTCGTCAACTTCGACTACAAGGAGGCTTGAGGTGCAGAAGCCTAAGCCCACTTCGATCACGCCGCCAGGTCGGCTCAACCTCCCCCAGTGGCGCGAAATCTGGCGTTCGCGTGAAGTGGCGGTGCGAATGGCTCAACGGGACATCATCGTCCGCTATCGGCAGACCATTTTCGGTATCTCGTGGGTACTGCTTCAGCCTCTCGTCACAGCTGGTGTCTTTACTATTGTGTTCGGAGTTATCGCCGGTTTAGATTCCGACGGCATTCCGACCTTCGTCTTCACTCTTGCCGCAATGCTGGCCTGGAACCTGTTCAACGGGGCAGTGAGCCAGGCCTCGACCTCTATGGTGAGCAATCAGTCGCTCGTACAGAAGGTGTTTTTCCCTCGGCTTATTGTGCCGGCCTCGAGCGTCGTGTCGATTGTCGTCGACTTCCTGGTGAGCCTCACACTGCTGGTGGCGCTGCTGTTTATCTTCGGAATCAACCCCGGTTGGCCCATTCTCCTGCTGCCTGTCTGGGTCCTTCTGATTCTCATGCTCGGGCTTGGACTGGGCCTAATGGCGGCGGCCTACCTGGTGAAATACCGGGATGTTGGCTACGTCCTGCCCTGGGTTTTGCAGGTGCTGATGTATGCCAGCCCACTCGCCTACTCTCTGAACGCCGTTCCGCAGAACATTCGGTGGTTCTTCGAAGCGAACCCGATCACGTGGTTCCTCGAAGTCTTCCGCTGGTCGACCTTAGGAGCCGAGGCACCGCCATCATGGCAGTTCATCGCCCTCATTGTGGCAGCGCCGGCCGTCCTCTTTCTGGGCATTCTCGTCTTCCAAAAGAACGAACGTGAGTTCGCGGATTACATCTAATGCGCGTCACCGCTTATGTGCTCGTCGCTGACCCGAACTTCCTGAGCGAGAGCCTGCGCTCGTACTACCACCATGTGGACCGCATAGTGCTGTCCTATGACAAGACATCAGTCTCCTGGACCGGCACTGCCATTCCTGTCCAGGAGTGCCTCGACGTGATCGAGACGGTGGACACAAACAATAAGTGCGTCCATGCACCAGGATCCTATGCCCGGCTCGACCATGATCCCCTCGACAATGACACCCATCAACGGCAGCAAGCACTGGATCTGGCATCTGAAGGCGCAGATTGGGTACTGCAGTTGGATACCGATGAGGTCATGCTCGATCCAGAACAGTTTTTCCGGTCGCTGCACCGAGCTGAGTCCCTCGGGGCATCCGCCATGGACTACCCGTCGCGGTGGCTATATGCGCAAGTGGGGCCCGGGCGTTTTTTGGAGGCCAGCACCAGGTTCGGCCGACCAGCAGCTTCTTTCCCCGGTCCACTGGCGATCCGGGCAGGAACGCAACTTGTGCAGGCACGGCAGGCTGAGGTCCCGCTCTATCGAGTTGATCTCCGACCGTGGAACACCGATCCGCACCATAACCATGGAAGCACAGTTCATGAGGTCATCAGCCCGGAATCAGCGGTGCTTCACTACTCATGGGTTCGAGACCACGCCACGATCCGGCGTAAGTTCGGTTGGTCCGGACACGCCCAGGACTATTCCCAACCAGTTGTCTATCAACGGTGGGCACGCCGCCAACGCAGGCCCCGGCAATCCGTGCTGACCTCGCCATTGCGACGCAGCGAATGGTATCGCCTCGTGACCGTTCCCGAGGGCGTGGGGAAGTGAGCCTAGCGAAGCTGAGCGTCACGGTCATCGTGGTTGCGAGAAACTACCATGGTGATCTCCTTGCCTGTCTGAAGCACCTCAAAGACCTGGATACCAAGCCAGCTGAGGTGCTCATTGTCGGCGCACAGTGGGACGATCCGGCCGTCCAAACTGCTCGCCAACAGTTCCCCGAGTTTCACTTCCTTCCCGACGAACCTGCTGAGGGCGCGAGCAATCCATCTCATGACCTAGGTGTTGCGGCAAGCGCAGGTGACGTCGTCGTGTTCATCGACGACACTTCCCGTGCCGAGCCAAGCTGGCTCAACGAACTGATGATGCCCTATGAGGACGAATCCGTGGCCGGCGTGAGTGGCCGAGTGGCGAACGGCATCCCGGGTGAGGCGACAAACGGCATCAGCGAAATTGGGTGCTTGCTGCCAAATGGCAATCTCACGGATAATTTTGGGGCGGATCCTGGACGCCCCATTGAAGTGGACCACGTGCCCAGCACGAATGTGTCCTTCCGCCGCACCGCACTGGAGAGCATTGGGGGTATACGCCGCATCGGATACCCCGGCAGGGGCGGTCGCGAGCTGACAGATGCGGCTCTGCGGCTGCGAGCGAAGGGGGGCCGACTTATCTTTCAGCCTGCGGCCGTAGTAGAAGCACCCGCAGCTGGCCGAACAGATGAGAAGAACAGGATGAGTTACCGCTTTTGCTACACGGAACGCCGCGACCATGTCATGGTGCTTCTCCGGGCTCTAGGGTGGAGGGACCCTCTGACGTACAGGTTTCTCTGGACCACTGTCCGCGAGCAGCCCAATCATGTGCGCAAGTTCGTTCAGAGTCTAGGGCGCACCCATCCAGACGGGAGTCGACGCCGACTCCGTGAACGCTTAGCAGCTCCGGAACCACTGACGTGGATCCCGGTAGAGCTCTCAGGGCTCGCAGCCGGATTCCCAGCCGCCTTTGCTGCAAGACGAAACGACCTCATAGGCGCCGGACAAGCCAATAGCGGCGCGCCCCCCTAAGGCGGCCCCTCAGTAGCTCTCGCCTGCCTCTTGGGTTCCGGTCGATACTTCGACTCGAGCGCGATCGGGCCATGCAAGAACAGGGAGCCCCGCGCCTTCGCTTGGCCGCGCCTATCACCCCGGAACAGAAGGATCCGCGGAATGCTGGAAAGCACAGTGGCCCACCGCGCAGCGTGCCATCCCAGAGAGCCGTGATGCTTCAGCAAGAAACGCTGCTGACCGGCCTGCAGAAAAACCTCCCGCCGTACCGGGTCAGAACTTGTACCACCACCGATGTGGAGAATTGTGATGTCGTCAACAGCAACATTGCGCCAGCCCGCCTCATGAGCACGGTACTCCCAATCCGCCTCCTCGGCGTAGAGGAAGAACTCCTCGTCAAAGCCTCCGATATCAGCAAGTGCCGCTGCGTTCAGCAGCAGGACCGAACCGATGACGTAGCGGGGCTCACTGCGCACCAAGCGGCCAAGCTTGACCGCATCTGCAACGTACTGCGAAGGGCGCGGGTACGGCCACGTGACTTGGGCACGATTTCCGTTGAGGTCTACCTGCCCCGGTCCCACGCAGGCAATGCGTGGGACGGCATGTAGAGCTTCGCTCAACAGGAGAATCTCCGAAGGCTCAATTACCGCATCGGGATTCAGAAGCAGAACATCCGATCCAGGAATCTGACGGCGTGCCAGGGCGTAATTTACTCCCGCGCCGAAACCGAGATTTTCTCCGGGGTCCCAATATGTGGCGCCGGCCGCTTCTGCGATTTCCGCTATCTCAGGCATCGAAGAGTTGTCCACGATGGTCACGGTGCACCCGCCTAGGGGCGCAAGGGTACTTGTGAGCAGTTCCGGGGATCCATAGGCTACGATCACAATTTCTGGCAGGCCGGAAAGTGAGCTGTGGTCACTCGGAGCTGGGCCTTGAGCACCCGCTGAATTTTCGTTCACAGTTCCCAACTTTCACGAGTTGATCCTCTGAGACTTTGCAGACATTAGACTACTACTTAGGGCTAGCACCACGTCTGGGGGCATCATGTTCAAGCAACCTTCGCCGCTTCTTGTGCGGTCGCGGGACATTTGGCGTGAACCTGCGCCCAGAGGCGGGCAGTTTTCGCAATTGTCCCTCGCGCCTGTGCCGCTGCCGGCATTGGCAACGAGACCTTTCGGGGTCTTCTGCGTGGACACTGTTGAACCATTAGTCAGCCTCACTTTCGATGATGGGCCACATCCTGAGCACACGCCTGGCATTCTTGATGTGCTTGCAGAGCGGCAGGCGCGCGCAACGTTCTTCGTGTTGGCGAGCCAAGCTGCTGAGAATCCCGATATCGTTCGGCGCATCGCTGCGGAGGGGCACGAGGTCGCACTGCACGGCCTTGATCACACCGCATTGACACGGCTCAGTGATGCCCAAGCGTTGCAGAACATTCGTCAGGCCAAAGACCTCGTGGAGGGCATTGCGCAGACTGAGGTAAAGCTCTTCAGGCCTCCCTACGGCAAACACACGTGGCGGCAGGCACTAGGGATACGCCGGATGGGGATGGAACTGGCCATCTGGTCTGGCCATGCCTGGGATTGGATTGATGACGAGACCGTTGTGGTCGCAGATCGAGCTCTGCAGGCCGTGTTTCCTGGCGCTGTTCTCCTTTTGCATGATCACCGAGCTGATCCGGAGATGCTCGGTGACGGCGAACGCCTCCCCACTTTCAATAAGGCCGAGGTTCTTTCTCACATTCTGGACGGTCTCAGCCAGCGAAACTTCGGCACCGTGACCGCACATGAGTTGCTCAGCAATCATCGGCAGGTGCGTAGCGCACTTCGAGACCGAATGAGGCGAGAATGATTTACGATGCGAGCGTCATCATTCCCGCATACAACGCTGAAGAGACCCTCACCGAGCAGTTGGAGGCCCCTGCGTCACAGGAGACTACCGTCCGTTTTGAGGTCCTGGTGTGCGACAACGGTTCATCGGATTCGACCCCGGAGGTCACCGCAGCGTTTTCCCCTCAGTTCGGGGGCCTTCGCCTGATCGATGCCTCATCCCGGCGGGGCGCTTCAGCAGCACGCAATATCGGAGCAGCTGCTGCCCGGTCACCTCATTTGCTCTTTTGCGATGCTGACGATGTGGTCAGCGCCGGCTGGGTGAGTGCGATGCACCACGCACTCCTGGAGGCTCCCTTTGCGGTGGGTGCTGTAGAGCATTCATTGCTCAACCGGGGCCGCGACTGGGATTTCGGGTGGAATGAGCCTACGTTCTATAACGAGGCACTCCCCCAGCTTCCGGCAGGTGGGTCGGGAAACATGGGTATTCACGCTGAGGTGTTTGCCGAAGTAGGTGGCTTCGAGGAGTCATTGAGTGCTGGCGAAGACCTTGACTTTTCCTGGCGAGTCCAGTTGGCGGGTTACAACCTCCTGGGTGTGCCTGAGGCTATCGTGCACGTACGCAAGCGAGACGGCCTTCTGGCTTCGCTGCGTCAGGCCTATGCCAAAGGCTCCGGAACTCGCCTGCTGTCGCAGCGCTACTCGCGCGTGAGAGAGGCGTACGCCCATGCGCCTCTAGGGCCTTCCCTCCCAGAGACTGTCGGTGGGGCTGAACCAGCCCCGAGTCGACGACGGAGAATACAGAGAAAAGTCATGAGGATCGCTCGGCGACCTTCTGAGGTTATTCCCCACGCTGCTGCGCTGGCGCACCGGCTAGGTTACAGCCGAGCCCAAACAGGCGCGGTCGCTCAGCTTACGCCTCCAGAGACCTTGCCCTGAGGCGAAGGGCTTTTCTCTTCAGGACCGTCCTCGCCCCCTTTGCGCCGAAGGAGTTCGCGCACACGCTCCCGAGATCTGCGGGCCAGCGGCACCGCCCGCAGAAGCAACGGTGAAATGGGACCGCCCAGAGACATCAGAAGGTTCACCCTCTCTCGCCGATGGGGGTAGATCGCAGTACTAGATGAGTAGAAAGGGTCGAGGTCGGGGTCGAATAGCGTGTCGGGGTCTCGGGAATTCAACATATCGAGCCCCAAAATGCGGCCCATGTGCCCCACGCTGTAACGTCCAAAATCCTCATTGTACGAATCAATGATCCCGAAGACGCCCCCGCCCGACTTGTAGCACACGCTCATATACAGAACCGTTTTTCCTGATTCCACTTGGAAAATTCGCAGGTCTCCGTCGCTCCCGAACCGTTCGGAGACCTCTCGGAACCATTTCTCCGTATGCTCGGACAGCGCCATCGCTGTTCCACCAGCGGAAGCGTCTCCCTTCCACCCCGAGGCCTGGAACGTGAGGAAGTCGGATATAGCTTCAGGGCTGTCACTGCGGTCGATAAGCACCACCGGGGCGCCGAGCTCTTTCAGGAGGCCTCTGGCACGCCTTCGGAGATTCTGCGTTGCTTTCTTACTCGAAAGAGGCAGCATAAATTCAGGAGTCAGCTCTAGCCGACCGTCCTCTGAGACGTTCGAGTTCGGGAGCAGGGTGGGGCGTTCTGACTCAGCAAAGGCCCATGGCTGGCGGAGTAATTCCTGCACGAAGACACCGGATCGTGTCACGGCTTGCTCCAGTGCGGCCGCGAGTGGACCATCGCCAACGAACTTATGGAGGGCGAAAAGTCCGGGAAGGCGGCTGGCCCGCAAGCCTCGAAGCAGCGACTCCATCGTGGCAACTGGCTCTCGAGGATCGATGAGTGGATGATGCCGCTCGGCATGAGTGTGCAAGAAGCGGCCCGCCGTCGACACAGCACGGAACGGAAAACCCTGCCAGGCCGGTTCCACAGTGAAAGCGAGCAGACCGCGGAGATCGTCGTCATCCTCTACGAGTGCCACCATCATGTCGGCGGCATCCGGGTGCGTCAGAACTGAGGTGTGGAGCCAGCGGGGGTCCAGATAGGCGTTGGGCTCTATCGCTCGCTCAGCAAGTGCCTGCCATCTGAGGACATCGCCTTGGGACAGCTCTGCCACACGGAGAATTCGCGTTCTCACGATTCGCCCCCCTCTGAATCTCGTTTTGCCCGGTGTCGTGCACCAAGTCGAGAGTACATGCGCAGAGCAGCCTTGCGTCCTGTGCCCCGAACAGCCAGCATATATGTCTCGTGCGTTCGGCGCTCAGGAAGAAGCCGCTGCACCTCTGGCGCTGCCTCACCCATGCATGGATCATAGAATTGAACACCCGGTATGGAGAGAATCCTGTTCTGGACCAATACTCGCCCCAAGAGACCGGGGCTGAACTTTGCGGCTTCCTCGTTGAAGGTCTCTCTGAGTGCGAAAACACCGTCGCCTGATCGCAGCTCGATCGCGAGGTAGACCGTTGTCGCTCCGGCACGAAGCTCATTCACATACAAGTGACCAGAATCTCGGAACTGATGTGCCACTTCACGCAGCCACGCGCTCTTGGACTCGGCCGCATAGGCCGCTCCGCCCTGAGATACGTCGCCCTTCCAACCTGCATTCTCCAGAGCGAGAAAGTCGTCCACCGCAAGTGGATCTTTGCTGCGGTCAACCAAGCTCACCGGGCCAAATGTGCGCTCCATAGCACGGAGGCGCTGCTTCATCTTTTTTCGCGCCGAAGTACTCAAGTACGTCTGACCTGCCACGATATCGACGAGCTCGCGCGCTCCGGCTGATTTTCTTGGCGGTACGGATTTGCGTCGATACCAGGCAGTTTCAAAGGTCGACAAGGTATGGCGCGGCATGTTGCAGTCGACTGCCGCCGCTCGAATAGCTTCAGCGACTTTGCCTTCGCCTGGGGCGCCGACCATCGCGAGGACCCCGGGGCGTTCACTCAGGCTCATGGCTTGGAGAAGAGACGTGGCCGCCCCAGCAGGGTCTGTTCCACTGATCAACGGACGGCGAACAGCCATAACCTGATCGAAGAATCGACCTGACGTTGACGTGGCGACGGGAGCCACGCCACGTAGCTGGATCGGTTGGTCGGAGAAGGCGTGAAGTGCCACAAGTTCGTTTCCATCCCGCACCACGGCGAGTTCCACGTCTTCAGCTTCTTCCAAATGCGATGCGCAGGGCCGGAGGAATCGGGGATCAAGGAATGCATTGGGTTCTGCCGCTGTCTCGGCGAGATCTTCCCAGCCAGATATGCCGTGAACCGCATCTACCAGCGGCACAAATTGGACATCCACTCTTGCCTTCTTCCGGTAGAACCCGCGAGTCGTGACCCAATGCGCATGGCATAACCCGCTCCCCCATCACAGCGCGCGAAATACCCTTCGATTGCCCCCTGAGGCCATTATAGCTGCAAGACTATTGGGCTGCGAGGGTCACTGAGCAGAGCGGGGCTCGTACTCCAGGAGAACGTCTGCCCCGCGCCACGCACCCGGATCCGGAGTCACCGGCGCCCATCCTTCAGCTGCGCCCATTCCCCGACGCATAAGCCCTTGTGGGCTGCTGTCGGCACCTGGAACTGACAAGCCAGGTGTTTCTGACTCGTAACCATCCTGCGGAATGACGTCAGAGACGTTGGGCTCGCGTCCCCGGGGGAATGTGACAGCGATGAAGTACTGACTGTCTTCATCCAGCGCCACGGGCTGGACGAATCGGCACTCGGCCCATTGACCCCGCACAACGTCATCACAGGTACTCGAGGCAAGCCAGGTACCAGGCAGTTGGTCGTGAGACTTCCACAGATGCGCGAAGTACCCGCCCCCTTCAACATCAGCGTCCGCCCCGGCAGCCAGTTGCACTCTGCCCCCGACGGCGCTCCAGTCGTTGTCCCCTCCGACCTCGAAGGCTGTGGCCACTGTCGCCGGCGAAGTCTCTTGCCCTTCCGGGTCTGGATCAGGCAAAGTGGCGTCGTTGAACAGGCTCGCTTCTTGCGGATTCGATAACGTCGGTGGTTCAGCCGATGGGATGGAGAAGTCTCGTTCAAGAGCCATACCCACCTGCTCATCCTGATCCCAATGTTTCCCGAAAATCTCGTCGTACGGCGCGTAGACCGCCACTGTCTCTTCTTTGCGCTGCTGCTCTTCCGGAGTCAGTATCGTATTCGGCAACCCAGCGAGCTGCATACTCCCATAGATGGCACTGGTCGGTGCTGTCTCGGAGGCTTCCACCGCCGCCGCCGCAAAGCGCCCAGCTGCAACGTGGTCAAGATGATCTCCCGCTCCGAACTCATCGCGTGAATTCAAGTGCCGAACCACTGCCGGATCGTGAAGATCGATCAAGCTCGACAGCACTGAGATCAGATCATCTTTGGTATACGCCTCACCAGAGTCGACAGCTTCCAGAGCTTCGGTTTCTTCCAACCACAACTCGGCCAGTCTTGGCGGGTAGGAGTCCGGAAGCCGCAGCCAATAGAGACGTATGTCAGCTCCATCAAGCTCGGAGTATGCGATGCTCATGCCATCAACGGACACTTCACCCGAGGTCCATGAGGGGGAGGATTCCTCGGCCATATGGGCGTAGGCGGCCCTAATTCCCTCTTCTCTGCCCTTGGGATAGTCGCCCCAGCCTTGACCAGCATCCCCAGCGGTGATGTAAATGGTTTGTACCGCAGCTCCCTGCCGTAAGTCGTCCTCTATAGAGGGGTTGATCAGGCCCAGATCGTCGTCGTGATGGGCAACAATTGACATACCTGTAAGACCATCGGGGTCGTCTGCCAACGGGTCAGGGTCCGTGGAACAGCCCAGGACTAGGCTCGCCAGTATCAGCGATACAGCCGCCTTCCATGGGTGGTAGCAGGCCGAACGAATGCTCTGTAAGCGGGGACGGCAGCTTTTTAGCCCTCGCGAATACCGCGACGGGGGTTCAGCTTTTCGCGTCCACATCACTGGCAGTTTCCAGATAAGAGTCGTAACTCCGGGGCATCGTTCGGCGCTTGGAACGGTTGGCAACGATGCCTGCGACCGAGCAACCGCTGGACTCTAGCGTTTCTAAGGTGGAGAGGAGGTTGCGCTTACTGGTGGACTTCACCGATGAGACCACGACCACGCCGTCGGCTTGAGCGCCCAAGAGCGTGGCGTCGGCAATGACCATCCCTGGAGGCGTATCAATGAGGATGACATCCGCCAACTCCCTCAGGCGTTCGATCACCCGGGGCAGGGAGTCACCCGCCAAGAGATCTGCAGGCTGGGACCGAGCCACCCCAGCCGGCAGCAGGCGAAGTCCGTCGAATTGAGTGGGCAGCAAAAACTCACGAATCTGCTCGGTTGCGGCATCGGACCGTAGAGCTTCAGAGAGCCCTTCTTTTTCTGTTTGCTCCCCGAAGTAAGACTCCACACGAGGGCGTCGCAAGTCACCGCTGACGATGACCACGCTGCGCCCGCTGCGTGCCACTGAGACGGCCAAGTTGGCTGTAAGGAACGTTTTACCGTCCGCTGGCATCGGGCTGGTAATGGCGATGACGGCATGCTGCTCCGAGTAGGAGACTTGTAGCGAGGTTCGCAGGTTGCGAATGCTCTCATTGAAGGGTGTTGGCGCGATTCCTGCCAGGGGTAGTGAGAGATCGTCAGCTCCCCGTTTCTCTACCAGCGGGATTTCGGCAAGAAGCGGTTGTTCAGCTATTTCCTGCATGGCCAATGCAGTGCGCATACGGTCGTCAAAGAGGTCCCGAATCAGCGCAACTCCGGCACCTGCGATGAGCCCACTGATGATGCCGATCACGATCAGGAGAGGAAGGTCTGTGCCGACGCGACCTCCGGGAGAGGCCGTCTGGAGCGTCGTGACTGGGGGGCCTGCATTTTCGATGGCGTCTATCTGACTCGCCAGTTCAGCGTGTTCCGAGAGCGCCACACCCAATTGGTCCTGAACGAATGTGTCCTCAGGGTCCTCGCCCACGGCCTCGATAGCTTCTTCCCGCACCACATCGGCTTCTTCAAGGTCAGCTTCCAACTCGGCCAGACTGGCATCGACCTGTGACTGGAGGTGGGAAGTGTATGCCTCGCCCACAGCATTGGCTCGGGCCTGAGCCTGTTCCGGGGACTCTGCCTCACTTGTGATCTCAAGACGTTGCGTTCTTACGCCTTCGAGCAGGGCCACGCTGGTGGACTCCTGCAGTTCAGCCACGGAATCACCAGTCTCCGCCGCCGCCCCCTCAAGTACTTCCTCTGAGGTGACGAAGAATGTGTCCAGGTCTAGCTCCATGCCTTGGTATCCGCCGGGGCCTTCAAGAGTCGTGGCCGCGGCCTCGCTATAGCGAAGAGTGGTCGAGGATTCGTAGACCTGCGGTGTGAGCAGTGCGTACGCGGCTGTCGCTCCCCCGATCAGGATCGTTGTCAGCAGCACTAAAATCCAGCGATGCCCAATAATTCCAAGTACCTGTCGCAGCGTCATACCGTCATATCCTCACTCAAAGTGTGGGTTCCCCCCGGAACTATGCGCCAGCCCCTGCCAGAAGTATACGGATGCGATGGTGTATAACGAATAGGCCCACGCATTGAGAGTTCACTGAATTTCATCGAGGTAATCGAAAAGTCGGTTTTCCGCAGGAACAGGGCGAAAACCAGTGGCGGAGATTTTGTCAAGATTCAATGTGCTGTTCCGCGGGCGTGGCGCGGACTGTTTCTCCGATACGTACTGGGCTGTTGTCACTTCTGTGACGTCATCAGAGGAACGGCCCGAGAGTTCGAAGACGCGTTTGGCAATATCTGCCCAGCTCTGGGGAGGCCCAGCGTTAGTGAGGTGGTAGGTGCCGAAGGGCGCAGCTGTTCGAATGAGGTGGTCGATGCCGTCGACCAAATCCCGGGTGAACGTCAGACGACCGTATTGGTCACCTACTACGGACGGGTTTACCCCTCGTGAGGCCAGCCCAACCATTGTGCGAACAAAGTTGTTGCCTTGGCCGATGACCCAACTGGTGCGCACGATCCAGTGCTTGGGCAGAGTTGAAACCAGCTTCTCTCCGGCGGCCTTGGTTTGCCCATATACGCCCAAGGGGCTCAGCGGCTCGTCTTCGTCGTGCGTTTCTTGGGTACCGTCGAAAACGTAGTCGGACGAGATGTGCACCATCGGCACTCTGTGTTTGCGGGCTTGCTCTACCAAGTGCGCCAGCCCTGTGACATTGACCTGCCAGCACTCGCGCCGGCCTTGTTTCGTCTCAGCTGCGTCTACGGCCGTGTAGGCGGCCGCGTTGATGATCACTCCGAACTGGGAGAAGTCCGTGGCATCTATCGACGCCGGATCGCAAAGGTCAATGTCCGTCCGAGCTAGGCCTACTGCCTCAGGAAAGTGTTCAACGAGCGCCCGACCCAACTGCCCGGAGGCCCCGACGATGACTGGCGGTTTGGGCGCCACAGGGTCGACGTCGGGAAAGAAGGGATGGGAGCGGTCGGCGTCAGAGAGCTCTGCATGGTCCAGTGGGATCGGCCAGTCGATACCGATCGTTGGATCGGCGAGGTTGAGATACGTGTAGGAATCGCGAGCCCGCGGGCTCCAGTGATCGTTCACTAGATAGGAGTAGACGGTTTTCGGCTCGAGTGCCTGATATCCGTTGGCAACCCCCCGCGGTACAAACACCGCTTTCTCAGGACCCATGTCCAAAGAAAATGACGTCCCATATGTCTCACCTGGCCGCAGATCCACCCAAGCGCCGAAGATCCGCCCGTGCGCTAGGGAGATCAGTTTGTCCCAGGGTTCAGCGTGCAGCCCTCGAGTGCTACCAGCCTCTTCGTTGAACGAGACGTTGTTCTGAACGGGGCCGAAGTCTGGGAGACCCAGAGAAGTCATCTTTGCGCGTTGCCAGTTCTCCTTGAACCATCCACGTGAGTCTCCATGAAGCGGCAGGTCGAACACTAACAGGCCTGGAATCGGCGTTGGGTGGGCGCTGAGTTCGGTCATCACTGCCCAGCCTGGGCGTACTGAGCCTCCGTGGAGGCTTTCGCCGGGCGCCACCAGGATTCGTGTGCGCGGTACCACTCGATCGTGTCCTGCAGGCCCGAGGAGAAATCAGCGTATCGGGGACGCCAACCCAGTTCTTGACGAAGCCGAGTGGCGTCTATCGCGTAGCGCAGATCGTGCCCAGGCCGGTCATTGACGTGGTCGTAGGCATCGGCAGGTTGGTCCATGAGGGTCAGGATCAGTTCGATCACTGATGTGTTGTTGTGTTCTCCGTCGGCGCCGATCATGTAGACCTCCCCGATCCGTCCCCGGTCGATGATCTCCAGAACTGCAGTGTTGTGGTCATCAACATGGATCCAATCCCGGACATTCAGTCCTGTGCCATAGAGCTTAGGGCGATGCCCATCAAGGATGTTGGTGATCTGGCGAGGGATGAACTTCTCAACATGTTGGTAAGGCCCGTAGTTGTTGGAGCAGTTGCTGATGGTGGCCCTGACCCCAAAGCTGCGCACCCAGGCTTTGACCAGCATGTCTGACCCGGCCTTAGTTGCCGAGTACGGGCTCGACGGATTGTAGGGTGTGGTTTCGGTGAACTTCTCAGGGTCGTCCAACTCAAGGTCACCATAGACCTCGTCAGTTGAGATGTGGTGGTACCGCTTGTCATGCCGATGAACTGCCTGAAGCAGCTCGTAAGTGCCCACCACATTGGTCTGAACAAAGGGCGACGGGTCGCGCATCGAGTTGTCATTGTGCGACTCAGCCGCGAAATGTACTGTCACGTCGTGGGATTGGACAAGCTCATCGACAATTCGTGCATCGCACACTGATCCCTTCACAAACTGGAAACGCTTTTCCGGAAGGCCTTCCAATGATGAGCGGTTCCCAGCGTAGGTCAGCGCGTCCAGCACAGTCACGGTGTGTTCGGTGTTCTCAAGGACGTATCGCGTGAAGTTGCTGCCGATGAAACCGGCACCGCCAGTGACGAGAAGCGAAGACATAAACCCATACTATGGGCCGCGTGGGATAATGCGGGATATGCGTGGCATAATCCTGGCAGGCGGCTCAGGCACCCGACTTCATCCCATCACTTTGGGCAACAGCAAACAGCTCGTGCCCGTATATGACAAACCGATGATCTACTACCCGCTCTCAACACTTATTTTCGCGGGCATTTCAGACGTTTTGATCATTACTACTCCCCACGAACAAGACGCGTTTCAGCGCCTTCTGGGAGATGGTTCGCAGCTCGGAATTTCCATCGACTATGCCGTGCAGCCGGAACCCAAGGGGCTTGCCCAGGCGTTCACAATCGGTGAGGATTTCATCGGCACCGACACCTGCTGTCTGGTGCTGGGCGACAATATTTTCTACGGCCAGGGTCTGGGCACTCAACTCAGCAATTTCAGCGGCATCGAGGGCGCACTGATCTTCGGCTACCAGGTCGCCGATCCCACTGCCTACGGTGTGGTGGAACTGGACGAAACCGGCTATGCGATCTCGATCGAGGAAAAACCCACGCGGCCGAAATCACCCTACGCCGTTCCCGGTTTGTACTTCTATGACAATGCGGTGGTGGACATCGCCCGCGACCTAGCGCCATCGGCTCGGGGAGAATACGAGATCACTGATGTCAACCGTGTGTATCTGGAGAACCGTCAGTTGCGCGTTTCGGTGCTGCCCCGCGGCACCGCGTGGCTGGACACAGGAACATTTGATTCACTCAATGACGCCAGCAACTTTGTCCGCACGGTGCAAGCTCGGCAGGGTCTCCAGGTCGGCTGTCCCGAAGAAGCCGCGTGGCGAATGGGGTTCCTTTCAGACGAGCGTTTGGCCCAACGAGCTCAGGCACTCGCCAAGTCCGGCTATGGCCGCTACCTGGGGTCTTTGCTGGAATTACGCCGCTGAGGTCTGCTGGCGGGCACACCATGCGCTCACCAGCAGACCTCGAAGAGTGTTCCTCTAGTCGGCTTTGATGCGCTGACGCAGTTGCTCTGCTTCAGCGCGAATCGTCTCAGGCAGGGATTCTCCGAATTCTCCAAACCATTCGTCAATCCCCACCAGCTCTTCGGCCCATTCTGCGGGGTCGACCTTGAGCGCATCTTCTATGTCTTGGTCACTGACCTCGAGTCCGCTGAGATCTAGGGCCTCGGGAGTCGGAGTGAAACCGATGGGAGTCTCGGTAGCTTCCCCGTGTCCTTCAAGCCGTTCCACAATCCACTTCAAAACACGGGTGTTCTCCGCGAATCCAGGCCACGCGAAACCGCCGTCACGGTTGCGGCGGAACCAGTTGACCAGGAAGATCCTGGGCAGGTCCTCTTCTGAGGCGGCGTCGGAGACTTCCACCCAATGCTTGAGGTAGTCACCGGCGTCGTATCCGATGAACGGCAGCATGGCCATGGGGTCCCTGCGTACCGTACCCACCTGCCCCTCGGCTGCAGCGGTCGTCTCCGATGAGAGGGTGGCGCCGAAGAAAATGCCGTGGTTCCAATCACGCGCTTCGGTCACCAGCGGCACTGTCGTCTTCCGGCGGCCGCCGAAAAGGATGGCGTCGAGCTTCACTCCGTTCGGTTCAAAGTACTCCGGCGCCAGCATGTCAGTCTGGTCAATGGGAGTGCAGAACCGGGCATTGGGGTGCGCTGCTGGTTCGTCAGAGTCTGGGGTCCAGTTCTGACCAGTCCAATCGATGAGGTGTTCTGGAGTCTCTTCCGTCATGCCTTCCCACCAGACCCCGCCGTCATCTGTAAGGGCGCAGTTGGTGAAGATGGAGTTGCCCTTGGCGATGGCGCGCATGGCGTTGGCGTTGGTGTGCCACCCGGTGCCCGGTGCCACCCCGAAGTATCCGGCCTCTGGGTTCATCACCCGGAACTCACCGTTTGCGCCGGGCCGGATCCAGGTGATGTCATCACCGAGCGTCTCAGCCTTCCAGCCCTCCAGGGTGGGGTCGATCAGCGCGAGGTTGGTTTTGCCGCAGGCCGAGGGGAAGGCTGCGGAGATGTAGTAGCTCTTCTGCTCGGGGCTGGTGAGCTTCAGGATGAGCATATGCTCGGCGAGCCAGCCCTCATCGCGCGCCATCACCGAGGCGATGCGCAGCGCGTAGCACTTCTTCCCCAACAGGGCGTTGCCCCCGTAGCCGGAGCCGAAGGACCAGATCTCCCGACTCTCCGGGAAGTGGACGATGTACTTGTCCTCATTGCAGGGCCACGGCACATCCTCATCGCCGGGCTCCAGCGGGGCGCCCACCGAGTGCACGGCGGGGACGAAGAACGCGTCGAGCTCCTCGATCTTGCGCAGAACATCGGTGCCGATGCGCGCCATGATGCGCATCGAGGTCACGACGTAGGCGGAATCTGTGATCTCCACGCCGAACTTCGGGTCATCGGCTTCGAGGTGGCCCATGACGAACGGTATGACATACATGGTCCTGCCCCGCATTGCGCCCTGAAATACTCCGCTGAGAGTCTTGCGCATCTCCTCCGGCTCCACCCAGTTATTAGT
Source organism: Nesterenkonia salmonea (assembly GCF_005771525.1). Taxonomy (GTDB): domain Bacteria; phylum Actinomycetota; class Actinomycetes; order Actinomycetales; family Micrococcaceae; genus Nesterenkonia; species Nesterenkonia salmonea. The sequence goes on along the minus strand of NZ_VAVZ01000019.1, from coordinate 2,397 downwards.
GAAACCGGCGTCGCGCTCCTTCTCAGAGCAGATGAACGTCCGCGATTCCACGCGGGCGACGTCGGCCGGGTCGGAGAAGGCGGCGAAGGAATTGGGAAAGTCCGGACTGGTGAGGCGAGTCAGGGTTCCGGTGTCCACGAGGTGATCGGTGAGCCGAGTGTGTTCTTCTTCCGAACCGTCCACCCAGTGGACGTTTTGCGGCTCTGTGAGCTCCGCGATCGAAGCGACGAAGTCGATGAGCTTCTGGTGTGTAGTGGGGGCATCCTTGGCGATGTCCCAAATATTTTCACCGGGCGCCATTGCAACGGTGTTCACTGTTTTTCCCTCCATTGGGTGACAGATGTATCGCGCCTTCTCCCTCTGCCACACCATGCGAAGGGCAGGTGGACCGCGAACGGTCCGTGGCGCGTACTACGTTGTACGTGCCGTCCTTGCTTCCGCGATGGGCCTGCGGCGTCAGGAGGAGACAGCGCTAACTCTAACGCGCCAATGTCACAATCAGGTGAACTACTCGCAGAAGTGTGACCGAGATCACTTTTTGACCTTGGCTCCTTACCGGAGCTTCCTGGATGTCAACCACTGCAGCCGTCGGCGCAGGATACGGATCTGCTTGCGCAGCCGCGATGAGGTGCGGACTTCCGGTTCTTTCACTGTCATAACCGGCTTCTGAGGTGTCTGATTCTTCTTGGAAGCGGCGTCGGCGAACATGGCATCCACCAGCATGCCAGCGGCGTCCCGACTCTGACCGGTCCAAGGGTAGTGATGACCGGTGATCATGGCGCTGCTATTGACTTCGAGCACATAGGGTTTATCCCCTTGCCCCTCGCGCGGAAGGAGCATGTCAATTCCAGCGACGCGCAGGCCGGGTATGGCTTTGGCCACGTCTTCGGCCATGCGGATCTCTTCAGGGGTGAGCTCATCTGTGGCGTCCACGCCGTCTCCCCCGCTGTGGACGTTGGAGTTTGGGCGCAGCCAGACTTGCTGACCATCTTCGGGGACCGATTCCAAGGTGAGCTGACTCTTTTTCAGCTCTTTGACAACGACGTCGTCGACAGGGATTTGGTAATGCACAGGGTTTTGCGATGCAGTGCGTTGCCTGTTCTTCTCCTCAATGAGCTCGGCAACAGTGGAGGAACCGTCTCCGATGACATTGGCAGGCACACGTCGTGCGGCGGCAGCAACTTTGCCGTAGACCAACAGCACTCGATGTTCCACTCCTTCGACGAAGCGCTCGACCAAGACATAGTCGGACTGGGAAGCGACGTCTTTGAACGCGGCCTCGAATTCGGTGAACTCGGAGATCCCAATATGAACTGATGAGCCCATGCCCTCGTTGGGTGGCTTCACGACAACGGGAGTCTGATGCGACGCCCAGCTCCACGCTTCATCCAATTGGTGATGGCCGAAGGCAATGTTCTCAGGGGCCCGGACACCTCTATTGAGGAGCAGGCGGCTGGTCACATCCTTGTATCGGGTGCAGCGGCGGGCAAGCAGATCATTCAGGTTTGAGCGGGCGCCGTCGAACCAGACGCTTCGATTGCCGACCTTCATGGTCAAACGCCGCTTGGAATCCCCGGAGATGGGTATCCCCTTTTCCAACGCTCGGCTGGCTAAGAGGGTCACGGTGAGGCCGCCCTTGATGTCGTGCTTCACCAAATACTGGTGTGTCTCTTCTAGTTCCACGGGCCTAACCTCTGCTCTCTCACGACGCACCTCCACCAGGCCATTGAGACCTTCTCGGAAGCCCCCTGGAAGATGACTTTACAGGGAGAAATATGCCAACACGGAAGCCGCGAGCACCGGGCACGTACGTGTCAGGGGCGACTCCCATGATGCCGCAGGAGACCAAGCGAGGTTGCAGCTGACCATGGTTGAGCAGATAGCGTGGCGAGACATCAAGACGACCCATATTGAACAGGAGGCATGAGTGCAGACTGAAGAGATTGACACCATTATCAAGGAACGTGCCGAGCTGGAATCCACAGAGGCGGCACATGAGGCAGGCACTGCGGTTCTGGCTGAACTCAGCCGTCTCAACATCGGCTCGGAGGCACGCGAAATTGCCGCACAGCTGCCGGAGGAGTACAAGGGAGCATTAGCCTCTGGCGAGGCGGCGGAGGATCTGACGAGGGACACGCTGCTGGGTCGGATCGAATCAGCTTTAGACCTCGATCGCGAAGCCGCCACGCGTGTCACTCACGCTACGATCTCTGTGATCGCTGATGCGGTGACACCAGGCGAGCGGACATCGTTTGTGAACGCGCTCCCGGAGGACATTTCCGGACTGGCCGTCTGGAGCTGAACGTCAATACCTGCCTCGCATGAGGCGCGCTAGTGGTCTGTCTCAGTTTTGGTTTGCCTGTTCGTTGAGGCTGGTTCGTGCTCGGGCGACTTTGT
>NZ_VAVZ01000018.1 GCF_005771525.1 Nesterenkonia salmonea | reverse complement strand
TGATCTGTTCCGGGGTATGGCGTCTTCTCTTGCTTGTCATGGTCACACCAGTTTTCCTGCCCGGAGCGCCGGGCGCTAGTGCGACTCTCATAACTCGTGGACCGAAATTAGGGGGTCATGCCATGAGGACGAATAGCCTCAGGCTCAGTTCTGCCGAGGGCGGAGTTCGCTCAGGAGCAAGGTGAACCCGCCCTCGGCAGAGGCGCTAGGCCAGCGTAGTGGGCGACCCTCCTCAGCTAACGGTGACGATGCTATTCCTCTCCGGAACCGTCCGGTTGACCTTTGCGCAGTTGCTCATGCATCTGCTCAGCCGAGAGGTTTGCGATTTCTGTCATGAAGCTCGGGTCGGCCATGAACGACTGGATCTCCGTCGCATCCTGACAAGCTTTGAACGCCGCGAGTTCAGAAGCAGTACGGAACTTATCCGACGCCTTCAGCTGATCCACGGAGTTGTTCTTGGCCATGGCAGCAGCGTCTGCATCCTCGTTGAGGTACTCCCAGTACGCAGTGATAAAGCCACGAACACTGGTATTGCCGACATCAGCTCCGTTGGCAGCGAAGAGTTGATTGACCCGGTCGATAACCTCCTCCAGCGGCCCTCTGGTAGGTGCGGACCGGCCACTCTTCGGCATCCCTCCAAAAGCTGGAGGCTCCATTGTTCCGTCGGCGCCACCTGTCAGGGAATAGTCCTGCTCTACCTGATCCGGGATGTATGCCACTTCTGCCAGCTGTACGCCAGCCAGATAGTCATCATCTTCAGTCTCGCCGTCAGAGAGGTGTAGGTGACGGGCAAGCAATGAGGTCAGAATCGCCCTGCGACGTAACTCGGGGTCAGCGAAGTCAACGATCTGGCTGAGGAACTGCCAAGCGTTGCGGTACTTGATCACATCTGAGCGGAAGGCTTCCAACTGGTCCTTGGTCGTCTTATCCTTTTTCAGCGTGGCCTGCCGCCATAGGCCAGTCCACTTCTGCTTGATAGGAGTAATGGCCTTCGAGATCGCCTCACCACCTGCACCGCTGAGGTAAGCCTCGGAGACCTCCTGCATCTCATCCGCGTCATAGATTCCAGCCGTATCGAGCCGATCCGCGATGTCATAGAGCGAGTTGGGGTCGACATCATCGATCACACGGGCATCCGAGTAGTATTTCTTGAAATCCTCCTGGATGCTTGCCGGGGAATTGCGGAAGTCCAGGACCATGGGAGCTGTCTTCCCCGGATAGACCCGGTTCAGTCGTGAGAGTGTCTGTACGGTCGCGATGCCAGAGAGCTTCTTGTCTACGTACATCGCCATCAGTCGGGGCTCATCGAACCCAGTCTGGAACTTGTTCGCCACGATCAGGACCCGAAACTCATCCTCAGTCTTGAACGCATGAGCAGTGTCACTGCGCTGGTTGATGCCGGCTTCAGTGACTTTCTCCCCGGTCTCATCCTCCAGCCACCCAGAATAGGCCACCAGAGTCCGGAAATTGTGATATCCCTTCTCTGCGATGTACTCGTTCATCCGCTGAGACCACAACCGAGCTTCAAGCCTGGAGTCAGTCACCACCATCGCCTTAGCTTTGCCCCCCAGCAAGTGGGCGACGTTGCGGTGGAAGTGCTCGACAACAACTCGAACCTTCTGGGCGATATTGGTCGGATGTAGTCGGGCGAAACGGACGATATTGGTCACCGCGTCATCGGTGTTGACCAGAGTGTCTTCGTCCTCCATGTGATTCTTGACCCGGAGGAACATGTCGTAGGTGGAATAGTTCGACAGCACGTCGAGAATGAAGCCCTCTTCGATGGCCTGAGCCATGGTGTAGGTGTCGAAGGCTTCCCAAGATCCGTCCTCGGCCTCGCGGCCAAACAAGCGGAGAGTCTTGGACTTAGGTGTCGCAGTCAGAGCCACGAAGGTGATGTTCGCAGCCTGTGCAATCGCGGAGTCCTGCGCCAGAAGCAGGTCATCGGAGCTGAGCTCCTCGTCCGAATCGATTTCAACGTCTGTGAGCAGCTCTTTCAGGCTTCGAGCAGTCTCCCCGGACTGTGAGGAGTGCGCCTCATCAACGATGACCGCCCAACGTCGCCCCCGCAGACTAGAGGTATCCTCGATAGCCTTCATTAGCTCGGGGAAGGTCTGCAACGTGCAGGTGATGATGTGGTCACCCTCGTCCAATGCCTTTTTCAGCTGAGAGGACTTGGTGCCTCCACGCTCGGTCACATTGACTACCAGGCCTTTGGAAGCCTGCAATAGGTTCATATCGGCGCGGATGTTCTCGTCGAGTACCTGACGGTCAGTCACCACGATGACTGAATCGAAGGTGGACTTCTGGGACGCGTCCATATGGCGGATCAGTCGGTGAGACAACCAAGCGATGGTCTTGGTCTTGCCTGAACCGGCAGAGTGCCAGATCAGGTACCGACCGCCCCCGGCGTTGGGATCATGCTGCTCAATGTCAGCAACCACACGCTCGACGGCACGCAGCTGGTGGTAGCGGGGGAAGATCAGCTTCCCGTCGGTATTAGGGTTCTTGCCCGGATCCCAAAAAGCGAAGTCTTTCAGAATCCGCATGAACATCGGACGAGCCAGGATCTCACGCCACAAGTAGTTGGTCGGAGATCCGCCTGTAGGCGGATTGCCTCCGCGGCCTTCGTGGCCCCGGTTGAACGGCAAGAACTTTGTGGAGGCGCCATCGAGCTTTGAGGTCATATAGACCTCATCGTTGGAAACAGCGAAGTGAACCAGCGCCCGCCCCGGCGCCAGCAGGGGACGGTTCTTCCCCGGTTTGCGGTCCTCCTTGTACTGGCGGATCGCATGGTGAACCGTCTGAGTGTTCTCAGTCTTCAGCTCCATAGTCACCACCGGGATTCCGTTAGCAGTGAGCACTACGTCGATGGTGTCGGTCTTGACGGTGTCGAAGCGAACCTGGCGCAGAATGCGCAGCCGCACAGCTTCGCTGCGCTCAACGACATCGAACAACTGTGCGTTGATCGGGGGGAACTCCATCATCTTGCCGAACTGGGCAGTGTTGCCGCCCCGGCGTACGTACTTGAAGCCAGTCTTGAGCACACCGAGCAGACCGCCCACCGGATTGCCGGTGTTGGGATCGAGCCTAGTGGCTTTCCTCAGCTCGCGAGTGACGTGCTCGAGCAGCTTCTGCTCGGCGTTCTTGCGAGCGCCGTTCTCCAGATCAGCTGGAACAGCTTTCTCGTACTCATCTGGATACTGGGTGGAGAGCCAGTGCAGGACATCTTCGGGCACCATGCCCAGGCCGGTGTCCCAGCCCGAGGGCTTGCCATCGTTCTCATAGAGCCAACCTCGCTCAGCAAGCTCCTCGCAGAGGGTCTTCTCGAACTCCTTCTCCATCAGCTGGGCTGTGCACATGCGACGTCCTTTCGGCCTGTGACGACTTCTGTGATCAGTGCTTGGCGGCGCTCGGTCAACAGAGCCTTCAGCTCAGCGAGCTTGATCTGCATGGTGTCGATATTGCTAGTGACTTCGTGTAACTCCTCTGTAATTCGGCGTTGCACTTCCGCCGGTGGGAGTGGAATACGCAGATCTGCAAAGTCATCCCAATACAGACGCCACTGCGCCGGGCGCACCCCGATAGACCGCGCGCGATACTGAGGGATCATCAGCGGCGATCGGAGAACGAGATGCAGGAAGTTCGGTTCAACCTCTGCCGTGATCCGTGCCACCTGATAATCAGGGCTAACGATCCCTCGATGCGGTGATACGCCCAATGAACCCTGCCACGCCTTCATCTTGTTAATCACGACATCTGTCGGTCGAACAAGTTGATATGCGCTCAGGTCGCTGGGAGTCCTATTGAAGTTGTCATCTCTAGAACTCTTCGGAATGACGCCATGGTCGCGATATACCGATAAAATTTCTTCGCCAGGATGATTCTGGTCCTTCACCGGAAAAAGAATCTTCCATAGGGGAACGAGCTCTCCATCAAACAGGCTCCCTAGCGCAGACTGAATCACAACGCGGCGTCGAACTTTCAGTGCATCTGCCAGCTGATCCAGCTTGCCGATCATGACGTCGATCCCAGCGGTCTCGTGATCGAGGTAATCCGCTATGGCGCGCTGTGTCTGCAAGTTGTGGCTCGGCACCTTAATGCGATGCAACGCCGTTCCCGCAATAGCGGGGTAGCCCACACCAACCGATGTCGCAACGATCTCATCCATTACTTGCTCTGAAGAAAGGGCGTACGCCAGAAAACGTGGCTCCGTCACGCCGTCGATAGGTCGAAGTACTGCGAATCCAGTCGAGAAGACCCGATCCGCTTCCATTTCCGTGACCTGGGCAATAGCTCGTAGATACGTTCGCACTGTCGACACGATGACGTCTCCAGGATTCGCAAGTCGCCGAGCCCGGGATGGGGCTTCTCCGAAAGAGTAGCTTTCCACATCCTCGCTTATTCGCCCTGTGGTTACATCCCCAATATCAACGTAATCAAATAACTTGTCGGCAGGTGTAGATTCGCGAAGCGCCTCATCGTTCATGCTGCACAGGGACCATAGTGGTCGCATCACTGAGTGAGGGCTCATTCCTTCACCTCCGAGAACAACTCAGAGAGTTCGCCCATCAGTCGCTGTACATCAGCATCAATCTCGGCAAGCGAGCGAGGTTCTTCCGGCACATAAAAGAGCCTGGTGAACGGAATCTCGCTGCCTGTCTTGGCCTTGGACTCGTCCCATTGTGCATCTGGCGCGAACGGCAGCACCTCGCGCTCCATGTGCTGCTGAAGATCCTCGGAGAACGGCACCCGCTCGATGATCTTCCAGTTCGGGTCTTTGACCGGCTGCCCCTTGCGATCCACGGCAGGCGAGGCGCTCTCATCAACTTCGGCCATGACCTTCATCACCGCGTCGATCAGGCCAGCCGGTGCTTTGACGCCGCCCTTCTTAGCGGCAGCCTTGAACGCCCCAGGGATTTCGTTCCAGGCGGTGCCGTCGAGCTGCTCCATGATCTCTGCGTGTTTCGGGTCAAAGTCTCGACGCCCGCGCACAGCCTCCAGGGCTTCCTGATTGAAACGGGTTGCATAACGGGCCTGTTTGAACACCGGCACATCACGGAACTTGAAGTCCTCGGGAGCAAGCACACGTGAGATGGACGCATCCGCCTCATCGAACTTTCTATAGGCCTCAAGGATCGAATTGCGCTGAGGTTCCAGCATCTCCCGGCGCTTCTCGCCCATCGCCTTACGCATGCCTGTCCAAGAATTAGCAGCATCGATCAGCTGAATTTTTCCTTTACGCTCCGGAGCTTTTCCGGTATCCAGAATCCACACATAGGTTGCGATGGCGGTGCCATAGAACATATTGGTCGGTAGGGCGATGATTGTGTCAATCAGGTCCTCGTCGAGTAGCCATTCCCGGATCGAGTTCGGCCCAGCTTCAGAGTTGAAGAGAGGCGACGCATTGGAGACCACCGCTGCACGCCCACCGTGGCCAGTCTTATCCGCCGGTGCCAGTTTTGAGGCGCAGTGGGCGAGGAACAGCATCTGCCCATCTGACTTTGAGGGCAGGCCGTGGCTGAACCGGGACCCGGGAATCTTCGCCTGCTCGCGTACCGACTCTTCATCGGCTTCCCAGTCCTTTCCGAACGGTGGGTTCGAAAGGACATAGTCGAAGCTCTTGTCGGCGTAGAGATCCTCAGTCAGGGTATTGCCCTGCTTGATCGCATCTGGACGACCGCCTTGAATCACCAGATCAGCTTTGCCAAGTGCGTAAGCAGAGGGCATCAACTCCTGGCCATAGAGGGTCACCCCGATATCAGGATTCAGTTCCTCCAGCGCCCGCTGCGCCACCAACAACATGCCGCCGGAACCTGCGGTGGGGTCATAGACTGACCGGAGTGTGGATTCGCCCACCAGGGAGTCCTCGTCGCCGGCCAGCAGCACATCAACCATGAGTTTGATGGCATCGCGCGGAGTGTAGAAGTTACCGGCGGCTTTACCCTTCTTATTGAAGGCCCGGTACATGACGTCTTCGAAGACATCGCCCATCGTGGTGTCTTCAAGTCGCTTCGGATGTAGATCCAGGTTCGAGAAGTGCTTGATCACCGCGTGCAGCCGGTTCGACGCTGCGAGGGTTCTGATCCGTCGGGAGAATTCGAAGGACTCCCAGACATCGGAGACATTCTGCGAGAAGCCTTCGACATAGTTAACGAGCGACGCCTCGACGTTGTCATCGACAGAGGCGATAGTCGCAAGATCCAGCGGAGAGGTGTTGTAGAAGCCGAGGCCGAACTTGTCACGCACTCCGATGTCGATCAGGTGAGCCGGCATCGTATCTGGCAGCGATTTCACATATGCGACGACTTCGTCCTTGGTGTCGGCCAACATGCATTCCAAGCGCCGCAGTACGGTGAAGGGCAGGATGTAGTCGCCGTAGTCTTCTTCCTCCACCACGTTGCGCAGGTATTTGTCCGCGGTGTTCCAGACCACCTGCGCAATGTTGCTGGTTGAAGCTGTCGCCATGTCTCCTCTGTCCTCATCACGGGGCACTGCGTAAGGGCACAGTGTTACCTAGTCAGCGTCACACTCGAGTTTTTCTCGTCTCTCGAGCTCCCCCAATCCTATGCATCAGCGATCTCTGTTGCCTGTGGAGTATGGCGAATGCGAAGACAGCCCTTGCCAACATCGCCCAGGGCAGGTTCGGCCTTGGTCCTCCTCGCAAGTGTCCCTATGACATCTGTGACGCCAAAACTCTCTTACGATACGAGTGCTGGAAGATAGCCCCTGGTGCTGAGTTCAGGGAGTCCTGTCACTTGTGTCATCGTGTCAGAGATCCCCCGATATCCGCCGGTTTTGGGATGACAGGATCGGTGACACAGCAGTGACACGTATCCCTTTGCGGGCGCGTTGATCTGCACTGGGGGCTTCAGACCCTCTTGTGGGACCCCATCACAGACGGAGGAGGAGCAGCAGCTCCGCTCAGTGGCGTCACTCCTGCCCCTCCGAGTCAGCCTCTCTGCGAGGGCCTCGAGACTTACTCGTCGTCTCCGCGGGGGCGGATGTTTCCGTAGTATCGCTTTCCTCCAGTGCGGGGCCCCTCGTCCCCTACCTGAACACCGTTGCGGCGGAGGTCCTGGGCGAAGCGGCGGGGGCCGACCGGGTGGATGCCCAGTCCCTTGCACCAGGCCTCGTAGTGGCGGCGAGTCTTGCGTGGTGACTGGGTGAACCCAAGCGCTGCAGCTCCGACAATGTAGAGCTCGTCGACGAAGCGTCCGACGGTATCGTTCTCAGCGGCGTATTCCTTGTTGGCGACCTCCACCACCTCAGGTGTCTCTCCGAGACCATGTTCGAGGTATTCGAGCGTGCCCTCGATGATCCAAGCCAGCACCGCGGGGAGGTGCTCGCGGATGAGAGTGCTCTTCAGCTGGGGGACCTTCTTGCCATCGGGAATCTCCTCATCGAAGGGGAGGATGCGCATACGGCGGGTCATTCCGATGTCGGTGCCGTCGAAGGCGGGGCGGTCATTGCCGACCATGCACAGGGTGTGGGTCGGCAAAAAGGTCTGGTAGTCCTGACGCATATAACGGCCGGTGAGCTCCTCATTTCCGGTGAGCTCCTTGACCCGCTGCTCATTCAGGCGGGCGGAGGCCTTGACCTCGGAGGCGACGGCGAAACGCGCGCCCTTCAATGCCATGATTTCTGTGGGGTGGTCATCGTGGGTCTTGTCCATCAGGTAATTCGCCGGCGCCTTGACCGCGTAGCCGCCCAGTGCCGCCTTGACGGTCTCGATGAAAACTGTCTTTCCGCTTCCGCCGCGTCCCCAGAAGAAGACCAGGATTTCATTGAGGACCTCTCCGATGGCGGCCATGCCGATCAGGCGCTTGAGGTAGCGCTGCAGCTCCTGATCCGGGACGCTGATGTCGAGGAACTGCTGCCAGAGGCCGCGATCGGCCTCAGGGCCGGGTGTGGTTCCAGCGATGGTGGTGTGGAGCTTGTCGGGATCGTGAGGAAGAACCTCCCCAGTGCGGAGGTCGACGATCCCTCCAGGGGTGTTGAGCTCGTAGGCCTGCTGGTCCAGCTGATCCCCGGAGATGCGCAGCTCCGGCAGGATGCGTGCGACCTTCAGGGCCGCCTCCAGGGATGAGGCCGAGAGTGACCTCTTCTGCCAGCCGGCCAGGTCTTCGTCGAAAGCCCTTTCGTCAGGATCGACCATCGCCAGAATGGCATCTGACATCAGCTCCATAGCCATGCCCCCGGTCTTGTCCTGGACGGACCAGTGAGTCCCGGTGAAATACATCCACTTGCCGGATTCGACGTAGTAGCGCAGCTTATCGCGGTGGTGCTCAGCCAGCAGGAGCGCGTTGCCACGGTCGGTCATGGCCAGAGGCCCCTCGAGTTCTCCGCCCTTGTTGGACTGTTTGGATGAGACCTTGCGGCCGTAGCCGCGCTTGCTCAGCGCCTTGGCTGCTGCGGCCCAGTCGATCGCACCCTCGACGGAGTGGTTCAGGGTCGCGTAGGCGCCGAACTTCGAGTAGGCCACCTCGGGTTCGAAGTCGGTGGAGGTGGAGAAAACGTAGAGCTTGTCTCCGTCGGCGTAGTTCAACGTAGCGTCGTGCTTGCGCTGGTCGCGCGACTGAGCACCGGGGCGGCGCAGGTAGAGTTCATCGCCCTCAGTCTTGACCACCTCCCAGCCGGCGGGCTCGAGGACATCGGTCATCCAGTCGGCACGCGCGTTGAAATCATCACCGGGGCGAAGCTCCCCCTCCGACGATGAAGTGCGCGCCGGCGCCCCGGCCGTCACAGGTGCCGGAGACGGACGTTCATCGAGCGTACGGAAGAGATCATGGAGCGTCTCGCGCTCAGTCATGGTGATGATGGCGATCTCCGCAGGACCGCCGTGGAGGCGGACGTAGGGTTTGCCGGTGGGGTGGGTCGGCCCATAGGAGGGCGCCATGACACAGAATCCACCGCGCCCGCGGGTCTCAGCGATGACCTTCAAGTCGTGAGTGCGAGCGAGGGTCGTGTTGCTGGGCATCTGCTCGCCGTCGAGGTCCAGGCGGTAGAGGATGTGGATGCCGCCGGAGGGGCTGCGCTCAGAGAATCCGTGGCGAACCTGCTCCAGGAGATGGCCGACTCCGCGCTCCTCTGCGAGCTCTTCGACCTGGGTGAGCTTATCGACGTGGTCACCCTCGATTTCAAGGAGTTCGACATCTCCGGAGGACTCGCCAGTGATGATTCCCATGCCGACGCGGGAGCGCTTGCCCCCATACCATTTCTCGATGTCCGCGGCCGAGGTCTGGTAGTTGGGCCAGCCAGTACCGACCGCGGGGCGCTTGGTCCCGTCCTTCTTCACAGGAAGGACCTGGAACCCGCAGTCGAAGAGCTCCTCAGCAGTCTCGAGGATGGAGAGGGGCTGGTGGTTTTCAGTGTTATGGATCATGCTGCTCCCAGTGTCCGGCTGCTTCCCGGGGACTCTGGCGAGCCCCTGGGAGTGCCCTTGCCGGACGGGTCGTTCGGGCATTCGGGCGAGGCTGTTGAGCGCCTCGGGGGCCGCAGTGTCCGGCTGCCGTATCTCGACCCTTCCTGGAGTCGGTCTGGGCGTGCCTGTGAGCTCCTCGGATCCGCTTATTCACGGGGATCTAGGCGGGAACACCTGTGAGAGCAGGTAGGAGTTCAGGGCCGTGATGTGCCTAGGCGGCAGAAGTCATCTGGGAGGACAGGATGCACGTCAGCGCGGCTGATGATATGGCCCGCGTTGTTAGAACCCGGGTTGCCAGCATCCTCCGAAGTCAGGCCCGAGCTTGTAGTCCAGGAAGGGGCCGCCTCGTTTCCGTAGGGAAGCCTCGAAGCCCTGGGCGGCAGACTCGATCATCCCGAGCTCGAGTTCAGAGAGGCGAAGGGCCAAGTAAGTCAGAGCACCTCCACCGATTCCGATCCGCAGCAGGACCGGCATGCGAGCCCCTGGCAAGCGCGCTCCGGGGCCTGGCGGAAGATCCTCGGGGATGTGTATCTCATCTGATTGGTCCTCGTTGAGGATGTATTCCAGCACCGCCCCGTCAGGGAGCCGTGCGGCCTCAACCTCACGGATGAGCCAGTCTAAGAACACGCGCTCGGCCGGTAGAAGATTGAACTCAGCCCAGGCGTATCGCATTTTCCTGCCCTGGCTGGCACCGATGGTGACCAGCACAGTCTGCAGTTCTGGCTCCACCCTGATCACTCTCCTTTCGTGCTCAGGGTTCCACGAACCACTGACACGCAACGGTGACGTCATGGCGGCACGAAGTTCGCGAATTCCGGACACTCTCTGGTCATGACAAACGACCGACGGCTGCACCTCAATCGGCATGTGCGAGCCCAACTTCTGAGCGCGACCACCGCTGGGCTCTATGACGTGGACGATGAAACGGCGCATATGTACCTCGATACGGCCAACGCTCTGCTCTTGGAGACATTGGCTGATGCTGACCCTTGGCGAGACCTGTATGGGCCAGAGGACCGAACCTTAGATGGTGACCGCTTCGGACATCCTGAGGCGTTCCATGACGTTCTCCATCCAGGACCGGTATTGCGGGCCGCACGGGACTTCGGGGAAGTCAGGCGGGACCCGATCACTCTCGATGAGAAGAACCGCCTCTTCGCCTGGCTGGCGCTGCGACACCGGGTCATCGCCACCTGGTGCGGACGTTTCCACGAGGTGTATGCGATCGCTGATCAGGCCGCCCGCATTGCCTCCGGGATGAACTCGGACTTCACGCGAAAACGCATGATCGCGGTGCACCGCATCGAGGATGACGAGTACTTTCACGCCAGAAATCTCGTGCACGCTCCGTGAACACCAAGAGTGCGCAGTCAGACCCTCCATCTGTGCATAGGTCGTATGCTGAGAGCGTGAACGAAGAGCTTATGCGACTGAACCCCGAGGAGCTAGGCCTCGACGTCGAGAACCCGACGTGGGAGCAGCAGCTCGTGGCAGCAGTCAGAACCTCCTTGCGCCAAGGACAGCAAGTCTCCTTGGTTCAGGAGGAGGGTCAGTTCAGCCCTCAGCAGGTGGCCGAACTGTTGGGGGTCCACCGGGCTACGATCAGCCGGAAGATCGCGGCAGGAGAGATCCGTGCAACGAAGGCGGGCGCCCACCATCGCATTCCGGTCTCCGAGGTGCACCGCCTCCAGCAAAAAGCAGCCCCAGCAAAGGCCTATCTCGAGGACAGGGGCAGAGGCCCCGCACAGCCGACCGTCCTCAAAGAACATAGCTCCGCGCAGAGCCGCGGTCGGCACATTACCTACTGCGGTGACAACGCCGAGATCATGCCGCGCCTGACCCCCGGCTTCGACGCCGCCTTCTTCGATCCGCCGTACAACACGAAACGCGGGTCTGAGAGGCACTCCTATCGGAACAGGTTCACCGCCGATGAATGGACCGCTCAGACCAAGCACCGCCTGGAGCTCACCTGGAGCCTATTGGCCGAAGACGCGGTGCTCATCGTCACCATTGATGAGCGGTCACTGGGTCAGATGCTGGCCATCGTCGCAGAAGTCACCAACATCCCGCCGCAGATCGTCTCGGTACGCACCCTGCGTTCAGGGACCTACCGGCCCGGTTTCCGTCGTACCGGTGAGTTCTACCTGTTCATCCACAAGGGCGCGATGAGCCCAACCCCACAGCCGCTCGGGCCGGAATGGGGGCTGACCGGAAGAACCCCCACCGGACTGGCCTCCACTGCAGGTGCGGTGCGCTGGAACCCGCTGTTCCGTTCAGGGGCTGACAACGCCCCAGAGTCGGCACCCGGCTGCGTCTATCCCGTTTGGATAGCCCAGGGTCGCATTGTTCAGGTCGACGGTCCTCGACCCCATCCGGAGGCGGAGGGGATCTGGCCGACCAATGGGCAGGGCCGGCCGGGCCGGTGGCGCCTTCGCCCCGAGAAAGCAACAGCCCTGCATGCCCGGGGTCTGATGAAGCTGGGCAGAACTTCTCCCCGGGGACGCACGCCGATCTATTATCTGCCTGCCGGGCAGGTGGCCGCTTTCGATGCTGGGTTCATCGTCTCTGAGGGTCTCGATGACCAAGGCGCTCACCAGTTGCGGCTGACCAAAGACCGGGCCGTGCTGCCCGGCACGGTCTGGGATGTCTGGACCCATGACTACGGCATCTTCGGCTCACAGCTGTTGCGAAAACTCGTCCCCGATACTGGCTTCACTCACGCAAAGTCGGTCTATGCCGTTGCTGATGTCCTCCGGATGGTCCCGGCGCGAAGAGTCCTTGACGTCTATGCCGGTTCTGGCACCACTGCACATGCGGTGATGATGCTGAATCAGGCTGATGGTGGCAGCCGCGAATCTGTCTCCATCTCACTGGATGAGGGAGGCGAATATCACCGGACTCTGGTGCCGCGTCTGAAGGCAGCGACGACAGTGCCGTTGGCCTATCGAGGCATCCTCGAAGGCTACACCGGAGTCCTGCCCGGAACTGTGGTCCCGGACCCACCGCTGTAAGAGCCCAGAGGCTGAATATCGGGGCAGGTTCCTGCGGCGAATTACAGGGGCCACGCCGCCCTGCGCCGGCAGGCGCGCCACCCCGCGACAGCGGGGATACACCGGCAACCCCCAGGGGGAGTGTGAGGGGACGAAGCCCCTCACAAAAGAAACCAACGAGGACCATTGTGCCCGCGCTCAAAAAGCAGCCACTCGCCGTGATCTCTCAGCGGCGTTGTGACCTCCGGGTCTCTTCACGCAGCCACAGGATGCTGATGACGCAGTGCCCCAGCAGCGCGGCAACGGTGAGGCCGGTCAGCAGCAGCACTCCGAAGGTGCTGGCCGGGGTGTAGTCGCTGCCGTACAGGTCGCCCAGCACGGTGAACAGCGCCGCATTCAGGAACCCGCCGGCAAAGATGATCAGCAGGAACCCCACCAGTGCGCCGGCGGTGCCCAGGCTCACTCCCCACCGGCGACGCATGTTCAGCCCAATGGCCACCACGCCGTAGGCCAAGGCAGCGGCTGCACCGAGGATCACTCCGTAGACCGTCACGATCGCTGCTGCCAGACCTGCACCTTCACCATGGTGAGTGATCTGCGGGTCTGCGTGATACATCTCATCCAGGGCACCGATGCCGGCATGCATTCCGATAAGACCCAGCACGATCGCACCCAGAAAGCACAGCAGACTGAGCCCCAGCAGCTTTCCGTACCGGCCGTAGTCAATCGCCCCGTCGGTCATGTCCCCACTGTAGCGACGCACACTATGACCGACCTGAGGCCGGTTCTGCGCGCGCGAATCCGACTCAACTTCCAGCCGACGCGCACCGTCAGGCACTCACAAACCTGGCCACGGATCTTCCTCGGTGAGCGACAAGAACCCCTGCCCCATGGCACCTCCCCATGTACACGAGGTAAGCGATCAGATCAGCCCGCAATGTAAGGCAGGAGTTCCCCTGGAGAAGGAGCCCGTCGAGGAGGCATGACGGGCACGAATCGCTCCGTAAAGGTGGCAGTCTGAAGCACCTTGCCCGGACGGCCGCAGTGAACCTCGCCGTGGAGACCGGAGCGCTTCAATATTTGGTTCTTAAGTGGAGCTGGGGGAAGTCGTGGTCTGGAGGTTTTATGCCATGGAGGCTCTGCGGGGTACTTCTGCCGGGATTGGGGGTCTATACGGGCACCTCGAGACGCCGTCAGATGAACCGTAGCTGACACGCGGCCGGCGGGGACTTCTCTCGAGGGGCGAGGGTCCCGGCTCGTGGTCGCGTCGAGGGGTCTCGGCTGAGAGTGTGATCGCAAGTGGCAAGCTGTGGAAGTAGGGGGTTAGGAGGCTATAGGAGATGGGGGTCTGGCAGGGTACTTCTGCGGGGAAATAAGGGGCAGGTACGGCACTCGAGCCGCCCGGGGATCAGTCATCCAACGTTGAGAGCACACAACCGATCGTGACGCACCCTGTGAGCGACTGCAAACGCAGGATCGTGGGCACATAAGTGGGGCGAATAATCTGGCCTTCAGGTCACAGGGTAGCGCGGTGGCGCAGTAGTTTCTGCAGCTGAATCTTGCCCTGTTCGTAGAGCCAGGAGCGGTCGGCTCACTGGTCTTCGGTCTGGTCGAATCGTTGGTGAAGTCGTGTGCGAATCCTGCGCCGCTCTTGGCGGTTCTCCCGCTTCTTGTACTGGCGTCTCTTGCCCGGGCGTTCCATGCCCGCGATCCACTTTCGTTCGGAGGTGAACGCGACGTCGTCACCGAGGGCTTTGCGTCGATATAACCCTGCGAAAGATGGAAGGTTCTCTGGTTCGTTCTGAGCCATCGGGGGAGCCTCCTCCTCATCGAATGTGGTCGATGTTCGGTCCGCCTCAACATCAGTGCTGAGGCGGACCGAACAGCCGAATCAGACGAAGACGACGTCTGCGTCAGTGAGGTTGTTCAATGTCTGTCCGCTGGCGAATCGCACCGTGTAATAGTCGGTGCCCAAGCCCTCGTCGAAGCCGACCACAGTGCCCAATGTTCCGGCCTTGATCTCTTGTGGTGACAGCGGATGCAGCTCGCGGCGAGCAGCGACCCGTTGCCCCAGTTTGGTGGAACCCGGGCCGGGCTCTGCACCGGCACCGACGGTGGGGGATGGTTCGTGGGTGACGATGTCGAAGAACCCTGCTTTGGTGAGCACCTTGTCGAAGAGGTTATAGCCCTTGAGTATCAGCAGCAGAAGTCCGACGAATATCAGCAGTGCCACCACGACGATGACCAGAGCTGCCGAGGCAAGGAAGGGACTGAGGATGAGCTCGAAGATGTACTCCGGCCACCCTCCCATGGACCGGTTCTCCATCCTGTCGGGAGTCAGACCGAAGAGCAGCATCAGCACCCATCCGGCCGCATAGACGACCGCGATGAATATGAGCAGGAAACGGAAGAACTTCCGTGCGTTGAAGCGACGAGTTCGGGCCATCATCAACCCCCGACTGTGATGCTGCTGATAGGGACGAATACCGGTGCGGTGTGGTGATCAGGCATCCTCGAACTCCTGCTCCACTTCGTCGCGGATTTCCTCCCATTCGTCGCGGTCAACCCAGATCTCTCCCCAGCCTCCGACGAAGCGAATACTATGGGCACCTTCCTCGTCTTCGTAGCTGGCATCCAACGAGACTCCGTTATCGACAGTGCATGAGGTAGTTTCGCCCTCCTGGTGACTGAGACCGTCTTCACAGTTGACGTCGTCGGTGTGGAGACCCTCTTCCCAGGCGAGCATCATCTCCAGGTCTTCCCGGGGGACGTCGTCGCCTCCGCAGGCGGTCAGCAGCAGTGCCGCCGCAGGGATAACGGTCGCAGCTTTCACGCGCTGATTCATGGTCGTTGTTCCTCTCTGTACGTAGTGGCAGTGGAAGGGGGGTCGATGACTGGTTTTACCAGCCGGTGTTCTCGTCCTCATCGAGGGGGCCGTCTTCATCGACCTCACCCTCGCCTTCGCCCTCGGAGTCATGGGTTTCGTCGAAGGGCAGTTCGGCGCCTTCGTGCTCGACGGTGACCGGCTGTTCATCCCAATGGCTGGTGATCTCTGCATCCAGGGAGATGGTCTCGAAGTCAGCCGGAATAGCGATCACGCTGACCTCTCCGAAGCTGTTGCCGCCGTTGCGTCCTGCGTCGGTGGATTCGTAGCGCTCCTCGATGGTGGTGTCATCGACGGTGATGCTCCAGTCCACGACGCTGGGCTGGTCATCGTTGGCCCGGTAGTAGCCGGCACGGGCATCACCGTCACGGCTGACCGAGGCTTCCCAGTTCAGTTCCAGCCAGGCCTCGCCCTCGCTCGCCCAGCCCATCATCGGGTTCCAGGCAGTGATGGTGTAGGACTCGACGACTGCTTCGGTGGAGATGGTCAGGTCTCCGGCCTGGCTGGGAGAGCCGACTTCTTCTTCGGTGATGGTGTCTTCGAAGTCCGGGAAGTCCAGAGTGATGTCCGCCTCGGGCTGGTGGCGGTTCTCGACATAGAACCCGTCGGTGATGGGGTCGCTGTCGCGCTGGCCGGTGAGAAGGTCATAGCGCTGCTCGGTGTCCTCCCCGGTGGTCACCACCAGCTCAGCACCACTATCAGGCACCGAGACCAAGGCGCCGCCCTCGAGGGAGCTGAGCTCGATCTGCTCATCTCCCAGGTCCAGATAGGCGTTGTTCTCCGGGGCTTCGGGGAGCTCGTTGGCTGCAAACGATGCCCAGAGATAGCGGAAGGTTTCGCCTTCAGCCGGGGCGTGGGGGACTGCGGACTGATCATCATCGACGCCGCGCTGGCCAGGGACGCCCTCGACGGTGACCGTCTCTGCAGCCCCGAGTTCCTCGATCGTGACGATCCCGGCGGGGGTGACGATCTCAGAATCCTGTGGGTCTGTCTCCTCGCTGACGGTATAAGCACCACCGGAGACCTCCTCGCCCTCGACGAGACTGCCACCAGAGGTATCGACAGCGTCATCCTCCTGGTCCTGTGGGCTGGGAGCCACGATCAGACCCGAGTCAGCTTCGGGGCGAGGCGGAGCTTCGATTTCATCCAATGCCTCCGGGGCATCGTCACCGCCAGCGTCGACCACGTCTCCTTCAGGGCGGGAGATTTCCATCTCCGCCTCGGCGAGGATGGACTCGTCGAACTCGGTGGTTATCTCGCCGTCGGAGTCCTCGGAGTAGTCAAAGGTTGTGAGGTCCCAAACTTCACCGTCGTCGGCGAACAGGGTCCGGGCGCCGCCGCAGGCCAGCTCACCTGTGACCTCGCCCTCGCCGTCGACGAGGAAGAAGCACCCGGCATCCTCGTGGACCGCGACGTTGTCGCTGGGCAGCGAATCCAGCCATGCATTGGTGGCCTCTTCGAGAAACTCTTCGGCGTTGTCGAGGCCGACGTCGCTGCCTCCGCAGCTGGTCAACAATAGGGCGGCAGCGCCCATCACAGATACCTCGTAGAGCCTTCGTTGTCCTTGGTTACGCATGTTTCTCCCGTCGTTGAGGTCTGAGTCCCGATCATTGTTGCACTGTTATAACTCTGTCGCTTTTGTGTGACACTCCGCGCAAGCTGGAATGTTGTGGCGATTGGCGAACTTCATCGGCGGGTTGGTGCGAACCTGCGGCGGCTCCGCAAGCAGCGTGGGGTCTCTCAGGCGCGGTTTGCCGAAGAAGAACTCGAGGGACTACACCGGGTCTACTACGGCGGCATCGAGCGCGGGGAACAAAACTTGAGTCTCTCCGCGATCGAGGACTATGCGAGCCGACTCGGCATTGACCCCCTGGAGCTGTTCCGCGATCCCGAGGGCGCAGAATAAGCACCGTCTGCCGCGGATAGGGGCGGCTTACTCGCCTTGGCAGCGGGTGATACTCAGCAGATCCTCCAGCGCCTGGTGCACTCGTTTGGCGCTTTCCAGTGATAGGTCCATGCCCCGGCCATCGACTCCGAGGCCGACCCATACATCTGGCTCCCCCAGTTGCTGGTGGATCACCAAAAAGACTTCTGCTGAGTCCGGTCGTCTATGCGCCGCGCCATCGCCAGCTCGCGCGGATGTCCGCGCGTTTTCCGCCACTGGCACCACCACGATCTCGCTCTCGTGGCGGCGGTCATCAGGATGAATCTCGTCACCATGCTGGGCACGGCACCACTGGGGGCAATCTGGGCCCGCCAGTCCGTTGCTCTGGTCACTCATGAGGGGTCCTTCCGAGGTTGTCGCTTCGCTGGTGACCAGTGAGTGTCCGGAAGCGACACCTGCCTGCGCAGCCCTCCCCTCAGCACCCAGAGATCCTGGTCTGCTGCGTGCCCCTTGCCGGGCTCCGGACACTCAGGGGCTGTAACCATGCAGCCAATGTGGAGGATGAGTCCGTCCTCGTGCCGTGGCTCAGCAGCCTGAGATATACGCAATTACTGCTGATAGACACACCATAGGAAAATGTGGACAAGCGCCGGTCGCAATGACAGCTATGACAGACATGACATCTCTGCGCTCAAAACGAGCCAGCACAAAAACTTTATGCAGGGCTAGCTGCTCCAGTGGCCATTAGTTGCCTACTTTTTCTCAGAACGTGTCATAGGTGTCATCGAGCATTTGGAACCCGCTTCCTTGACTGATTTTTCGGGGCTCCATAGCATGACACCGAGACATGACACGTCCGGAGGAAGGTGTCATGACAAAGTCGTGCCACCTGATGCAATGGCCAGATGGTGCGCTGGTCTACTATTGGCCCAACCAGCGGAACCGACCTCCGTAAAATCGGCACTGTGGAACGGCGCTATCAAGTCTTTATCAGCTCAACGTTCGTTGATCTCATCGACGAACGTCGTGAGGTCATGCAGGCGCTACTTGAAATGGACTGCTTGCCTGCTGGGATGGAGCTCTTCCCCGCCGGGAACTCCGATCAGTGGACATTAATCAAGGGGGTAATCGAGCAAAGTGACTACTATCTGGTGATCCTCGGTGGCCGCTACGGCTCGGTAACGGAAGAGGGCGTCAGCTACACCGAGAAGGAGTACGACTACGCGGTAGAGCTCGGGATACCGGTGATGGGCTTCGTCCCCGCAGAGCCCGACGAGATCCCAGTCGGCAAGACGGACAAAGACGAAGCCGCCGCGAAGAAGCTCGCCGAGTTCCGTAAGAAAGTCCAGCAGAAAATGACAAGGGACTGGAAGAACGCCGAAGACCTCGGCTCGAAGGTGACGCGCGGGCTCATGCACCTCATCAAGAACAATGCCCGACCAGGTTGGGTACGCGGCGACCAGGCGATGACGCCTGAAACTCGCACAGAGATCGCCGAACTCAAAGCCAAACTCGCAGAGCTCGAGAAAGAAGAGATCGAAAGCGCCGCTTCAACCACGGGATCGATTGACGCGAGCTTCGCCCACGGCACTGAAACAGTCAAACTCGAGGTCACACACACCGGCTGGGAGACGTACAGGCAACTCGCCGAGGACGGAATTTTCGAGTACAGCTGGGACAAGGTTATTCAAGTGTTAGGCCCGTTCATGATTGACGAAGCACCGGAGCCGAAACTCCGATCGACACTCGAGAGTCACATGCTCCGCGACCTCTTCGAGAATGAACCCGAAGGGTGGGCGCTCAACTGGTCCAGAGACGCCATCGAAATCTCCGATGCTTCCTGGGGCTCGATCATCGTGCAACTTCGCGCGCTCGGCATGATCACTACTGGTATGAAGAAGCGGGCTGTCAGCGACAAGGCCGTCTACTGGAAGCTGACCCCGGCGGGCGATGACTACCTCGTGAAGCTGCGCGCAGTGCCCAGCGCCTCAACGCACTAGCTGCACGAGGCAGCCGTTTCCCTTCACCTTGGAGGTCCACTTCCAGTACTGCGAACCTTCCCTTGCCTCTTTGGTGGCACCCTGCGGCGCGTCGCCCTGCGCCTCTGAGGTGGCGTGGCCTTGGCCTTTCGATCAGATTCGCTGGTGCGTGCGGAGCCTTGAGGGGAGGCCTTCTCCTCACTGTAGCCAAGGGACTCGTTATGCTTCTCGGACCGGGCTTCTCGTTCCTTCTGGGTCAGCATGCGCACACCACCGTACTGGCGGCCATGCATGCTGCGCGGGGCCTTGTTGCCGACCTTGATCCCGTGACGCTGCAGGGCATCGGCTATGCGCTTGTCTCCCATCGGGGGCAGCCCTCGAGCTTGACACCATTGGACATAGCACCCCCTGAATTCCGAGACGAGGATCGTCTCGTGTTCAGCAATGAGGCACTGTTCATCGAGGAACTGGCCAACCGGATCGGACTCTTCGGCGTAGTCAGAGGTTGTGGCCTTTACCAGGGGTGGCACCTCACCAAGGCCATACTGGTGATACTCGACAGCGCCTTCTGCCGCCCATGCCAGCACTGCCCCAAGATGCTCGTTGATGAGCCTGGCCTGCAGGCCGGGGAGCTTCTTATCCTCAGGGATATCTTCATCGAAGGGGATGACCCGCAGCCTTCTACGCATGGCGTCATCGCTGCCGTCAAAATTGGGCTGGTGATTACCCACCAAGAAGTGAGTGTGAGAAGGCGTGAAGTTGTGGTGGTCCTGATACCTGCGTCGACCGTTTAGCGTCACACCGCCACTGAGCTTCTTGAAGCGCTTCTCGTCGAATCGATCGTTCACTTTGACCTCGTCGATGAGGGCGAAGCGTGCGCCTTCAAGCATGACGACTTCTGTCTCATCCTCTTTCGCCCCCTTTACTTCCAAGAGGAGCCCGTCGGGGACTACAACGGCATAGTCACCCAGAGCGGTTCTGAGCGATTCGACGAAGGTGGATTTTCCACGGCCCGAGCGCCCCCAGATGAACACCACGACGTGCTCCAGAACCTCGCCGATGAGGGCCAACCCTGTCAGGCGCTTCAGATAGCGTCGCACTTCGGGGTCTGGGACAGATACCTTCAGGAAGTCCTCCCAGAGACCACGGTCTGCATCGAACTGCGGAGTGGCTTTTGTCAGTTTTGTATGCAGCTTCTCGGGGTCGTGTGGCTGCAGCGTGCCTGTCCGCAGGTTGAGGATGCCGCCAGGCGTGTTCAGTTCCCATGGATGGCCGTCGAAAGCGTCGGCTTCGGTGACAAGTTCCGGTAGGGAAGCAGCCATGGTGAGCATGTTGCTGATGCCCTGCCGGGACAAGGAGTACTTCTTGTGCTTCTGCATGGCGTTGGTCGCACTCTTGTCAGGTTCTCCCTGATCGTCGAATTCCATGGTCGGGAGCTCCCGGGCCGTTTTCTTGGCCAGCTCTCGCTCTGCTCCACCCTTTGAAGGCTGAGCAACCCAACGCGTGCCGTTCCATAGCATCCAGACTCCGCTGGTGGAGGAGAAGCGGATCACCTCGCAATGGTGAGAGGCGAAGAGGTTGGCGTTGGCGTCGTCAGTGTGTTCCTGTTCCAAAGTCCCACTCAGTACGTCGGCGGACGACTCGGCTGACTTTTCTGCACGCTTCGTATCAAGGTCAACGAGCACACCGTCAGTTCCAGTAGCTGCTTGCCCTCGTTCAATGGCAGCTGGCGACAGGGAATTCTGTTTTTTCGTCGGTCTCTGCCCGTAACCGGCTTTGGAGGCAGCTTTGATCGCTGCGGTTTTGTCGTCCTTGTGCTCCAGGTGCATGAAGAGGCCGAACGCGGTCAGCGACTCTTCAATTGGAAGGTCCCCAGCGAAAGCGTAGAAGAACTGCTCGCCTGGCCGCTCATCGTGATCCTCATCGTAGATGGTGAGGATAGCCTCGTGATCGCGAGGGTTCGATGAGCCTGGCCGCGACCAGTACTGGACTGTCCGGTCTTCGAGTTCCTGCTCACGAACGAAAGTCCAATGAAGCTCTTCGATCATCTGGCTCAGATCGTGCTTCGCGTTGAAGTCATCCCATGGAGTGGATCGGGCACCGGGCGGGCGATTGTGCTGTCGGCGCGGCTGTGCGCTCTTACGAGTTGCAGGCGCTGCTCCCTCGTTGAGCGATCGAAAGGCGTCAAGCACCAGTTCGAACTCATCCTGAAACAACACAGGAATGGTGTCTGGTCCACCGAGTTGTCTTTCATACGGCTTGCCGCTGGCGTGCGTTTTTCCGTAGGAGGGTGCCAACGCTGCAGCATGGCGGGCGCCGTTGGCCTCAGCGATGACCCCACCATCTTCGTCCAGGGCAAGCCGCTCCTTCCTGAAGAGAGGTTCACCCTCGGCGAGCTGGAGCCGGATGAACCAGTGAACACCCCCAGAAGGACTGATCTCCATCCACCCTGTTCGCACTTGCTGCCAGAGTTTCTCCGCCCTGGACCCCAGGCTGCGGAACTGCTCGTGCAGCTTCGGAAGCTTGTCCTCGTGTGCACCTTCGATCTCGAGAAGTACGAGATTCCCGCTGGGCGCCCCACATACCGCAGCGATGCCTTCTGCCTTGCGGAAATGGGGCTTGCGATTCTCACCCCACCATTCCTCAAAGTGTTCCTCAGTCGGCTGTATGTCAGGCCACCCCTCGATCAGAGGCATCTTGCGGATCCCCTTGTTGTACCCAATGGGGAAGCAGCAGATACCCGCAGCCAGGAGCTCACGCGCTGTCTCACGAAGGCCCTGCGGGGAGAACTGGTTGTCCTCACTCATGGGAGCCCTCTGTCTCCTCCCGGACGCGAGTGATCTCTTCGCTAGAGGCTCCGGTCAGGAGGCTGATCTTCTTATCGTCATGGCCCTTGGTGATCAGCTCGACGATTTCGGCCCTCATGCTGTGGGAGCCTTGGAGCGCAGTGGCGCCCCCGGAGGCCGGCGCGTGAGGGCTGAGCGCACCAGGTTTGTAGCCGGATTCGTCGAGACGGCTGACAGCCTCGAGGAGAGGTTCGTGCTCCGAGAGCTGGTATGCATCGAAGTGGTCCGAACCGCAGGCGATTTCATGGAAATGGTCGAGAATCCACCCGTAGAACCCGTCGAGCTTCTCCACACCAGCCATGGCCCACTCGCTCATCGCCTCGGGGCCCGTGGAGTCAAGCGGTGGGGGATTTCCGGCAGCGTAATCCACAGCGTCGGAGGCGAGCATGCGGATGGCGTGGTCCTGAGTCGGGTAATCGACCCCTCGGTCCTGCCAGTCGTTGATCCCAGCCATCTCGGTGTAATGCTGAGTGACCACCCCGTAGGTCGAGCACTGGTTGTCGGTCACGACCAGGAGAATTTCCCACAAGAGGATCTCCACCTCAGGGTTGTCGATTCCTGCCGCAGCAAGACAGTTTTCGAGTGCCTCTGCGCCTGAGAGGATGTAGCGAGTGTCACCGGGGTCGAACCTATGCATCAGTCCAGGCCCCGTTTCCTGCGAAGCGACGTGACTGAATGAAGCTCTCCAGGTCGGTGGGATGGATGCGCATCACCGGGCGTGAGCCGCGACCGAGGTAGACCACGGGAAGGTCGCCGTCCCGGATCGCAGAGTAGACGTAGTCCCGTTTCATCCCGAGCGCGTTGGCAGCCTCGGTCACGGTGAGAAGCTGCGTAGAGGGTGCAGCGGAAGTCTGAGTCATGAACAGATCCTTCTTCGCGTTTCTCTCCAGTGGCACAACCACAAGAGACGGTCGCGGGGATCGAAGATTAGGATCCGTTCACAGTTAGTATCCGGGCTCAGTGCACCGGCTTGGCGGTGCGTGATGGGCTGATCCCCGAAGCTTCCCATCGGCAGTGGTCGTCTAACGCCGCCCACCGACTTTCAGCTTGTATCTCACAATACGAGATGCCTCATTTGGCGTCAAAAGACACGCCGAGACTGCTCTCAGTACCTCTCAACTTCCCTGTGAGTGTCCGGTGTGGTGGAAGGAAGCGGGGGTTCAGCGTGCTGCCAAATGGCTGCAGAGCCCGCTACAGTGAAACTATGAGTCGTAGGCCCGCAGCCCATCCAGGTCCTCTTGCTCGCGCGGTCTCAGAAGCCGTACGCAAAGAGATCGATGCCCAAGGCATCACACAAGGGACCCTTGCGGGACGTCTCGGAAAATCACGCACTTATGTGTCGGAGCGCCTAAACGACGTAGTCACCTGGAACGTCAATGACCTCGAGGACGTCAGCAGCGCCCTTGAACTTGATACGCATGAATTGTTTCTGCGCGCATACCTGATCTGCGAGTCAGAGAAGCACCTCCGCTTCGCCTCAGACTTCGTGGTCCAGTTCCTTCGTGACATGACTCCTCCGTCCGAAGAGTCTCCCGATGAAGCAGAAATCCGGGAGATCTACCGCCAGTGGGTCCGACAGCGAGGTGAATAATGGGACGTCGAGCAAACGGGGAGGGCTCTAAGCCTTACCAAGTCAGCAAAGGACGCTGGAGGGCCGATGTCACCGTCGGGACTGACCCGATCAGCGGAAAGCGCATCCGCAAGCCGGTCTATGGCCGATCCCAGGCTCTCTGTGCGGCTGCCCGCCGCGACCTCATTCGTCAGGTGGAAGATGGCACCGTCACCATCGGTTCCGCTCCTACCCTTCAGGAGTGGCTGGATCACTGGCTGTACACCATTAAACAGGGATCCCTGAAAGACAGCACCCTGGAGGGCTACGAGGCCAAGATCGCCTGGCTGAACGACACAAGACTGGCCCGAACCAAGCTAGACAAGCTCAAACCCGAGCACATCGAGACGTTCTACGCACGTAAGCGAGCTGAGGGCAAGGCCGTTGCTTCGGTGCTCCAACTTCACCGCATCCTCAACGGCGCATTCAAAGCAGCGGTGAAGCGAGGAAAACTGGGCTCCAATCCACTGCTGAAGGTTGATGCGCCATCGGGACGCAGCGACGAGGCCTTTGAGCCGCCGACCTTCACTCCTGAGGACGCTCGGAAGATCATCGCTCACGCAGAGACGCTGCCGTCAGCCGAGGCCACACGCTGGATGATGGCGCTCACCTATGGGCCGCGGCAAGGCGAGATCCTCGGACTGGGGTGGGACACTGTCGACCTCGGTAACGGTCAGATCGACCTGCGGCGCACTCTCTACCCCAAGAAATGGCGGCACGGATGCGATGACATCACCCACTGCCCCGCCAAACGACCACATCTCTGCCCATCCAGGTACGGAGGCGGACTCTTCTTCGGAACCCCAAAATCACTAGCTGGACGACGGAGCCTCCCTGCCCCCAAGCAGGTGCTGAAGCACCTGAAGAAACTTCACGCGGAGCACCTCGCGCTGAACAAGGCTGAAGGCAAACGGCGCAAGCCCTATACAGACCCGAACGGCATCACCGTTGACCTCGTCTTTTGCCAGCTCAACGGCCGCCCCCACCGGCCCGAAAGCGATTGGAAGCGCTGGAAGGCACTCCTGGAGGAGTGCGGGGTCGATCATGTCCGGCTTCATGATGCCCGGCACGTCTCGGCCACGATGATGCTGATGCTCGGCATTGACGCCCGTGTCGTGATGGACCTCATGGGCTGGAGTCAGCGCACCATGGTGGACCGATACCAGCATGTGCTCGACGACATGAAGCGTGACGTCGCCGCACAGGTCGGCGACGCGCTCTGGGCTGGGCCGAAGCCTCCAGAAGACCCTGATCCACAGCCAGTAAAGGACATCGAAGAGGAAGCCGCCGGCGATGCGATAGTTGTCGACTTCGACGAGTGGAAACAGCGCCGCGTT
This sequence comes from Nesterenkonia salmonea, assembly GCF_005771525.1. Taxonomy (GTDB): domain Bacteria; phylum Actinomycetota; class Actinomycetes; order Actinomycetales; family Micrococcaceae; genus Nesterenkonia; species Nesterenkonia salmonea. The sequence goes on along the minus strand of NZ_VAVZ01000018.1, from coordinate 38,440 downwards.
GGCTAACCTCCTAGGATTAAGGCCACTTACCTGAGGCGTTTCACACTGTGGTTCTCTGCTCTAGCCGTAGCTGGGAGAATCGGGAGTGATGACTCAGCGCAAAAGTGAGCGGCCTCTGGATGAACGCGAACTCATGCAACGATGGGCGACAGTCTCCGACTTGGCTGACCTGTACTCGATGTCGCAAACAGCAGTCAGGGCTCGAATCACGAGCGGAGAGTGGCCCTGCCATCGCCTAGGCCGCACCATTCGCTTCTCGCCAGACGATCAGCAGGCCATTCGCGACATGTGGAAATCCAACCAGCCGGACTTACCCACCCGTAAGCAAAACGCGCTTCGACGGGAACGGATCAAGAAGCTCCTAAATGACGCCTTCTGAGAGAAGATCAGGCCACACCCGATCCCGTGTAGTGGAGTCGGCACGATGGGTCACAGCCCAGGAACTCGCTGCAAGGTACTCCCACCCGGTCAAGAAAGTCATCGCCAAAGCGAACCGTGGAGCATGGCCCTGTCATCGGCAAGGCAGTCTCATCCGGTTCTCCCCAGAAGACCAGGCAGCCATTGCGGAGAAGTGGGATCAGTTCCACGGGGATGATCCACCAGTGCAGCAACAGAGCTACATTCAGCTGCTGATGGAAGAAGCCATCGCTTCCCAAGAGGAGCGCAACAAGCGAACTAACCTCTGACTAGTTAGTCGCTCTCCGGTCCACCCTCGCCCGGTTTCTGCTTACGTTTCCTGTCTTCGTCGAATCCAAGCCCTATCGCGATCCCGATGGCGATACCGACGCCCATCCAGAGTGCCAGGTTGTCTGCCATGAGCCCGAAACCGGCCCCAAGGGCGATACCCGCACCGGCCCCCACCGCCATACCCGTGTTCGAATTTCTCGCGTTCTTGCTCATGAACTCAGACTACGTCGAGTTCAAAAGCGGATTAACCTCTGGGCGGCGCTGACTGCCTACGCAGGGTTGCGCAGTTGCCCGATGCTCACCGGGTTAGGGGCTTCGCGGCGGCAGGGCTCCGCGACCCGAGCCTCCGCCGCCGTTGAGCTGGGGTTCCCCGCGCCTTCTTCCTCCGCTTGGACATGGCTCCATCTTCCCAGAGGTGTGCGTTTCGGCTGAGAGTAGACAGTCTGGCGGCCTCAGCTTTCGTCAGCATATGCTGACCCTATGAAGACTGCAGTAGGGGCCGATGACGGCGACAACGTGCTGCAGGAGCTTGTCGCGGTGGCCGAGGCGAAGAAGGAGCTTGCCCGCCGTGAAGAGATCGCGGTTCGCAAGGCCAGGAACTCTGGGCTCAAATGGGGTGAGATCGGAACTCTGCTGGGCGTCACCAAGCAGACCATCCACCGCAAGTACCGCAAAGCCGGGTGAGGAGGCCCTCGGGCGGGCCTATCCCCGTGTGCGACGCCGGGCCGCGATGAGCAGCAGGCCCAGGCTGAGCCCCAGTAGCAGCACCAGCAGGGCCATCCCGCTCGGATAGCCCCACGGTGTCTCCGCCAGCCATCCCACTGCTGCTGGTCCGGCGGCACGGCCTAAGGCGATCCCGACCGCTTGGATGCCCATCAGCGTGCCGAAGGTGGCACCGGAGTACCAGTCGCTCATAATCACCGCCCGCAGGGGGATGAACGCTCCGAACAGCAGGCCGAAGAGGATGAAGTGCCCATACATCTCCCAGGCCTCAGTCCCTCGCACCGCAAGCAAGACGGCTGGGATGATCAGTACTGTCAGGCCCATGTAGAGCTTTGCGGAGTCGAGCCGGTTGGCCAGCACCGGCAGCAGGAACCGAGCGGGCAGACTCAGCAGTCCCACTGCGGCCGCCCACCATGCCACCACGGACGGGTCGAAACCGGCAGCCTCGAACCGCGCAATGCGGTGCACGTTGAAAGCCTCCAGCACGGCCATGGTCAGGGCCACCGCGATGCTCAGTAGCAGGAACCCTGCCGGCAGGCCCCGCTTCACCCCCTGCGCCTCCGCGCCACCCAGGGACGCAGATTCCGGTTCTTCCAGCCGCTGCGGGACCGGTGCTGCGCGCAGCGCCCACCCAGCCGTCAGCCCCGAGACGACCAGTACGGACGCCCCCAGCAGTACCGCCGTGGTCCGCCAGCCGAAGGCCTCCACCAGATAGGAGACCGAAGGGATGAACACCGGCCCGGCTAGCCCGGTGATCAGGGTCAATGTGCCTGCGGCGCGGTTGCGCTGCTCCCGGGTGAACCACTGCTGCATGGCGATGAAGGCTGGTTCGAACAGCACCATCGTGCTCCCGGGACCGATCAGCAGCCACCATGCCGCGAGAACCTGCCAGCCGGAGCTGCTGACGGCGAAGCCCAGGAACCCCATGAACACCAGCAGGCCCCCGAGAGCCACTACTGCTCGGATCCCGTGCCTATCGGCGTACCGGCCCACCGGGACTGCAGCGGCGGCACCGGTGAGCACCGAGCCGGAGAAGGCCAGGGAGAGCAGTGACAGGGAGAACTGCGCACCGGCTGCACTGGAGGTGATCAGCACCGAGGTGCCGTAGAGAATGGCGCCGAAGCCTACACCGACGCTGAGTGCCAAAGGGTAGACCAGACGGCGGAAACCTGGGTCAGGTGAGGGAGCGGTGGGAGAGGACACGGGGAACCTTTCAGGCTGAGGACGGCATGGCAACATGCCGACTCCACTCCTGAAGGCTTCTATCCCGTAAGATCCATGCCGCCTCTGCGGCATACTGCGGCGCTCGAACCAGGCCCGGCTGATGCCGGCGGAACCCTAGCCGCCCGTGCTGGTCGGTGCTTTCAGCTTACGACTGGCCCCTTCGGGGCGCAAAACTAAAACATAAGCACTTCGATGTTGTGCTTGTCTGTGGCTCCACAACCAGCAGGGCCGGTCTCCTTGATGGCCTCCATCAGCAGCTATCCGACTTAGAACGCGGTGGAATTCAGGTTCGCGCTTTAACATCTGACGTCCGATTCTCCGCCTCCGTGCAATCGGCGGCCGGAAGGCAACGCTTGCGACCGCGCCACGGGACATGTTCGGACCTCGCGTCACTTCTCGTTCCGCGCGCTTGTGCCTGCGTGCACTCACGCACAGCAGGACAGTAGCGAGATGTCGGTGGTGAAGGACTTGGCGGCGATCCGGATGCCCTCGGCCATGGTCAGGTAGGGGGCCCACTCGTCGGCGACCTCGGCGACGGTCTTGCCCAGGACGTGGACGCCGGCGGCGGCCAGTTCGCCGGCGTCCTTGGTGACGGCGGTCAGGCCGAGGATCTCGCTCGTGTCGGCGTTCACGACGATCTTGATGAACCCGCGGGTGTCCCGGTTCACCAGCGCCCGGGCCACGTGGTGCAGGGGCAACACGCGGCAATCACAGCGGATCCCGGCGGCGAGGACCTGCTTCTCGGTCATCCCGACCGCGCCGATGGCGGGGCCGGTGAACGTCACCCGCGGCAGCCGCGCGTAGTCGATGGACCTCTCGGCGTCGGCGAAGGCGTTCTCGGCGACCAGCGTGCCGTGGTGGGCGGCCACGTAGACGAACTCGGGGTGCCCGGTGACGTCGCCCGCCGCCCAGACCCGCGGGTTGGACGACCGCAGCCGATCCGTGACCACGACCTCCCCGGCATCGCCGGTCTTGACCCCGACGGCGTCAAGGTCCAGTCCGTCGGTGACGGGACGGCGGCCGAGAGCGACCAGGACCTGGTCGGCGCTGAACTCCTGCGATCCGCCAGACACATCGGCAGTCACGACGACCTCGCCGCCAACATCGCGGGACACCCGGGTCGGCACCGCGCGGCGCACCACTCGGATGCCCTCGTCGGCGAACACCTCCTGGAGCGCCTTGGAGACCTCCGGCTCTTCCTTCGACGCCAGCCGGGAGCGCACCAGCAGGGTGACTTTCGACCCGAGCCGGGCGAACAACTGCGCCTGCTCCAGGGCGACATAGCCGCCGCCGAGCACGAGCAGCGACTCCGGAACCTCGGTCAGTTCCATGGCCGTGGTCGAGGTCAGGTATCCGGCCTCGTCCAGGCCGTCGATCGGCGGTGCCCAGGGCCGGGATCCGGTGGCGACCAGGTAGTGGTCGGCCTCGATGGTCGCGACGGCCCCGTCGATCGCGGTGACCTCCAGCACCGGGGCATCCGGGCCCCCCGCGAACGCGGCGTCGCCACGGCGGATGGCCCAGCCGTAGGACTCGGCGACGTCGGCGTACTTCTCGCCGCGCAGCGACTCGACCAGGGCTTGCTTGCCGCCGATCAGCGCCGGCATGTCGACGGGGTCCGTCGTCGTCGCGATTCCCGGGAACCGGTCCGAGGCGTCGGCGGCGGCGTGTCGCGCATCGGCGGCGGCGATGAGGGCCTTCGACGGCACGCAGCCGGTGTTCACGCAGGTCCCGCCGAGCGTGCCGCGCTCGATCATCACCACCGACTTTCCGAGGGTGGTCGCACGGATGGCCGCGGCGAACGCTCCGCCGCCGGACCCGATGATGGCGAGGTCGTACTTGGTCGGCATTGCTGCTCCTGTCAACGCTTGGATGTCTGGTCTGTCTCAGCCATACTGGACCTTCCAGTGCAGGGGAAGGTCAAGTGTGCTCCTGCTGATCGATCGGAGTCCGTAGTGCGCATCGGGGAACTCGCCGAGAAGGCGGGCACGACGGCCAAGGCGCTGAGGTTCTACGAAGAGCAGGGGCTGCTGCCCCCGGCCGACCGCACGCCCTCCGGATACCGCGACTACGCACCCGAGGCCGTCGCCCGGATCGACTTCGTCCACCGCGGCCAGGCGGCGGGCCTCACCCTCGCGCAGATCCGCCAGATCGTGGACATTCGCGACAGCGGGACTGCGCCCTGCGAGCACGTGCGCGACCTGCTCGACACCCGCCTGGCCGAGATCGCGCAACAGATCGCCCAGCTCACCGCACTGCGTGACACCATTGCCGACCTCCGGGAGGACGCGACGCACATGGAGCCAGACCGGTGTGATCCGGACCAGGTCTGCCGGTACGTGTAGGCCACCGGGCATCGGAGCCGACATGCGCAGACGTTTCCAGCCGTGGCGACGTGGTGGAATTTAGATTCAATGTTTAAGAACCGACTCTGACCAGCAAATTTACTCTTCTGTCATCCCGTGATTGGGAGCTCTGGTATTCCCGTCTAATGTCTGGGTCTGCCAAGGTTCTCAGTACTTCAGCCGAAAAGGCATACTTCAATCATGGCAACGAAATTTCCCCGGAATGTCGACAAGGACATGGTCAGGTGGGCTCACGCGTGGGCGGCTGCAGCTTTACAGACCTACGAGACCATAGAGTCCATTTCGATCCCGGAGTCGCCGGCAACGGAGGCAGGCCGTCGGGACGCGATGACCATGGTGCTCGTGGACGCTGTGCGCAACGTTGCCAGGGGAGCCGAATCGTCCTTGGGGCAAGGTAGCGAGCTGGTCCGTCGCTTTAATGAAGCGCACCCCCAACTCAAGGACCTTCGCGACAGGTTCGAGCATTATGAGGACTACGTCAGAGGCACCGGTGTTGCACAGCGTGAAGGCCGGAAACGGGGTGGAACGCCTCTAGAGCTGGACACGGTAGGAATTGAGATATCGGCATCCAGCGGCGGTGGTCTGGAGGGCCATCTGGTGTGCATCGCCGTGATCGAGCGAGACAGCAATGGACAACCGACGAAAGTGACGTACGAAGCACCATCCAAAACGATCACTGCAGCAGCACGTCAGCTTGCTCGTGACCTAGTCGAGGCAGCAGGCATGCTCGACGAGCACCACCTCAACAGGTGCGAGATTTGCGCCGACCCGCGCAATCTCTGAAGCGACCCGGCAGGCTCGCTACCCTGCCAGCTGCTTGGAGTCATGACGTTTGGAGCCGTGTCTTCGCTTCTATCAGCGCTGTGGGCGCGTGTCGACGTAGTGCCGTTTCCGTGGCATGAATACCAGCTACCAGAGCCGACCTGGGCGTTCGTGTCAGATTCGGCTTCCCATGACTCGTTGACAGCCTCTCGCGCCGGACGGGCCTTCGCGAGTGGTTGGAGCAGGAGTCAGCTGAAAATAGCGAGGTAGTCGAGGACGAGAGCTGGCCCACTGACGAACTGATCTTTCTCGCTTTCATCGTTCGGGCCGTTTCGCTCCAACCGGCGTCGTTCGTCCCGATTTACGAGATTCATGCCGGGAAGTGAAACCATTGGATACCAACGATCGGCGGCGATCTTCTTCTTAACTTTTCCGATCACGCGCACTCGTCCATCAAAAGATGCTTCGCCTGCTATCCATCGCTTGTCGAGAGAACCGACGAGCTTCCAGTCTGTGTCACTGTCGTCGCCGACGACAACCAGCGCAACATCAAGTTGATCTAGGAAGGATGCCATTGCGTCCATCTCCTGAATGGTGGGTACTCCCTCCATGTCGAGGCCGAGGGCTTCTGCTGACGGTTGCAACCCCTTCATAGCTTGTAGTGCGCTACTCAGGCCCTCGTGGTTCGCCATGGCTGCAATTGACTCGGGAACGAAGACATCACATTCCCATTCGATAATCGCACCGGTTCCAATCTCGGCGAAGTCAGCGTCTGGTTGAAGGACCTCGAACCATCCCGTTTGCTCGGGGTTCTTGTGCCCAGCTTCAATGAGGCGTCTTAGCCTAGAAGCCTTGTGGTCGACTAAGTTCAGGGTGCTTTCGGTCTCAGCGTCCTTCGACCCCTCGAATTTGGTCGAGTTCCAGCCGATTGAACCTCCGAACCCCTGGCTACCTGTAGTTCGCGATGTGCCGGTGTCGCGTAGCCCGCCTTCAAGGGTGGCGATGTAGTTCGCGAGGGCATCTTCGTCCAGGTACTGTGCGCTGTACAACATTTACACAGTATGCCAGTTGTCTCAGGTTGTCTCAGGGGCACGCTCCTCTTGCTTATGATCCGTTGAGGTAGTCATCCCGCGCCGGATCTCGCTGACGTCGTCCCTCAGCGGAGTCGACCAAAGGCTATTCGGCTACGGAACGTGGTCGAGTTCAGATCTAACGTGTGAGGGCTCAGCTTCTACTAGCGCGCAGGAAAATGGCCACCAAAATGGCCACCAAACGGCCATTGGGCACTTGCCGAACAAGCTGGCGAAGGGTCTGGGATCGTTGATATGACGGGGATCTAGCGGATCATTGAGAGGCTGGGCGATCACCTTGGCAAGCGGATTAAAAGTCCGATGCTCTACCAACTGAGCTAAAGGCCCTGGTCACTCTTTTACGGCGGCCGAACGGCCGCACACAATACTAGCGCACAGGCCCCGGGCACAGTCCAACTGCACGTTCGCCACCAGAAACCTCCTCACCGTCGGCTCAGGTCAGGTTCCCCGAATTCGATCCCCAAAAACTCCTCAAGCTCACCCACGTCACCAGGTGCCATATCGACCACCAGCCACTGCCCCGCGGCGTCGTCGAAGCTGAAAATTAAATTGGAAAGCTCTCCCTGGAGCCCCTCATCGACGGCGACAGTCGCACCGCTGGCATCACTGATCACCCAACCACCCTCATCCAACAGCCCATGAACCACTGCCAGATTGTCATCACTGTCGGCAATGTCCATGTACACCTCGATGTCCTCCAGTGAAGATTCGGCGAGAAGGCTGACATCACCGCCCTCGGCATGGGCCTCTAGGAAACCTTCAAAAATGCTTCCCAGCACGCTACCTTCGGAATGCTCAAAGGAATTCAGAGCTGACTCATCCCCAGTGGCCGCCGTGTAATCCAGCACCTCAAGCCAATACTCCGAGGCAGCGAGCGCACCCTCAGGGCTCTCCTCACTCAAAAGCTCCGGCGGTTCCGGCAGGCTTGGGTCCTCCAAGGTCTCCGGTGCGTCCTCGCCCTCCTGTTGACCGTCCAACCGGTCTAGGGCCTCATCACCCATCGATGCGTCCAGCACAGCGTCGACGCGCCAGTGCCCATCACCGTCGTCGTAGGCGAAGTTCAATGCATAGGTAGAGGTCACCGCCTCCCCGGATCCAACTTCTCCCTGGTCATCAAAGTAGACATAGTCCGGCCATTCACTCTCCATGAAGGCGCTCCATACCTCTGGATCCTCAGCCGGCTGCCAGAAATGCACGACCCCGTAAGGCGGGTCAGCGAGAATCCACACCTCCTCATCGGCCATGCTTTGAATATTGGCCGCGAACTCATCACACGACTGGCACTGCTCGGTGTGCAGCGCCTGCATCGGGGCAAGATCGCGGGTCAGCTCACCGTAGAGTTCAAGTTCTAGGAAATAACTCAGAGCCGCCTCGACTCTTCTATGTCTGTCAAACCGTGTTCTTGGGGGCTGCCGAGGCGTTGAGCTCCCGGTAGACTCGGCGGCTCAGGTAGCGCTTGAGGCAGCGACGGATCTCGCGGTCGGTTTTGCCTTCTGTCCGGCGTTTCTCGACGTACGCTCGGGTCTCGGCATCGTGGGTCATCCTGGTGATCGCGACCATGTGCAGGGCGCTGTTCAGGGATCTGTCGCCGCCGCGGTTGAGCCGGTATCTGATGGTGTTCCCGGACGATGCAGGGATGGGATTTACTCCGGCTAGCGACGCGAATGCCGCCTCGTCGCGGACCCGGCCGTGGTGTGACCAGGCGGTGAGACATTTCGCGGTACTGATCACCCCAAACCCCTTCTCTTGAAGCAGAGGGGCGGCTTCGCTGGCTTTGATCAGCTCGTCAAGCTGCGTCTCGTTGGCAGTGAGCTGCTCGTCCAGGTCTAAGACGTGCTTGGCCAGCCGGACAGCCTCAGACCGGGCGACCGAGAGGGACAGCTCTTCCTCGCGGGACCGCCACCGGGACACCTCCGACATCTGGGCGCTGGTGAGTTTCTTACGGGCATCGACACCTAGCTCATTGGCCCGTACAAGAGCATTCAGCGCATTGACCGATCGAGTACGGTCGGCGCTCATCGACTCCCGAGCGGTGACCAGGATCCGCACGCTCTGACGGACCCCATCATTCAGACGAGGACGACGCAGTTGGTGCACCGGCAGTCCCAAGGTGGTCACCGCGATCTGGTGAGCATCCAAGACATCGGACTTGCCGACGCCGCGGCGGGTCTTGGCGTCCATCCGCGGAGCCTCAGCAACAGGGTAGCCGTGGGTGGCCACGGTGCCGGCCAGGACGGCGCCGTATGAGGCGGCACCTTCGATCACCCACAGCGTGTCGACGTCAGCCTCGGTGCGGCGGGCGACCCAGGCGATGGCCCGGTTGATCCCCGCCGCGGAGGTCGGAAATTCTCGCGTTTCCAGAAGGGTGCCGGTGGCTGGTGCGAGGATGGCGTAGACATGGTTTCGGGCGTGGGTGTCGACCCCGACGACAAACGGATGAGAATGCGCGACGATAGAGATAGCGGTCACGGCACCTTTCCAAACGTGATGGACATGGTTTCAGCGGCCGTTATTGGCCGGTACCAGTCCGGGTCGTGGTCACTTCGGAACAGCACTGTGACGAGTCACGCACCAAGGGGCGGACAATCTTCTAATCAAGCTACCGAGGTGGGCCGGACAGGTACCGGCCTCCACCCTGCGAGACGGACAAGTCGAGCCCAAGACACTTCAAGGTCAGCGTCCTTCAGAGTCACATCAAGCGGGCAGATCGGCCAGTACCTATCCTGCCAGCCAGTCCCAGACCGGCTACCTTCAAGACTCACAGCGTCCTTCCAAGCTGTCCTCACAGATGAGCCCTGGCACCTGAGGCTCGGGCACGTTTTCTGCTGGGCTCTGCTCTGTCGGCGGATCGAAGTCTGGATCATCCTCCAACTGCTCAAGGTAGGGCAACGGCACAGGGGCGGGATCCTCATCCGAAGGCAAGGTTGAAGCGCCTGCGAGGCGATCCTCGTCTCCATCAATTTCTGGCTCAGACTCGCAGAATGCGGCGATGGATTCAAAATCTGCGGAAGTCTCCTCTGCTTCGGTTTCGTCCGCGCCTTCATCAGCAGATTCTGACGGAGGCGCAACCTCCGGCATTTCATCGTCTGCCGCATTATCACCGCAGGCCGTCAGTACCAACGCGGTTGCCCCCACCACGGCCGCAATTGAACTGGAATCCACCTTTGCCGTCTGCATTGCGTATCCTCTCCCATGACACCATCACCGTTCGTGCACCTACCTAATGTCAGCAACCTAACCCTTCAGTAAGAGAAACCCGTGAGTTCGCTGGAAGGAGCCTCCATGGGGGATGCCCCGCGATACCGCCGCCCAGCGTACTCAGACCCTGCGTCCTTTGACCGACGCGAGGGCGGAGCTGACCCTGCTGACATTTCCCAGGCCGCCCACGACACTGCTCACGCCTTAGTGAACCAAGGGCGCGACGCCGCCGATCCAGAAGTCACCGAGCGCTTTGTCCGGCTCGCCGAGACTGAAGGCATCGAAGCCATTGCGGAGCTCTGGGCCCACTCCCCTGCCCGCTCCCTGGCAGGGGCACTGTGGAGGATTTACGCCCTGCGCGCCGCCATCCAGAAGTCCCCCGAGCGCATGAGCGAGTATTACCGCCTGGGCCGCAGTCACTCCGCCCCTTCGGCAATCGCCGGAGTCGCCGAACCACCCACTGCTGAAGAGATGAATCGGCTCACCGATCGGCTACTGGCGGGAATGTATGCCGGAGACATCGACGTCGCCTTTGATCGGGCCGGAGCCTTCTGCCGAGTCATTGCTCGAGGGCAGGCCCTGTGGGCTGACAAAACCCATGTGGAACAGCGCGACGCCAAAGTCCTGACTGACAAAGCGAACCGCCTAGTCAAGACCGCCGAAGAACTTGAATCCTCTGCTCGAGCCTTCCGCGATGGCTCACTGGATTGATGGCTGTAACATAGCCTCCACTGCGCCACAGTGGCGCTCGCACCACTCACACCGGAGGAGATCCCTGATGAGGTCTTTCACACCCAAAGCACTATTCAGTCTGGCTGCCGTCGGCGTACTCGCCCTGTCCGCCTGCGGCGAGGCACCCGAGGACGAGCCAGAAGAGGACGACGCCGCAGCAGAAGAGAACGGCGACACCCAGGCGGAGGACAACTCCGACTACACCGCATGCCTCGTCTCCGACGCCGGAGGCTGGGATGACCAGTCCTTCAACGAATCAGCATTCACCGGCCTCCAGAACGCGGTCGAGGACTTCGAAATTAGCGAATCCACCGCTGAATCATCGTCAGACTCGGACTTCGGACCCAATGTGGACGCCATGGTCCAGCAGGGCTGTGACCTCACCTTCGGTGTTGGCTTCCTCCTGGAAGACGCCATCGATGAAGCCGCGCAAGGGAACCCCGACCAGAGCTTCGGCATCATCGATGCCACACTGCCCAGCGAGCCTGAGAACGGCAAGCCCTTGGTGTTCAACACCTCTGAGGCCGCCTATCTGGCCGGTTACGTGGCAGCCTCCATGACAGAGACCGACACCGTGGCCACCTTCGGCGGCATACAGATCCCGTCGGTCACAGTCTTCATGGACGGCTTTGCCGACGGTGTTGAGCGCTACAACGATGACAACGACGCCGACGTCAGCCTGCTGGGCTGGGACAAAGAAGCCCAGGACGGCTCCTTCTCCGGTGACTTTGACGATCAGAGCGCCGGCCGAGCCCTGACCGAGCAGTTCCTGGCTCAGGACGCCGACATCATCATGCCCGTTGCAGGGCCAGTTGGTCTGGGTGCCGCAGGCGCGATCGAGGACGACGGCGACGCCAAACTGATCTGGGTCGACACCGATGGCTACGAGTCCACCGACTACGGCGACATCATCCTCACCTCAGTCCTGAAGCAGATCGCACAGGCCGTCTACGACACTGTAGAAGAAGGCGTCTCCGGCGAGTTCACCGCCGAGCCATACGTTGGCGACCTGGAGAATGACGGCGTCGGCCTAGCTCCGTTCCACGACTTCGAGGACGAGGTCCCTGACGAGGTCAAGGACAAGATCGAGGAGCTCACGGCAGAGATCATCAGTGGTGACACTGTGGTCGAGTCAGAGAACGCACCTCAGTAGCACCGTTGACCGCAGCGCGATACGTCTGAGGAGAACACGTGGCATGAAGCTGCAACTCAAGGGTGTCACCAAACGGTTCGGCACCTTCACCGCTAACGATCGGATCGATCTGACGGTGCAGCCTGGTGAGATACACGCCCTGCTCGGTGAAAATGGGGCGGGCAAATCCACCCTGATGAACACCATCTACGGACTGTACTCACCTGAAGAGGGCGAAATCCTCCTCGACGACAAACGCGTGACCTTCAACGGTCCTGGCGACGCCGTGGAGGCCGGGATCGGCATGGTGCACCAGCACTTTATGCTGATCCCGGTCTTCAGCGTCACCGAATCGGTGATGCTCGGCTACGAACCGACCAAAACAGCCGGGATCATCGACTTCGCTGAAGCCCGACGCAGGGTCCAAGAGATCTCCGCCCGTTTCGGGTTCGACGTGGACCCAGACGCCATGATCGAAGACCTCCCCGTAGGCGCCCAGCAGCGGGTGGAGATCATCAAGGCTCTCTCCCGTGATGCGAGGGTACTTATCTTGGATGAGCCCACAGCGGTCCTCACCCCACAGGAGACCGACGAGTTGATCGCCATTATGCGACAGCTCAAAGAGTCCGGGACCTCGATCGTCTTCATCACGCACAAGCTGCGTGAAGTGCGCGCAATCGCAGATAAGATCACCGTCATCCGGCGCGGCAAGATCGTCGGTGAGGCTCTCCCAGATTCCACCGAGACCGAACTGGCCAGCCTGATGGTCGGCCGCGAAGTCAACCTGACCACCCAGAAGGACCCCGCCGAGCCAGGCGACGTCGGCTTCTCCGTGCAAGACCTCACCGTGGTCTCCCGCGCCGGAAAAGTGGTCCTCGACAATGTCAGCCTAGACATCGCCCGCGGCGAGATCCTCTGCGTTGCCGGAGTCGACGGCAACGGCCAAACCGAACTCGCCGAAGCCATCCTGGGCTTGCGCGAGGCTGTCGACGGAACCATCACGCTGGACGGCACCAACCTGCGCCGGATGAGTGTCAAAGACCGCCTCAACGCGGGAATCGGGTTCGTCCCTGAAGACCGCTCCACCGATGGAGTCATCCCCGCTTTCTCCATCACCGAAAACTTCGTTCTGGATCAGTACGACCAGCAGCCCTACTCCAACGGCGTCGCCATGAAGCCCAGTGTGATGCGCGAGGCCGCAGTCGAACAGACCTCCCGGTTCGATGTCCGCCTCGGCACCGTCGATGACCCCATCTCAACGCTCTCCGGCGGCAACCAGCAGAAAGTTGTGCTCGCCCGCGAGATGAGCCGAGACATCAGGTTCTTCCTCGCCAGCCAACCCACCCGCGGACTCGACGTCGGCTCCATCGAATTCGTCCACCGCACCATCATCGAAGAGCGCGACAAAGGCACCCCGTGCCTGATCGTCTCCACCGAACTCGACGAGGTGAGCAACCTGGCCGACCGGATCGCGGTGATGTACCGCGGCGTCGTCGTCGGAATTGTCCCCGGTGACACCGACCGTGACGTGCTTGGCCTCATGATGGCTGGCGTCCCGGTGGAGGAAGCCTACGCCCAAGCCAAGGACCACCACACCATCCTCGGTGGGGCAGACGAGGGGGCCCAAGCATGAGCACAGAGAAGAAAAACAACGACCCCGCGGAGCCCGGCGGTGCCCTGAAAGAGGCCGAATCACGGCTGCACTACGCAGTGCGGGAACTCTCCCAATCCTCCTGGGTCATTACCCTTCTATCGGTGGTGGTCGCACTAGTGGTCGGGGCTCTGCTGATCCTGGCCACCAACCCACAGGTGCAGAGCACCATGGGGTACTTCTTCGCTCAGCCCGGAGACTTCTTCCTCACCAGCTTTGAGGTCATCCGAGACGCCTACTCCGCACTGTTCCGCGGCGCGGTCTACGACTGGCAGGCCGCGACCCCCGAACGGTCCATCCGGCCCATCACCGAAACACTGGTCAACGCGGTCCCACTGATCCTGGCCGGGTTGGGCATTGCCATCGGGTTCCGCTCCGGGATGCTCAACATCGGCGGCCAGGGCCAAATCATCCTCGGTGCCACGTGTGCGGCCTTCATCGGCTACGCCTACCAGCTCCCCCTGGGTGCGCACCTGCTGCTCGCACTGGTCGGTGGCGCGCTCGGCGGCGCGATCTGGGGCGGGATCGCCGGTGTTCTCAAAGCAAAGACCGGCGCCAATGAGGTGATCGTCACGATCATGCTCAACAACATCGCCCTGTACCTCCTCGCCTGGCTGCTGCGCCAGCAGTGGTTCGTCCAGACCGGGTCCAACCAACCGATCTCCGCGCCGGTGGAAGACTCCGCCCGGCTCTTCGGCCTACTGGGCGGCGGATTCCGTCTCCACGCCGGAATCCTGCTGGCCATCGCTGCCACCGTGTTCGTCTGGTGGCTGCTGGAGCGTTCCACGCTCGGCTTCGAATTCCGCGCGATAGGCGAGAACCCAGAAGCCGCACGCACCGCCGGCGTCAATGTTCCCAAGGCCACCGCCTTAGTCCTGATCATCGGTGGCGGACTCTGCGGTCTCGGCGGTGCCGCCCACCTTCTCGGGACGGAATACAGGCTGGGGGCCGGCATTGCCGGAACGCTCGGCTTCGACGCCATTACCGTGGCGTTGCTGGGCCGGTCCAAACCCCTGGGTACATTCCTCGCCGGCGTCCTCTTCGGAGGGTTACGCGCCGGTGGCGTACTCATGCAGGCCCAGACCGGCACTCCCATCGATATTGTGCTCGTCCTGCAGTCGGTGATCGTACTGCTGATCGCCGCCCCTCCCCTGGTGCGCGCCATCTTCTTCCTGCCCAACCCTGACGGCAAACCCCGCTCAACAGGGCGACGCCGCCTCCGGAATCAACAGGCCGCAGAAGCTGCCGAACAGCCCACGCCTACTCAGGAGGTGAGCAAATGAGCGACCAACACACCCCCGAGCAGGCCACTGAGGTGGAGACCACCGCCGTCCAGGCCCAGCCACTCCAGGAAGCTGAATCCCGCCTGCAACCGATCAAGTGGAAATTTCCCATCACCTACGCGCTGTTGGCGCTGCTTTCGCTGAGCGCTTTCACATTCCTGAGCCCCACCGGGGCGGTCACCCAGTTCCGTCTCGCGACGGCAAGCGACTTTGTGACCCTGCCGGCGGTGAACATCCCGTCCTTCGCCGGCGCACTGGTGCTCAGCCTGCTGCAATTGGGGCTAGCCGCACTAGCCATCTACTGCGCTGCACGCCGCATCAAACTCGGCGTCTGGCTGCCCATGCTGTTCGGGCTGTTCTTTGTTCTGGCGTTCCTGATCTACGCCGGTGCAGGCCGTGGTGCCTTCATTCCGGTCGTGACCCTACTGGCCGGCGCACTGATGCTCTCAGTGCCCCTGATATTCGGCGCCATGTGCGGCCTGGTGGGTGAGCGCTCAGGCATTATCAACATCGCCATCGAAGGGCAGCTGCTCGCGGGTGCGTTCCTTGCTGCAGTGGCGGCGTCGTTCTTCACCTCCGCGTATGTCGGTCTGCTGGCTGCCCCCTTCGCCGGGGCGGCTGTCGGTGGGCTCCTGGTGTGGTTCGCGGTGAAGTACCACGTGAATCAGATCATCGTCGGTGTGGTGCTCAACGTGCTGGTGATCGGCCTGACCAGCTTCCTGTACTCCACAGTCCTGACGCAGAACTCTGAGATGTGGAATGCCCGGCAGCAACTGCCGCGGCTGCCGATCCCAGGACTGAGCCAGATTCCCATCATCGGACCGGTGCTGTTCAACCAGACCATCCTGGTGTACCTGATGTACGTCATTGTGTTCGCCCTGCACATCCTGGTGTTCAAGTCCCGCTGGGGGCTGCGGATGCGCGCGGTCGGTGAGCACCCCAAAGCTGCGGACACTGTGGGCATCAACGTCGCACGCACCCGGATCTTCAACACTGTCCTCGCCGGTGGCATCGCCGGCCTGGGCGGCGCCTACTTCACCGTCGGTCAGGGCTTGGCGTTCGGGCAGGAGATGTCGGCAGGCCAGGGATTCATCGCTCTGGCGGCCATGATCCTCGGGCGATGGAACCCGAAGGGCGCGCTGCTGGCCGCGCTGCTCTTCGGGTTCTCCAGCTCCGTGGGGCAGGTGCTGTCCACCATCGGCACGCCCGTACCCTCGGAGATGTTGCTGATGTTGCCGTACGTGATCACCATCTTCGCAGTAGCCGGATTCGTCGGCAGGGTCCGCCCACCTGCTGCTGAAGGCGTTCCCTACATCAAGTGACGTTCACCTCGCCCAGGTTTTACCCAGCGTTGCTGGATTTACACTGCGCTATCGCGGCAGGTAAAGAAGAAAACGCAGGGTAAAGCGGAGTGCGGGGCCGGGTTCTCGACAAAGCGCGGGACCTTGACGCCTACCATCGCGGTCACAGTTTGACCCAGTCCGGGGTGCAACGGCAGACTGTTCTACAGGTGTCGGGCTGCAGGTAACCCCCGGGCTCCAACCTTTAGCCGCTACGAGCGGCCACGCGCCGTGAGGCGTTCCCAGCCCGACACCGCCCCACCTCTCTCCCCACCGGGCAGAGGCTCCGCGTTCATAGCCTCAACGCCGGAGTCCGGCGCCCGCTGGAACGGTTGATACCCGGTTCAGGGGTGCTCTGCGATAATCTATCCCGCGGCTATTCACTCAATGGCTATACACTCACCACTTGTAGGACACCTGTCGTTCATCTCAACCGGCAGGAATCACCGCACGCACCAGGGGCCCGCACAGCATGAAAGCTCTGAACCGTCAGCGCAAGCATCAGTCAGCGACACTTCTGATCGACATCACGGGGGAAGTGCGCTCTGGCCTAGGCCTGCTGGCCCAGCTCCTGGGCACTCCCGCAGGAGAACTCGCCTCTCACCGCGAAGAGCTGTTGGGCCTTGAAGGTCGGGCCATGGACCTTCACTTCAACCTGATGACGCATATTCGCAGCGTGTTCCTAACTCCTCTACCGCGTCAAGACATCTTCGCCATCTCCCAGCAGCTCAACCGCACCATGGAACATGTGGTCGCCGCCGGAGACCTCATCCTGCGGCGCAAAAGCCTGGAACTGCCCAAAGAAGCCGCCGAAATGCTGGAGTCACTCACCCGCCAGGCTGAGCTGACCGGCGAGGCAATGGGGAGGCTGGACGACTTCGACCACCTGGAGATCTATTGGGTGCAGGTGCAACGGCTAAGCAAGCAAGCCAACCGACGCCACCGTGACTGGGTCACCTCCACAGACTCGGCTTTCCAACCCAACATCGCCCAACAGCAGGCCCAGCTGGCTGACCAGATCCTGGCCGCGGTCCACTCCATGAGGCAGGTCGCCGCTATCTGTGGATCGATCATCGTCCGGGAATCATAGAAGGTGGAGCTGCTGCTGCTGAGCCTTGTCGGCGTCATTATGGCGCCGACGCTTTATGTCGCCGGCCTCCATGACGTTCCCAACTCAATCGCCATCCCGGTACGCACCCGTGCGCTCACCCCGCGCATTGCAGTGCGGGTCGCGGCAGCATTCAACGCCCTCGGTGTGCTCCTGGCACTGCCTATGGGCCTCTACCTCTACTCATGGTTCGAGTTTCCCTCCATGGAGCCGGAGTTGGCCCTGAGCGTGGTGGTCGCCTCGCTGAGCGCCATACTCGCGTGGAACGTTTTCACCTACTTCCGCGGGATGCCAACCTCCATCACGCACGGGTTGCTTGCAGCGCTGCTGGGCGGCACCCTGGCCGCTGTCACCGTTGGTGATGTCCGCACCGAAGATATCTTGTCCCTCCCCTGGATGACGCCGCTGCTCACTCTGCTGGTTTCACCCTTGGTGGCGTTCGGGTTTGCCTACGTCTTAGTGTTCGTTGCAGTGCGGATCGCACGCGGTGAAGATCCCCACGACGTGAACCGGGTCGCAAGGGGGCTGCAGTCCGTCTCCGTTGGGGTCACCTCGCTGGGCACCGGTCTTCAGCAGGGCCAACGTTTCGCGTTCGTCCTATTGGTCGCGCTCGGGGCAGCAGGAATCGCCGATCCCGTGGGGTGGATGGGCCCGGCCTATGTGGTGTTCGCTGTGCTGATCGGGGCAGGTGCCTGGCACGGGGGTTGGCGGATCGGCCATGTGCTGGCCCACCGCCTGGTAGCGATTGACCCACTGCGTGGCATGGTAGCGACGACGGCGACCTCGGGACTTCTCTTTATGGGATCACTGGGACTTGCCCTACCGCTGTCGACCTCACTTACGGCCGCCAGTGCCATCATCGGAGCAGGGTCCAACCAGCGCTTCGCGACAGTGAATTGGCGGCAGTTCCGCCGAATCGCCGTGTACTGGGTCGCCACTCCAGTAGTGACGGCTACCGGAGCTGCGGTCCTGACCCTGGCGTTGAGCGCCGTGGTCTGATCACACCGGTCTGATCACGCCTGACCTGAACATGCCTATGCGGGGTTGGCGTCCAAGTCCAGTATCATCCGAGTATTGCCCAACGTATTGGGTTTAACCCTGGCAAGGTCCAAGAACTCCGCGACACCTTCATCGGGTGAGCGCAGCAGCTCCACGTAAACTTCCGGATCCACGGGAGCTTGGTCGGCCATGATGCGGAAGTTCTGACGGATGAAGAAGTCAACCTCGAAGGTCAGACAGAACACTCTCGAGACCCCGAGTACACGGGCCCTGGCCAACAGCTGTTGAAGCAGGGCGGATCCGACGCCAAGCCCTCGCCATGAATCCAAGGTCGCCAGGGTGCGGACTTCAGCCAGGTCCTCCCACATCACATGCAGCGCGCCGAACCCTATGAGATCCCCGCCGCGGTCCTCGGCGATCAGAAACTCTTGGATGGACTCGTAGTATGTGACACGTTCCTTGGGCACCAGCACGCGCTTCTCCACCAGCGGCTGGGCCATATTCACAATGCGCGCCACATCTGAGGTTTTGGCCGGACGAATGGTGAAGTCTCCGTGATCGACACTCATTCTGGGATCTAGACTCATTCCGACCTCCCGGTCATTTCGAACGTGTACGGCTGACTGGTGATCCCAGAGACTGCGGCGGTGAGCTCATAATCACCGGTCGCGAGATCGGCCGGCTCAGAGCAGTCCACTGCAGAATCTGAGCGGGGCCACAGCATATTAGCGCGTTCGGTCTGTCCCGGTTCAAATTCCACCTCCAGCGATTCTCCTTCAAGATCACACTGAGCAGTTGTGAAGACCTCCCGACCACCCGTGGACACTCTGAACTCCTGCTCGGTGGTGCCCACGTCAAGGGTGCACTCCTGACCACCGGTGTTCTCTATCTCCATGATCAAAAGGGGTGCGGTGGAGGCGTCGTATGCTTCATGACTGGTTCGAGCGCGGACCTCAATATCGGCCGGAGCGCAGTGGCCCTCCTCCACTGTCTCCTCAGATGCTTCGGCACCGTCGTCATCGGTTTCAGCATCACCCTCATCGGGCTCATCGGTGGGTTCGTCCGCTGGCGCGGGGGCGGCGTCGTTGTCATCTTCAGGTTCGGTCTGCGCCGAGGACTCGGTCTGCTCATCGCCAGTGGCGAAGGCCTCGTAGGCGACTCGTGCGCCCCAAATCGCGAGCGCGAGGAAGAAAACCGCCAGCAGGGCCGCCACCAAACGCCGGCGGCGATACACGGCAGGGGAAGGGCGTCGGCGCTGGGTCATAGTCCTCAAGGGTAACGAGGGCGTGAACCAGAACAGTGCACCGGCGCGGGGTCAGAGAACCAGCCAGCCCAGCACTCCTGCTGCGAGCACCACCGCCCAGGCGGGCACTTTCCAACTGTTCAGCGCCACGAAAGACCCGACGGCGAGCACCAATGCTCCCAGCCCAACATCCAATACCCCAGCGGTGAATACCGGGTCGTAGAGGGCAGCTGCAAGGATCCCCACCACACCAGCGTTGACCCCCATAAGGGCTCGCCGGGCGTGGGCGTTGCTGCGCAGCGCCTCCCAAAACGGTAGGGCCGCCAGGACCAGGAGGGCCGCGGGCAGGAAGATGGCCAGCGTGGCGATCACCGCACCCGTGACCCCGCCGGGACCTTCCATGGTGGATGCTCCGAGGAAACCCGCAAAGGTGAACAGGGGCCCAGGAACCGCTTGAGCTGCGCCATAGCCGGCGAGGAAGGTGTCGGCCTCAACCAGGCCAGCATTGACAGTCTCCGCCTGCAGCAGAGGCAGCACCACATGCCCTCCGCCGAAGACCAGGGATCCGGCGCGGTAGAACAGATCAGCCAGAGAGGCGTAGGCATTTCCGGTCGCTGCCACCAGCAGTGGCAGTCCAGCCAGGAGCACCGCAAACAGGCCGAGGCAAACGGCAGCGAACTTCTTGGAGACTCGGACTGTGAAAGCGTCGCTTGCTGCGAATTCGTCTGTAGGAGGCCGCAGCCACAGAAGACCACTCAGTCCTGCAGCAACGATGGCCGCGACAAGGATGAACGGGCTGGGCAGTAGCAGCACAATGATCATGGCCACGGCCGCGATGGTGGCTCGCGGGGCGTCGGGCGTAAGATTCTTGGCCATGCCGAGAACTGCGTGGGCCACCACGGCGACGGCAGCTGCCTTGAGTCCGTGAACCCACCCGGCCTCGGACAGGTCACCGGCACCCGCGACCCCGTAGGCGAACGCCACCAGCAGTACTACTGAAGGCAGGGTAAAGGCGAACCATGCGGCGAACATGCCCAGATAGCCAGCACGCTGCAGACCCAGGGCCATTCCGACCTGGCTGGAGGCAGGTCCGGGTAGGAACTGACACAGTGCCACGAGGTCGGCATAGGCCTTCTCACTGACCCACCGCCGACGTTCCACGAGTGCTTCGCGGAAGTAGGCCAGGTGAGCCACCGGCCCTCCGAAACTGGTCAGCCCCAGACGGAGGAATACGAGAAAGACTTCAGTGACGCTGCCCGGATGAGTGTTCCGCGGGCTGGGCGCGGGTGGGGATGAGCTCACACCCGCTATCTTGACCCGGGATACCCACTCGGTCAAGATTAGGTCAATGAACGTTGAGGCAATTTCTGGCTCGGGCGCCCCGCAGCGTGATGTGCACTCGCGGGCTGCTCAGCACGCTGCTCTGGCAGAGCCGCTGCGCCTGCGGATTGCGGATCTGTTGACACTGTCGGATCTTTCATCCTCTGAATTGCGGACGCAGCTGGGCATCCGGTCGAATCTGCTCGCGCACCACCTGAGTGTTCTGGAAGAAGCAGGTCTGGTTCAGCGCAGGCAATCTGAGGGGGACCGACGCCGCAGCTATGCAACACTCACCTCGGCACACCACAGCGCGGCGGTATCGGGCCCTTCGCCTTCACATGCCACGCAAGGAGACAGGCCCAGGCGGGTAGCGTTCATCTGCACCGGGAACTCCGCTCGGTCCCCATTTGCCGCGGCCCGGTGGAACGCTGGATGGGGCGATGAGTTTGGGGTCAGGGCAGTTTCAGCGGGCACGCACCCCGCACCGGCGCCCTCGCCCCGGTCCGTCAAGGCTGCTGCAGCCCTGGGCGTGGACCTTTCGGCGCATACACCGCGCCTCATCGGCACCCTCAACGCGAAGGACTTGGTCGTCGTCGTCTGTGACCGGGCGTATGAGGAGCTGAGCAAGGGTTTTCGTCAGCACCAGCCGAGGATCCGCCACTGGTCGGTGCCGAACCCCGGACCTGCGGGGTCTACGGCAGCCTATGAAAACTGTTTCGAAGATCTCTCACGCCGCGTCGAGGCACTGGGATCTAGTCGGCGGTGCTGATCCGCAAATCTGCGGAGGAGACAAGTCTTTTGCGCGACTAGCGTGGGCGGAACTGAGAGACCACTGGGCAGTCCATAGGATCTGAGTAGCCCAGGCCAACCCGGTTGAGGTACCGCACCACAATGACCCAGGATTCGACCAGTCCCGCCTCGGTGTAGGTAATCCCGCGCTCTTCGCAGAACTCACGGACCAGCGGCTGGACTTTGCGCAGGTTGGGGCTGGCCATCCTTGGGAAGAGATGGTGTTCGATCTGGTAGTTCAGCCCGCCCATGGCGGTATTCATAATGCGACCACCGCGGACATTGCGGGAAGTCAGGATCTGCCGCTGCATGAAGTCGACTTTTGCGTCCTTGGGGATCAACGGCATGCCCTTGTGGTTCGGCGCGAAGGTAGAACCCATGTAGACACCAAAGACCGCCACCTGCACGGCGACGAACGCAGCTCCCAGACCGGGGCCGAGCAGAAGAATGATCGCTGCGGGATATCCGATGAGCCGGATGGCGAGGAAAGTACCTTCGGTCCAACGGTGCTTGAGGTTCTTGGTGGTGATGACGGTGTGGACCGCGTGGTAGTGCAGAACGAACCCGAACAGGGTGAGGATAGGGAAGAAGAACCAGCCCTGACGCTTGCCGAACCAGGCTGCGATGCCTGTTCGTCCGGCTGCGTCTTCTGGGACGAAGGCCAATGTGCCGGGGGCGATGTCTCCGTCTTTGCCAATCACGTTGGGGTGGGCGTGGTGTTTGCCGTGCTTCTTAGCCCACCAGCCGTATGACATGCCGACAACGAGGTTACCGACGATCCGGGAGAGTCGGTCATTCTTCCGACCGCTGTCAAAGACCTGCTGATGCGCGGCATCATGGGCGAGGAATGCGACCTGGGTGAAGAGCACACCGAACAAGACTGCTACAGCGAGCTGCCACCATGAATCACCGACGAGCACCAGCAGAGTGCCTGCACCGATGAAGCTGAGCGACAGGGCGACGACGCGGCCGATATAGCTTTGGGCCCCACGTTCCATGAGCCCTGCATCCTTCACGCGCTGGGCGAGCTCAAAGAAGTCATTAGTCTGCCTATTGGGGGCGGACTTGCGCTCAGACCGAGTGGCGGAAGCTGTGTCTTGGGTGATCGTCATTATCCGCTCAAATCCCTCTCTCACACGTGGCGACGAACCAGGCACGGTCCGCTCTTAATTCAACGGTATGCGAGTAGAGCTTCGCGCGCGTCACCCGTAGGAGCCAACATGACCCCCTACCGGGGTAGTGTCACAGAGGCAAGACAGCCCTCACCACGAACCCTCCGTCAGGGGTGCTTCCGGTACTCACGCTGCCGCCCACTGCGCTGGCGCGTTCACGGATTCCGCTCAGTCCCAGCCCCGCGCCGGGCGCTGGATCCACGATTTCCTTTGGGGAGGGTCCGTTCATGACCGAGATCCGCAGTTGTCTGCCGGTGCTGTGCGTCTCGGGCGCGACGTCGACCTTCACCGTCGCTGAGGGCGCATGCCTGAGGGCGTTGCTCAACGCCTCCTGGACGATTCTGTAGGCGGCAAGCCCAGTCGCGGCAGGAGCGTGGGCGTCCTCGGTAAGGTTCAAGCCGCTGTAGGTGATCGTGGTCCCGGAGGCGCGCGTCGCGTCGATCAGCCCATCGATATCCTCCAAGCCCGGCTCAGGCGCAGTGGGCACTTCATCCTCACCGCGCAGGATGCTGAGCAACATGCGCATCTCACCCAGCGCTTGCCGTGATGAGCCAGCAATCTCATCGAATTCCCGCAGAGCCGTGGAACTCATCCCAGGAATGCGGTACTGGGCCGTGGCGGCCTGGACGCTAATGACCGACATCGAGTGGGCCACCACATCATGGAGCTCCCGGGCGATCCTATTGCGCTCTTGAAGCTCTTTGCGCCGCCGGTCCTGCTCGGCGCTGGTTCGTTCGGCTGCTTCCAGCCGACCCGCGTTGAGAATCCAGATCCTGACCAGGACGCCGATCACGACGACCCCGGCGGTGACCGAGGCGTAGACGATGCTGTTTGCCATCGCCCCATCGGGCATCTCAGCCACGCCCAGAAGTGCCACCAAAGTGAGCACCGCACCGGCGCACCATGCCGAGACTGCCAGGTACCACGGCCGGGCCAGAGCTGCGACTGTGAGAACCGCTGATTGGGTGATCAGTGAGGTGACGGGCCAAGGCCATGGAGCCGCACCGGAGTCCACAGCTGCCACCATGATGCCGCCGGCAGCACCCAGGGAGAGCGCGAGGCCGATCCATGGCCGGTGCAGGGTGAGTACGACCGCACCACAGTGGACCATCACCAAAATGAGGGCGAAGACCACATTGACCGAATGGATGGCGGCAGTGACGGGCCATCCTACGAAGAAGAGCACCACTGCCGCGAAGCCGGTACCGATCCAGGACCACGCAGCGGGGCTGAACGATGCCGTGCGGTAGCTCCCGTACGCCCTTGAGGTGAGGTCCGTGGTAGCCGCATCACGTCTCCCTGAAGCCAGCAGCGCCGTACTGAGGGAAACATCTGCTGCGGCGAGGGCGTGGATTACCGCCGGCAGGGTGGCCAGCACAGCCAACCCCAGGAGGAAGAATACTCCGGCATCCAATGCGTACTGAGTTACTGCAGTAGGTGGTGCCAGCGCCGGATTAACCGCGTTCAGCGCGCGAATGAAGACACCCTGGTCAGGAAGGAACAGTGACCAGAAGAAGTACGTCACCGCGGCCGGGCCGGCCAGCGACCACACCACGGCTACAGTGAAGGTGATCAGCCGCAATGGCATGGTGATGAGCATCTCGAAAACCAGATCCAGCCAGCGTCGAGGATCGGCTAGGACTCGCAGCCGGTCCTTCACACCTGAACCCAAAGGCTGATAGGCCACCGGTGGCGCTGCCGCCCCCCAGCTGCGCAGACGAGTTCTGTCCAGTTCGGCGAAACCGGAGGCGACCACCAAGGTCAAAGGCATCAGGAGTGCGCCGACCCACACAATCGCGGTCGCCGCCGAGACAACCGTCATCACCAGCAACAGGCTGAAGCTGAACAGGGCAATCGGGAACCCAGGCAGTACATAGGTGTAGTCCCGGGCAAGCCGGCGGGCGATCCCCCGCGTTCGCTCAGCGTGCTGCCATGTGGACGTCATAGAGTACACAGTACGAAACAATCGGTGTTCTCCGCGTCCTGCTCAGGGCTGAGTCTCACCGCTCTGGGAGTGATACTTCAGAGGGACCCCGCTGGAGGTCCGGACAGCCGCGATCCTCCTGTACCGTAAACCCGTGGTTACCTCCCCTGACGCTCCCGATGTGCGCGTGCTCATCGTGGACGACCAGCACATGATCCGCGCTGGCTTCGCCGCGCTGCTTGACGCCCAGGAGGGAATCGATGTGGTCGGCACCGCGGAGGATGGGGCCGGCATCGCAGATATTGTCGAGACCACTCAGCCCGATGTTGTCCTGATGGACATCCGCATGCCTGAGGTCAACGGCCTCGAGGCCACGCGCACGGTCCTCGGCATGCCTGGCGATCC
Source organism: Nesterenkonia salmonea (assembly GCF_005771525.1). Taxonomy (GTDB): domain Bacteria; phylum Actinomycetota; class Actinomycetes; order Actinomycetales; family Micrococcaceae; genus Nesterenkonia; species Nesterenkonia salmonea. Next base: position 13,294 of record NZ_VAVZ01000018.1, on the reverse strand, counting down.
CCCGCGAATGCTCATGCTGACAACTTTCGACGCCGATGAATACGTCTTCGCCGCCCTGCGTGCGGGAGCCAGTGGTTTCCTGCTGAAAGATGCGACCCCGGAGGAGCTGGTTCACGCTGTTCGGGTGGTGGCCCAGGGTGAGGCGCTGCTGTCACCGCGGATCACCCGCACGCTGATCGCTGATTACGCGGAAAGGCCGCCCTCCCCCGCTCAGAACATGGCTCTGTTGGCAGGTTTGACTGAGCGTGAACTGGACGTGATGCGTCTAATATCCCGCGGCCTTCCCAACGCCGATATTGCTGCCAACCTGTTCCTCGCCGAGCAGACCGTAAAAACGCACGTGTCGCGAATTCTCAGCAAGCTCCAGTTGCGTGATCGGACCCAGATTGTGGTCACCGCTTACGAATCAGGTTTGGTCCGCCCCGGGGAGTAGGAGCCCCATCAGAGGGTTCCGTGCCCTCTGATTGAATAGGACCATGACGACGCCTGTACCTCCCATTGCCAAGAAAATTCCCACCCACCGCACCCGCCACGGCGACACCTTCACTGATCCCTATGAGTGGATGCGGGATAAGGACAGCCCGGAGGTTCTTGAACATTTGAGGGCTGAGAATGCTTTCACGGAAGCTATCAGCGCTGATCAGGAGCCGCTGCGCGGGGCGATATTCAATGAAATCAAGCGCCGCACTGTGGAAACGGATCTCTCCGTGCCCACCCGGCGCGGCTCCTGGTGGCACTTCGTCAGGACTATCGAAGGGGAGCAGCACCCGGTGTTCTGCCGGGTCCCAGCCTCGGAGGAAGCGTCGTCCTTGTCCGCGTGGACCCCGCCGGAGGTGTCCCCGGAGGCCACTCTGGAAGGTGAGGAAACCTACTTCGACACCAACGCAGAGGCGGCCAAGCATCCGTTCTACTCCCTGGGCGGTATGGCTGTCAGCGAGGACGGCACACTCCTTGCCTACTCGGAAGACACCTCGGGCGACGAGCACTTTACGCTGAGGCTGCGGAACCTCAGCACGGGCGAGGCCCTCCCAGAGTCTGTGGAGAATGTCCACTATGGGGTCCATCTCTCCCCCGATGGTCAACGCGCCTACTATTTCACCGCCGATTCTGCATGGCGGCCCTACCGGTTGTGGCAGCACACGGTGGGCACGCCTGCTGATCAGGACCGTCTCCTGTTGGAAGTCGAAGACATTACGCAGTGGTCCGGCGCAGGCCTCTCGGCTGACCGGCGTGAGCTGGTGATCGAGTCTGGTAACTCCGAATGGAATGCCACCCGGCTTTTGGACGTCACTGACCCTGAAGCCGAACCGCAGGTGGTTGTCCCGGCCGAGCGGAAGCTGCTGAACTCTGTGGCGCCCTGCGATCTGGACGGTCAGCGGATGCTGCTTATCACGCATAATCAGCACGGCCCGAACAATGCGGTATCGCTGACCACAGCTGAGGCTCTGCTGGACCAGGACCAGGCCGAGACGTTGGATCTGGGCCGCACTGTGATCCAGCACGACGACGCGGTGAAGATTGATGACAGCCTCACCGTGACCTCAGCCCAGGTGCTGGTAGAGGCGCGCATCAATGCGAACCCTTCAGTTCGTCTGCTGTCCTGGGATACTGTCCGCCAGGTGCGCGACGGTGGGGAAAGTGTGTCGGCGGCGTCATTATCTGGTCCTGTCTTTGAGGACCCGATGCACTCGGTCAATGTGGTGCAGGCACGCTACGACGCGCCCCTGTTCCGCGTTCTGTATTCGTCCTGGCTGGTTCCGGACCGCATCTACGATATTCCGCATCAGGACCCGGTGCCCCTGTTGCGCCGCGAAACCCCGGTCAACGACTATGACCCTGAAGACTACCGGGCCATCCGGGAGTGGGCAGTGGCTGAGGATGGCACTGAGGTTCCCGTGACCGTTCTGCATCATAAGAGCGTCACGCCGGATGGAACGAACCCTGCGGTGATCTACGGCTACGGTTCCTACGAGATCTCCAATGATCCGGGTTTCGGTGTTCCTCGGCTCAGCCTGCTGGACCGCGGGATCGTGTTCGCGATCGCCCATATCCGCGGCGGCGGGGAACTCGGCCGGCTCTGGTACCAGCACGGTAAGAAGCTGCAGAAGAAGAGCACCTTCACAGACTTCCTTGCCGCTACCGAGCATTTGGTGGCTTCCGGCTGGGCCGATGCTGGCCGTATCGGTGCGATCGGCGGGTCAGCCGGTGGGCTGCTAATGGGTGCGGTGGCCAATCTGGCTCCGCAGAAGTACCAGGCGATCCTGGCGCAGGTGCCGTTTGTGGACAACCTGACGACCATCCTGGACCCGGACATGCCGCTTTCAGCCGGTGAGTGGGAGGAGTGGGGTAATCCGATTGAGGACCCTGAGGTGTACCACTACATGAAGTCCTACTCCCCCTATGAGAACGTCCATCACGCTCACTACCCAGCGATCGCTGCTGTGACCTCTTTGCATGACACCCGGGTGATGTATGTGGAGCCCGCCAAGTGGGTGCCTGCGCTGCGTGAGCACCAGCAGGGGGAAGCTCCTATTGTGCTGAAGATCGAGATGGACGGCGGCCATGGAGGAGCCTCAGGCCGCTATGAGAAGTGGAAGGACCGAGCCTGGGACTACGCCTGGGTGGCGAGTTTCCTGGGCGCCGCAGGCTCCTGAGGTGGTGTGTGCGGGAGACCTAATAGGACGGTCAGACCAGTCAGCCCATGTTTCCCATCGGCCCTCCCGCTGCGGCCAGAAAACTCAGCAGAAACACAGCATCCGGTGGGACACCTCAAACGTTAACGCTGGTGTCCCATCGGATGTTGTCTGTTGCGAAGGGTGGGGCTAGCTGGTGAACCGCTCAATGGAGCGAGTCAGTTCGGCCTCGGCCTCTTCGCGGCCCTGCCAGCCTTCAATCTTGACCCATTTGCCTGGTTCAAGGTCCTTGTACCGGGTGAAGAAGTGCTCAATCTCTTGGAGGATGTGTTCGCCCAGGTCACCGATTTCCTGGATGTGGTCGAACCGCTTGTCGTCTGGGACGCAGACCAGTTTGGCGTCGCCGCCGCCGTCGTCGGTCATGTTCAGCACGCCGACTGGCCGGGCCTCCACCACGACACCGGGAATGAGGTCCACGCCGGGAATGTAAACCAGCGCGTCCAGAGGATCGCCATCCTCACCCAGCGTGTCATCGAAATACCCGTAGTGCGTGGGGTACTGCATAGGGGTGAACAGCACCCGGTCCAGCCGTAGGCGGTGCGTTTCGTGGTCGATCTCGTACTTCACGCGAGAGCCGGTGGGGATTTCGATGGTGACGTCGCGGACAATTGCCACAGTTCCTCCTTGATGTTCAGGTCAGGTTCTCACTGCTCAGCGTATAACGACGACGCCTACGCTCGCTGGACGGTGGCAGTCCAGCCCATGCCACGTGCCGCCTTGACTCAGAACCTAGCGGTTAGGGTACTGAGCATGACTGAGGATCTGGGTCCCACACTGCTGACGGCTCGCTTACGGCTTCGGGTTCCGAACGAGACGGATACGGTGTTTGCTCAGAGTATGTACTCCGTGCCGCAGGTGGTGCGGTACATCGGCAGCGGTGAACCGGAGCGCAGCAGGCAGCAGGCCGCTGCGCGTATTGAACGGTACCGGGAGCGGTTCGGCTCACTGACCGGGGTCTGGCTGGTCGAGGACCGTGCGAACCGAACACCCCTAGGGTTCGTGCTGCTGAAACCAATCCCGTTCTCCTCGGGTGTGGAGGCCGAGCAGGAGGACATTGAGATCGGGTGGCATCTGCATCCGGATGCCTGGGGAAATAGCTTTGCCGCCGAAGCTGCCGGAGCGCTCGTCACACACGCTGAGTCTCAGGGCCTGCGGCGCCTGGTCGCGGTGACACACCCCGACAATGGGGCATCGAAGGCGGTCGCTCTCAAGCTGGACATGACAGCCCGGGGGCTCACGCCCCGCTACTACAACACCACCTGCGAGTTATTCACCCTGGACCTGTGAGTTCAGGCGCTGAGCCCTAGCCGGCTGTTGAGGTTGACCTTCACAGCGGGCCACTCTACAGCGACGATGGAGAAGACCACCGTGTCGCGCACAGTGCCGTTGGGCAACACTTCATGCTGCCTCAACACACCGTCTTGTTTGGCACCTAGCTTCGCAATGGCAGCCCGAGACTGCTGGTTGAACCAATGGGTGCGGAACTCCACGCGGAGACAGTCTAACTCTTCGAAGGCCCGCTGCAGCATGAGCAATTTCATGGCAGGGTTGATGGAAGTAACTTGAACGCTGCGAGACAACCATGTGGAACCAATCTCTAGCCTTCGGTTCTCCTGGCTGATGGCCATGTATGTAGTCATGCCAACTGCTCGCCCAGTGGTCGGTTCGATCACGGCGAAGGGCACCATGGAACCGTCCTGGTGCAAGTCCAACCGACGTTGGATCTCGTCGCCCATAGCTTCCGGGGAGGGCACACGGGTGTACCAGGTCTTCCAGAGTTCACCGACGCTCACCGCCTCTGACAGTTCGGAGGAGTGGCCGTGCCGCAGCGGCTCAAGCCGGACAAATTCATTGCTCAGCACCGGTGTCTCAAGATACTCCATTGGGCCATCGTAGCTGGGTGCCAAGTTGCCGGGACAGTGTCTGAGAGGCGGCTTTCGCACGGGCGACGACGCTGCGGGCTGGGACACCAGCCTCGGGGTAGGTGCGGTTGACGATGAGTTCGTTCGCGCTACGCCAGAGATCGACCCGTCCGATGAGTTCGGTACCGGAGAGCACACCCATCACGTAATGCCCGTAGATGCGTTTGTCTTTGGGCACATACGCTTCAAACGTGTAGTCGAACCCGTAAATCCGTTGAGCTCTGCGGCGGTCGCGCAGCAAGGGGTCGAAGGGACCTATCAACCGGGCTTCCTTGATGGGCCCATACCCGGGGTGGCGCTCCCCGCTGTCCAGCAGCTCGGGCAGCACGTAGGCGGTTTCTTTCCATCCCGGGACCGCGAGTGGTTCAAGTCTGGCCAGTTCAGTCCCGGAGGCGGCGTCGCTTTTACTCAGGTGGTAGTGGTGGGCGAAGTCGCTGACGGTCATCACCGCAAGGCTGCCTGCCGCCCGGCGGGCAAGGGCTGCACGAAGCTGATCAGGGGGTAGGTTCTCTGCCTCACGGACCTCAGCGGGCAGGGCGCGTTCGGGGAGGTCAAAGAGCCGGATGACGCCGTCGCGCGCGGTGATGACCAACTCTCCGGTGCGGACCATAAGCTCTGCAGCACTCTTGATGGCTGACCAGTTCCAACCAGTCGTCCGTGCTGAACCTAGGGCTTTCTCAATGGTGCCTATCTGCACTCCGCGAGGGGATGCCGCGACTACTTCGCGAATCTGCTGGCGGAGCTGGTCGGAAAGAGTCGCTCCGTATTTTTCGCGGACGCTGTGTCGGCGCAGCTCCAGCAACCCCCAGTCTTCCAGAGGGAAGACGCAGGCGACTTTGGTGAAGGATTCAAAAGCGACGGGAGAATGCCCCGGCCACAGTGCAGCATCAACGTGCTCCGCCCTGTGTTTTCGCGGAAGGCGGGTCAGACAGGTCAGTCGCTGAGCGGTAGAGACCCGGGTGAGGGGATCCAATTGGATCAGCCCGATTCCGCGCAGCACATCAGCGGCGTCACCGTAGTCACCGGCCCCTGCCGGTGTGGGAATTCTTTGCGCATCCACCACTACCTGACGGACCCACTCGGTGCTTACAGTCGTGGGCTCTTTAGGCATGGTCCAATCCTGCCATGAGCCTCCGACCCGGGGCTCACCGTGGGTTCAGCTGGGACGTTGCGACATTGTGAGGCTATATAAGCCCCTCAACAAAGGTGAGGGTCAAGTATCAGCTGGTGGTGGCGGCGTCGTGCTCTGAGAGGTTTTCGTCGCTGAGCAGCATGAAGTCGCGCAGCAGCTCATTGCCCAAAACCTTGACAGTCCACGTGGGGCGCAGGAAATCGTTCTTGGACATCCGGTACTGGATTTCCCATTCAGCTTGTTTGCCGTGCGCATCAGTCACACGGTGGGTTCCGCACTGGAAGTAGCCCAGCGTCTCAGAGACTCGCTTGGACGGCTCGTTCCAATCGAAAGCTCCCGATTCGGCGAACTCTGCCCCGAAGTGGTCGAAGGCCCACATGAGCATCGCAGCACGCTGCTCCTTGCCGTAGCCCTTCCCCTGCGCATCGGCGCGCAGCCAGCTTCCCGAGTTAACGGTCCGGAGCACTTGGTACTTCTCAGCCCAGACATCCTGCATACCGATCAGCTGGCCTTCACTGCCGTCCTCATTGCGAACGAAGACGGCAAGCATGAGGTACCAGGAGTTCGGCCCAATGGCGGGGCGTTTGGACCACAGCCAGGTGAGTGAGTTCTTTGCGATGTCTTCGGGTGAGTTCTCATCCCACGGTGAGGCGAAGGAATTCCGCCCGGTGGTCATAATCCCGGATGACGCCGCAGCAATGTATGCGGGGAAGTCCGTTTCCCTGACCTGGCGTAGCACCAGTCTCTGGGATTCGATGCGCAGCCCGAATGGGGGCCACACATCTTCCAGCGTATGCGTGGGGTCGTCTCGGTTGACGCGGAACTCAGTCATGAACTGAGCCTAGCGTTCAACGCTGCGAGAGGTGGAACTTCAAGGAGAAGTTGTTCAGCAGCGCTGGTAGGCGCCCCGGCTCCAGATCGTGACTCAACAAGTCGATAGAGCGCTGTCCAACAATCTGGGCAATGAAGTTTGAGGTCAGCAGCAGCACCAAATGCCGGCCCGGGCACAGGCCGGGGCCCGCACTGAAGGGCACGAGTGGCCACTCGTCCCGGGTCCGCTCGTGATCCCACACCTCAGGCGAGAACCGGTGTGCGAAGTCGAGGTTCTTCTCATCGCGGTGGAAGAACGGTGCGAAGATTAACACCGTGGTGCCTTCCGGCATGACGCCGTGTTCAAACTCGACCTCACGGGTGGTCTCGCGGAGAATCATTGGGGTCGTGGCCCACAGCCGCAGCGACTCCAACACCGTAGCCCGCAAGAGCGGAAGCATGGGCGTATCCGCCTGTGCCTCTTCGTCAACCTGGAATCGGGCGGCGTCGAGCCTATCCTGGTGCGAAGCCAGCAGGGCAAGGCCGCGGTAGCTGGCCATACCGGCCGGGTCGAAGGCGAATAGCCACTGCGGTATCTGCTGGACGTCTTCTTCGCGGGAGGTTTCTGAGTTTGCGCTGGTGCCCATCTCATTCATGAAAGCTGCGATGCTGCCCGGTTCAGCCCGAGACACGGCCTGGTCAATCCGTGCGTGGATCTCATCGCGGGCATCGGTGTCCACCGGGCGGAAGAAGGCCCAGTTGCCCCGTGCGCGCTGTGTTTCCATGAGCTCGATGAGCTGCTCATCATCACGGTAGGAATCCCCCAACACGACCCTGTTGACCAGCCGGAACCAGGCCTTGAAATAGGTGCTGTAGTCCAGGCTGCCGCCAGCAGTGTCGACCTGCTCAAGCAACGCTTGGGCTTCTTCCCGCACCGCTGGCATGAACTGTTGGGCCATCCTATGGATGGGGTGATTGTGGTCCAGCAACTGCTCATTGACCTCCCGTCGGCGGGCACGTTCCGGCCCATGAGAGATCAAGGCCACTTGAGGCTCAAAGTGCTTCAGTGCGTGGCGCTTGAGAGTCTCGGCGGTGGCGAAGGGCTCGGGAGATTCCTCCAAAATGCGGTGTACATGGTCGGGGTCCAGCACCATTGACATCTTCCGACCAGGAAGAGCGAGCATGATCGGGCCCCTGCCGTACTTTTCCGCGATCGTCTGCATCCGGGTGACCGCCCTGGCCTCAAGACCCAAGTTCTCTACCGCCGCGACCATACGTGGGCGGCGAATAATCGGTCCCTTAGAAATAGTGGGCAGTTCCACCTCAGCGAGGATTTTCGCTGTTTCGACAGGAGACGCCGTCGGAAGTGGGTTCTGCACCGAAGTGGGTCCCGAGTCGTAGACAGACCCGACTGGGCCTGTACGTCCAGTGTGTGAATGCGTCATGGGTGCCACTCTCGTTCAGCTGGTAGTGTACCGGTGCTTCAACCCGAACATGGTGACCTGAATACTGGCTGGCACTACCGTGGACGCTTCCCAACACGGAGGATTGTGTCACCAGTCACATGTTAGTCATATACTGACACTCTGAGGCCTCACATCGAGGTGGGTCACAGCCTGCCGTCGTGTGACCGAGGTCGCTACACATCGCACCCTGAGGAGTCACCATGGACGCACCGAATTCGCTGGTGCTGGCCATCATCGGCGTCATGATGATGCTGGCCGGCTATTTCCTTTATTCACAGTTCTTGGCGAAGAAGGTCTATAAGGTCAACGCTGAGTTCAAGACCCCGTCGCATGAGTTCAACGACGGCGTGGACTTCCTCCCCACCAACCGCTACATCCTCTGGGGCCACCACTTCACCTCTGTGGCCGGTGCTGCACCCATTGTGGGCCCAGCCGTTGCAGTCATCTGGGGCTGGTTGCCGGCATTCCTGTGGGTCACTATAGGCACAGTCTTCATGGCCGGAATGCACGACTTCGGCGCACTCTGGGCTTCCACCCGGAACAAGGGCCGCTCCATGGGGGCACTGTCCGGGACCTATATAGGTGCTCGAGGGCGCAACCTGTTCCTGGTGGTCATCCTCCTCCTGCTGCTGATGGTGCTGGCAGCATTCGCCGTGGTGATTTCGGGGCTGCTGGTCGCGCAGCCAGGTGCGGTGATCCCCACCTGGGGCGCACTCATCGTCGCTGTTCTGGTTGGTCAGGCCATCTACCGGTTCAAGTGGAACCTAATCGCGGTCACCGCCGTGGGCGTGATCCTGCTCTACGCGCTCATCCTGCTGGGCAACGCCTACCCGGTATCGCTGCCCGAAGAAGGAATGTTCGGTCTCACCGCGGAGGGCATCTGGATCATCCTGCTGTTCCTCTACTCCGGTATCGCCTCCATGCTGCCGGTGTGGGTACTGCTGCAGCCACGTGACTTCATCAACGGCATCCAGCTCTTCATCGGATTGGGCATCATCTACGGCGCAGTCCTCATGGCCACCCCCACAGTGGTGGCGCCGGCGATCAACAACAATCTCCCGGACGATACGCCTCCCCTGGTGCCGCTGCTGTTCGTCACCATCGCCTGCGGCGCCATCTCCGGATTCCACGGGATCGTCTCCTCCGGAACGTCCTCCAAACAGCTGGACCGTGAGACCGACGCCCGGTTCGTCGGATACTTCGGCGCAGTCGGTGAAGGCCTGCTGGCCCTGGGCGCGATCATCGCCACCACGGCCGGCTTCCAAACGGCGACGCAGTGGCGCGAGTTCTACGATTCCTTCTCCTCCGGTGGAGTTCCGGTCTTCGTGGAAGGCGGCGCCTCGATCATCAACGCAGGCCTGAATATCCCGGCTGGGCTCTCCGCCACCATCCTGGCGACCATGGCGGTCCTCTTCGCAGCGACCACCCTGGACACAGGAACCAGGCTCATGCGGTTCGTGGTGCAGGAGATCGGCCAAATCGCTGGAGTGAAGATCACCACCGGGATCGCCACCCTGATCGTGGTGGTCATGGCCTTCGCCCTGACCTTCTCACAGGGCGCAGACGGCGCCGGCGGTATGGCCCTGTGGCCACTGTTCGGCACCACCAACCAGCTGTTGGCAGGCCTGACGCTGACCATCCTCACCGTCATGCTCATCAGGAAGGGACGCCCGTTCCTCCCTATCCTCATTCCTGCGGTGTTCCTGCTCTTCATGACGATCTACGCCGCGTTCGTCCAGCTGGTGAACCTCTACAACGCCGGCGACTGGCTGCTGCTGGTCATCGACATCATCATCATCGTTGCAGCGGCCTGGGTTCTGGTCGAGGCGGTCATTGCGATGCTCGCCGCCCGCAAAGGCCCCAAGGATCCTGAGGACGACGTCGCGCTGACCGAAGATCAGAAACTCCCCCGGTCCGCGTGAGAACCCGCCATACGAGGCGACCTGTAGTCTCGTGGCCATGAGCTGGTTCGACCGTGCTGAGAGGGGGCTGCGTGAGTTCTACGTAGCCCCCTACCGGCGCGTATTCGCCAGGGCCAAACGTGATGAGGAGGACCTGTTCATGATGCTTGTTCTCTCCGAAGCTCTCGGGGTCCCCAACCCGGCTTCTGGGGCCACTTTGGAGCTGCTACCAGAAATGCTGGACCGGATGCATGACTGGCATATCCGCCAGGGTCTCGACCAGTCGCCTCTCGATGGCATGCAATGCTGCTAGACCTCGCCGCCAACCGGCAGGTGCTGTTCATCGGCGGCAAGGGCGGTGTGGGAAAGACCTCCGTCTCCTCAGCCGTGGGGCTGCATCAGGCTCGCGCCGGGCGCCGGGTCCTGCTGGTCTCTACGGACCCTGCACATAATCTGGGGCATCTGTGGGACCGCCCCGTAGGCGATGAGCCAGTCCTGCTCGCCGACGATGGCGGATCCGGTGTGCTGGCCGGTGTGGAGATCGACCCCAGTGCAACAATCGAACGCCACCTGAAGCAGGTCGGTGAAACGCTTCGCGATTTCATGCCCGAGCACCTGCACAAACAGGTGGACGCGCACCTCCAGCTGGCCCGCCAATCCCCCGGCACCCACGAGGCCGCCATCCTGGAGCGTATCGCCGAAGTAGTGGACCTTGCGGAGCGGGACTACGACCTGATCGTGTTCGACACCGCCCCTTCAGGCCATACGGCCCGGCTGCTGGCGCTCCCGGAGATCATGTCTGCCTGGACTGAAGGGCTGCTCAACCGCCGAACCAAGGCCGAGCGGTTCGGCGCGGCCATTAGGGCCCTGGATAACGACGACGACCCCAGCTCCTCCCGGGGGGCCAACCGTGACCGACGGATCAGACAGGTCCTTACCCAGCGCCGAGTGACGTTCGAGAAGCTGCGCGGCCTCGTCACAGACTCCTCGGCGTGCAGCTTCGTGATTGTCGCCACCGCTGAGCGTGTCCCCGTCTTGGAGTCCGCTGAGCTGTTTCACGAGCTGGAGCGGCTCGGAGTTGAGGTGGGCGGCGTCGTCGTCAACCGGCTCTCCCCCACTGATCACGGTGACTTCCTGGCCGCCAGGCGCGCTCAGGAGGAGGTTCATCTGGCCAAGCTCCGCGAGCTGCTTCCCCGTGTGGAGGTGGACACGCTTCCCATGCTGCCCGGAGACCTCGTCGGGGAACCGGCAGTGGACCAGCTGACGGCCTGCCTGAGCTAAGCCACGGCAGCACCGAGGTGCTCAGCATGATCTTCTACGTGTGGTTCGTGCCGACCGTCCTGTTTCCGGGCCGCTGAGCCTCACTTATGCCGGGAAGCTCTTCAGTCTTCGAGGATTCCGTAGAGCAGCGTCACCAGGCCGTCGTCGTCCACCGATCCGGTGACATCGCTCGCAGCCGCTTTGACTTCCTCAACGGCCTGCCCCATCGCCACGCCCAGATGAGCCCATTGGAGCATCTCGATGTCGTTGCGGCCGTCCCCGCAGGCCACAGTAGCCCGCATCGGAGCCCCAATCCTCTGCCGCAGCCTTTCCAGGGAGGACCCCTTGGTGACGCCCTCAGCGGCAATATCCAACCAGGCGGACCAGCCAACGGAGTAGGTGACCCCGTGGAGCCCGATGCCTTTGACTGCCCGGGCGAATTCCCGTGCGGTGGCGTCGTCAGAATTGACCACCAAACGGACTGCCTCAGCCTGCTTCAGCTCCTTGAGGCTCACCGGTTCAGGGCTCAGCCCAAAGGTCAGGTCTTCAAACCGCTCTGTGGCTAGGAAGTGCCCGGCAGACGTTTCGATCGCGTAGCGGGCAGTGGGGAGCTTCTCCTGGAGAGCGTCCAATGCGGGGGCGGGGTCAAACACCTGCTGGTCAAGGATTTCATAGCCGTTTTCCAGCGAGGTGTCGATCCTCAGTGTGACCCCGCCGTTGGAGCACACTGCGTAGCCCTGGGTGATACCGAATGTTTCGACCACGGGCAGTGTGGCCGGCAGTGAGCGCCCGGTGGAGATGACCACGGTATGACCGTCGCCGACCACGGCCCGGCCTGCTTCTTTCACCGCCTCAGTCATGTAGCCGTCATGGTTGACGATTGTCCCGTCCACGTCCAGGCACACCATCTTGGTGCCGGGCTGGTAGGTGAAGCTGCCCCCATCGCCGGCGGCTGGAATGGCGAAATCTTCCTGCCGCTGTTCCTTAGCGGTCTGCACTGGTGAGTTCATAGGTTGAACAGTGTACGACGGCGCGCAGGCACCCGTGTGGGCATTAGGGCGACAGTTTGGCTACTGTTGACCCAGAATTCACGTGAGGAGTACTACATGAACGCGTCGACACCGACCGTCACAATCACCGCAGGCGGGTACACCGCCAGCATTTCCCTGCGCGGGGGCCAGCTGTTGAGCTTGACCACCTTGGACCCGGTGCACAGGGCCCCGCAGAACCTCATTGTTCCCGCGGAGCAGGGCGAAGGCGCCTATCCCGGTGCAGTGTTGGCGCCGTGGCCCAATCGCATCGCCCAGGCCAGGTATACCCACGCGGGGACCTCCTATGAGCTTCCAGTCAATGAGGAAGCAACTGGGGCTGCTCTGCATGGGCTGCTCCATGATGTGGACCTCTCGATTCAGCTTCAACGTGAGTCGGAAGTTCACTTGACAGGCATTATAGAGCCCTCAGTCGGGTACCCGTTCCGTTTGGAGGTTGTGCTGGTCTACCGCGTCGCCGGGCACCTCGGCCTGACGGCGACCCTGAGCACGCGCTACATCCCGGAGACATCCCCGGGCGACGACACCGAGGCAGCGGGCCCTGCCACAGCACCCTATGGTGCGGGATTCCACCCGTATCTGACCGCGGCGGATGCTCCGTTGAAGTCCTGCCGACTCCGGCTGCCTGCCTCCACCGTGGCGAAGACGAAAGCCAGCGGCAAGGTGGTCGGTTCGAAGCAGGTCTCAGGTGATCTGGACCTGACAAATGGCCCTTTGTTGGCCGGGCTGACGATCGACCACGCCTATACCAACCTGCCTGAGCAGGGTTGGAGCGCTGAGCTGATCCACGGCCCCAGCGGTTTCGTGGTGCGGATGATCGCCGATACTCCGTGGGCCCAGGTCTACACCGGTGAGAGTCTCAACCGCGCTGGTGTGGCGGTTGAACCCATGACCTGCCCGCCTAATGCGTTTAACTCGGGCAAGGATCTGGTGGAGTTAGAACCGGGCGTCTGGCACCGGGTCGGGTACTCGCTGGAGGCATTTCACCTCTAAACCTCGATCCACCGACGCGGCCTCTGAAGTGCTGCTGAAATCCTGAACAGCAGGTGCGTGGAAGGTGG
>NZ_VAVZ01000017.1 GCF_005771525.1 Nesterenkonia salmonea | reverse complement strand
TGCCCGGAGCACCGGGCGCTAGTGCGACTCTCATAACTCGTGGACCGAAATTAGGGGGTCATGCCACGGTCTCCCCCTCCAGTCGCACGCCGATCGCCGTGAGCTGCGCAGCTTCTTCGTAAAAGACGATCTCACTGTTTGTTGTCTCTGCTGACATCACTCATTTCCCTTCTTTGTCCAACGACTCCCCCATACAAGCCCGTACCGCTATCGCTCACCCGCACGCCGAGGGATCCCAGCACCGCGCCAGTCACGGCGTCGAGCGCACGGCGGATCGAACGGCGCTGCCACAAGGCCTCCGCTTGGTCTACCACCAGGTTCCTCCCCTCCTGTTCACTTGTCAGGTTGGTGTGGGGTTTTCAGGTGTCTATAGAAAGCTGAAGACTCAATAACCCCCTGAAAACCGGCTGGAGGCGCGCACACGGCGCTCCCAGGTAGGATTGTGAGCTGGTCCATTCCGAACATCAGCCCCAGGAGACATACGTGCCTACGATCGTCGTCGAGGTCATGCCCAAGCCTGAGATCCTCGATCCGCAGGGCAAGGCCATCGCCAACGCACTCCCCCACCTTGGATTCACTGGTTTCTCCAGTGTGCGCCAAGGCAAACGGTTCGAACTCACCGTCGACGGTGAAGTCACCGAGGAGCTTCTAGAATCGGCCCGCACGGCGGCAGCTGAGATGCTCTCCAACCCGGTGATCGAGGACGTCGTCTCCGTCACCGTAGCTGAGGACCTGTAACCGCACATGACCGCAGAAACTCCCCTCATCGGCGATCACACCGCTCCTGAAACCTCTCCGCTTGCCGGTGCTCGCATCGGCGTCGTCACCTTCCCCGGCACGCTCGATGACCGCGACGCCGCCCGGGCTGTCCGTCTAGGTGGGGGGACCCCCGTCCCGCTATGGCACGCCGAGGATGCCCTGCATGGGGTGGATGCCGTCATCCTTCCCGGTGGGTTTAGCTACGGCGACTATCTGCGCGCCGGCGCGATCGCTCGCTTCGCACCAGTGATGAACACGATCATCACCGAGGCTGGCGCAGTCGCCGGTTCACCTCTACCTGTACTGGGCATCTGCAATGGCTTCCAGATCCTCACTGAAGCTCACCTGCTGCCCGGCTCGATGATCAAGAATGACCACCTCAAGTTCACCTGCCGCGACCAGGTGCTACGGGTTGAGAACACCGAGACTGCATGGACCTCGCAGTTCACCCAGAATGAGCTCATCACCGTGCCCATGAAGAACCAGGACGGGCAGTACGTCGTCGACGACGCCACCCTCCACGCTTTGGAAGACCAGGGCCGGGTAGTTTTCCGTTACGTGGGCGCATCTCCCAATGGCTCGAAGAATGACATTGCTGGAGTGACCAATGAGCGCGGCAACGTGGTGGGCCTGATGCCGCATCCGGAGCACGCTGTGGAAGCCGGTTACGGTCCGGACGACGCCACTGGGCTCCGCGACGGAACAGACGGGTTGACGATTTTCACCTCCGTGGTCTCGTCACTGACAGGGGGAAATGCGTGAGCGATTTCAACATTGACACAGTAGAAAACGCCGGGAACACTCCGGATACCGAACTGCCGTGGGCCGAGCTCGGGCTGAAAGCGGATGAGTACGAACGCATCCTCGATATCCTCGGTCGGCGCCCCACTGCCGCAGAGCTCGCAATGTACTCGGTGATGTGGTCTGAGCACTGCTCGTACAAATCGTCAAAGGTTCACCTGCGTCAGTTCGGCGACAAAGTCACCGAAGAGATGAAAAAAGACCTCATGGTGGGAATCGGCGAAAACGCTGGAGTCACGGACCTCGGCGATGGTTGGGCGGTGACATTTAAGATCGAGTCACATAACCACCCCAGCTATGTGGAGCCCTATCAGGGCGCTGCGACTGGCATAGGCGGGATTGTCCGCGACATCATCTCTATGGGTGCCCGTCCGGTGGCGGTGATGGACCCGCTTCGCTTTGGCGATATTGACCATCCGGACACTCAGCGTGTGCTTCCCGGAGTGGTTGCCGGAATCGGCGGTTACGGCAACTCACTGGGGCTTCCCAATATTGGCGGTGAGGTGGTCTTCGATTCCGTCTACCAACAGAACCCGCTGGTCAATGCCCTAGCTGTGGGCGTGATGAAGCACGAGGATCTCCGCCTGGCCAACGCCTCCGGGGTCGGCAATAAAGTTGTGCTCTTCGGGGCGCGCACCGGCGGTGACGGCATCGGTGGCGCATCCGTTCTGGCTTCTGAGTCATTCGACGACACCAAACCCTCTAAGCGCCCGGCCGTTCAGGTTGGCGACCCCTTCGCTGAGAAGGTACTCATTGAGTGCTGCCTGGAGCTGTTCCACAACAATTTGGTCGAGGGCATCCAAGACCTCGGCGCAGCCGGCATCAGCTGCGCCACATCAGAGCTGGCCTCCAATGGTGAGGGCGGCATGCATGTGGAACTGACGGACGTGCTCCTACGCGACCCCACTCTGACACCTGGCGAGATCCTCATGTCGGAGTCCCAGGAACGCATGATGGCAGTCGTGACACCAGAAAACGCTGAAGCGTTCGAAGCCGTCATGTCCACATGGGGTGTTGAGTTCTCTTGGCTTGGTGAGGTGACGGACACCGGACGACTCATTATTGAATGGGACGGCGAGACGATTGTCGACGTCGACCCACGCACTGTCGCCCACGACGGTCCCGTCTACGAGCGCCCTTACCACCGGCCAACCTGGCAGGATACGCTCCAGGCAGATACCTTCCGCTCCTCAGAAGCCGGACAGGGTCTTCCCGCTACAGCTGAAGACCTCGGCGAAGCAGTACTAGAGCTGATGTCGAGTCCGAATATGGCTGACAAGTCTTGGGTCACTGACCAGTTCGATCGGTTCGTGGGCGGCAACACCGCGCTGTCCCAGCCCGACGATTCCGGTGTCATACGAGTAGATGAGGAAACCGGCCTCGGTGTGGGGTTGGCGACAGACTGCAATGATCGCTACGCCTACCTGGACCCCTATACAGGTGCACAGCTAGCTCTGGCGGAGGCCTATCGCAACGTAGCAACTGCCGGAGCAGTACCCCTGGCCGTCAGCGATTGCCTGAACTTCGGCTCTCCGGAAGACCCAGAAGTCATGTGGCAGTTCGCCGAAGCTGTTCGTGGTCTAGCCGATGCCTGCATGGAACTCGGCATCCCGGTGACCGGCGGTAACGTGAGCCTCTACAACCAGACCGCTGGACGGGCCATCCACCCGACTCCAGTAGTCGGAGTACTGGGCAAGTTCGACGACGTCTCACGGCGCACACCATCTGGCTTCCAGAGGTGGGCTGACGGTCAGGCGATCTACCTGCTGGGCACCACGCGCGATGAACTCGACGGTTCTGAGTTCGCCCGTCAGCGAGGCCACCTCGGCGGAATGCCACCTGCGTTGGACCTCAACGCGGAGAAGGTTCTCGGCGAGATCCTCATCAACGCTTCGCGCGATGGGATGATCGACGCCGCCCACGACCTCTCAGAAGGAGGGCTAGCTGCCGCCTTGGCTGAGATGAGTTTGCGCTTCGGTGTGGGGTCCCGCACCTCGGTGCATGAACTCTGTGAGCGGGACGGCTTGGACCCTTTCACCGCGCTGTTCAGTGAGTCACAGGGACGCGTCTTGGTCTCGCTGCCACGCTCGGAGGAACTGCGCTTCACCGATATGACCACCGCACGTGGATTCCCCGCGCTGCGCTTGGGAGTAGTAGACGCCGAGTCCGGGGGCATTGAAGTCGCAGGACCGTTCTCTGACGGGAGCTTCGGCATCGGCCTCGACGAGCTCAAAGAGGCTTGGAGCTCAGTCATTCCTTCGAAGTTCGGTCGTGTTGAGGCCTAGCTCAGTCCTGCTGACCTGGCCCACTCACGCGTCGTCTCAGAACTCTTCGTAGACCGCCGGGTCTTGCCCTTTCAAACGACCGTCGGACCGGGCGAGGGATGAGATTCGGTCAACCTGCTCTTGGGTAAGAGCGAAGTCGAAGAGGTTCAGGTTCTCGCGTTGGCGCTGCGGGTCGGCCGACTTGGGGATGGGGATCGTTCCGCGTTGGATGTGCCAGCGCAGCAGAGTCTGCACCAAGCTGCGATTCACTTCGCTGGCCACCTCAGCCACAATAGGTTCCTGCTGTAGTGCAGAATGTCGGCCTACCGGGCTCCAGGCCTCAACAGCTATTCCCAGCTCTTGATTCGCCTCAATGGCATCCGCCTGAGGGAACCACGGGTGAATCTCCAATTGGTTGACGCTTGGGAGCACTCCGGTCTCCTGCTGCAGCTTCTCCAGATGTTCGGTGAGGAAATTGCTGACACCAATGGAGCGCACCAGACCACGTTCGCGTAGTTCAATAAGTGCTCTCCAAGCTTCCACGTACTTTCCCTGCTTGGGATTGGGCCAGTGGATCAGGCAGAGGTCAAAGTAGTCCAGGCCTGCCCTGAAAAGTGACTCTTCCACTGCCACGATGGCCTGATCACGCTCGTGGTAGCGCCCAGGCAGCTTGGTGGTGACCCGAAGATCTTCCCGGTCCACACCGGCTGCTGAGATCCCGGCGCCGACTGAACCTTCATTCTCGTAGTTGTATGCCGAGTCGAGCAGTCTATAGCCGGACTCGATTGCTGACTTCACTGCCTCAGCACCGACTCGTCCGCGCAGCCGGTAGGTGCCGAGACCGAGAATCGGAAGAGTCGTTCCGTCGTTCAGCGTGGTGGATTCTACGGTGGTGTGTGGGGTCTCCGACATGTGTTTAGCTCCTTCTAGGGGCAATCGACACTGTTGAAATGAGCGCATCGAGGAGGCGGTCGACTTCGCCCTCGCTGGTGTAGGGAGCCACACCGAGACGCAGGCCTGCGTCGTCCTCTACTCGGAGTCTGTTGAATGTCTCATAGGCGTAGAAGGAACCTGCGGGTGCGTGAATGTCTGCGTGGTGGAGTTCGCGGGAGATCTCTTGGGAGCCCCTACCAGGGAAACTGAGGAACAAGGTCGGAGTCCGGTCCGCTGCGGTTGAGTGCACTAGGGCTCTACCATCCAGTTCGCGCTCGACAGTGCTCAGGATGCGGGCAGCGAGCCGGTGCTCGTGTTCACCAATGAGGTGATGGGCACGATTGAGCATGTCTCGTCTACTACCGCCGTCGGATTCGGAGCCAACGCCGGCGATGAAGTCCACCGCAGCTGTAGCCCCAGCCATGATCTCGTACGGAAGGGTGCCAAACTCAAAGCGTTCCGGCACGGCATTCGGAGACGGGAGCAGCTTGTCGGGTGTCATGGACTCCAGCAGCTGGGGTGCAGCGGCAAGGACAGCGCAGTGCGGTCCCATGAACTTGTACGGGGAGCACACAAAGAAGTCAGCACCGAGCTCGGAGAGATCCACCAACCGGTGTGCGGTGTAGTGCACTCCATCCACATACACAAGCGCCCCAACACTGTGAGCGGCCTCCGCAATGGCAGCAACATCGGGGACCGTGCCAATGAGGTTGGACGCCGCGGTCACCGCGACCAGCCGGGTGCGCGCGTTGATGGTGGTGCTAAGGCTCGAGGTGTCCAGTTCACCGGTCTTGGGGTCAAGGTCAATCCACTGCACCGTGGCGCCGGTGCGTTCTGCTGCCTGAACCCAGGGGCGCACATTGGAATCATGATCGAGCCGGGTCACCACCACTTCATCGCCGGGGCCCCAATCCCTAGACAGGTGCCGGGAGAAGTCGTAGGTGAGCTGGGTGGCGCTGCGTCCGTAGACAATGCCCCGAGGATCAGCGGCCAGCAGATCAGCGAAGGCACCGCGGAACTCACTCACCACCCGCTCGGCGTTCAACTCAGAAACAGATTGGGTGCCTCTATTGGATAGCGGCGCAGTCAGGGTAGCGGCGATAGCATCGCCCACCGGACGCGGAGTCTGAGTACCCCCGGGCGCATCGAAGAATGCGACTCCGGCGTCCAGAGACGGAAAGTGACTGCGCAGACTCGCAACGTCGAACGCTGGCATGGAGGCCAATGCTCAGTTAACGCCGTAGGCCAGTAGTCCGTTGGCCCAGTCTTCGATGGCGGGCCAGTCCCTGAAGTCCGCATCGCTGGGGGCCTTGACCACTCTGAGCTGGAGCTTCTCGAAGAAGCTCATCTTGGCCTCGTCCATTGCACCCTGGAAATAGGTGACTTCACGGTGGGGGTACTTTTTGAGCTGGTCAACGAGTTTGGGGTCCAGTACAGGACCTCCGCCCACGGCGAAGAGAAAGAGCGGTTTTCCTGCCAACTCCGTCCGGTTAGCCTCGAGGAAGAGGGAACCTTCACTCATGAGTTTCTGCCGATACACCGGAATCCCGACCACCACGTTGTCTGTCTCGTAGAGCCACTTGTCCGCCTCGCTAACGTCTTTGACGTGCGCTTTCACCCCTCGGGCGGACAGTATCGAGGCGATTCGCTCGCCAATCTCAGCAGTGGAGCCGTGCTTGCTCGCGACGACGACCATAGTGGTCATAGGTTCACGCGCCTTTCGCCAATATGCCTTGGGTGTCGAAGGTATGTGACTGAGCCTATCCAATTCTGCCCTCTGAGGAGTACCCGAGCGCAAGGATGATGATTCGAATACCTCCTGAGGATGATGTTCACCGCGTTGGAGCGTCGCTAGGGTGACATCGACACAGAAACTTCATGAGGCTCACACAACTAAAGGGGCGATCCCACCGCATGCTGGAGTTGCAAGATATTTGCCGATCCTTTTCAGGAAAGCAGGTCCTCCACGATGTCAGCCTGAGCGCCGAGAGAGGCAAGCTGACTGGCTTCGTTGGTGGCAACGGAGCAGGTAAGACCACCACGATGCGCATCATCTTGGGCGTCCTGGCTGCCGATTCGGGCCACATGCGGCTCGACGGTGCAGAACTGGGATCCCAAGCTCGGTCCCGGTTCGGCTACATGCCATCCGAGCGTGGCCTTTACCCCAAAATGAAAGTAGCCGAGCAGATCACCTACCTGGCTAGGCTTCACGGCTACAGCAAGTCCGAGGCCACGACCCGCGCCGTGGACCTGCTCACCCAGCTGGGCCTCAGCGAACGGCTCAAGGACCCGTTGGAGGCCCTTTCCCTGGGCAATCAGCAGCGAGTGCAGATCGCCGCCAGCTTGGTGCATGAGCCGGATGTGCTCATCTTGGACGAGCCTTTCTCCGGTCTGGACCCCTTCGCTGTTGACTTGGTGCTCAACGTGCTCACGGAGAAAGCAGCCTCCGGTGCTGTGGTGCTGTTCAGTTCGCATCAGTTGGACGTTGTCGAGCGACTCTGCGATGACCTCATCATCATTGGAGACGGCAAGATCCTGGCAGCAGGCGACCGTGAAGATTTACGACGCCGCCACGGGACACTGCGCTATGAACTCGCCTCTGATGCGGACCTCAGCTGGGTCCAGAACCATTCCGGCATCCGCACCGATGAGGCTACCGAGAACAGGGTCATCTTCCGCGCGGAAGAGTCCGCTGCCCAGCAACTACTCCAAGATGCTGTCCAACGCGGCCCCGTGACACGCTTCGTGCCGGTGCTGCCCACCCTGAGTGAAATCTTCCGCGACTTCACCAATGACTCTGCCCCCACGCTGCCACAGGAGGCCACCCGATGAGCACCGCCACTGTGCAGGAACCTACCGCTTCCTCTAAGACCCGTCTGAGCACTGCCGCCGCCACCCGCCTAGTGGCCCTCCGTGAAATCAGCACGCAGGTTCGCTCCAAGTCGTTCATCATTTCTACTTTGATCACAGTCGTCATCATTGTGGGAGGAATCGTCGCCACCGGCTTCTTCGGAGGAGGCGACGACGAGGACCAGATTCCCGTGGTGACCACAGGAATCAGCCAGGACGCCGAACAGCAGGTGGAACAGTCAGGGTTCAGCCTCACCTCAGCCGACTCCATGCAGGAAGCAGAACAGCTGCTTCGCGACGGCGAGGTGGAAGCTATCATCACTGAAGACCAAGACTCCCCAATTGGAGTCCACCTGATCGGCCTGGATGAGGCTCCGGTCAGCGCCGCGCAACAACTCTCAGTCACACCGACGGTTGAGGTTCTTGAAACCGACGGTGCTGACTCGATGATGCGTTACTTCGCCGCGCTAGGCTTCGGACTGATTTTCATGTTCGTCGCTATGGGATCCGGCGTGATGATCATGCAGAACACCATTCAGGAAAAACAGAACCGGATCGTCGAGATCCTGCTTTCAGCCATCCCGGCCCGCGCCCTGTTGGCGGGCAAGATCCTCGGCAACTCGGTGGTGGCTCTCCTGCAAGCCCTCATCATGGGTGGCTCCGCAGCGCTGGGCCTTGCTCTTTCAGGTCAGTTGGCCTTCCTGCAGATGCTCTCCTGGCCCATGCTGTGGTTCGTTCTGTTCTTCATCCCGGGCTTCGTGTTGATCGCCAGTGTCTTCGCAGCTTCGGCTTCGCTGGTATCGCGCCAGGAGGACTCCGGCAGCGTGATGACCCCGGCCATGATGCTGGTCATGGTCCCCTACTTTGTGGTGCTGATTTTCTTAGACAATGAGTTCGCGATGACCTTGACGTCCTACATCCCCTTCACCGCACCGGTGTCGATGTCTGTGCGACTTTTCGACGACGCCGCCGAGTGGTTCGAACCCATTGTCTCCATGGGACTGCTGGTCCTCACCACTGCTCTGGTGATGGCCCTGGCCGCGAAGATCTACAGTCGGTCTCTGTTGAAGATGGGTCAGCGCGTGAAGCTCTCAGCCGCGTTCACCTCGAACGACTGAGGCTATTTCACTCCCCGGAGGTCCAAAGTGAGCTCCTGATCTCCGGTGTCGTCGAGTACCACTGGAATACCCCAATCCTGCTGGTACAGGTGGCAGGCTGCATGCATGGGGATTTCTTCCCCTGGGTCACCGTCGCAGGCTGCTGCACGGGCAGTGATGTGCAGAACACCTTCGGTGACATCAGGGTTCAGCTGCAGGGTGCGACTCAGACCTTCCGTTGTTCCGCCCCCGGAGGTGATGAGCTCAGTGGGGGTGGCGGAGACCTGCAGCTGCGTGGGGTCTCCCCATCGGTAATCCAGCTTCTGACCCGTGGGGGCTTGGAAACTGACGCTAAGGCCGAACTCCCCGGATGCCACCGGGGTGCGTGGACGCTGAGTCTGGGTCGCTCCCTCATCGATGGTCAGGTACTCCTCAGGCACTGCGATCCGAACAAGCTGGTGGGCGTTGGTCTCAACCACCAGGATGGTCGTGCCATCGGTGTCCAGCAGCACATCTGAAGGCTCCTTGAGCCCCCGGGCGACGGTGGACACCGCGGCGGGAACAATAGTGCCGTCTGCGGCGGTGTGCTCGGCCTTGTAACGCCGAATCGCGCCGTTGTAGGTATCTGCCACCAGGATGGACCCGTCAGGAAGGCTCGTGACGCCCAGCGGGTGCTGTAGACGTGCTTGGGCAGGTTGACCATCGCGGAAACCGAAGTCGAAAAGGCCTTCTCCGATGAGAGTCTCCACTTCAGGGGCGCCCCGGTTGGCGGAGGTGCGGAGGACTCTCAGGGCCGAGGTCTCAGAATCGGCGATCCAGAGGTCTCCGTTGGAGTCTTCGGCGAGGCCCGAAGTCTGTGCGAACCAGGCTTCTGCTGGCGGCCCGTCGGTCAACCCTTCAAGTCCAGTGCCGGCGTAGACCGAGAGTTCGCCGGTAGCTGGGTCGAAGCGAAAGATCTGATGGGTGCCTGCCATAGCGACCACAACACTGTCCAAGTTCTCCGACCACAGCACGTCCCAAGGGGAAGAAAGCGAGATCTCGAGCGCATCGGTCCCGAGTGACCCGATAACCTGCGTGGCGCGTGTGCGTTCGGCGTCAAGGAGTCGTTGCACGCCGTTGCCGGCCAACGTGGTGACTGCTCCAGTGGCGACGTTGATACCGCGAAGCCTGTGGTTGACCGTATCTGCAACGACTACGTCGTAGCCGACCTGCTCGGCAAGCTTCTCAGGGAGGATCGTGACACCCTGCGGCTCATTGAAATGGGCCGTTGTTGCTGCCCCGTCGGCGTAGCCCTTCTCCCCTGAACCCCATACGTCGATGACTGTTTCAAGGTCAGAGCCCAGGTGCAGGATCCGGTGGTGCCCTGTGTCAACCACCAGAAAGCCCTCCGTTGATCCGTTGAGGGCCCGGCTGACAGGAAGTGCCTTACCGGGGAAACGCAGAGTGCGTGAGACTGGTTCAGGCGCCACGTAGGGACCATCGCCACGATGCA
This sequence comes from Nesterenkonia salmonea, assembly GCF_005771525.1. Lineage (GTDB taxonomy): Bacteria > Actinomycetota > Actinomycetes > Actinomycetales > Micrococcaceae > Nesterenkonia > Nesterenkonia salmonea. The sequence continues at coordinate 53,943 of NZ_VAVZ01000017.1, read as the reverse complement.
GAGTGCCTTTCGCCTCATGTTCTGCGACCAGTTCATCCACCAGCGAGGACAGTCCTGCCACGTGCCCTTCACCGGAGAGCGAGGCGGCAATGTAACCTTCTGGGTCTACTACAACCAAGGTGGGCCATGCTCTCGCGGAGTAGGCCTGCCAGGTGATCAGTTCCGGGTCATCGAGCACTGGGTGTTCAATCTCGTAACGCTCAACGGCAGCAGCCAAGGCATCGGGATCGGCCTCATGCTCAAACTTCGGGGAGTGCACTCCGACAGTGACCAAGACATCTGCATATTTCTCTTCCAACGGCCTCAGCTCATCCAGCACGTGCAAGCAGTTGATGCAGCAGAAGGTCCAGAAGTCTAGGATGATGATTTTCCCGCGCAGCTGCTCGAGGCTGAGCTGTTTGCCGCCGGTGTTGAGCCAGTTACGGCCAAGCAGCTCAGATGCGCGCACTCGGCTGGTGCGTCGAATCGTCTCTGTCATGCGTGGTTTCCTCCGGACGAGGTCAGGATGTCGGTGTCTGTTGAGTCAACCAGTCGCAGAACCGTTCTGTTCCGCGTATGACTCTGTATTACCGGCGGGGCGCAGTATCCTGCTCGGACATCTCCTCGAACATCTGGTTATAGGCCTCAAGCTCGGCGTGGTCGGTGCGCTCAGCCTCTCTATCAAGCCGTTTCATCTCCCGGGTATCGTCCTTAGCCCATTGGATGCAGACGATCACCCCCAATATCACCGCTGGAATCTCACCAAGGCCCCACATCAACTCACTTCCGGTGTGCTGATCGTCGATGGCCGGGAACCAGCCATGCCCCATGTTGCCGAACCACTCTGGTTGGATCAGTTGGTCCGTCGACATCAGCGCCACGGCGAAGAAAGCGTGGAAGACCATGGTCGCGAGCAGAATGATCACGCGTGCGAAGTGGGGCGGTCGTGACGGCAGAGGGTCCCGTCCAATGAGCACGAGCGCAAAGATGTACCCGGTGAGCAGGAAGTGCACTGTCATGAAGATGTGACCCAGGTGATACTCCAGCGACAGTCCGAAGATCGGCGTGTAGTAGAACAGCAGAATAGAGCCTGCGAAGTTCACCGCAGCCACGATCGGGTGGGTCAGTATCTTCGACCACGTGGAGTGCACGAGCCAGAGAATCCATTCCCGTGCACCCCGTGTGCCGTCACTGCGGACGGGCAGTGCACGCATGGCGAGAGTCACGGGAGAACCCATGACCAGGAAGATGGGGGCGACCATGGTCAGCGTCATGTGCTGGATCATGTGCCCCGAGAAGGTGACCATGCCGTAGACAGCAGGACCCCCGGACGTGATCCACATCAGCACGGCTAGGCCGAATAGCCAGGAGACCGCACGCATCACCGGCCATGTGATCCCGCGCGAGCGGACGTTGACGGTGGCGCGCACGTACCAGATGGCGAGGAAGAGGATGATGGCGATCCAGAGCCAGTCCATACGCCACAGGGTGAAGAAGTTCATCAGGCTGGGCTCGGGCGGCAGGTCATAGCCGGTCAGTAACCTGGCGGGTGTGGCGTCGGGGGGAAGATCATCCGGTACTGGCGGCGGTGTGCGGCCAAGGATCGCGCTGATTCCGATGACTGTCGTCATCAGTGCGATCTCGACGATGATCAGCTGCCACAGGAGGCGGGTTGATGAGAGAATGCGCGGAATGATCCACCGCCTGTGGGCGAACCCGATACCGGCCAAGGCCACTGTGGCCACGGTTTTCAGGACGAGCAGTCGTCCGTAGTCGGTGCCCAACAGCTGATCGAGGTTCTCTACTCGCAGCTCCGCGTTGATGACACCAGAGGCGGCAACAGTGATGAGCGCTAGGCCCGCCAATAGTGAGTATCGCCGAAGTACGGTCCCGAGGACTTCCGGTCCACCTTGATCTCTGGAGCTGAGAGTTCGTGCGGTCTCGGCGATCTGTGGCGCGAGCAGGGCCAGGACGATGAGCCCGCCTACCCAGACGACGACTCCTAGAAGATGCAGACCAAGTGAGTTGACGGCCGCGGTGTGATCATCTCCCGATGCAGAGTGGCCCACCATGGCCATCGGCACAATCGCGCTCAGGCCCAAGACTGCGATGAACCCCACCCCAGCCGGTTGGCGGACCGCGGCCAGAAGGGTGGCACACAGGCCAGCGATGAGCACGATTGTCAGCCAGGCTTGGCCGGTTGAAATATTCAGTGTGTAGTCAAAGAACCCTTCTGAGAATCCCTGATCAGCTGAAATGGGGAGCCCTGCCAAAGAGGAAAACGTGAGTACTAGGACCGCAATCGCCGCCACTGTCCACACGACCGACGCGGCCATGGCTATCTGCATCGTGCGGGTGTAGAGAGGGTGTTCTTGGCCCGCTTGCCTGTCCTGCCTGTTTCTGGGCCCCGTTCGGAAGGGAATGGCCACGGTGGCCAGAATGGCGGCAGCCACAGTTGTTGACATGGCGATGTGGTGGATATAACGCGCTGTGGGAAGTCCCCACCTGGTGAGCAGGCCCGGGTCGGAGATTGCACCCACTTGCCCTATGCCGGTAGCTATACCCGCCACGATCAGCGCTATGAGGCCCGCTGAGAGCGCCGCTGCGGCCAGGGGCAGCGGAGCGGCCCAGGTCCGCCGCTCAGCGATTCTCGTAGTCATCCGGTGGTTCTTGCTCGCCACGCCACTGCTCAGACTGTCGGAGTTTCTTCCACATCAAGATCAACACAAGAGCGACGACGATGAACGCACCGCCTGCGAAGACTATCGGTGCCCATCCCGGAGCATCCACCTCAAGGTCGGGCTGAACGAGCAGCTGCTGTATGCGGAACCATGACATAGGACAAATTCTACAAGTTGTCGAAAACACCGACGACCCCCTGCCTCGGCTGAGGCTAGGGGGTCGTCGACTATGAAGTTTTGAGCTGAGCATACGATGACGCTCGCTCAGTGCAGCTCATGGAACTGCAATGGTAAGCCTTGGGCTCATTTGCCGGTTGCGGCAGCCTTCAGCTTGGACCCTGCGGAGAGCTTCACGGAGTAACCGGCGGGGATCTGGATGGTCTCGCCGGTCTGTGGGTTGCGGCCGGTGCGCGCGGCGCGCTCAGTGCGCTCCACGGACAGCCAACCTGGGATGGAGACCTTCTCGCCCTTGGAGACCTGCTCGGTGAAGACCTCGAAGACGGAATCAAGCACGCCGTTGACGGCTGCCTGGGAGTTACCGGACTTCTCTGCGACTGCTGCAACGAGCTCGCTACGGTTCAGTGCCATGTGTTTGTCCTCCTGGACTGATTTGTTCCTGTCCCTTGAGGCCGAACTTCCGCGTCATTCTGCGGATCTGCGGCCGCGTAAGGGCTTTCAGTGTGGCAACTTACCACGCACAAGCCCTGAACTGGGCATGAAACGGCAGTTTTACAGCGTGTTCCCAGGAGTTTCGCCTGTCAGCGTACGAAAAAGCGGGGCCTTCCCGAAGGAAGACCCCGCAAATTCTTGAGTTCAGCGTGTGCTGGTTACCAGGAGCTCTTCGTGATACCCGGAAGCTCACCACGGTGAGCCATATCGCGGAACCGGATACGGGAAATTCCGAACTTCTGGAAAGTACCGCGGGGACGACCATCGATGGCATCGCGGTTACGCACACGGATCGGGGATGCGTCGCGGGGCAGCTTCTGCAGGCCCACTCGCGCGGCCTCGCGGTCCTCATCAGAGGCTTTGGGATCAACGAGCGTCTTCTTCAACTGGGCACGCTTTTCGGCGTAGCGCTCGACGATGACCTTACGCTTTTCGTTCTTTACGATCTTGGAGGTCTTGGCCATGATCAGCGCTCCTCTCGGAAGTCGACGTGCTTGCGGACGACCGGGTCGTACTTCTTCAGCACGATGCGGTCAGGGTTGTTTCGGCGGTTCTTGCGCGTCACGTAGGTGAAACCCGTGCCGGCAGTCGACTTCAGCTTGATGATCGGACGTACGTCCTTGTCTTTTGCCATTAGAGCTTCTCACCCCGCTTCAGCATATCGGCGACGACCGCGTCAATGCCGCGCACGTCGATAGTTTTGATGCCCTTAACCGAGAGGTTCAGGGTGACTTTGCGTCCCAGCGAAGGAACCCAGTAGGTCTTCTTCTGGATGTTGGGGTCGAACCGGCGCTTGGTACGGCGGTGCGAGTGGGAGATCTGGTTGCCGAATTGCGGCACCACTCCCGTCACTTGGCAACGTGCTGCCATGATCACTCCTCTTGAGTTTCTGTACGTAGATGCTGTTTGAAGGCCCACTGGTGTGAACCGTTTCACTGACACCGGTACGAGGACGACCAGGCTGGGTGAGATCCAACCGAAGTTGCCTACGGACACGCGGGAACCACGTGGACGGTGCAAAGTTTGGCGGCGCTTGAACTGTTTCCGGCGCTGCACCCTGTGAGAAGGCGCAACTCAGCCAAGCAGACAACGCTCCATGATACGCAGAACTCGTCAGTGCCGCAATCTGACTGATCAGTTATCCGGCGTGGAACCGTCCTTTGGACCACCTGGCGTGTCGGCGGCGTCGTCCCGTTTTGTCCCAACGGTCTCCTCCACCCTCTCGACAAACCAACTGGCCAGTGTTGCGGTGATAGTGCCCAACAGCCCCAGCCCGCAGATCATGAGTACGGCGGCGATACCGCGGCCGAGCCCGGTCACCGGGTAGTAGTCGCCATAGCCCACGGTGGTGATGGTGACCATGGACCACCACATAGCGTCGCCGAAACTGGTGCTGTTCGCACCCGGAGCATTCTGCTCGGCGTCGAGCATGGCGAGCGAGGCCATCACCACCATGAGAAGTGAGGTAAAGGCCACATAGAGGATGACTTTTCCTCAGTGCTGTGCTGTGCCGGCCGAGCGTTGCAGAACTGAGACTGCGGTGATGAGTCTCAGCAGCCTCAGGGGCCTCAGAGCGGGGAGAAGAACAATGGCCAGTTCGTGCAGATGCCTCACGAACCATCGCTTGGTGTGGGGAACAAGTACGAGTGTCACCACATTGTCCACTGCAAAGAGGACCCAGACGATATTGATGACCCAGAAGGGCCAGGTGACTTGGGATTCCCGAAGATCACCACATACGAATAGACTCCAAGAAAAGCAACTGCAACAAGGACCATGGGCCACTCAGTGAGGCGAGTCCACCTCTCATAGGCCGCCCGGTTATTCCATACCCTCATTCACTAACCGTAGCCGCAGGGGCCCGCGGTGGACACTATTGAGACGGCTCTTCTTCTGACATGAGGAGGGAAGCTGCTCAGTGACCTCTCCGCCCGTGCTCTACACCGGTCGGGACACCGATGACAGCCGGTTCGAGACCGTTGTCCGTACAGGGTTCCTCTGCGAGCTCATCTGGAGTCTCCGCGTGCTCTGGATCAGCAACGCTGCAGACCCCAGTTTCGGGCAGCTGAAGATCGATTGGCTCGGCGTCGTTTCCTGCCAAGTGCGCAGCGATAGAGCGCACTTGCTCATATCCTGTGGCCAGGAGGAAGGTGGGCGCTCTTCCATAGGACTTCATACCAGCGAGGAAAAACCCATCCTCAGGGTGTGCGAGCACCTCCGTTCCGTGTGCCTTCACGGTCCCGCAGGAGTGGAACTCAGGATCGATGAGAGGTGCTAGCCGGGATGGCGACTCCACACCAGGATCCAAGTCCAGCCGCAGTTCACGCAGCATCTCCAGATCTGGTCGGAAGCCGGTAGCAGCGGCCACAGCATCGACGTTGATCATCCGGCCATCACTGAATTCCACGACGACGCCTCCGGATTCCGCTTCTGATAGTCGGCGGACGGCCGCAGACGTCATCACCTGGATGTGACCGGCCTCGACGAGTCGGCGCAACCGCTCCCCCAGTGCACCACGTTCGGGTAGGCCATCGCGGTCACCACCGCCGAAGCTGCGCTCGGCGCTCTCACCACGAACGGCCCACACCACCTGGGTCTGCGTGTCTTCCCGCTTCAGCGCCGTGAGGTTCAGGAGCGTATTGGTGGCACTATGTCCCGCGCCGACCACCAGCACGCGCTTGCCAGCCGCACGATTGTGCTCCGCGCCGAGGACATCGGGCAGTGCTCCCGTCAGGTACTGACCTAAAGCAGGATCCTCTTCTCCCAGCGCGGGGAGTCCTGAAGCTCCCATCGGGTTGGGTTGTGACCATGTGCCGGAAGCATCGATCACAGCCCGAGCGTGCAGGTCAGATGCTGTGCCGTCTGCCTCCACGCGCACCGTGTAGGCAGTACCCTGCCTCGCCGCAGTGTGGGTTTTGTCCCTATCACCACGACTTACGCCTGTGACTTGCGTTTGGAACCTGATCTTGTCCTTCAACACGGTGCTAAACGCCAGCGGAAACAGATATTCACTGACGAGCTGTTCTCCAGTGGGCAGCCTTGTGGGGCTAGGGGCATTCCACCCGGTGGGCTCAAGGAGTCGGCGGCAGGCGTCGTCGATATTGAACCGCCACGGTGAGAACAGCTTGATGTGACCCCAGTTGTGAATGGCGGCGCCTGGCTGATCACCGGCTTCGAGTACGAGTGGGTCGAGCCCCTGCTCCACCAGGTGGGCGGCGGCTGCCAAACCCACAGGGCCTGCGCCAATCACGATCACGGGAAGTTCGTTGACAGTGTGTGCACTACTCGCCATCAGGTCCGCCATTCATTGATACATTTCGATATATACCAGTAGCTTGTGGCGTAAATCGAAGAATGTCAATGTATCGTCCCAAATACGCCGTACGGCAACAAGCGCGGGAACTAAACTCTTTAGCCTTCAGCTGTTCACCCTGCGTTCACTCCCACAGCAACTTTCTGTCACCTGGCCTCCCTAGCGTGACACTCGGCCGCGCGACCATGTCCGAATTCATGCGCGTGAGCCTTACGAGCCACAGCAGTTTGCAACGCGGCGTATCTTCGATAGCGCTGATGACAAATCCTCAGAGAGGGACAACGTGAAGCTAGCAAGTTTCGGTCGCGCAGCGGCCGTCCTATCCGTCGCATCCTTGGCACTTGTTGCCTGCGGCGAGGCCAACAACCCGGGCGCTGAGAACGGCGATGGCAACGGCAATGGGGAGGCCAACGGGGGCGCCGAGACCAGTGAGGTGCAGGGCACCCTGGTCGGAGGCGGCGCGTCCTCCCAAGAGGCAGCCATGACCGCCTGGACGAACGGTTTTACTTCTGTAGCGCCTGAGGCGCAGGTCAACTACGCGTCAGTAGGCTCTGGAGCCGGGCGCGACGGCTTCCTCGGCGGAGAGTACGACTGGGCCGGCTCCGACTCAGCCATGGACGATGATGAGTGGGAGCAGTCCAAGGAGATTTGCGGGCCTGATGGGGCATTCCATATTCCCGCGTACATCTCTCCTATTGCTGTCGCGTTCAACGTTGAGGGCATCGACGACACCCTCAACCTCGACGGCGATACTATCGGGAGCATTTTCGCTGGGGAGATCACCACTTGGGACGACGAAGCCATCGCCGAACACAACGAAGACGTCGACCTGCCCGACACGCCTATCACTGTTGTTCACCGCGCCGATGACTCCGGCACCACCGACAACTTCACCGAATACCTCGAGGCGGCTGCAAGCACCTGGGAATGGGAAGCCAGCGATGCATGGCCAGCAGACATCTCCGCTGAATCCGCACAGCAGAACTCTGGTGTGGTTGACCTGACTTCGCAGACCAATGGCGCGATCACCTACGCAGATGCTTCCCAAATCGGTGGATTGAACTCGGTAGCAGTGTGGGTTGGCAACGACTATGTTGAACACAACGCCGAAGCGGCATCGCAGGCAGTAGCCTCCTCAACTCCGGTCGAAGGCCAGGCATCGAACAACATGGCTGTCGAGCTTGACCGCGATACGGAGGAAGAAGGCGCCTACCCGATCGTCCTGGCCGCATACAACATCTTCTGTAACGAATATCCGGACCAGGAGACCGCGGACCTTGCAGTCGCATTTGCTGAGTACCTCGTCTCTGAAGATGGACAGCAAACCGCTGAATCCGCCGCAGGCAACGCTCCGATGTCAGAGGACCTCCGCAATACCGCGATGGACGCCATCTCTGAAATCACTGTCGCCGAGTAGCAGCGACCCTCTTCCGAACGCCTGGCGGATACCGAGACTAAAGACCGTGCTTCGTGCCGCTCTCCAGAACTCGGTATCCGCCAGAACCACACTTCTGACCATCACACGCACACGTATCGAGGCAGGGAGCCCCCGTGACCAGTCCTGGTGAGTCTCACTCCCCAGCTAAGGCGACAGAACCATCCAACCGCCAAGAGCCCTCTCACAACGCACTGACGACCTCAGACTCCGGTGGAGTCATGGGCGACAGAGTATTCTCCGGGCTTGCGCTCCTCGCCGGTGTGGCAATCCTCATCACCCTGGCTTTCGTCGCCATCTTCCTAAGCTTCAACTCAGTGGGCGCCGTATACCGCGAAGAGGAAGGGCTCATTCTTCGGCAGTTCCTGGAGTACGCCTACCCATTGGTCATCGGCACGCTCATAGCCTCGCTGATTGCCCTAGTGCTGGCGACTCCAGTGGCGGTGGGAGTGGCACTCTACATCTCACACTTCTCCCCGCCCAGGTTGAGCAAATCCATTGGTTACCTGATTGACCTGCTTGCTGCGATTCCTTCTGTGGTCTACGGCGCCTGGGGAATGAGCTTTCTGGGACCCGCGCTCGTCCCCGTTTACGGCTGGCTCCACCAGCACCTCGGATTCATTCCCCTATTTGCAGGTAACCCCTCACAGACAGGGCGGACCATCTTTACAGCAGGCGTTGTGCTGGGAGTCATGATTCTTCCGATCATCACCTCAGTCTGCCGAGAGATCTTTATCCAGACACCGAAGCTCCATGAAGAGGCAGCCTTGGCACTTGGGGCGACGAGATGGGAAATGATCACCATGGCGGTCTTCCCTTTCGCCCGGGCCGGCATCATCTCGGGCGTCATGCTGGGTCTGGGCCGAGCTCTTGGAGAAACGATGGCGGTGGCACTGGTGCTTTCGCCCGGTCTGCTCACGGCATCGCTCATCTCCTCCGGCAACAGCACTATCCCTGCGGAAATAGCTCTCGGATTCCCCGAAGCGCCCCCAGGATCTGAACGGCAGGCACAGCTCATCGCGATCGGTTTGGTGCTGTTTGTGATCACCCTGATCGTCAACATGACAGCCCGCTGGATCGTCAACCGTCACAAAGACTTCTCTGGAGCTAACTGATGAGCCAGACACAGCAACAACTAACGTCAGCATCGGTCGAGGGACCAGCTGGGCCGGCGAGGCAAAACGACTTTGACCCTTCCTCCATCCTCCGACCAACCTCCTTGACGCAGAACCGAATGCCATGGTGGACCGGTCTGGCCGTCCTCGCTGTCTCTGCACTGTTCGGAGCAGCGCTGAGTTCCCTTATCTCATTCAATTTTGCACTGTGGTTCGTGTTCACTGCAGTTCTCTATGTAATGATCAGTTATGCCGTCACCCGAGCCAAGGTGAACCGACGCCAAGCCAGAGACAAGATGTGGAAGAACCTGGTGTATTTGGCTTTCATCATCGCTCTTCTTCCCTTGTTTTCCGTCATATGGTCAGTGACATCCATCGGAATTCCTGGACTTCTGGAACCTGGTTTCCTTGCATCCGACATGCAGGGAATCGACGGAACAACTGACCAACGTAGTCAGGAAGAGGGGGCACCAGTACTGGGGGGAATCCGGCACGCTCTGGTGGGATCACTTCTCATAACTCTCACCGCAACGTTCATTTCTGTACCAATCGGACTCATGACATCCATTTACTTGGTTGAGTATGCTCGTGGAGGCAAACTCTCCCGGGCGATTACCTTCTTTGTGGACGTAATGACAGGTATCCCTTCCATTGTGGCGGGACTTTTCGGCGCAGCAGCCATGGGGTGGTTCTTGGGCGTAGGGAACAGCCTGGGCCTTCCTCTGCCAAGCCGATCCACTATGGGCATTACCGCCGCCATTGCTCTCTCTGTCCTCATGATCCCCGTTGTGGTCCGAACCACCGAGGAGATGCTCCGTGTGGTCCCGAATGAGCTTCGCGAAGCATCCTACGCTCTGGGAGTGCGCAAATGGCGGACGATCCTCAAAGTGGTGATCCCGACCGCAATTTCCGGAATCGCCGCAGGCGTTACTCTCGCAATCGCCCGTGTCATCGGTGAGACAGCACCCATCCTGGTCACGGCTGGATTCGTCGTCAGCAATAACTGGAATCTGTTCCAAGGGTGGATGACGGCACTACCGGTGTATATCTTCCGACAGTTTCAGAACCCGACGTCACCAAACTTTTCAGACCCGTCGCATCAGCGGGCATGGGCAGCTGCACTTGTCCTCATCATCATTGTCATGGGCCTCAACCTCACCGCACGCATTATCGCGACTATCTTCGCGCCGAAGAAGACCGGCCGCTGACAACCCAACGGAACCTCACGAAAGATTGAGCTTAAGCCATGTCTAAGAGCATCACCGCCAAAGATCTCAATGTGTATTACGGAGATTTTCTCGCCGTCGAAGGCGTCAATATCGAAATCGCGGCACGTTCTGTCACGGCCTTCATCGGTCCGTCTGGCTGTGGAAAGACAACGTTTCTGCGGAGCCTCAACCGTATGCATGAGGTTCTTCCAGGGGCGCGCGTCGAGGGCCAGCTGCTTCTCGACGATGACGACATTTACGGACCCGGCGTTGACCCCGTGACCGTACGCTCCATGGTTGGCATGGTCTTCCAACGTCCCAACCCATTCCCCACAATGAGCATTCGGGACAACGTGCTCGCCGGATACCGACTCAACGGGGCGAGAATGTCCAAGTCCCAGGCAGACGGCATCGTCGAAGGCGCTCTGCGGGGAGCAAACCTGTGGAATGAGGTGAAGGACCGTCTCGACAAACCAGGTTCCGGTCTTTCAGGAGGACAGCAGCAGCGCCTGTGCATTGCCAGGACTGTGGCGGTGAAGCCTGAGGTGATCCTCATGGACGAACCCTGTTCTGCTCTCGATCCGATCTCCACTCTCGCCATCGAAGACCTCATCTCTGAGCTGCAAAAGGAATACACGATCGTGATCGTGACGCACAATATGCAGCAAGCAGCCCGAGTGAGCCAGAAGACCGCATTCTTCAACATTGCTGGCACCGGAAAGCCCGGCAAGATGATCGAGTACGCGGAGACATCAACAATCTTCAACAATCCAACAAACCAGCAAACGGAACGCTATGTATCCGGCAAGTTCGGATGATGTCTGTCCCTTCTTCCGGTGTGCTGTTCGTCTGCGTGAAGAACGGCGGGAAGTCTCAGATGGCCGCCGGCCTGTTGCGCAAGGAATTGCAGGAAGCCGGAAAGCTCGACGCCGTGACCGTCACCTCAGTGGGAACCCAGGCTGGAAAGCAGGTCAATCCGCTCTCAGCTGCTGTGCTGAGCGATGTGGGCGTTGACATCTCTGACCAGTCGCCGACCCAGTTGACGGAGGAAGCGATGCGCTCAGCCGGCCACGTGATTGTGATCGGCGCTGAAGCTCAGGTTCCGGGGCTGGACGGCGTCACTGTAGAACGCTGGGAAACAGTGGAACCGTCTGAGCAAGGGGTTGAAGGGCATGAGCGCATGGTGATGATTCGCGAGGATCTCTCTGCGCGGATCCGTGAACTCGCATCGCGCCTGTGAGCCGAACTGGCCCTTTACCGTTTAGCCGGTTGATGGGTCAGTCTTCGTGGGACCGGGCGAAGGTCAACGTCTCTCCCCGCGCACCGTCCATCCAGATGGATTGACAAGCCTCTGCCAAATCCTCTAGACCCTCAACGATCGTGCCGAATACGTTTCCGGGGATCCAGCCCTGGTCACCGTTGATCAGCAGATTGTTCCTGCCGTAGAACACCGCCAGGTCAATAATCGGCTTGGCTTGAGTCGGCTCCTCAGCGCGCACATCTGCGCCTGAGTCATACCCGTAGGCGGGGTTGCCCAGGTCATCGGAATCGAAGGCGAAGTAACACAGGTCCCCCGGTATCGGCGTCACGGTTGTATTCTCCTTTCCGGGCTCTTGCGCGGCGAAGGCCTCAACGAGGTGATAGATCTCATTGCGTGCGTACTTGCCGTGATAGACCTGTCCTGATTGCGGCAGCGCGTCCCATACGGCCGCACAGGTGCGGGGGGCGGCATCGTCGAGCAGTTTGGCCAGGCACGTCACGCCCCGCTTTTCTAGCGTGACCGTAATGTATCTGGCCACGCTTAAGCCGTTCCCTGCCCCGCGGGTACAGATACCGGGCGGGAGAACTTCTCCCCTGATGCCTTCTCATATGCTCGAGCGGCACGCAGTACAAGCTGATCCTGCGTTCGGGCAGCCACGATCTGAAGTCCTACGGGAAGCCCGTTGTCGGCCACCCCGCACGGCACAGAAGCCGCAGGCTGCTGGGTCATGTTGAACGGGTAGGTGTAGGGCGTCCAGGAGGTCCATAGGTCTGACTTCCACCCCTCGGGAGCCTGGCGGGTGCGGTCGAAAGCGGTGATAGGCATCGTCGGAGTCACCAGAAGGTCATAATTCTGGTGAAAGGCTCCCATCAGCACTCCCAGTTCCATCCGCACAGCGGTGGCGTCAAGGTAGTCCTGTGCGGTGGCGTCGGCGTACTGCTCTATTCCTTCCCGGAGGCCCGGGTCCACTTTGGCCAGCGCCTCCGGCCCGTAGGCCGCAACCACCTTGGCGGCACCGGTGAACCACAGCACGTGGAAGGCCTCCACCGGGTCCGCAAACCCCGGATCGACCTCCTCGACAACCGCGCCCATGGCCTCAAGCTCCCCCACTGCCTGCCGCACCAGTCGATCGATGTCCGGGGCGTTCTCTCCGAATCCGAGAGTCGGTGAATAAGCGATCCGCAGGCCAGCAATTCCGTCCTCCAGCCCGTCTGTAAACGATCCGGCAGGGGTGGGCAGCGCAGCCCAGTCCCGTGAATCGAAGCCTGAGACGATGTCCATCAACATGGCGGCGTCCGCCACAGTCCTAGTCATCGGTCCGGCGTGTGCCAGGGTTCCGAACGGCGAGGCGGGGAACATCGGCACTGTTCCGAACGTCGGCTTCAGCGCTACTGTGCCCGTGAATGCCGCGGGGATCCGGACCGAGCCGCCTGCATCGGTACCCACCGACCAAGCCCCCATGCCCGCTCCGACTGCAGCTGAGGAGCCTCCGGACGAGCCGCCGGCCGTGGTGGCGGGGTCCCAGGGGTTTCCGGTGGCACCGTACCGCTCACTGTCCGTGGTGCCCTTCCAGGCGAACTCCGGGGTGGTGACTTTGCCTAGCAGCACCGCACCGGTCTCACGGAGCCGGGCTACGCAGGGGGCGTCAGCGTCCCATGGGCCGGCGTCGTCAATAAGGGTCGACCCGCGCAGGGTAGGCCAGCCTGCTGTGATGAACATGTCTTTGATAGAGGTCGGTACGCCGTCGCCAATGCCCAAGGTCTCACCAGCCTTCCACCGGGCGGCTGACGCTTCAGCAGAGGAGATGGCGGACTCACGGTCCACCAGCACAAAGGCGTTAAGATCACCGTCGCACTCGTCGATACGTCTCAGGGCGGACTCCGTGGCGTCCACGGGTGTGAAACTACCCGCGGCGTAGCCCTCGAGCAGTTCGGCGGCAGTCAGCTCAACCAGATCCCTCATGATGCGCTCCTCTTTCCTGGGACGTATCCCTTGTCTTTGTCAACCACGTTGACCAAGTCTTTTCCATCCAACCATCGTTGAGCGTTATCGATGAACAGCTCAGCCAAGGAGTCACGCCACCCGTGGACGTCTCCTGACATATGGGCTGCGATCATTACGTTCTCCAGGCCCCAGAGGTCGGAATCTTGGGGCAGAGGCTCTTCATCGAAGACATCCAATGACGCGAACCCCAGCGGCCCGTCATGCAGTGCAGCCACCAGCGCTTGCTGGTCCACCGAGGCTCCACGCCCAATATTGATCAGATGCGCTCCGGGCTTCATCGCAGCTAAGGTTGTGGCACCTATGAGACCGGTTGTAGCGGGGGTCAGTGGGGCGGCGTTGACGATGATGTCGTAATCACCGATGTGCTCTTCGAGAGTTTCTGAGGGCACGACGACGCCGAAGTCCTCGTCGTTCTCGCGTTCTGTGCGGCCTGCCCCAGTCACTTCGATACCCACTGCGCTGAGCAGGCGCGCGATTTCGCGACCGATGGCACCTGTGCCGATCACCATGGCTCGGGAACCTTGTACGCGTTTGGTCTCCCGGTGGTCCCAGGTTTTGGTGGTTTTGAGGCGGTAGTTTCCAGCGAAATCTTTGGCTTCTGCCAGAACTGCTCCGAGGACCCACTCCGCGATGGGTCGGTCGAAAATGCCCTGCGCATTGGTCACCATCACATCTGAGTCGTTCAGCTCATCGAAGAGCAGCTTGTCCACCCCGGCAGCGGCGACATGGATCCATTTCAAGCGGTCCGCTGACGGCCATGCCTTTTGCAGGGCACCGGAGAAGAAGTCCCAGAGGAAGAGCGCGTCCGACCCCGCGATGTCCTCGACAATGTGGTCGGCGTCGGTAAGGCGGATATCTGCCCTGTCGGAAATCTGCTCAAGTCCGGGGGGTTCGTGAGCCGGAGAATCCGGGTCGGAGGGGCGAAGAACTGTGATGACCGGACGAGACTCTGACATGGGTGCTACATTAGGAACTCAATCTGCAGATTGTCAACAATCCTGCAGTGATCGTTGTCGCCGTCATTCAAGGGGTATACATGACACCGGCACACCAACCTCAACAGTCTCCACTGGCGGTTCCCATGGGCGTCGTCGTGCCCTATGACATGGCTTTGGACCGTGAGCTGCGGCAGTTCTCCCGGGACACTTTTGGGTTCGACCAGCTTGACCTGCTGTTCACCCGAACGCCGTTCGAACCCCTGGCTGTCACTGTGCAGCAGGCTCGCGAGATTTCCCGCCCAGAATTGATTACCGCTGCGGTGCAGGCCGTGTCAGCGACTGACCCTTCTGGGTACGTGTACGGCTGCACATCCGGCAGTTTTGTCCGAGGTCTGGCTGGTGAACGTCGGTTGTTGCACGCCATAGCCGAAGCCGGCAGGAAAGCAGCATCAGATGCGGCCTACGCGGTGGAGTCAGCGCATGTCTACCCACAGGAGCACCCCGTTCCTGTGCGTAAGCGGACTCCGAGCGCGGTGACAACTTCAGGAGCTCTCCTAGAGGCCGTTCACGCTCTGGGGATCACTACAATCGCCGCTGCAACTCCTTATGACGAGGCTATTGGGGCACTGTTTGGCCAGTTTTTTGCCGAGGCTGGGGTCAAGCTAGTGCACACGGCCAATCTTGGGCTCACTGGTCGCATTTGGACCGTGCCCTGGCAGACCACGTACGACCTGGTTCGGCGTGCGGATTCCGATGACGCTGAAGCGGTCGTGGTCTCCTGCACAAATCTGCCGACGTATGAAATTCTCGACCAGCTGGAGCAGGATCTCGGCAAACCAGTGATCTCGGCTAACCAGGCGACCATCTGGGCTGCACTCAGACGTGCTCAACGGGACTACTTCGGACCCGGGTCAGCACTCCGGGCGTGTGCGAACGTGACCCCAGAACCAGTTGACACAGCGGACCGGGAAGGAGCGCCTCCGGTATGAGCGACGCAGTAACGGTCGGCATTCTCTATCCGGGCCACGCGGCAGAGGATGATTACCCTGCCCTTGAAGCCAGGTTGAGGGACGACGCCGCCAGCGCGTCTGTGAGGCTGCCCGTCACTATTACGACCATCGGCGTGGACGAACACACACCTGAAGCTCTGTTCGAAACGGGCTCACACGCCCGGTTGAGTGAGGGAGCTGAACGACTGCTGGCCGAACACGAGGTCGATTCGGTGATGTGGGCCTGCACATCAGGCAGTTTCGTCTACGGGTGGCACGGCGCACATCGACAGGTGGACCAATTGGCTGAAGCGACTGGACGGCCCGTCTCATCAACGTCGCTGGCCTTTGCCCGGGCCGTGGACACACTCGGAGTGCAACGGGTGGCCGTGGCCGCCTCCTACCCAGAGACTCTCGCTGCACATTTTCAAGAATTCCTTCGTGCCGGTGGCATCGAAGTGGTGAACTTCCAAGCCCAAGGAGTGTTCACCGCCGCCGCGGTAGGCCACATGGCCCGTGAGGATCTCCTCGCGATGATCCGAAACGTGGATCTGCCACAAGCCCAGGCAATACTCGTTCCGGATACCGCTATGCACTCGCTTGCATGGGTAGCGGACCTTGAACAATCACTGGGTAAACCCGTACTCACGGCCAACCAGGTCACCATATGGGAGGGTATGCGAATCGCTGGAGTGGAACAGCCCACGCTGCCGGGACTGGGATCACTTTTCGACCCGTTGAACGCAGCGCAGCCGCGGGCCGTCTAGAATCGATTGTCAACAATCCATCGATCGGAGCATGAATGTCCAGCCCTCAGCCGTTCAAGCGGGTCAACCGGGAGTCCACCGCCGGACTCATCACCCGCCAACTGCGCGAGGCCATTATGTTCGGCAGGCTGGGACCCGGCACTCAATTGTCTGAGGCGACCCTTGCGGCCGAGTTCGGGGTCAGCCGCGGCCCACTTCGTGAGGCTACCCAGCGCCTAGTACAGGAGGGACTGGTGCGTGCCGAACCGCACCGCGGCCTCTTCGTCAAAGAACTGGATGCGCATGAGGTCCGGGACCTCTACGCAGCCCGCACCGCCATTGAAACTGCGGCGGGGCGCACCATCATCCGACAACGCCAACAACGGGCAGTGCTTGCACTCAGGTCCGCCTATGAGGCCATGCAGTCCGCTGCCGAAAGCGGCGCGCTGGACGACCTCTCAGACGCTGACCTGCATTTTCACGAGGTCTTGGTCAGCAGCGCGGGCAGTCCACGGCTGCAGCGGATGCACCAGACACTCATGGTAGAGACCCGCATGTGCCTGACAGCGCTGCAGGGGACATACCGGGATCCCGAGGACCAGGTGGCAGAACACCGTCGCATCACCGAGGCCATCGCCTCAGGGGACTCTGATGCTTTCGCTGGTGCCATTGAGGAGCACATGCAGGAGGCCCTCGACCGGCTGATACCCGGAGGACGCAGCGCGGACGCTGCCACCCACGGCTGAACATCAAACCCCTGGTGTTCAGCCCTATTGTGGCCTGAACACCCGTTCAGCTACCGTTCTTAGTACGGACTGAACAACCGTTCAGACGCCCATTGTCTCGTCTGCGGAATGGGGTCACTCTGGTGGTCTACAAGTACGGAGCATCACGCGGATCGCAAGGACACAGTGCCGGAGGCAACGCTGGTCCTCCGGCAGCGGATGCCAGATCCAGAATCCTCGAGTCCGCTATAGATCTCTTCGGCGAACACGGTTTCCAAGAGGTCAGCCTCAAAGCCATCGCCGCACATGCTGGTGTTTCCGCTCCGCTGGTCATCCACCACTACCAGTCCAAGGCTGGACTCCGTACCGCGTGTGATCGCCATGTCGCCGAGGAATTCCGGAAATCAAAAACAGAGTCTGTCCGCTTCAAAGGCCCCATGCCGCGCAACTATGCCCTGGATGCCATTTACGCCAATCGGCATCTGCTGAAATACATGATCCAGGCGTTCGCCGCCGGTGGTCCGAACATGGACGAGCTTTTCGACCGGATGATCGAAGATTCACTCGACTACCTGGCGGAGGCTGAGAGCCTAGGACTGGTCCACCCAAGCAAAAATCCCAGGCATCGAGCTGTGGTGATTTTCCTACATTCCTTCGGCGCCCTCATGTTGCACAAGCAGATGGAACGTGAGTTCGGCGTCAGCCCCCTGGATGGGGACCCCAAGGATCTTCTGCCCTATATGGCCGCCGTGCTGGAGGTACACACCCAGCCGGTCATCAATGCGGAGAAGTACCGCGAGCTGATGGAGTCCCAAGAAGCATTCGACCGGGACATCCACAATGATGTGCCCGAAGACGCTCCCGGGGCCGAGTCAGCAGTCCCAGCGACTCCACAGAGAAGCGGAACAGACCGATGAGCAATCAGAATTCCGTCATCTCTGCGCACAACGTGGTGAAGACCTTCGGCGCAGTCAGAGCATTAGACGATCTCAGCCTCGAAATCGCACCCGGCGAAGTGCACGGTTTCCTGGGGCCCAACGGCTCCGGCAAATCAACGACGATGCGCATCCTGCTCGGGCTCATGCGCCAAGACTCTGGAACGGTGCGAATCTTCAACCGCGATCCATGGCATGACGCGGTCGCATTGCACCGGCGCTTGGCGTACGTTCCGGGGGATGTTGAATTGTGGCCGAACCTCACCGGAGGTGAGGTCATCGACATGTTCCTGCGGTTGCGCGGTCAGTATGCACACACCAGAACGCGCCGAAACGAGCTCGTAGAACGATTCGACCTGGACCCGCGGAAGAAGACACGCACCTACTCCAAAGGCAATCGTCAGAAAGTCGCACTGATCTCGGCGCTGGCATCGGATGTCGATCTGCTGCTCCTCGACGAACCGACCTCAGGTTTGGATCCGCTTATGGAGGCCGAATTCCAAGAAATCATCAAGGAGGAGCGTCTGAAGGGGCGGTCAGTGCTGCTCTCCAGCCACATACTTGCCCAGGTAGAGGCGTTGTCGGACCGGCTCTCCATCATCCGCGCAGGCCGCGTAGTGGAATCGGGAACACTCGCAGAGTTGCGGCATATGACAAGGACTACCTTTGAGGTGGAGACTACGCATTCTGTCGAAGCCCTAGTTGGCCTGAGCTACGTTCACAACATCCGCACATCGGGCGCGCGCAGTCTCTTCGAAGTCGATGCCGAACATATTCAGGATGTGATGGCTCGCCTGACCAGGCTGCAGACGCAGTCGATTGTGGCGCATCCGCCCACACTTGAGCAGCTGCTCATGCGGCACTACTCCCATGAGGTGCCCTCATGACGGCGATCGAGCTCAAGCATGACCACACGCTCTCCGGCACCGGTGCCCTCTTACGATTCATGCTCCGCCGGGACCGCATTCGCACCAACGCGTGGGTGGTGGGCATCGGAGTGGCGGCCTTCTACTTCGCCCACGCCATCCAAGTCATCGCCGAGTCAGCCGATGAGCTCCGCTCCCTGACCATCATGTTCGCCGATCCAGTCGGAAGAATGATGTCGGGACCCGGATTTGGGATGGAAGAGCCTACTCATGAACGGTTCTTCGCCAGCGGTTACGTTCTGTACCTCTATATCCTGATCGCGCTCATGAGCGCCTTCACCGTGGTCCGCCATACCAGGATGGAAGAGCAGACCGGTAGGGCAGAGCTGATCAGGGCAAACGTTGTGGGCAGACATTCGACGCTGACGGCAACACTGGTCCTGACAGGTGCAGCGAACGCAGTGGTGGCAGCATTGGTATGGATGGCTGCCTTCACAGCGGGATACGCCGCTATCGGTTCCGCTCTGGTGGCCCTCGGAGGCTTCGTCGTCGGTTTGTTCTTCGCCGGCGTAGCCGCGGTCACCAGCCAACTGTGTGAAACCTCGCGGGGGGCTGCAGCAACAGCAGGTGGCGCTATTGGCGTTGCTTTCCTCATACGAATGGGAGGGGACGCAGCAGAGCCTGGTGGCAGCGCGGCCTCCTGGTTTTCACCTCTTGCTTGGTCCCAACAGACCGCCCCCTATGTAGACGATCGTTGGTGGCCGCTGCTCCTCACGGTCGGCGGGACCATTCTGCTGTTGTGGTTGAGCTTTTCACTCTCTGCTCGACGCGATCTGGGAGCCAGCCTGTTGCCTACCCGACCGGGTCGGCCGAACGCTCGCCCGACTTTGGGATCTCCCTTGGGATTGGCCTTCCACACACTCAAGGGCACCCTGCGCGGGTGGGGTATCGCACTGATCCTGACCGGGCTCATGTTTGGCAGCTTCGCCCAGACTATGGTCGATGCCGCTGATGATCTTCCCCAAGAGATGGCGCAGATTTTCGCTGGCGAAGACATGGTCAAGGGTTATCTGGCGTACGCTGCGCTATTCGTCGCCGTGTTCGTGGCGGCTATGGTGGTCGGCGCAATGCAGCAACTGCGCAACGAGGAGACCCATGGAAGGGCTGAGCTGGGACTGTCCACACCAATGAGCCGAGTCACCTGGCTGGGAGCCCATGTCACCGTCCTCCTTCTGGGCATCGCCACCGTACTTGTTGCCGTCGGGTCACTGATGGGGGTAGGGGCAGTTGCGGTCCTGCAGGGCAATAGCGAGGGATTCTTCGTCGAGTTGTTGGCAGCATGTGTCCATCAGGCACCTGCCGTCCTAGCAGTGGTGGGCATCGTCGTCGCGTTCTTCGGTTGGCTGCCTCGCGCCTCGGGCAGTGTGGGTTGGGCCATCGTCGGGTACTCAGCGATCATGGCCAATTTCGGCCAGTTACTGGAACTTCCGCAGTTCTTTCATGAACTCAATATCTTCGGCCACCTGTCTCCCTACCCCGTCGAGGCCGTGTCATGGACTTCTGTCGTGATTCTCACGGGGATGGGCGTGACCGGTATTCTGGTGGGACTGCTCGGCTGGCACCTACGTGAGATCAACCGCGCCTGAGCAGGGGTAGACTCACGCCATGGCATACCGAGACTTTGACGGCCCACAGAAGGATCCCGGCCTGGCGTTCGTGCTGGCTTTACTGGGGTTCTTCTTCCTCGCTGGCCTGCAGTACTTCTATCTCGGCAAGTTCCTCAAGGGTTTTCTGTTTCTCATCACCATCGGATTCCTCTACATAGGCACGATCATCTCCCTGTTCACCATTAGACGGGCAACCCGGAAAGTGAACCGGAAACGAGCTCTGGGGTTCTGATCAACCGCGCCGTTCCCCCGGCTGCGCAACGGAACCGAAATCCGTGGACTCTTCTGTCACGTCTGTAGCCTGGCCTGCATGACCAGCGAACCCAATGAGCCGCAGGACCCGGCCCATGATCAGGAGCGGTGGGTCTCAGTTCTGCGCAACACAGCTCTAGGCGCCGTGGTGCTTGGGCTTCTGTGGGTCGTATTCAATGTGGAACTCCCCCCTGTTCACGTGATACAGCGGAACATCGAAGCTCTGGGATGGGCCGGATGGATTGCTTTCGTTGGCCTCTACGCGTTGGTAGCCACCACACCTATCCCGGTGACAATCATGGCAGTGGCTGGTGGGATTCTCTTCGACGTGGCAGCAGGGACCATTCTGTCTGTTGTCGGAGTCATGTTGGGCTGCTGGATTGCTTATTGGGTGGCCCGCGGCCTGGGCAAACACACCATGATCAAGCTGCTGGGCAGGCATCGCGCCACTGTCGAGCAGCATCTTCGAGACTCTGGATTCTACGCAGTAGCGACGCTGCGGCTAATACCGGGTATCCCTTACTGGCCGGTCAATTATGGGAGTGGTTCGTTCGGCGTCAGACACACTCCGTATGTGCTGGCGAGCTTGGTTTCCTGCATCCCAGGTCAGTTCTCCCTAGTGGCAATTGGAGCTTTCATCGCCGACCCATCAATCATGACTGGCGCCGCAGTGGCCATCGGGTGGGTTGCGGTGGGCATACTGACCGTGATGGCTTACCACCGTTGGCGCAGCGACCGTCAGGTCTAGTTGATCACGCAGCGTCGGGCCTCTGAACTGCTCCGTCCCCCTATCAACTGACTTGAACCCGGGGCGCTAAACGTGAGGGCCAGGTGGACTCATAGGACCCGAAGCCCGCAATGTCACCCGCTAGCGGTTCCAACAGGCCCGTGAGCTGCTCGACGTCGACCCGCCGCTCGCCGGAGCCAGCCCTGAGGACCTGATCCAATTGGGGTAGGTCGATGACTCGTCCGTGCCATCCTCTGGAGACCTGACGGCTCAGCGCATGTAGGCGAACTTGGGGGTGCGAGTAGAGCACGCAGATCTCCACGAAACCTGCATCGACGCCGCTTTCGGCTGCAATGTTCTTCAGGTCCCGGGCTTGTTTCGCGGCTTGGTCAATAGGAGCCTCCTCCGCAATACGAATGGACCGGTCCTGGCCTCCGATATGAACCGCGAACGTGTCTTTCGAAGGCAACGGACCCACTACGGCCCCCAGATCCGGATGTATGGTTCCGGGAGGCACCCCGTCGAAGACCAGCCCTTTCCATCCCTTGTTCTCAAGCAGGAGCACCTTCTCGGACGTGACCACCACGTGGTCGATCTGCCTCCGGTAGAGGTCTCCCCCAACGGCCCGGTTCTTTCTCAGGAAGACCACGTTGCTCAACAGGACGCCGTCGAGCTGTTCGCTATGGCAGGCATTCAGAATGCTGTGGCGGGATCGCAGGTCATAGTCCAGGGCCTTCGCCAGGTATCCGGAAAGCGCCTGCTCCCGTGCCTTGGCGGTCTGCTCAACGAGAGTGAGCTGATGGTTGCTCGACTCAGCTCGCTGCGTCGATTCCTCCCTCACCTGGCTGAGTTCCTGATCTCTGCATTCCAGCGCTGCTGAGTGGGCTTCTCTGATGCGAACTTCTCTGCGACGGGCCAGGAGACCACCACCAACCAGCACGGCGGCAAAAACTGCGACAAGCAGCCACATCATCGTCGTCATGATTGTACCTGCGGGGTGGGATGACCCACCCGGACTGAATCACCGACGGTAACGCGACCGGGAACGACGACGCCGGCGTAAACGGCAGCACACATCTCGCGGTGTTGGCCCAAAAGTTTCAGAAGCCGACCCTTCGCCTGAGCTCCATCTTGGTCAAGGTCAATAGTTCGGCAGCGCGGAATTCGTCGCTGAACTGACAGGCGCACGGCACCGTCAGGGCCTTGCCCAATGTCAAGGCTCTGACCCGTCCATGATTCCTCAATGAAGGGTTTCTGCGTCTGCAGGACCACATTGACGCGCAGACGCCGAGGGTCAGCGTTGATCCCCCACTGCTGTGCCATCCAGGCGAGAGTTGCACTCCCTATGATCGAGACAGCCCCGCCGTCATAGTGGGGTACCTCAGTTTCACCACTCACTGACACTGGAGCGCCTATGACTGCGGACAGGTCCTCACGCAGCTTGGGCTCATCGACTGCCCAAGTGCCGCGGGGTCCCGTGACTCTTACCGTGGTGTCCTCGGTCTGTGCACGATAGTCAAAAACGGCGTCGTGGCGGCGGAAACGGGAACCGTCCTTCCCAGAAGCGAGTTTTCCGTCCTGGTCCGTCACCGCGTACCAGCGATCCCCAACGAGTCCTCGCTTGTCCAATTCGACGAAAGGCAAGGATTCTCCGCCCATGGCCTTGACCGGGTATCGGCGGATTGAGATGACGGTGAGCTCCATGGCTCAACATTAGCCAAACGATCGCTTCAGCGCACGGCTTTCGTGATCCCTCGTGAAACGTCCGCTTAGAAACTGATATGTGGTGCGGGCTTGCGGGACGCAGGGAGCGCAAAGTCTTGACGCCATGCCTTGAGGTCGTCACTCACTTGGAAATTCTCTGGAACGGGGTGCCCGGTTTCCGCCGCCATTTCCAAGATCTCCTCCATTGGCACAGGTCCGTTCTTGCCGATGAGCCTGCCGGCTACATGAGCCCGGACGTAGATCTCCCCGTCCACCACCACACGGTGTTCAATATAGAAGCAGCGGTCGTCAACACCTATGAACTTTGTGTAGATCTGGAATTTGGTCCAGAAGTTCACTGACTTGCGGAACGTGATCTGCTCGGCCTGGACCACCGGATTCCATCCCCGTCGCTTGGCTCCTGCCCACAACCCGGAGCGGACCATCATGTCGAAACGGCCTAGATCGAACAGGCTGAAGTACTGACCATTGTTGATATGCATCAGAATGTCGACATCGGTGGGTAGAGCGCGCAGGGTGATCTCCGCAGCTTCCCAAGGCGTGGTGCGGCGACGGCGTCGAGCCTTGAGCAGAATCAGCAGAGTACGGAAGATCACATGCATACGGCCAGGTTACTACGGAGTAGCAATCGGTACTACACGCGGGCTGGGTCTTCAGAGCACTGAGGACACTACGTGAAATATGCCGCCGAACCTTCGACCATCTAAACGCCACCCGCCTGGCACGGCATTGAGCGCAATCTCCCCGTGAGGCACTATCGACTGAGACTCTTGAACTGGCGCACAGCCAGCGGCACGAAGATCGCCATGACCACCGCAGGCCAGATGATCGCCGCCGCTAAGGCATGCCCGTCAATCCAATAGGCAGGTTCCAAATATTCGATGCCTGGAGTATTGAACAGCTCGCGGATCGCAGTAGCTGTTGATGAAACTGGATTCCATGCGGCGATGGCTCCTAACCAGCCGGGCATCATCTCTGGTGGGGTGAAGACCGATGAGATGAAGCCCAGGGGAAATGCAACGGCAAAGAGCATCCCCGCCGTCTCGGTGTTCCTAATGCACAGCCCAAGGAAGATGCCCACAAAAATGAGCGCCAAGCGAAGCCACAGCAATAGAGCGAAAGCTGCCAGAGTGGCACCGAGACTGCCACCTGAGCGCCACCCGATCAACAGGGCAACCCCGGCAATGACCACCAGGTCGATACCTGCGCGAATCACATCCGAAACCGCCCGTCCGGTCACCGGCGCTGAGGAAGACATCGGCATAGACCGAAAACGGTCCGTGAAACCTTTCTCCTTGTTGTGCGTCACAGCGTAGGCAGTGTCCATGAACCCAAGCGCCATCGTCATCGCAAACATGCCCGGCATAGCGAAGTCCACATATCCTTCACCAGCCCCTTGACCCGTGACGTCCATTGCGGAGCCGAAGACATAGACGAACATGAGCACCATCACCACAGGGAAGCCGATCTGCCAGGCGAAGGTCGAGGGTTGGCGGAACAGATGAGTGAACTCCTGAAGAACAATGGTCCAGCAGTCGCGAATCCCCCAGAGCATCCTGGATCTGGATGTCTCTCCCGTGGCTTTGTGATGAGCCTTTTGCGTCGTCGTTGGGGTTGTTGTCATCGGGTCTCCTCCAGGGTGGTCTCCGCGGCAGGGGCGGTGAGGTGCAGAAACGCTTCGTCAAGAGTTGGGCGCCGAAGTCCAATATCAGCGATGTCGAGCTGTTGGGCACTGATCTCCGCAGCTACCGCAGTCAGTGCCGCCACTCCGTCTTTTACGGAGACACTGAGCCGCGCCTCGGCGTCCTCGAGGACAGGCTCGGCACCGAGGACACGCCTAATGAGCTGTTCAAGCTGCTCCACCTCGGAAGGATCTGTGGCGACAAGCTCGAGCCACTCGTCGCCGATCCTGCGTTTAAGCCCTGCAGGAGTGTCTTCCACGAAGTTCTTACCGTGATTGATCACGCTGATGCGGTCACAGAGCTTGTCGGCCTCGTCCAGGTAGTGGGTCGTCAGCAGGACGGTGGTCCCCTGTGCTGCAAGGTGCCGGATCGCTTCCCATACTTCCCGACGCCCTGCTGGATCCAAGCCGGTGGTCGGTTCGTCGAGGAACAGCACCTCGGGTGCCAGAATCATGGATGCCGCCAGGTCCAACCGGCGGCGCATCCCCCCTGAGAATTTCTTGGGGGTCCGGCCGGAGGCGTCGGTCAAACCGAAAGTGTTCAAGAGCTCGTCGGCACGGCGCTGAGCATCAGCAGTGCTCAGGCGGAAAAGCCGGCCGAACATCGTGAGGTTTTGTCGAGCAGTCATCAGGTCATCAACGGCTGTCTGCTGACCCGTCAAGCCGATGCGCCGCCGAACCTCTCGGGCCTGGGTTTGAACGTCCCAGCCCGCCACACGTGCACTACCGCCGTCCGCGTGGGTCAATGTGGTCAGTATTCGCACAGTGGTGGTTTTGCCGGCGCCATTGGGTCCGAGCAGGCCGTGGACCGTGCCGCGCGGAACTTCCAAATCCACACCGTCGAGTGCTGTGCTGCTCTTGTACCTCTTGATGAGTCCTTGTGCCACCACAGCTGGTTGTTCTGTCATCTGCGCGCCTCTCCAATATCTTAGTACGCCGTACGTCGTACTGTGCACGCAGAATACTAGCGTACAGTGTGCGCAATAGACAAGGGTGTAATTCCTGGAGGCGCAATGAACGATCAGAACCCTTTGACGAGGAGCTTGCAGCTGCTCTGGAACGGACTCCCCGAGCCGGAAAAGGGCCCGAAGCCCAAGCTGAGGCTTGACCAGATTGTTGAAGCAGGAGTCGCCTTAGCGGACGCCGAAGGATTAGAAGCACTGTCCATGCGCAGACTGGCACGTGTCTTGGATGTGGGAACAATGTCGCTGTACCGGTACGTCCCGTCCAAGACTGAGCTTTTGAACCTCATGCTCGACTCCGTGGTCGGCCCCTCACAGCACCGGCTCTCGTTGGTCGGCGGAGACTGGCGAACGTTCCTCACCGCCACGGTGCACGAGGGGCGGCGGCTCTACTTGAATCACCCGTGGACTCTGCAGGCCAATTGGAGCCGGCCCGTCCTGGGTCCCAATAGCGTCGCAGACCTAGAACTGTTTATGGCGGGAGTGAAGGATCTGCCGCTAAGCGACCAGCGCAAGATGGACCTGGCCACCGTCTTGGACTCATATGCCCAGGGGACGGTCCGCCAAGAGATGATGTGGATCAACGCGGCCTCGGAAAGCGGAATGACCGACGATGAGTTCTGGGGTTACCAGGTCCCCACGCTTGAGAGAGAAATGACCTCAGGACGGTTCCCGATGATGGCCGCCCTTGATAACGAGACGTTCAACAGCACCTGGGAAGAGAGCTTCGAATTCGGGCTACAGCTGCTTTTGGACGGGTTGGAGACCACTATTCGCCGCGCGGAGCAATAGCGTCTCGGAGAGGTCAAAAGAACTGATTCGAGAGTGAGATCGGCGGTGTGGCTAACCATCTTCGCGGTGGATAGAAAGTCCAGTTTCTCCAGGCGATATGGTAAGTAGCGCCCACGGTTCCAGGGCACTCATCCCGGTGTAGGCGAAAGTGCCGTGCAGAAGGCCGAACAGCAGCTCATCGATCTCTCCGCTTTTCCCTCGAGGGCCGATCGAAGCAGGACGGTCCCCCAGAGTCACTGCGACCAACGCGCGCTTTCCTGTGAAAGGGCCCTGTTCGTAGCGGAGACGTTGCCCGGTCTCTACATCCTTGCCGAAGGCGAAGCCATTGACGAAGATCCGGTCGAACCATCCCTTGAGGATCGCGGGCATTCCGTACCACCACAAGGGGAATTGCACTATAACGGCATCCGCCCGGCTCAGCTTCTCCTGCTCCGTCACCACATCAGCGGGCAGCTTCCCTTCCCGGTAGGCCTGCCTCACATCCTCCGTCACATGGAACCGCTCCTCGTCGGGAATGTCAGCGTCCGCACGTTGAACCACAGGGTTCCAGTCCATTGCGTAGAGATCAGATTCAAGTACCCTATGACCGCCTGCTCGCAGGTGGGTTACGCCGTCCCGCCTCAGTCATGGAGTTACCCACCCCGTTCGAGCTCGTTCAGTTCAGCCTCGACATTGCGTCTGGCAGCGGCCTCCCACAGGGAGTAGCCGGTGGAAGTGTGGAAGAGCTTCGTGGAGCTCAAGAGCCCCTGCAGCACATGTACTCGACCAGCAGAGAAGTTCTCTTCTGGGACATGAGCATAGTCCGCGCGAACTTGAGTGGCGTAGCGGCGATATTCAGCGCGATCGCGGCCAAGCACCTCCAGATCCGCGTCGCTCAGCACCGCTCCGGCGACGTCGCCTGCCCGCGGGGTATGAGTGGCGGTGAGCCTCACCAGCCGAGTGACCTCAGAGATCTCCACATCGGGCAGCAGTGTGTCCAAACGCTGCTGAGCTAACTGCGCTGAGTCCTCTTCATCTTGTCCGGCCGCCCCGGCGTAGACAGCATCGTGAAACCATCCAGCCAGCGCCACCAGCCGACTCTCTACCTCACCCACTTCACCAGATCGTTCCAGGAGGCTGCTGACCCGAAGCACTGAGACAAGATGGGGCAACGCGTGGTAGTGCCGGTGCGGTTCACTCCAACGGGCCAAGAGGTCGCGGCCCACAGTTTCCCAGGCCTCACGGGCGGCGTCGTCATTGGCATGTCCTGAAAGCTTCTGCCAACGATGAAGCAGACCGCGGCGCACCTTCTCCGGGCGTTCCCGTGCCTTGACCCGCAGCCCGGATCCTGACAGCCGACGCGCCAACTCATGGCCGCTGACTGGTATTGCACCCAACGCGATGAGGTCATCAAACCGGTGAGCCGGAACATCGTAGTGGTCGCGGTCGAAGGCGCGGTCGCTGATTGCTGCATTGCGGGCGAACAGGTGCAGTTCTTGGAGCGAGACATCTGAGATCACGTGCGAAAACACGGTCTCATGCGCCGGCCAGACCGGGGGGTCGATAAAGATGGCCATGCATACAGAGTACAAAGCACCTCACCCAACAAAAGGATTCACGCCTCATATGGCGACATGCGTGATTCCGCCGTAACAATCGCGCGAGATCATAGTTTCATGCGGATTACCCCTGGCGACTTTGAATCTCCTGAAGTCCGGTCTCTTATCTCCGACCACCTTCAAGAAATGCGGGCCACTTCCCCCGCGTGCAGCGTTCACGCCCTCGACCTCACGAAAATGCGTGACCCAAGACTGTCTTTCTGGACGGTCTGGGCACATAGCGACGCTGACGAGCGACTCGCTGGCTGCGGAGCGCTCAAGGATTTGGACGGAGAAGGCGAGATCAAGACCATGCGGACTGTACCGGTCATGCGAGGCCGGGGCGTGGCACGCCTCATGCTTGAACACATCATCAGCCAGGCACGCGCTCGGAATTTTTCACGAGTGAGTCTGGAAACCGGCAGCCAAGACTTTTTCTCTCCCGCTCGGTCTCTTTACTATGCCCACGGCTTCACGGAGTGCCCTCCATTCGGTGACTACACCGAGGACCCCAACAGCGTGTTTATGACGCTGGCACTGTGACAAGGACCCATTGGATAACCTGCCAGAGCTTTTAAGGTTTGATCAGCCCACAGGAGAGCTGCTTAGTCCGGCTCGTCCCAGAGACGACGATAGGCGCGGATGCGCTCCGTATCAGCCTCGAGGCCATAAGCCTCGAAGAAAAGCTCGTCGTAGCTGCGGCCAAAGTTGATGTCCCAGCTGATGCTGTAGGTAGCGATGGCTAGGTCAGCCCATCGGTCAGCGACCCCTAGCTGGGCCAGGTCTACAAGTCCGGCAAAGCACCCGTCCTCGGCAATGAGTGTGTTGGGCACACATGGGTCACCGTGACAGACCACCAAGTGATCTGGCTCCGGGGCTCGATCCAGTTTCGAGGCCAACCATGTGCCTATATAGGGGCAATACTTGACCGGAACTGTGTCGTGGAGCTGGCGCAGGCCCGCAGCGATTGCCACGACTGCGGTCTCCGGGTCCGCGCGCCAACGCCTGGCATGAGCTGACTCACCGTCGATTCCCTCGGTGACAAGCCACGCGGCGTCGTCGTTCTCACCCTGATCTTCGACTCGTGGTACCCGGATGAAATGTCCTGCCCAGGAGAGTTTCTCGGCTTCCGCTGTGAGATCGACATCTTGTCGGCGGGCGGGATGTACCCCAGAGTGCGGCTGCCACTTCACGAAACGGGTGCTTCCACTGCCCTGCAGCCGGAATGTGAGACCACCCAGCTCATTGCGCCAGACAGGTTCGACGGCGTCCCCATTGGCGATCTCCAGCACCTTTTGCGGAGTCTGCGTAAACCCACGGAGAAAGTCACGGGGCATGAAACACGACCTTCTGGTGTCGAACGACCATCTCTTCTCCCCAAGTCACGAGTTGTTCGCACCGGTCCACGGAGTAAACGGCAGGCAGACGCATGGGCTCATCTTAGGAGCGAACCCTTACCGGAGCTTTTGTAAAGCTTTTTCGGAACGGCGTCGACCAATCATCAGAGAGCACATAATAAGCGCCGAATGGAGAAACTCATGAACACGCCTACTCTCGCAATCGTCGTCGGAAGCATCCGCCCGGACCGCTTCGGCCCCACCCCAGCACGCTGGTTCGCCGCCGAAGCCGAACGCCACGGCACCTTCAAGGTCGATCTCATCGATCTGGCAGATTATGACCTGCCCATGGAACTCGGCGGCAACGACCCCGACGGAGAGCCTCCAACCGCCGTTACTGCACTCGGCAAGCGCTTGGCAGCAGCCGACGCCTTCGTACTCGTCACACCGGTCTACAACCGCAGTTACTCAGCCGCGCTGAAAACCGCCATCGACTGGTTCTACGGCGAATGGGCGCTGCGGCCGGTGTCGTTCATCTCTTACGGCGGTTTCACTGGCGGCCTCACGTCCATAGAACACCTACGAGGCATCTTTCCTGAGTTCCCTGCGGTCACCACCAAGAGCTTCATTGCGCTGGCGAACTTCTGGAAGACCTTCGATCACGACGGACGGCCGGTGGACTCCGCGGCACTGCGCACACCAGCCACCGAGGTGCTGGATGAACTCTCCTGGTGGGCCCCAATGCTGCGCGACGCCCGAGAAAACCGCCCCTACCCAGGTATGGACTTCGACGTGGTACCCGCAGAGCAGCATCAGGAGATTCCGGCATGGGCAACCTGACAGACGATCACCAGGATGCCTCTGGTAGTCACGCGCCCCGAGCATCTAAGAGACAGTGGGCCGGATTGATCATTATGGTCATTCCACTGTTTATGCTCTCCACGGATATCACTGTCCTGTACCTAGCGATGCCCGCGATTGTTTCCGACCTCATGCCCGTGGGGGCACAGTCGCTGTGGATCTTGCACATCGGCGAGTTCCTCAGTGCAGCAACCATTATTACCTTCGGCCTACTGGCCAGACGCATAGGGGCGCGCCGACTGTTGCTGGGGGCAGTCGCGGTCTACGGTGCGGCGTCACTGATCGCAGCGTACGCCCTCAACGCAGAGATGCTCATCATGGGTCGCGCGCTACTGGGGGTCGCTGCTGCAGCATTTACTCCTGCGGGGATGGTGCTGATCCGCAGGGCCTTTAGAAACCCCAAGCAGTACAACGTGGCCTTCGCTGCCTACATGGCAGCATTCGCCGGCGGCATGGCAGCCGGACCACCCTTCGGCGGACTGGTCTTAGAGTACTTCTGGTGGGGCGCCGTCTTCCTCATCAACGTACCCATCGCAGCGGTGCTATTCATCGGAGGGCCGTTCCTTCTGGAACGCAATCATGCTGATCGCCACGTGCGCATCGATATGCTCTCAGTGGTTCTCTCCATTGCGATGATCCTGGCCCTGGTCTACGGCTTGCAGGAGCTGGCAGCTGGTGGCTTCGCCGGTCTGCCCCTGGGCTCCGCAGGTCTAGGAGTTGGGTTGCTGCTGCTATTCATCCGCCGCCAGCGCACCAGCTCGAACCCACTGCTGGACTTAGCGCTGTTCCGCAACCGCACCTTCCGGCTCATGCTCATACTGATCTTCACCGCCATGTTCGGCATGACGATGGCCGATATGCTGCTGCCTCAGTACCTCCAGTTGGTCCGTGGGATGAGTCCGCTGCAGACGGGATTGTTGCTACTGGCTCCGGCCTTGGGTGCTACTGCGGGCACGATGCTCACTCCGATTCTGGCGGGAGCGCGGAGGAAGGCGCTACCCTTGGCGGCGACAGTCGCGATCGCTGGAACAGCTTCAGGATTCCTGGTCTTGCTGCTGCCTGGCGGGAGCTTGCTGAGCATCATTGCGGCACTGACCTTGATCTCGATTGCGGGCGCACCCTTCATGACCCTGGTATCCCAGATGCTCATCAGTGCAGTCCCAGAAGAGAAAACCGGTTCAGCCACGGCTGTACAAGATGTCACAGCCGGGCTTGGTATGGCCTCCTCGCTGGCTTTCCTCGGCGCCGGCGCGCTGGTGATCTACCGGAGAGTTCTCACCGCCCAAGTCGACGGCGAGGTGCCCGCAGAGGCCGTGACCGCCGCAGGTGAGAACTTCGGCGTTCCCACATCTGTGGTTCGAGACCTCAGCCTGAACGAGGGGGCCCTGCTGGTATCAGCGGCGGAGACCGCGTTCACGACCACAACTCAGTCCGGGTACCTGGTCTACGCCGTCTCCAGCGCTGTTCTGGTGTCGATGGTGTTGCTGCTGCGCCGTTTCGTCAGGATCGGCTGAATTGCAGGCCAGTCGGAAGGGACTCTTCGCCGAGGAACCGAGCAAGCCCCCGGCTGGCAACAGCACGATCCTCGGCGGAGAACCCTTCCAGGAGTTCCGCAGCGCGCTCATAGTCTCCCCTGGTGTGCGCCACGACAGCTTCCATTGCCTCGATTGAGGCGGTAGCGAAGACAAATGCGGTGCGTTGAGCCAGTTCACGTGCACTCTCCAGGTGTGATTCGGCCGTTGTGAGATCTCCCTTGCGAAGCGCATTGACCGCCTGCACCGATCGCCAATAGGCGACCTCCCCGTTGAGCCCAAGATCAGCACTGAGCGCGGCGGCCTGATTGGTGAGCTCGAGGGCATTCTCAGTTCGGCCTTCGGTCTCCGCCAACAGATGCTGGACTGCAAGCACCTGGGTCAGCCCGTAGGCATCGCCGTGGTCCCGGAGAATGCGCTCCGCGTCGTGGCCGTCGGGTAACCCTTTCGGCGAAATCCCCCAGTACTCCAACAGAAACCAGTCCCGCTGGGTGGAGGCGAAGGCTGCCCCTGCGAGCTCACCCACGTCTAGCAGGTGTTGAATTGCTTCGTCAGCCAGGCGCTCACCGGGTGTCCGATACTCCTCCTCGGCAAGCAGACAAGTGGCTGCGAACCATTGGACCTGCATTTTGGCTAGCAGCCCGGACTCGTCGTCGGCGAAACCGTCCAAAGAGGCAAGAACGCGCTCGATATGCCCTTCCAGTTGCTGGTCTTCCAGCACCGTGGCGAGCACCGCCACTTGAGCATAGGCGTGTTGGTCAGCAGGCGTTTCCCCGGGCTGGGCGCAGGCCACCACTGCAGGCAGTTCTTCGATGATGGAGTCGATGTGGCCGGTCATCCATCGGTACCAGAACGTGTTCAGGACGAGGGCTACGGCGTCAGCGCCGTCCCCTCGGTGCAGCGCCACATGTAGTGCGTGTGACAGGTGCGGACGAGCTTCGCCGAGGGAACGCACCCAGTCTCGAGCGCGGGGGCCAAAGAGGTATTCTCTGGCGCACTCGACCTGGTTCCGATAGTAGGACAGGTGTCGCAGCTCCACTGCTTCACGCTCCCCGGCCTCAGCCAACTTTTCAGAAGCGTAGGTTCCCACGGTCTCCAGCAGCCGGTACCTGATCTCGCCATCGACGTTCACCGTGGACACCAGACTGCGTTCCACCAGGCGTGCCAGAATCGGCAGAACGCGCCCACGCGACAAGAAGTCACGAGGGCTCGAATCCTTAGCGGCACTCCACGCGCCGGGAGCTTCCTTCAGCGGCGCAGGCTGTCGCGGAGAATCAGCGCAGATCGACTCCATCACATCGAGCTTCCACGTGACCGGGTGAACGGAGAGTCGGCGCATCAGGATGCGCTCCTGATCATCCAACAAAGACCAGCTCCAGTCCAACATGCCCCGGAGAGTCTGCTGTCGGCGTGGAGCCGCGCGGCCTGGCCGGGACAGCAGGTCCAGTCTGTCTGTGATCCGTTCTAGGAGCTCAGCCACGGAGAGGACATTGGTGCGGGCTGCAGCCAGCTCCAAAGCTAGGGGCAGTCCGTCCAAGCGGCGGCACAACTCTGCTACAGCCTCGAGAGCGGCCTCGTCGACTTCCAGTTCCGGGTTCACTGTGCGCGCCCGTGAGATGAAAAAACCTACAGCCGGACTGGCACCTCCGTTGACCGGCAGACGCGGCACTACGTAGCGCTGTTCTTCCGGCAAAGCCATCGGTTCCCGACTGGTGGCAAGTACGCGGAGGGTGGGAACCCGCACCAGCAGTTGGCTCACGAGAATCGAGGCCTCATCGATCACATGCTCGCAATTGTCAAAGATCAGCAGTACATCCCTGGCCTCCAGCGCGGCGGCAATGCGTTCTGTGAGATCGCCACCGCCCTGCCGTGGCGTTGAGAGGTCCAGCGCAGCCGCCACCACGCGTGCAATTCGATCCCCGGGTTCGCGCACCGACTCAGAGGTGCGCTCTGGGACCTCGGAGAGGTCCACAAACCATGCTTCAGCAGCGCGGTGATCCGCGGCGGTGTGAGCGGCCTGGACCGCCAAACGGGTCTTGCCGATACCGCCGATGCCCAGCAAGGTGACCAATCGGTGTTCAGCAAGCAGCTCACCAACAGTCTTGATTTCTTCAGCGCGCCCGAGGAACGGCGAGGCGTAGGCAGGCAGGCGTCTAACGCCAAGTGTTGCAGGTGAGTCCTGTTCAGCCGCTGAAGGTGCTGCCGATTCCGGGCTACTGCCCTGACCTGCCAGCGGGTCTAGTCCTGAATCCTGCTGAAGGATTCTTGTGTGGAGCTCCCGAACCTCCGGGGCAGGGTCGACCCCGTACTCCTCTGCCAGGTGACTGCGCATCCGTTCGTAGGCGGCCAATGCTTCCGGTTGGCGACGACTGCGGTAATAGGCCAGCATCAGAGCGGCCACGAGCCTTTCCCTGGCTGGGTTCTCGGCCACATGTGGAACCCCCAAAGAGACAGCCTGCTCAGCTTCACCCACCGCGGTCAGAGCTTCGGCGCAGAACTCAACCGCCTGCAGGCGAACCTCCATCAACTCAGCAACATCAGATGCGAGCCACAGCTCGTCACGAAACTCGCCGTAAGGCGTCCCTCGCCATAACTGCAGAGCCTCCTTCAACGCACGGACCCGATTCTGATCAGCAGGCAAGCTCAGGGCCTTACGGACCAAGCGACGGAAATCGGCGGCGTCGAGCTTCTCTTCTGAAACGCGGAGGCGGTAACCGCCTGGCTCTCGAACCAATATCTTGTGACCAGCCGGAGTGGCCGCATCCAGCAGTGACCGCAACTGAGACAGCTTGGCCTGCAGGACCCTTCGCGGGTTGGCGGGCAGGTCCTCACCCCAAACCCGATCGATCAGAGTATCGACAGAGACTGTTTCTCCAACGGAAGCTGCTAGAGACACCAGCAGTGCACGGACCTTGCGCTCGGGCACGTCAACGATGCCTCCGGCGTCGTCCCGAAGCCTCACCGGGCCCAGCACATCAATCCTCATGATTCGATTGTATGGTTCTGGTCACTAGGCACCGATAGGGTATGGAGATGAAATTTCGATACTTGGGCAACAGCGGACTGAAGATCTCGGAAATCACCTACGGCAATTGGCTCACCCACGGGTCACAGATTGAGAACGACGTCG
Source organism: Nesterenkonia salmonea (assembly GCF_005771525.1). Lineage (GTDB taxonomy): Bacteria > Actinomycetota > Actinomycetes > Actinomycetales > Micrococcaceae > Nesterenkonia > Nesterenkonia salmonea. The sequence goes on along the minus strand of NZ_VAVZ01000017.1, from coordinate 18,836 downwards.
CCACCGAGTGTGTTCACGCCGCTCTAGACGCTGGCATCACGACTTTTGACACTGCCGATGTTTACGCCAACACAGTCGCCGAGCAGGTTCTTGGTGACGCCCTGCGTGGTCAGCGACGGGAGTCCTTGGAGATCTTTACCAAGGTGTACTTCCCCACCGGCCCGAGTGGCCCCAACGACACAGGGCTTTCCCGAAAGCATATTATGGAGTCCGTCAACGCCTCGCTGAAGCGGTTGCAAACCGACTATGTGGACCTCTACCAGGCCCACCGGTTCGACTATGAGACCCCTCTGGAAGAGACCATGCAAGCCTTCGCTGATGTGGTGCGCTCAGGAAAGGCTCTCTACATTGGTGTCTCCGAATGGACAGCCGAGCAGCTCCGGGCAGGTCACGCCCTCGCCAAGGAATTGGGATTCCAGCTCATCTCCAACCAGCCGCAGTACAACATGCTGTGGCGAGTCATCGAACCTGAAGTCGTCCCAGCTTCTGAGGAGTTGGGCATCAGCCAGATCGTCTGGTCCCCCATCGCGCAGGGAGCCCTCACTGGCAAGTACCTGCCCGGTGAGCCGTTCCCAGAAGGCTCCCGTGCCTCTGACTCCGAAGGGGGCGCGTGGTTCATTGAGCGGTATCTCAACGAAGATATCCTCGAGGCGGTCCAGAAACTTAAGCCCATTGCTGAGGATCACGACCTGACTTTGGCACAGCTGGCTATCGCCTGGGTACTGCAGAACCCCAATGTGGCATCCGCTCTGGTCGGTGCCTCCCGGCCCGGCCAAATAGCCTCCAACGTTGCCGCTGCCGGCGTCACCTTGGACTCGGCTGCCATGGAATCGATCGACGCAGTAGTAGGCCACCTGGCTCAGGACGACCCAGCTCTGACTACTTCACCAGAAGAGCGCCTCACCTAAAGCACAAACCACTCGCGACGCCGCTGACCTGGCGGTTTGAAGCATGCCCTACACTAGGTTCTGTGGTTTCTGGAAAGGCAGGGGGACCCACTTGCTCTCCCGTGCGCATTTTTTCTGCCCTAGCCCTAGCGGTCGGGCTCATGCTGGGCACTACCAGTGTCGCTTTGGCCTCCCCTGAACCGGACGGAACAGAAGTACCTACCGAGGACGCAAAAGGCACCCAAGACGAGGATGCCGAGGTTGAGATCGACGAGGACGTTGAAGACTCAAGCCCCACTCCTTCGCCCACTGAGACGGCCACCTCCGAACCTACTCCGACCCCTACGGAGACGGATCCGGACCGCGAACTGAATAACGGCGAGACAGATATTGGTGGGGAGACCACACCGCCGCCACCTGAAGGCGTGGCCGTGAACTGCTACAACGCCACGGTGACAGCAGGCCAAAGCACAACTGTCACCTGCAACACGGACCCGTCCAGCGCGACTCTGTCGGTAAACTCCGTCTCGCAGATCGGCGGAAACCTCACTACCAATGGCAATCAGCTTGTCTATGAAGCCCCTGCCGAAGTGGCCACAACCACAACCGATGACTTCACCGTCATCGCGAGTGCACCGGACCACGAAAATGGAACGGCCCAGGTGACCTTCACTGTCGAACCAGCCGCCGACTCGGCTGAGACCTCCCCCACTCCCCCCCAAACCACAACATCACCTGCGGATGAGGATGACAGCGCCACACCGGAAAACGGTGAAGGCGCGGACAACGTGCCAGAAGCGGATGACTCACCGACCCAGGAGTCAGGGCTCGAGGAGGCGGATCCGGCTCAAACACCTTCGGCGGCGCCTGGTAACACTTCCGGCCAGCCCACAGTCACGGTCCAACCACCTGGGGCGCCGGCCACAGTTGAAGAGCAGACCCCCGCCGGTTCTATGCTGCTCCCGGTGCCGGGGATGCCTGGACTGATCGAACTCATCATTCCACCATCGGATGGAGCGGTCGGATCCGGCCCGTCGGCTGGTGCAGAGGAAACGGACCCCTCCCCTGAAGCGGAAAGCGGCAATGAGCAGGGTTCTCTGGCGCGGACCGGCACCGGTGCGGCATTCAGCGCTGCGGCGCTGGGTGGACTGGCTGTTGCGCTGGGCGCGAGTGTTCTCTTCACTTCTCGCCGACTACGCTAATGTTCCTGCGCGCAAGCGTGAACTAAGAATCCGACGCTTCTCCGGTCGCTTCGGCTGGTCGTGCCGGACGCAGCACATAGCCTGCTCCACGGACTGTGTGAATCATGCGAGGCATGCCCGCTTCAATTTTCTTACGCACGTAGCTGACGTAGAGCTCCACAATATTGGCCTGTCCGGCGAACTCGTACTCCCACACCTCCTGGAGGATCTGAGATTTGGGAAGCACTGTGCGCGCATGACGCATCAAGAGCCGCAGTAGCCGAAATTCGGTATCTGATAAGTCAATGTCTCTTCCGGCTCGAGTCACAGTGCGGACGGAAGTATTGAGTTCCAAATCTCCGACAATGAGTCGTTCTCCATCCCGTTGAGCGGGGAGCCTTCCGGTGAGGAAATGCAGCCGCCTCAAGGACTCCTCCACTGCGATTGAACCGACCATATGGTCATCAATGGGGTGACAAAGCGTCAGGATGTCCTCCTGGGGAGCGTCGGCGTCGAACCAGGCCAAGACGGCAGTGTCGTCATTTCCCGATCGGAGGTCATCGACCGCATCCTCCAGCGCCGGGGCCCGTCTGGCTAACCTGGCATCAACGACCAATAGGCTCGGGGACTCTTCGGCATGGAGCTGTCGGGCCTCAGCGCCGCTGGCCGACTGAAGCACTTTGACGTCGAGACTCCGCAACCGTTGGGTCAGTTCGTTCCTCGCAGGGGAAGGCCCACCAAGAATGAGCACAGGAGAGCTAATGCGCAGCGGCTGGGCAGGCTCAGAGCGGGCGGGTTCGTCCCTGCCTTCCATACGAGTCCTCTCAGATTCTGGCAGCAAGTCCACTGCGTGCGGCGCTGCGCAGAAACACCGCTGACCAGATCATATCCAGCTTCGCGGCCCCACGTTGCATGCGTGGCCTGAGAGTGGACCCGTAGATGCTCAGGAAAAGGTCAAAATTTTTGACGGAACAGGAGTGAAGTAATGGTCGACCAGCTCTTCATCAACAGCCTCCAACGAACTCGGACTCCACGAGGGTGAGCGGTCCTTGTCAATGAGTTGAGCGCGGATTCCTTCTCGGAAGTCGTGTGAGCGCAGCGCGTGGACAGCGATCGTGTACTCCTGACTGAGGGCACCTTCCAATCCCAGTTCCCGCGCCCCACGGATCGCACGGAATGCCACACGAACCATAGTGGGCGATTTAGTGCGCAGGGTGCGGGCCGTCTCTGCTGCCTCCGGCACACGCTCACCGAGGTCATCCAGCACCCGGAGAACCTCGACGACGCTCTCCTGGGAGTATGCCTCATTAACCCATTCGGCACCTTCCAACGCGGAGGGTTCGGGTTCGCGGAGAAATTCGGGCAAGACGCGCTCCACATCCTCCACGGTCAATTCGTGTATCAACGCGTCAATCGAGTCGGATGCTATGAGTGAATCTGCCAGACCGAGGTGAATCGCGTCAGCGGCTGATAAGTGCACCCCAGTCAATCCTGCGTGGACGCCTAGCTGTCCCGGGGCACGGCCTAGGAGGTAGGTGCCACCAACATCTGGGGAGAAACCGATGGTGGTCTCGGGCATTCCGATTCGGCTGCGCTCGGTGACAATACGGTGAGAGCCATGGGCGGAAACCCCCACACCGCCTCCGAGAACTACACCATCCATGAGAGCGATGTACGGCTTGGAATACCGAGCGATGTACTGATTCATCCCATACTCTGAGGCGAAGAAGCCTTCCGCCGTGAAATTTGCCCGATATTCGGGGCGACCATCTGGCAGAGAGCCGCCGCCGTCTTGGTCTTGAAGCTCCACCATCTCTCGATAGACGCTGGCCACATCACCCCCAGCGCAGAGGCCTCGGTCACCGGCGCCACGAATGAGCACCTGAGCCACTGCGGGGTCGTCTGCCCAGTCCTCCAACTGCACACGGATAGAATCACACATGAGCCCAGTCAGAGAGTTCAGCGACTTAGGGCGGTTGAGCGTGATGATCCCCAGGTGGCCCCGCACCTCGAATGCGACGTCGCCCGTAAAGGTTTCTCTTCCCATCAGAACCTCCTTGTTCTCTGGTCAGCTCACATCCACTTGATGCGTAAGTTTAGGCGTTCCACAGCCCGTAGGAGTCAGCCAATGAGGCGATCTTCTGCGCCCGTGCCAAGCGTGGCAAATACGATCCGTCACCTATCGAAGCGCCACTTTCATGAGCAGCGATGAGCTCCAACGCCCAGGAGACCTCATCGTCAGAGGGGCTCAAGCCCTGATTGACCAGTTCGACCTGCGCACGGTTGAGCGAGAGCTTGCCCGTCATGCCCATATCTGCAGTCACTTGGCATGCTTGAGCGATCGCAGTCTCGTCAGCGTTGACCTCGGTAGGGCCATCAATGGCACCTGGCAGCCCACCGACCCGTGAAGCCACCACGAGCCGCGAGCGCGCATATGCCAGCGCCATGGGGTCCGCAGAGACGCCTACGTCTTTGCGGAAGTCATTGGTGCCGAACGCCAGCCGAAAAGTGCCTGGGGCCGATGCGATCTGAGTGGCGTTTTCAACCCCGAGAGCTGACTCGAGGAGCGCGATCACCGGTGTGCCGGCACGCAGGCGCATCGCGGTGTAAGTCACCTGATCAGGGCGCTCAGTTTCGGCCAACATGACACCGCGCAGCCCGTCAGCTTTCGACAGGGCAGCCACATCATCTTCCCAGTGCTCACTGGTAGTGGGGCTGATCCGCACCCAAGCCGTCATGCCGCCGTTGAGTGCGCTCATCACCGACTCACGCGCCGAAGCCTTCAGCGAGTCCGGGACGGAGGCCTCAAGATCGAAGATCACAGAGTCGGCCTCACTGGCCAAACCGGGGGCGAAATCCTCTTCCTTGGCGGCGTTGATAAGCAGCCAAGAGCGGGAGAGCTTGGCGGGCAGCGCAGCGGCTCGACGGTTCCTGATAGGCATGAACTCAGCCTACCCGAGTGGAGCTCTGACAAGATGATGAAGGACGATTTGCGGCAGCGATCCAGGAAGCACTCCGCGCCCGATGCAAGCTACACGTCCGGCACGAGGTCGACAGCGATCCGGCTCAGAGCCGCCCCCGATTCGGACTCATTCAGCAGAGGCTCGTATCCTGTCTCCATGACATCTGTCCCTACCTTCCGCGGTGTCTTCTCCGCGTTCGCCGTTTTGGCGCTCTTCGGCCTCTCAGCGTGCAATGGGGACTCCGGTGACGATGACGCAGGTGGGGCCCCAGATCCCGCGCAGGAGGCTGCGGAGGAAGAGATTCCGGATAATCCTCTCCCTGAACCAGAATTCGGCGACGATGAGACTGTCGCGCTCCCCCTGGGCCTTGTCAGCCCCCCCGGATATGACTGGGAGATCTACAGCTCCGATGACGAATTCCAACCGGATCAACCTCACAGCCACCAGGTCGCTCGGACGGAAATGTTCGGCTGCCAGGACTACATCTCCGTCATGCACAGCGTTCCGATGGTCACAGAGAATCCCACAGAGTCAGCGTTGGAGTACCTGATCTCTATGGACACATCTCAGCACGGCAGTCCGGCCTTCCTGAATCCGTTGGCATCCTCTGGCCTGGAGGTCACAGGAGTCGAGCAGGACAACGACACCGTCACAGTGAATCTCACCGGCTTCGCAGGAAGCACCGATCAGTGCCAGTCATGGCAGATTCTGAAACAGATTGAGACGACGGCTCGAGCCGCAACTGGTGCTCAACAGGCTGACATTGTCCTCGATGACGTGCCCCTGGCTGCCCAATTGGGTTTAGAGGACACCACCCCGTTGACAATCCACAGCCTGGACTAAGAGTACTTTCGCTTATCCGCCCATTAGGCCATGAGCAGCCCTGGTTGTTCCATCACGGCAGCGACATCTGAGATGAACGCCCCGGCGAGGTCCCCATCGATCAGGCGATGGTCGAAGGATCCGCCAATGGTCATGATCTGCCGCGGAGCAATCTGGCCCCCCACGACCCACGGTTTTGTCCGCACTGCTCCGAGGACAACGATCGAGGCTTGCCCTGGCGGGAGGATCGGAGTACCGAAATCAAGACCCAGAGATCCGATGTTGGTGATCGAGACCGTCCCTCCCTGCATTTGGGCCGGTGTTGTTTTGCCTTCCCTGGCCTCCGCAGTCAACGCAGTGAGGGCTGCTGCCAGACCGAGGGGAGTGTAAGCCTGAGCATCATGGATGACCGGGACGACCAACCCTCGAGGTGTTGCCGCGGCGATTCCGAGATTCACGTAATTGCACAGCGTGTAGTGAGATCCGTGCCACGTCGCGTTGACCTGAGGGTTTTTCCTCGCAGCCCGGATGATCGCCTGAGCGGCGAACAGCATAGGAGAAACGCTTAGGTTCTCATAGGCAGGGTCATTGCGCAGCGCCGCCCGGAGCTCCATCATGCGGGTGACATCAACCTCTTTGAACACCGAGACGTGTGGCACCTCTGAGGCGGAGGCAGAGACGTTGAGCGCAGTTGCTTTGCGCACGCCTCGAACTTGTACCTGCTCTTCCCGCGGCCCTTCGTAGAGGGAGACGCTTTCAGGGCTCTGCTGAGAGCCGGAAAATTGCTGCGCCTGGGCCTCAACGTCTTCACGGGTGATCCGGCCGTCCCTCCCAGTCCCCACCAGTTGGACAACGTCCAGACCGAACCTCTTCGCCAGAGCTCGTACCGGCGGGGCAGCCCTGCGGACCACCTCCGCCGCGGAGTGCCCCAACGCTGAAGCAGGACTTCGTCCGTCTTTGCGGCCGTTTCCGCCGCGGACCCCCAAGTCTGAGACATCAACGAGGTCTAGAGCTGCAGGTCGTGTGCGGGGCCGCGCTTTGGGCGCGTCAGCCTTGGGTCCTGATCCGACCAGCGCCCGGTTCTGCTCCTCGCCCGATCCCCGTGGTGACTGCTCCTGCTCTTGCTGGTGTTCCTCGGCGGGTGCCACTGAGGGCTTCTCCGAAGCTGGGGCTGCGGATGAGGCGGACTCTGCATTGGAGTCCGCCGAATCTGGCGGCGGGGCTCCACCGGAATCGGCCGCGCTGATTCTGATGAGGGGTTGCCCGACCTCGATCGTCTCGCCCTCACCGGCTACAAGTTCTTGGACAGTGCCGGCGAAAGGAATAGGAAGCTCGACGAGAGATTTCGCGGTCTCGATCTCGCAGACGACGTCGTTGACGTCAACTGTGTCGCCCTGGGAGACGCGCCATGACACGATTTCTGCTTCTGTGAGCCCTTCGCCCACATCAGGAAGATTGAAGGTCTGGCTCATCAGTGACCTCCTGCGTTCTCGTAGACAAAACTGCGTTCCAGGGCTTCGAGCATTCGATCGATGTCTGGCAAGTACCGGTGTTCCTGTCCTGAAGGCGGGTACGGCATGTGGAACCCTCCGACTCTCAGCACGGGAGCCTGCAACCTGTGGTAAGCACGTTCGGAAACTCTGGCAGCAATCTCCGCTCCGAAACCGCCGAAGGTTGGTGCTTCGTGGGCGACGACGAGGCGTTGGGTTTTCGCCGCAGACCGGGCGATGGTCTCATCATCAAGTGGGCTGATGGAACGAACGTCGACTACTTCCACGCTTCTGCCCTGGTCAGCGGCCACTTCAGCTGCGGCCAGTGCGACGGGAACCAGCGGACCATAGGTGGCAAGTGTGACATCGGTACCTTCTCTGAGCACTTGAGCGGTGAAGGCGTCGGGCGCGGGTGTGTCGAAGTCGACGGGGCCCTTGAGCCAGTACCGGCGCTTCGGCTCGAGCACGATCACCGGATCGACGCTGTTGATGGCTTGACGCGTCATCCAGTAGGCATCGTGAGGGCTCGACGGTGCGATGATGCGCAGCCCTGCTGTGTGGGCGAACAATGCCTCAGGGGACTCGGAGTGATGCTCGATCGAGCCGATGTGACCACCGTAGGGCAACCGAATGGTGACGGGCACTGTCACGGCACCATCGGTGCGGTTGTGCACTTTAGCCAGCTGAGTAGTGATCTGGTTGAACGCGGGGAAGACGAATCCGTCGAACTGGATCTCAGCGACCGGGCGATAACCACGCATCGCCAACCCTATGCAGGCACCAATGATCCCGGATTCGGCCAGTGGCGAGTCGATGACACGATCGGGGCCGAATTGCGCCTGCAACTTGTCGGTGACTCGGAAGACACCGCCAAGAGCGCCAATGTCTTCTCCAATGAGCAGGGTCTTCACATCGGCTGCCAACTCGTCAGCTAAAGCTCGGTTGATGGCTTTGGCAAGCGGCATAGGGGCGGGAGTGGTCACAGCTTCCTTCGGCTCGGCTTGTACTGCAGGTTCAGCACTCACTTGTCGGCCACCTGCCCTTCTTCAGCGAAGCCCGCCTCATAGTCCTTCAGCCACGCTTTCTCCATCTCAACCTGGCGGTGCGGTTCGGCGTAGACGGTGTCAAAGACGCGTTCAAGCTGCACCGGCTCCATGGTGTGGACAGCTTTCCGGAGTTGCTTGGCAAGTTCCGCGGCCTCCTGATCCACCTTGTCGGTGAAGGCCGCATCAATGACCGACGTGGATTCCAACCATGCCCGGTAGCGCGCAATCGGATCCCGGCTCTTCCACACTTCGAGTTCTTCTTTGCTGCGGTACTTCGTCGGATCATCCGCGGTGGTATGTGCCCCAATCCGGTAGGTCACAGCCTCCACCAGTTTCGGTCCGGACCCCGAGCGAATCTGCTCCGCCATGTAGCGGGTCACTGCGAAAGTGGCCAAGACATCGTTGCCGTCTACCCGCAGACCTTCAAACCCGTATCCAGCGGCGCGATGCGCCAGTGGCACCCGCGACTGGGTCTCCTGAGGCACTGAGATGGCCCAGTGATTGTTTTGGATGAAGTAGAGCATCGGCAGCTCGTAGGAACTTGCGAACACCATGGATTCATGGGCGTCCCCCTGGCTGGTGGCACCGTCACCGAGGCAGGCCAAGACGAGCTCGTTTTCTGGACGGCCCTCTGCGAGAGTCCCCGTTGCGACGTCTTGCTTGATGCCCATGCCCCACCCAGCAGCATGCATCACCTGGGATGCCAAGACCACGGAGTAGGCGTTGAAATTGTAGGCGTGTGGGTCCCAACCGGTGTGCCGTGTCGCCCGGAAGGTGCCCATCAACTCCTCAGGGGTGATCCCACGGTAAAGCGCCATGGCATGCTCCCGATAAGTCGGGAACACTCGGTCCGTCGGTTCCAAGGCAGCGATCGCGCCGATCTGTGCCGCTTCTTGTCCTAAGGCCGGCACCCACAGAGCCAACAAGCCCTGTCTCTGTAGCGACGTCGCCTCCGTATCGAATCGGCGTTCGAGCACCATATGCCGGTACAGCTCACGGAGAATCTCCTCGTCGAGGTCCTCGATGTACTTGCTGAAGATCGGGTGCTCAGTGAGCGTTCCATCCTCTGCGAGTAACTGCACCGGAGTTGGATCTGCCAGCCTAATATCGCTCATGTGATCCACGTCTCCCATGGGGTCATTGTTTCAGGAGAGTCCTGGTCGGCCGCTGTAGGTTCTGCACAACTGGATGAAACGGTCATTGGCTTCAGGTTCTCCGACGCTGACTCGAACGCCTTCTCCATCGAAGGGGCGCACGGCCAGGGCCTGGGCGCCGGCTGCCTGGGCGAAGTCGACCGAGGCGCTGCCCAGCGGAAGCCACACGAAGTTTCCTTGAGTTTCGGGGATCGCCCATCCGGCGTCAGCCAGAGCTGAAGCGACACGATCACGCTCTTGAACGATGGTTTCCACCCGCTGGTGCACCTCATCGATGTGGCTCAACGAGGCCATTGCCGCAGCTTCAGCGACCGCGCTGACGGCGAAGGGGACAGCCACCTTGCGGAGGTGGTCTGTTACCGCAGGCTGGGCGATGGCGTAGCCCACTCTCAGTCCGGCCAGGCCGTGAGCTTTGGAGAATGTTCTCAGAACCACAACGTTGGAGTGCTCCCGGTAGAGCGCCAGAGCATCCACCGGGTCCGCCGAACGAACGAATTCGAAGTATGCCTCGTCGATGACGACCACAATGTTCTGCGGAATGGTCTTCAGGAACTCGGTGACCTCTGTGTGAGTCAACGCGGGCCCGGTGGGGTTATTGGGGGTGCACAGCAGGATGGTTTTGGTGCGGTCGGTCACTGCCTCGGTCATAGCGGCCAGGTCGTGCCGACCGTCTTCGGCCACTGGCACGGCTACGTCTTGGGCTCCCGCTGTTCGCACCACAATCGGGTAGGCCTCGAAGGAACGCCAGGCGTAGATGACCTCATCTTTCTGCCCGTTCTGTCCTGTGCCGGCGAATGCACTGATCAATTGGGTCAGCGCCCCGAGGCTTCCGGCGCCGGTGACGATGTCGCTGAACGGAACCTGCAGCTGGTCAGCCAGCGCTTCACGGAGTGATTCGGCTCCGGGGTTGGGGTACCGGTGGAGAGTGGACACGTCGCGCAGCGCCTGAGCCGCTGCCGGTACGGGCCCCAGCGGGTTCTCGTTGGAGGAGAGCTTGTAGGGAGTAAACCCTTCAGCAGCCTGAGGCGGTTTGCCCGCGCTGTATGCCGGTAGGGCGGCGACCGCCTCACGCGGCGTAATGGGTGGTGTTGTGTTCACGCTTAATTCCTCGCTGTCCAGTGGGCCGTGAGAAGATTCATTCTGTGAGAATCCTACTGGCGATTTTGCTGAATGCACTGGCCCTTGCAGCTGCCGCTTTGTTGGTCCCCGGCATCCGGCTCGAAGGCTGGGGCGATGGGCTCGCAGCGGTTGTGTTGGCCTACGTGATCGTTGGCGCAGTTTTCGGGGTGGTGAATGTGGTCATCAAGCCGATCGTCGCGACCCTCTCCTTGCCGATCACCTGCTTGACCCTCGGGTTGTTCGCCATTGTCATCAATGGTCTGATGCTCATGCTCACCGCTTGGCTGACCACCTTCACTCCGGTGACGTTTGTGGTGGAGAGCTTCTTCTGGGATGCAGTGCTGGGCGCAATCGTTGTCTCACTGGTCTCTGCTTTACTGAACCAGTTCGTGGTCTCTCCCCAGCGGGCGTAGCCTCAGTCTAGGGGTAGCCGCCGCAACTCCTGAGCTCCGTCCTTGAGCGCGTCATAGAGGTATTCAAGGTCTTCGATGTTCTCCGCTTCCCACGGCAAAACGTGCTCAGGGGTTTCCATAGGTTGCCAGTGTGAATCAAAGACGTAGGTCTCAATCTCCTCGCCAAACATGAGTTGGGCCCGAAGTTCGTCGACGTGGTTTCGTTCAGCGATATCCAGCCATTCGGCATCGTTGTCTTCCAGCAGCTCTATGGCATCCACATTGTGCTCCCAGGTATGCGCTGATCCCGCAATGGACTCGACCTCGATGTCTGGATCCAGGTGGCTGTACTCGATGACCATCCGGTCGGCGGAGAGCTCGGGTCGCTCCCCGGTGATATGCGGCACCGGGTCGCGGGCGTCTTCAAAGTGGGTCACTTTGACTCCTGGAGCAGTAGCGCCCCCTGTGATGGGGCTAGCCACAGTGGTCACGGCACGCAGAGTGTACTTCTGCCGGAAATCCCTATTCTTCGCGATATTGGTAGCGTGCAGCCCTCCGAGACTGAATCCTGTCATGAAAACTTCCGCACGTTCCGGTGCCCCCACTTCTGCCAGCGCATCCTCAACAGCACTGGTCATATGAGCTGACTCGTTGGTGAGCCCATCCACCAGGCTCATCGGGCTGCGACCGTGTTCGACCTCAAAACCATCCACATCGATCCCTGGTAGGTGCACCGCGTACGCCGGCTCCATATTGGGACGAGGAATCACTGAGACCGCGATGTCTCCGTGCTCAGCTGTTTGGCCCACATGCTCGAAGTAGTTCGCAAGCGTTCCATCTGGTTGGAGGACATGTGTAGAGGCAATGTGCGGATCGATGACTTGTTCGTGGCGTCCCATCAGCGCCGGCATCAGTCCCGCGTGCTTATCTACGGCAATGATGGTGCTGAGGATGACGTCCAATGCAGGGTACTTCTTCAGCACATGTTCAATGCCCTGGGCGCCTCCGGTGACCAGCGTGGTGGCGAACCAATCGTAGGTGAAGCTTCGGTCTCCGTCAGGGTGAACCAAATGCTCCACAGCGATGCTTCCTTCTGCGGTGCGAACTCCAAGGTGGAACCATTGGTGCACAGTGGTCTCCATGTTTCGGTAGGCCTCATGTGCACGTTCGATCCCTACGGTTCCGTGGAGCAGGCTTTGCTCTGTCGCAGTGGCCGTGAGCACCACCTGGCCCAGTCGTATGTGCCAGGCTGGGACCTCCCAGTGCAAATGGGCGAAACCGCTTGCGGAGAACTCCTCGTAAACGCTGATGACCTCCCGCCGCAGTTGGGAGAAGGTCTCCGATGCCCGCTGGACGTGCATAGTGGATTCTCTCAGCGACTCCCATTCGAAGTTGATCCGAGTAGGTCCGCCTGACGTGCGAATCCGAAAGGGCGGGGTGCGCGGCCCGTGGTTCGCGGAGTCGATCAGAGCTGATGCGTTGTTACCTTGGCCCCCTCCCACGACCGGAACGTCCCAAATGTTGTTCAGTGGCATGGTGTGCGGGTCCTCCTGATGTGGTTAACCGGGCAGAATGGAGCCTCGGAGGTCTTCGTGGAGAAGTGACGGAATACCTCCGTGCCGATCGATGAATTCTGTGAAGCGTGAAGCGTGACCTTCCAACGCGCCCCTGGCCTCATGCCAGAGCCCTGTGAACTGGTCTGCAGCCCCTGAGGCCGCGTCTCCTAGAGGAATCCCGGACCCGGCGCTGAGCAGCGTCAATAGAGTCCGAGCTTGCTGGGCGTAATACCTGAGGTCTGCGGCGATCGCGTTAGCCTGTGCTGCCAGGGTAGAGACCTCTACGATCATCACTTCTGCAGGTAGCCGGAGTAGACCCAGCACAGCGCGGTATGCGTCACTGGCCATGGAGTCCCAGTTGACGTCCTCCGCACGGTCTAGCTCCCCCAGGTAGTCGGGCAACCGGGCGAGCACTCCGCGCAGCCTCCCTGCGGCGGCGTCGTAGGCCTCGGCGGCTCTTTCCAGCTCAATGGGGACAGTTCCGGCGTGGAATACCGTGTGTGGGTTAAGGATCATGGTGCCTTCTCGAGTCGTTCCTGCATGGTGACCTGCTGCAGAGCTGTGGGCTCAGGTAGCGAGCCTATGGAGTGCGTATCCCCCGCTGCGCAACCCAAAAACATGGTGTGTACCCTCCGGCGTGTCAGTCATCACCGCACGAGTGTGGGGATAACTCTGCTCCTCCAGCCGTGGAAGAATGACGGTCATGACCCGTGTTTCTCTTGCCTCTGCTGAACCTGCAATCGCCCTCGGAGCCCTGGACGGCCGTTACCGGTCGGCCGTATCGGGCCTGGTGGATCATCTCTCCGAGGCTGCGTTGAACCGCAACCGAATCCACGTGGAGGTCGAGTGGTTCATCCACCTCTGCCAGGAGCAGGTCCTGCCTGGACTGCCGGTCCTCGCTCAGCAGCAGTGCGCTGGACTGAGGGACATTGTGGAAACCTTCGGCTCGGAGGAGATTGCCGAATTAGCGGCCATCGAGGCTGAGACTGTCCACGACGTGAAAGCTGTAGAGTACTTCATCGCGCGCCGACTGGACGCTCTGAGCCTGGGCAACCTTGCGCCGCTGGTGCATTTCGCCTGCACTTCAGAGGACATCAACAACCTCGCCTACGCGGTGGGAATCCGTGACGCCGTCAGCAGTGTCTGGGAGCCCGCAGCTCGCCAGACGCTGCATAGTCTCACCACCCTCGCCGAGGACGCCGCCGCGACACCAATGCTGTCGCGCACCCATGGACAGCCCGCCACGCCCACCACGCTGGGCAAAGAGATCGCCGTGTTCGTTCACCGGCTGAACCGGCAGCTGGACCGCATTGGGAAGCAGGAGTTCCTGGGCAAGATCAATGGCGCCACCGGCACCTACGCGGCTCATTTGGCTGCCGCCCCGGACGTCGATTGGCCGAGTGTGGCGAAGTCCTTCGTCGAGCACCTCGGGCTGACGTTCAACCCGCTGACCACGCAGATCGAATCTCATGACTATCAGGCGGAGCTCTACGCCGATATCGCCAGGTTCAACCGGATCCTGCACGGGCTGTGCGTCGATATCTGGAGTTACATCAGCATCGGCTTCTTCCGGCAGATACCCGTGGCCGGAGCCACAGGTTCCTCCACCATGCCGCATAAGGTCAATCCGATCCGCTTCGAGAACGCGGAGGCTAACCTGGAGATTTCCAACGCCTTGTTGGACTCTCTGGGGTCGACGCTGGTGGAATCCCGCTGGCAGCGAGACCTCACTGACTCCTCCGGCCAGCGGAACATCGGCACTGCCCTGGGGCACTCGGTCTTGGCGTTGAACAATGTGACTAAAGGACTCAAACAGCTCGACGTCGCTGAGGAAACCATTGCCGCAGATCTAGACTCCAACTGGGAGGTCCTCGGTGAGGCCATACAGACGGTGATGCGGGCTGAGGCTGTCGCCGGCGTGGACGGAATGGAGAATCCGTACGAGCGGCTCAAGGAGCTGACGCGGGGGCGCCGTGTCGATGCGGAGAAGCTCAAGGACTTTGTTGCCGGTTTGGGACTTTCTGCGGCCGCCGAGGAGAGGCTGAAGAATCTCACACCATCCGGGTACACCGGTCTCGCGGCAACGCTCGCGCAGCAGTATGGTGCAGCTTGAGCTCCAGCCCTTACACACACAACCGGCGGAGCAACTACCAGAGGTTGCGCGACGGGGACTGGTACCAAGCTGATTCCGAGATCCTCAACAAGGCGTTCGCAGCCCAGCAGCTGGCACACCGATACAACACGCATGCCCATGAGGGGCGCATAGGCGAGGCCCAGGCACTGCTGGCCGAGCTGATCGGCCAGCTGGGACAGGACGTGCAGATCCGCCCGCCACTGCGAGTGGACTACGGGGCACACCTGTCGATCGGTGACCGAACCTTCGTCAACACCGGGCTCGTGGCGCTCGACGTCGCCCAGATCGTCATTGGCTCAGATTGTCTGATCGGACCCAACTGTCAGCTGCTCACACCAACCCACCCTCTGGAGCCAAGTCTCCGGCGCGACAAATGGGAGTCCGCCGAACCGATCACTCTTGAGGACAATGTGTGGCTCGGCGGGGGTGTGATCATCTGCCCCGGCGTGACGGTCGGAGAAAACTCGGTCATTGGGGCAGGTGCGGTCGTCACTCGAGACATTCCTGCGAACGTGGTGGCAGTCGGCAACCCGGCACGGGTGGTCAAAGAGTTGGGCTGACAGCTCTCAGTCTGTCGCGGCCACCAGGAACATCCACTCCACACCAAACTGGTCCTTCAGCTGACCGTATTTTGAGGAAGGGTCCCATGGTGCGGCGTCCAGCGGAACGACTACCTCCGATTCGGGCAGCAGCTGATGCCACCAGCCGACAATGCGGCTGTTCTCTTCCGGATCGTCCTCACTTGCGCTGAGGGCCAACGTGCCCAGTCCGTTGGACTGCTGACCAGGAAACACGTCTGCAGCCATGATTTGAGCACCTCGCTCAAGGTACACAGAGCTGTGCATAATGCGGTCCCGCGCCTCTCCTTGTTCATTCATACCCTCCTCATAGGTGAGCAACTCCGTTTCACCACCGAAAATAGAGGCGTAATATGTCACCGCATCACGGGCGGTGCCGTCGAACATGAGATACGGGGTCATTCCAAGTGCCATCGTCGTTCCTCATCCAAAGGTATGCTGTCACGCCCAGTCTGATCTCGATCTGGCCCAGAAGGGAATACCTACCGGCTAACTGAGCGGTAGATGACCCGGTCTATCCCCCACATCACACCTGCGATGGCCACAAAGGCCAGCAGTATGGACGCCACATAGGGCGCAACTCCGGCAGCACCCATGCCTGGAACATCAAGGATTGTGTACGGGTACCAGTCCAGCATGGGACCGCGCACAAGGGTCACCGCCAGCCACAGCAGAGGCAGGACTGTGGAGCCAGCGACGATTCGGGCGGTGACCCTGCCGTGCGGGCCGAAAATGAGCCAGACAATGGGCACCAACACCGGAACGATGATGTGCAGAACCTTGTCATTGAACAGCCACACACCGCTAAGTTCTGCGCCAGAGCGCAGCAAAAGGTTGAAAACCACCCCAGTGATGATCACTTGGACGACACCCGCCAAACGCAAGGTGCTGAATAGCCAGGATGTGCGAACTGGCTGAATAGCCAACAAGGCCGAGGTGACACACACCAGAAGCGCAGAGAGAAAAGTGAAGTACGCCGGCTGGTTGACGAGATGTGGCCACCCTGCCGAAAATCCTCCGGCATAGCCGACACCGTCGGGCAACTCTGTACCTGCGGTCCACCCCAGGTACAGCGAGCTGAGCAGACCAGCTGCGCAGAGCAACGCCACCCCAGCATGGACTGCCCTAGCAACCTGAGAGGATTGCCAGGGCAGTGCCGCCGTTTCCGGTGCTTTGGTCACATGGAGATTATCCCTCAGCTAGCTGGTGCGGCGTGCTTGCTACGGCGTTTTAGATGTGGACTTCAACATCGGCGTCTTCGCGCAGGTCATCGATATGAGCGAGAATCGCCTCATTCTCCTTCTGGGTGGACAGTTCCTCCTCAATCTGCGGACGCAGATCCTCAAGGGATGGGACCTCGGTCTCCTCACCGTCCTCACCTTCCATCTCCTGCATGGCTTCCTGCTGAGCGACCTGCTGCTCGTAAGCTTCTTCGATCTCATCCTCTGAAGGCTCTTCAACGTCTTTGGATTCGATGAGCTGGTTGATCATCACTTCCTGGGATACCTCTTCGCGGAGTTCCTCTTCGCTGATGCCCTGCTCTTCAGCAAGATCGAGGATTTCCTCCACGGTCTCGAGATCGTTTCGCTCAGCAAGGGCTTCCAGCTCTTCGTCGACTTCGTCCTCGCTCGCAGCGTAGCCCGAATCCTCTGCATCCTGGCTCAGCAGCTCCACTCCGATGAGACTGTCCAGAATCTGCTCCTGGAGTACTTCCTCATCCACGGACTGACCCGACATCTGAGCCTGCATGGCCATCTGCATGAACTGCTGCTCATAGGCGGTGCTGTATTCCTCGCCACTGATGTCCTCACCATTGACCTCAGCCACCACGTCTGGGACGTCCTCAAGGTCTGGCTCTGGCATCTCGGGCTGCTCGGGGTCTTCGCCAGGTTCTGCGCCCTCAGCGGCGGCGTCTCCGTTCTCAGTCTGTTCGGCCGCATCTCCACCGTTATCAGGCGCGTCGGCATCGTCGTTATCGCAGGCAGCGAGCCCGAAGAGCAGCGCAGCCGCAGCCACCGAAGTGACCAGTTTCATGCTATGGGTCATGTCCATTTGCCGAGTACCTCCTAATTGCGGACGAAACCGCAGGGTAGCAGTCCAGCCACAACGATGCACTCAGCCCTTCACCAGCAAAATACAAGATCAAGAGTGACAAATATCCTTGACTTTCTATGTCAAGTTAAGTTGTCATGTGGTGATGATGTCTCGCAAGGCAAGCCCTCCTGCCGCAGCGGGGACTCGCGATCACCCGGTGCGAGTTCTCCGGAAAGATCTGCGGATGACCCAGGCGGAACTGGCAGGGTCAGTGGGCGTGAGCAGACAGACCATCGTGGCAGTCGAGCAAGGCGACTACGCACCGTCAGTGTTTTTAGCGTTGCGCATAGCTCGGCTGCTGGGCACCACCGTAGAGGTGCTCTTCGGCGCAGGGGAGCCGGTTCCTGAGAAGTCAGAAAGGCGAACATGAAACGCAGGGGCAATGTCATCGATTCAGCTGCTGAACAGTTGGTGAACATCGACAATGCGAACTACGCCGACGAACGCGAACGATCGGTATACCTGGAGGCTCAGGCATTCGGCATGCAGCTCTCGTTCCTCATGTGTTGGCTGGGAGCCCTCGTTGTGGCGGCCACCGGACACGTGGGGGCCTCACTGGCACTGATCGTGGCACCGGTTGTGCCGGCACTCGGTGCCCAGTGGTTCGCGGCCCGTCGCGGAGTGAGCACGTACAGGATTCTTGCCTGCGGCCCTCTTACGAAGACACTGGGCTGGGTATGCATCCAGGCGCTGCTTCTGTTCGGAACCTGCGCTGCCCTGGTGTACCGGGCCTACTACGGCCAGGGGCTCTGGCACATGACAGTAACTTTTGAGGTCGTCGGTGAGGAGCTCCAAAACGCTCTCACGGTGGGGGCGATCCTGGGATTAGGACTCGCCGCGCCCCTTACCGTCATCATCGTGCTCGGCATCATCATCAGTCAGCGTCGACAAGAAATCCGGGAGAGGGAGTCCGGTGAGGCAGATGACCACCAGAGTGGACTAGCAACGATTACCCGGTCACGCCTGGTTCCCGCCACGGGTGTCTTTGTGGCTGTTCTCTCCGTAGTGCCCCTCATCATCGCGGAGGCGGACGGCTTCACGATCCTCCTCGCCGTGGCAGGTGTCCTCTACGGCGCCGTCCTTGTCGGGTTCCATAAGAAGTCGCGAACCACCTACTAGTCCATTTCGATACCGAGTTGATACCGAGAATTGAGCCCATGTTCAGTTGGAGTTCGCAGTCTGGGGAAGGCTGATGGAAGCGACGCTGAAAGACCCTGAATCATGCGCAGAAGTCGACTAATCACAATAACCTCGCTGAGTTCTCTGTCGCTGCTGGCCCTGGCTGCCTGCAACGGGAACGACGACGCTGCGCCCGAGTCTGACCCGAATGGCACGACACAGACAGAGACCGAAGAACCTAGTGGTGTGTCTCGTAAATAGTTAGGCCGTCTGGGGATAGAATGGAGTATGTCTGCTCCAG
>NZ_VAVZ01000016.1 GCF_005771525.1 Nesterenkonia salmonea | reverse complement strand
TTGTCGGAGCGGCACTCTCGTCTATCTACGGCCTCTCAGGCCCTCGTGTCATGAAAGACCGAGGCTAGTCTCGAAGAAGTCATTGTGCGGCTCCGTGGAATGATCCGGCGACACGTACTCACCACGGGCCCTGCCGACCCAGTGCTGGTCGTCGGTGACCTGTTGCTGAACGAGGAGACCTACGAGGTCACCCGCGACGGGAAACAGATCGAGCTGACGGCCACCGAGTTCTCCCTGCTTCGCTACCTCATGGAGAATCCCAGGACCGTGCTGAGCAAGGCACAGATTCTCGACCGAGTGTGGGAGTACGACTTTGGCGGGAGGGCCAGTGTGGTCGAGCTCTACATCTCTTATCTGCGCAAGAAAATCGACCAACTGGGCCCGCCGATGATCCACACATTTCGCGGAGTCGGGTACTCCATCAGGGCCGCGGATGCGTAAGAGGCCGCGCCAACTGCCCCGGGTGAGCCAATGGCCGCTGCGCCGCCAGCTCGCCGTCAGCATTGTGGCGCTGCTGATCACGGCAGTGGTGATCATAGGCAGCGTCAGTGTGAGCATGCAGCGAAGCAGCCTATTGGACCGGTTGGACGATCAGCTGCGAATCTCGCTGGACATCTCCGCGCAGAACTTCGCGGAGGCTCAGTCTCGGGGTGACTTCAGCAGTCCCAACCGTGAAGAGGCCGGCGCGCCCCGTGATGCGCAAGAGTCGCCCGAGCAGGGACTGCCCCCGGGCGACTTCGGTCCTGGTCCCCAGCGAGGATCCGTCACCTTGGTGGTCCTCGACGGTGAGACCCAAGTGAGCCAAGTCGTCGAGGAGGAAGGCGGCGCCGTCGTCGAGCTGACAGAAGACCAGATAGCAGACCTTATGGCCGCGGAGGGCACCGAAGCCGATCCTGTGGAGGTGAACCTGGGAGAGCAAGGTTACTACCGAGTGGCCGCCGAACAGATTCAAAGCTCCGGCTCCACTGCCACAGTCATCGCGGGCCAGTCGCTCTCCGAGGTGCACCAGACCATCCGCGATCAGGTGTTGATTTTCTCGCTGGTCGCCCTGGTGACTGTCGGTCTGGCGCTACTCGGCGCACTTGCACTGATCCGTCTTGGGCTCCACCCGCTGGATCGCCTCGCTCGGGCGGCCATCCGGGTGGCGCAGACACCCCTGTCCTCCGGAACCGTCAATCTCAGCGAGCGGCTGCCCCCGGCCGACACGCGAGCGCATACTGAGACCGGTCAGGTCGGGGCTGCTTTCAACACGATGCTCGACCATGTGGAGGGCTCACTGCAGGTCCGCCAGGAGAGCGAAGAGCGACTGCGGCGATTCGTCGCCGACGCCAGCCATGAACTGCGCACTCCACTTGCCTCGGTGAGCGGCTACGCAGAGCTGGCCTCTCGGGTTAAGGAGCCGCTACCGGAGACTGTGAAGCGATCTTTGGAACGCATCGGGTCAGAATCGGCTCGGATGGCCGTCATGGTCGAAGACCTGTTGCTGTTGGCCAGGCTGGACTCCGGGGCCCCGCTGCGCCAAGACGCTGTACCGCTGGCTGGCGTCGTCGTCGATGCCTGTGCTGACGCCCAGGTTACCGGCCCTCACCACCGATGGGTCATGGAGCTCGAAGAGGACGCGGCTGAGATCTTCGTGCACGGTGACGCTCATAGGCTGCACCAGGTGATGGCATACTGAGCAATGCACGCACCCACACTCCGGCAGGGACAACGGTGATCGTCAGACTGGGCGCACAGGGCGCTTCAGCGGTGATTCAGGTTGAAGACGACGGTCCTGGGATTGCACTTCCACTTCAGGAGCGGCTCTTTGACCGGTTCGTCCGCGGCGACAGCTCGAGGTCACGGACCGCCGGAAGCACCGGACTGGGCATGTCCATCGTCCAAGCTATCGTGCAGGCACATCAGGGCCAGGTGGACATCTCCAGCCGTCCCGGGAAGACCATATTCACCGTAAGGCTCCCTCTGAGTCGCGCTGTTTCCTCCTGATGTACCGCCAACAGCGATCTATTGCACCACTCAATCTCGCCGCCGGCGTCGTAGGTGGATAGGGTAGCGATGATGTCACCTTCGGTGACTGTGTCTCCGACCTCGAGGGCGGATGCGACGGGTTCGAAGGAGCTCACATAGCCACCGCCGTGGTTGATGGAGAGAACTTCTCGGTCAACGACGCCGCCGGAGAAACTCACCACACTATCTGCGGGGGAGCGAATGTCTCGGCCGGCCGGAGCCGTCAGGTCAATTCTGCGGTGACCTGCTGCCCACGGATTCGGTCTCTAACGCGTGCGAAAGCCTCAATCGGGGAAGGTGCTCAAAGTTCAGCCTGAGTCATGCTAGAAGTTTAGTATGTAGTCTGCTGAAGGTTCACTATGAAAACTGCTCAGGGTACAGTGTGAAAATGAGTTACCGTCCGCGAACCCTGGATATTCAGCTGGATGAGCTTCTTCAGGTGGCTCCTGCCGTGGCTATCGAAGGTCCCAAAGGTGTGGGAAAAACGGCGACAGCCAGGCGTCGAGCCTCGTCGGTATGGATGTTGGACGACGAGGACCAGCGGGCTCTGCTCAGTGCAGATTTGGCGCTCTCCTTCAGTGCTGAGAAGGTCACATTGATCGATGAGTGGCAGAAACTGCCGCGGATATGGGATGCGATCCGGCGTCAGGTAGATGAAGACGCACCGCCCGGCAGCTTCTTGCTGACAGGTAGCGCTACTCCGGCTTCTAGCCAGGGAACCCATAGCGGGGCTGGACGGATACTTTCCCTGCGTATGCGACCGATGGCTCTGTATGAACGAGGCGAGGTCACTCCCTCGGTCAGTCTCAAAGCGCTACTGGGTGCTGGGGGTGTAGAGGTCAGCGGTTCCACTGAATTTGGTGGGACCGACTACATGGAGGCTGTAGCCGCCAGCGGGTTTCCAGGCATTGCCAAGCGCTCAGCAGACTACCGAGAAGATCTGCTCGAAGCTTATGTGCAGCGGGTAATTGACCGGGATCTTCCAGAGCTCGGCTTCGCCTCCCGACGTCCTGAAGTCCTTCGCCGTTGGCTTGCCGCATATGCCGCAGCTTCGTCCAGCACTGCCAAATACTCGGAAATTCTGGATGCCACTACCGCAGGTGACGGGAATCAGCCGGCCAAAGGGACGACGATCACTTACCGGGACCATCTGACTCAGCTGTGGCTCCTTGATCCGACGCCAGGGTGGAGCCCAAGTCTCAATCCATTCACGCGGCTGCAGCAGGCACCTAAGCATCAACTTGCCGATCCGGGATTGGCAGCGCGCCTACTTAACCTCAACGCCAAAAAGCTTGCCTCCCCACGAGGAGCGCATATGGCCGGCCCGTTGTTCGAGTCCTTGGCGACCCTGAGTGTTAAAGTGGCCGCTGAAGCAGCTCGGGCGCGGGTGGGGCATCTTCGCACGCGCAATGGGGACCATGAAGTTGACCTGATCGTGGAAGGCCGCGAAGGTCAGATTCTCGGGATTGAGGTCAAGCTCTCGTCGTCTGTGGAAGCCAGTGATGTGAAGCATCTGCTGTGGTTGAAGGAGCAGCTCAAGGATAATGTTGCAGACCTCGTGGTCTTGACGACCGGCAAATACGCCTATAGACGGGAGGATGGCGTAGCGGTAGTTCCGCTGGCTCTGCTCGGGGCCTAGGTTAAACTGCATGACTTCGCTGGCCCGGTTAGGCGTCAGGCCGGGAACGAGCGGCCCTGAGCGAGGAGGACTGATGAGTAAGGTGAGCATATGCACCGACGTAAAGCGGCTCAGGAGCTAGCTGACCAGTATGTAGCCACCGGGAATGTTTCAGCCGTCATGCTCGCGGGGTCACTGGGGCGCGGTCGAAACGATGAATTCTCCGATGTCGAACTTGACGTCTATTGGACTGTGCCGCCAACTGATGATCAGCGTCGTGACCCGACTCTTGCTCTCCAGGGCGCAGTGACGAAGCTATGGCCTTATGACATTGAAGACGCGGAGTGGTCTGAAAATGTGAGAATCTGTGACGCAGAGGTGACGGTAAGCGGATTCAGTGTTGCTGAGATCGACTCCTGGATAGCGTTAATGGATGCCGCCGACGAGCCGCATCTCATACGGCAGATGCGGATGTCGGCGATCCATGAGGGTGAGCCGCTGTATGGGGAAGAGCTGGTGACCCGTTGGCGGAGTTCCGCGACGTATCCGGGGCCCCTGGCGGTCGCCACGGCCACCAGCTTCCTCACACCTGAGCGGCTTAACCGGTGGCGGCTCTGGTCGGCATTGCTGCAGCGTGACGACTTGGCAATGCTGCATCGTGCGTGCTCTGAAGCTACGGAAGTCATTCTCGGCACGTTATGCGCGCTCAACCGGATCTACATTGAGCATCCATCGTTTAAATGGTCTCGACACCTGGTGGGGCGTTTCACCCGGGCACCTGTTGGCTTCAGCGACAGATTATTTTCAGCTTTGACAGTTGGGCCCATCCAGGGAGCTCCAACTTTGCATGCACTTCTCGAGGAGACCGTTGAACTGGTTGCAGCTGATCTGCCGAAGGTGGACATTTCGACGATCGAGTCAGTTCTGAACGATTGGCGCGAATGATCAGAACGCCAAATATTTCGCCTCAAGCTTTGCTCAGCTGTTGTCCAGCGGCAGCAGCACGGAGGGTTCCAGTTCGCCGAGCATAAGCAGCGGGTTGATGTACTCACCGAAGAGACGCACACCCCAGTGCAGGCAGGGGGAGTCGCAGTGGTGGCTGCCGTCGTCGTAGGTGCCTAGTGCCGCGACAGGTTGGCCTTCGGTGACTGAATCTCCGACCTCCAGTTCGGACTCCACAGGTTCGAAAGAGCTGATGTATCCTCCACCGTGGTTGATGGAGAGGACCTCGCGGTCCACGACGACGCCGGAGAAGCTCACCACCCCATCCGCGGGGGAGCGAATCTCCACGCCGTCTGACGCAGCCAAGTCCACTCCTCGATGACCAGCTGCCCACGGGGCCGGGGGAGCGGCAAACTCCTTCACCACGTCCCCATCAACCGGAGGCAGCCAGTGCGGGTGCCCATGCTGCGCCGACGCAGGTGGCACACCAAATAGCGCACACACCAGAAGCAGCAATACCAGCAGCTGCCGAGGACGAGGCCACCAGAGCACAGGGCGGCCTGAATCCGGAAAGGGAGCCGGCGTCGTCGTTGGCTGCTCAAGGGTCATGGCAATAAGGATGAGCTGACCCTCCAGTGGTGCGCAGCTCATTGTCTGGCATTTGTGGACAATGCGGCGGGTTTGGCCTATACCCCGCCAGTTGGGGAAAACTCCGGCGCCGCGCTAGACTACACACAGCAGCTTGACTGTGTGTATTTTTTGGTGCCCACATGACAGTTGACTACGCGCGTGGGAAACTCACCTGCACCTCTGGTGAGGATGTTCCCTTCGGTCCACGTCAATTCGCTCCTGATCAGGAGTTTTTTGCGTGTCGGGGAGCATCAGGTTCACACCTTTGACCTCGCTAGGAGCTCGGGTAAACCGGGCAGTATTGCAACCGATAAACAATTGAGCCGGCGCTGCACAGGTCACCTGTGTGAGAAGCCCGGCAGTGAAAGGACATCATGCCTGTCGTAACTATGCGTCAGCTGCTCGACTCCGGTGTGCACTTCGGCCACCAGACTCGCCGCTGGAACCCCAAGATGAAGCGCTACATCTTCACCGAGCGCAACGGTATCTACATCGTTGACCTCCAGCAGTCGCTGAGCTACATTGACCGCGCCTACGACTTCGTCAAGCAGACAGTCGCCCACGGCGGCAGCATCCTGTTTGTCGGCACCAAGAAGCAGGGTCAGGAAGCCATCGCGGAGCAGGCCACACGCGTCGGCCAGCCCTACGTCAACCACCGTTGGCTCGGCGGTATGCTGACCAACTTCCAGACCGTCTCCAAGCGCGTTCAGCGTATGAAGGAACTGGAAGAGATCAACTTCGAGGACGTCGCCGGTTCCGGTCACACCAAGAAGGAACTGCTGCTGCTCCGCCGCGAGCTGGACAAGTTGCAGGCCAACCTTGGCGGTATCCGCAACATGACCAAGACGCCCTCCGCCATGTGGATTGTGGACACCAACAAAGAGCACCTGGCAGTCGATGAGGCGCAGAAGCTGGGCATCCCAGTCATCGCTATCCTCGACACCAACTGCGATCCTGATGAAGTTGACTACCCGATCCCCGGCAACGACGACGCCATCCGCTCCGTTGACCTGTTGACCCGAGTAGTTGCCGACGCCGTGGCAGACGGCCTGATCGCCCGCGAGGAGCGCCGCGGAGGCGGTTCCGGTGCAGCAGCAGAGCCAATGGCCGAGTGGGAGCGTGAACTTCTGGAGAAGCACGCAGCTGAGCAGAAAAACGCGGAGCAGGCCGCTGCCGAGCCGAAGACTGCTGAGACTGCCGCCGAGCAGGAGCCCGACCAGGCTTCCCCAAGCACCGCAGGCGACGCTGCCGCTGAGTCAGAGACCGGTGAAGCAGAAGTGCCTGTCAACGCTGACGCCAGCGAAGCTGCAGCGAAGACCTCCGACAGCTGATCCACCTACTCTGATCTGAGAGGACACAGACATTCATGGCGAATTACACCGCTGCTGACATCAAAGCACTGCGCGAGAGGACCGGCGCAGGCATGATGGACGTGAAGAAAGCTCTCGACGAAGCCGACGGCAACGTTGAGAAAGCCATCGAGGCTATCCGCATCAAGGGACTCAAAGGCGCGGCCAAGCGCGAAGGTCGCTCCGCTGCTGAGGGTCTTGTGCTTTCCAAGGTTGTTGACGGCACCACCGGTTACATGCTCGAGATCAACGCCGAGACTGACTTCGTGGCAAAGTCCGACAAGTTCATCACCCTGGCTGAGAGCGTCCTCGAAGCAGCCGTCGCGCACGGCGTTGACTCTGTGGAGGCGCTGCTCGAGGCAGACATTGATGGCCGCAAGGTCAGCGACTACGTGACTGAGGAAGGTGCCGCAATTCTCGGAGAGAAAATTGTGGTCCGCCGTCTGGCCAAGGTCACCGGCTCTTACGTTGACCCATACCTGCACAAGACGTCCAAGGACCTCCCTGCCCAGGTCGGCGTGTTGGTGGCCGTGGACGCGGACACTCCGGAAGCTCGGACTGCAGCTCACGATGTGGCTGTGCACGCTGCAGCCTTCTCCCCGTCCTACCTGACACGGGATGAGGTGCCAGAAGACACTGTCGCGAACGAGCGTCGGATCGCGGAGGAGACTGCTCGGGCTGAGAACAAGCCAGAGCAGGCTATGCCGAAGATCATTGAAGGCCGGACTAACGCGTACTTCAAGGAGCACGTGCTGGTAGACCAGCCGTTCGCCAAGGACCCCAAAGTCTCCGTGGCTAAGGTCCTCGAGCAGGCTGGCACCAACGCCGTGGCATTCGCCCGCTTCCGCGTAGGCAGCTCATAGAGCGAGGCCAACACATTCACCTAACGGTTAGACTTACTTCAAACGTCTGACCGACCGAAAAGGGGGTGGCCATCTCATCCAGATGGTCGCCCCCTTTTCGTCTGCCCTGAAAGGAATTTGATGGCTGAGAACGCAACTGACCGCCGTCGTGTGCTGCTCAAACTCTCCGGTGAAGTCTTCGGTGGAGGCGCAGTCGGCGTCGACCCGGCCACTGTCCGTGGAATCGCCGAACAAATCGCTGCGGTCAACGACAAAGTCGAGGTCGCAGTCGTTGTCGGTGGAGGCAACTTCTTCCGCGGGGCGGAACTCTCCAGGGCCGGAATGGACAGGTCACGTGCGGACTACATAGGCATGCTCGGCACCGTGATGAATGCTCTGGCTCTGCAAGACTTCCTCGAACAGTCTGGCCAGCCCACCCGCGTGCAGACAGCTATTGGCATGGCCCAGGTCGCCGAACCTTACATTCCTCTGCGAGCCATTCGCCACATGGAGAAAAGCCGGGTCGTGATCTTCGGTGCCGGCGCTGGAATGCCCTACTTCTCAACCGATACCGTCTGCGCCCAACGGGCCCTCGAAGTCGGTGCCGATATGGTGCTGATGGGTAAATCCGGTGTTGATGGGGTCTACACAGCAGATCCGCAAAAGGACGCCAGCGCTGAAAAGCTTGACCGACTCACCTACACCGAGGCGTTGCACCGCGATATCCGCGTGATGGACCAAACCGCCATGACCATGTGCAATGACAACGGTCTGGACATGAGAGTCTTCGGCATGGAAGCTCCAGGCAACGTCACACGTGCGCTGCTCGGTGAAGAAATCGGCACTCTGGTCACTCCCTAAACGGAGAGCTGCCGACCGATAGACTGTGATCCAAGACCCTATAGCCCAAGGAGAGACCCGTGACTGAAGAGACCCTGCTCGAAGCCGATGAGCTGATGCAGCGGGCCGTTGACGCATCGTCCGAAGACTTTGCCACCGTGCGCACAGGCCGCGCCAACCCCGCTTTGTACTCCAAGGTGTTGGTGGACTACTACGGCGCTCCTACGCCTCTGCAGCAACTGGCGTCCTTCACCATCCCAGACGCACGCACCATCCTCATCACCCCCTATGACGTCTCGGCAATGCGCGAGATCGAGAAGGCGCTCTCCGACTCAGAAATCGGCGCCAACCCATCCAATGACGGCAAGCAGATTCGCATCACCATGCCGGACCTGACCGAGGAGCGCCGCAAGGAGTACGTCAAGCTCGTGAAGTCCAAGGGCGAAGACCACAAGGTTTCGGTGCGCAACGCGCGTCGCAAAGCTAAAGAGGCCATCGACAAGGCCGTCAAAGATGGCGACATTGGTGAGGACGACGGCGACCGTGGGCTCAAAGAGCTCGACACCATGACCAAACAGTACACCGAGCGCATTGACGACATGATCAAACGCAAAGAGGCGGAGCTGCTCGAAGTCTGAGCACGTGATGACGACGCCGCCACAAGACTCTCAGCCCACAACGGCTCCGGAATCACCGCGGCGGAACAAGGCCGGCCGTAACCTCCCGGCCGCGATCGCCACTGGAGCCGCGCTCCTCGTTCCCGCAGTGTTCGGTATCTTCTGGTTCCAACCGCTGCTGATCGCTGTCTGGGTCGTCGTCCTCTGCTTAGGTGTGTGGGAAGTTGCCCGCGCACTGGAAGCATACGAACTGAAGGACAACCCACGGCTGCGGATCCCGAAGGCGCCGCTCTACTTGGGTGCCGCGGCCATGCCCGCCGCCGCCTACTGGGGTGGGGTGGAAGCCCTAACCCTAGGGCTGATGATCACCGGGGTTGCAGTGATGGTCGGAGCTGTCCTCTGGCGAGTGCCCGACCCGGGACGAAGCATCGTTGCCTCGCTCTTCGTCGCCTGTTGGGTGCCATTCCTCATCTCCTTCGCTCTGCTGGTGCTTCAAGTCGAACAGGGCGAATGGAGACTCGTCATTGTGGTCCTCCTGGTGGTCTCCAATGACACCTTTGGTTTTATCGCCGGGGTGAAATTCGGCAAGCACCCGATGGCTCCGAAAATATCGCCCAAGAAATCCTGGGAAGGTTTCGCTGGATCCATGCTGGGGGCCGTGGCGGTCGGCGTGCTGGCTTCTTGGCTGATCTTCGATGAAGCGCTCTATGTGGGGGCCATCCTCGCCGCAGCGGTCGTCGTGGCGTCCACCGCCGGTGACTTTAGCGAGTCCATGGTCAAACGCGAACTTGCTATCAAAGACATGTCCAATGTGCTGCCCGGTCACGGCGGCGTGATGGACAGATTGGACTCACTGGTCTTCGCTATGCCCACCGCATATTTTGTGATCGTGGCGTTGACCGGAGACTCAGTCGGTCTGCCGTTAGGCTTATAGCTATGTCTACAACTTCCGCACCACTGTTCACCCTGTTGGATGACAATGATCAGGGGTACGACCGCGCCGAAGTCGACCAATTCATGGCCCGCGCCCGTGAAGCCTACGACTCTGGACGGGGCATGCCGTTGGCGGAGATTCGCCAGGCCAGCTTCTCAATGGGCCCCGGCGGATATGACCCAGCTGAGGTCGACTCTGCTCTGGACCGCCTTGAGGACGCCTTTGCCGGTGCAGAGCGTGACCGCTACATTGAGCAGTTCGGCGAAGACGCCTGGTACGAACAGCTCCACTACCGTTCACAGCCGCTGCGGGCTCGGATGGAACGGCCTGATGTTCAGCGATTCCGCGAACCCGTGGGTGAAAGCAGCGTGGGATACCGCAAGAGCGAGGTAGACCAGCTGTGCCGCCAGCTAGAAAAGTACCTCGATGGTGAGAACCCGATGAGTGTCGATGAGATCCGCACCATCACCTTCTCCACGGCAACTGCCACTGAGGCCTACGACGAAGCCCAGGTAGACGCCTTCCTGGACCGCATGACTGAGATCATGGCGTCTGTGGGCTAACCCAGCTGGGTCATATCAACTGCGTACTTCAGCGTAGAGAAGCATGTCCCGCCGTGTGCCGCCGATCTCTTGGTGGCTGCGGAGCAGCCCTTCTCGCAGGTAGCCGGCTCTCTCCGCCGTACGGATCGATCCAGCGTTCCAAGGTTCGATGTAAAGCTCTATGCGGTGCAGACCCGCAATGCTCCAGCCGAAAGTTGTGAGTGCAGCCAGTGCATCGGCGGCGAAGCTCATGCCCCGCTGCTCGGGGAGCACAGAGTACCCGGCGGAGCCTCTGCCAGCTGCAAGATCTCTCAGCCAAAGCCCGCAGTGCCCGACTCCGGTACCCGTCGCAGTAGCTTCGATAACGAATGAGAACCCGGCGCCGTCGCTATGGCGGCGCTTCTGCCTGTGGACCCAGTCCTTCGCTTCAGCCTCGGAGGCGTGATCCGGAAGCGACCCTATCTGCGGCACATAGCTGTCGGTGGACAGCCCGATGGCCAGTGCGGTGTCCTCGTCACGGACTGGTCGTAGCTGCACCTTTCCATGACGTGGAGGGACCGCGGGCCACGGCGGAAGAGCAACGGAGCGGCTCAACTGTCACCTTCGGTATCGTCCTGGGGGAGTGGGAATGCGTCAAAGTGGATCCGGACCCGACGCCGATTCTCGGTGTCACCGGCTTCACGGCGGTTCTTTGCCGCCTCGGTATGACGGTCCGCCACATCCCACACTTCCTCTCGGAAGGCCAAGAGTTCAGCGGGCGTCAATAATGTGCTAATGGTGCTCATGGCGGAGGCTTCCACCCACTCGGTGTCCTCTTCCGCGAGCCGACCTTGGAAGGTGCTGAGCTTCTCGGCCCGCTCAGCAGTCTGACGCTGAGCTAAAGTGCGTAGCAAATGGGACTCTTGGGCGAGAGCCTGGGCGTCCTCTGGTGCCACATTGAGCCCCTTTGACCGCCACCAGCGCTCCCGGCCAGTTCCCTTGCCCTCTGCCTCTTCAACGAGTCCGAATTTCTCCAGCTGCCTCAAGTGGTACGAGGTCTGTCCCGTCGATTCATTCAGATGGCGGGCCAATGTCGTAGAAGTAGCCTCCTCACGGTCATTCAAGTATTCGAGAATCTGCATCCTCAAAGGATGGGCAAACGCTTTGAGGGTGCGGACATCCTTCACCTGGACACTATCGGCGAAGCGTTCGGCCGTACTACGCGATTCAGACATGTTGCAGAGAAACCTTTGCATAGGTATAGTTGCAGATTAGTACTTGCAAAGAAATCTCTGCAAGTGTTTCTTGGCACTAGTCTACGGAGAAGATCGTCATGGCGCACTTAGCCCATACCGCAACCGCTACCGTCTGCGAACTCAGCCTGATTCAACGCGCCGCCTTGGCGCTTTCAGAAGCTCTGGCTCAGTGGGCCGAGACGTCGGCGCAAAGTCGGCATGCCAGTGCCAATAATGAAGCAAAGGTGAATGCACGACGGCGCCGCCTTCAGGAAGCAGAGGATCGACGCGAGGAAGCCATCAGGCAGAGCTTCCTCATGCCACGTGCCTTCTAGGCAGGCATTATGGGGCGGCTCAATGCCACTGGCACCGCACGGTCTACTTCATGACTCGGAAGCGGCGAGTCATGCCTCCCGAAGGCGATTGATCAATCAGCTCAAGTGGGAACGAACCCTTGGACCCACGCAAAAGTGGAGTACCTCCGCCAAGAAGAATCGGAACCGTGCCGAGGAGAACCTCGTCTATGACACCGACCTGGAAACATTGGCGGGCGACGTCGGCGCCAAGGATGTGAACCATGCCTTGAGCTCCGGCGGCCTTGCGTGCAGTCTCGATCGCTTCCTCTAGGGTGTGAGTGATGGTGAAGCCCTTGGCTGCGGTGTCCACCGACCGGTGGGTCAAGACAATTTGAGGGCCCTTCCACTGGCCTTCAAATGCGCCTTCCTGTTCTGGGTCTCCGGCATTCGGGTCATCTCCGTCAAAAGTAGTCCGGCCCATCAGTAGCGCGGTCACCTGAGGAATCACCTGTTCGAACAGTCGGTCTGGTTCTCTCCCCATATAGGGCGCCAACCACTGCATATCTCCACCCGGGCCGGCAATATATCCATCCACGGAAGCTGTCGCTGAGTAGATGAAGGTTGTCATCACTACACCATGAGCTTCCGAATTTCGGTGGATCCGTATTCCAGATGCGGCATTCGAGCAGCGATGCTCTCAGCCTCAGTGTCGCTTGCGGCCGATAAGGCGTGAATGGCGAAAATCGTCTGTGATGTTGTGGGCTCCGCTGGTTTGCCAATGGTTGTGGAGGGGTCACTTAGTGCCCACCCGGACACTAGTTGGCCGGTGCTGCGCAGTTCTTTGTCAATCCTGTCCCATACCTCCATCTCGGCTTCCAGCTCGGGTGAGCCTTCCTGGGGTCCTGTTCCCGGGGTGTAGCGATGGATCAGAATATGGCTGGGTGTGCTCGCGGTGCTCATGTCGTCTCCTAGGTAAATTCCGGGTGCACTATGCAACCGGTATCCTCATGTGACCATAACTGCCTGTAGAATGCAAGCAGTTGAGGAAACTCTGAGGAAGGAGAGCCATGGCGCAGGCGGAGCAGCACCGTTCAGGCTGTCCTATCAATCTTTCACTCGAGGTGCTCGGTGACAGCTGGTCCCTGGTCGTGATTAGGGACATTATGTTCGGCAACCGGCGGTACTACCGTCAGTTGCTGGGGGAATCTGAGGAAGGCATTGCCTCAAACATTCTCAGCTCTCGCCTCAAGCAGCTCACAGATCAAGGGCTAGTGACTAAGCAGCAGGACCCTGCGCATAAACAGCGACAGCTCTACAGCTTGACCGAGCAGTCGATCCAGCTCGTTCCCGTCCTGGTCCAGCTCGGCTCATGGGGCAGAAAATTCTTACCCGTGAGCCCAGAGCTCAGTGTCCGCGCCAAGGTGCTGGAAGACGGCGGTCCGCTACTGTGGGAGCGGTTCATGGCAGAACTGCGTGTGGTGCATCTGGGCGTTCCCTCTTCTCAGAGCGGGCCGTCAGTTCATGACGATTTAGACCAGGCCTATCGGGAAGCAGTTGCCGCCGGCGAAGCGTCCTCGGGGTAGCGCACGTCGATCTGGCGGCGGATCTCATCAAGGGTTCCCATGATTGCGACTGAATCGTCCAAGGTCATCAGTTCGCCGGAGAGGGTTCCTGCTGAGATGTATTTCTCTGCGGCCAGCGCCTGAAGCTGCATCCCATGGCCTGGCACATCGGAGACGTACTTCTCCACCACGCTGCCTTCAGAGTCGTAATGGGTGAACGTAGCCGGAGTGAACCACATCCGGTCGATCTCAATCCGTCCCTCTGTGCCGACAATATGGGCGGTGTTCGACCCCGCCCCGCGTGAGGAAGCCGAGCAGGTCGACAGCGCACCTGAGGCATGCGTCATCAGCACACCGACTTCAGTGTCTGCCCCGG
The DNA here is from genome assembly GCF_005771525.1 of Nesterenkonia salmonea. Lineage (GTDB taxonomy): Bacteria > Actinomycetota > Actinomycetes > Actinomycetales > Micrococcaceae > Nesterenkonia > Nesterenkonia salmonea. Next base: position 53,207 of record NZ_VAVZ01000016.1, on the reverse strand, counting down.
TCTCCCCGAGCCGTCCTGAAGCCTGAATGGTCTTCGGCGCACCGAGCATGTCCCAGGCGAATGAGACCGGATATACGCCCAGATCGAGCACCGCCCCACCGCCGAGCTCGAGCGCATTAATCCGATGTGCTGGATCTGTCGGCAGGCTTTGGGCATGATCGGCATGCAATGTCCGAATCTCACCAAGACCACCGGAGGTGATGATCTGCCGGATTCGCGCCATATGCGGCAGGTACCTGGTCCACATCGCTTCGCTGGCGTAGAGGCCTTTGGCAAGCGCCGTCTCACGCAGCATCTCAGCCTGCGCTTGGTTGAGGGTCAGCGGCTTTTCCACCAGCACATGCTTGCCGGCCTCAAGGACCGCCATGGCTGCGTCAAAATGGGCAGGGTGCGGTGTTGCCACATACACGATGTCCACGTTCGGGTCGGTGAGCAGCCCAGAGTAGGAACCATGGGCCCTCTCGATGCCAAACGAGTTCGCAAATTCTTGGGCGGACTCCGCCGACCGCGACCCAACTGCGTTGACATTCAGCCCGGCCAGCAGGGCATCGGCTGTGAAGCGGCGAGCGATCCAACCAGTGGCCAAGACGCCCCACCGCAGCGGCGCATGAGAGGTATGGAGTTTCTCGGAAGTCACAGTGCTCAATGCGCCAGTTCGAAGAGTTTCTCGGTGACGACCTGAGCGCGGGCATTAGAGAAGACCTGCTCCTCGCCGATCTCCTTGAAGTCGCGGGATTCCAAAATCTTCAGCGTGCCCATATTGTCAGTTACTACCCGGGCGCGCAGTGGCCGTTCAGTGAACTCTTCTAGGAACTGGTCAAATGCGGTGGTCGTGACACCATTTCCCCAGAATTGCTTATCGGTCCAGAACATCACTTCATGGATATCGCCGTCGCGGAACACCGCAATGGAGCCGGCGGCCTGCCCATCCACATCAATCGTGCGCACCAATGACTTCTTATCATTGAGCAGCTCACCCCAGTGGTGGTCGAAAATGGACCGATCCTTAGGGTTGGTCGGGGCAAACCCGGCCATATGAGCCGCGTCGGCGTCCTGCTGAAAGGCGAAGAACTGGTCCAAGTCCTCGGCCTGCACATCACGCAGAGTAATCTCCATGGAATGCTCCTTCACATCGGCTTGTGGCCGAAACGTCTAAGAGTGGGGTGCACCCAGCCTACCTGCTTGCCGTGTCCCGGCTCACGGGGATCGTCGAGCTTCGGCCCCCTCGGGCCTCAACTGTGCCCGGTGCCTCGGCCTTCACTGTGGAGTGGGCTTGGTAGCTGCCCCGTCTAACCAGAGTGTGGTGGACCCATCCCGGTGTGATCCAGTTGATCCAACATGTTTACTGTCGATCGTCGGTCCCTTCTTGATGACATGGACTACTGCCATGCCGTGACCCCGACCAAGTCCGTATTCACTTTTCAGCCATTCCAGGATTTCGCCCGCCTTGACCTCGGGGGAATCGTAGCCCCGCTCCTGGGCGCGCTGTACCAACTGGCGCGGCGTGAGCCCTGTCTTCTCTTCGACTTTGTCGAGATACGCCTGAAATGACATGAGGGCCTCCCTGGTGAGCATTCGGGTACTAAGTAGTACTGACGGGTACGGTGCCGTCTAGTGCGGTCGATACAAGGCCTCACCAGGTATCGAAGGGATTAGACGACCACATATGAGCAAACGCGACCACATACTTCAACAGGCGTGGGGCGTTTTCGTCACCCATGGATACGTCGGAACGTCTACTGACCAGTTGGCAGCCGCTGCCTCAGTCTCCAAACAGACGCTCTACCGAGAGTTCGGAGACAAGCAGGGGGTTTTCGCTGCCCTGATCGAGTACGCCTGCAACCAGGTCCAGGATCCTTTCGCTCCGCTGGTCCACAACATGCATGAACTGCGATCTGCGCAGAAAGCAGTGCATCTGCTCGCTGAACGTTTGATGCGGTCAATCATGAACCCTCAGGTTCAGCAGTTGCGGCGCCTGGTCATCGCTGAGGCCGGCCGTTTCCCCCATCTTGGTCAGCTCTACTGGGAACGCGGGTTCCTCCGCGTCATCGCTTCCATCAGCACTTCCCTCCAGGTGCTCCACGAAAGACAACTACTGCACGTGGCCGATACAGAATTGGCCGCCCACCACTTCGCAGGGCTGCTCCTTTGGATACCCAGCAATCAGGTGATGTTCACGGGTCAACTGCCTGTGCAGGAAGACGAGATTGCCCGCGTCATCGATTGTGGGGTTTCAGCTTTCATCCGCGCATACTCACCCCCGGACGCTCATGAGGTGTGAGGCGGCGGCAGAGATCGACTCAGAAGGTCACTCAGTCCGAACTCTGCACTAGGCGGTGCGGCGAACCGGCTGCTGAAGCTCCGTGACCCAATGGGACTGATCGGAGGACTCACTGCGAATGTAGAACTCACGGCACGGGCCGAACGGTTCATAGCCCAGGGCTCTGATCTCCTCATGCAGGGCCTGCCAGCTGAGGTGAATACGGCTCATGCTTCCGTGGTGCACGGTGGTCAGAGCCTCCTCCACCGCAGGGAGAGTGACAATCTCGAATTCCGGATGCGGCTCACCGACGTATTCGTAGCCGACAGTGACATGCGTGCCGTCATCGGCTAAGGCGTAGGCCGCGATCGGGGTATCCAACGCTCCCATGGTGCCTCCAAGAATTGAGGCAATCCGGTCAAACGCAGGCCCCACCACACTGGCCATGGTCCGCTGGTCACATACTGTGGCGGTAGCGGCGGCTAGCCGCACCTCAGGTAGGGGTTTGGCTACGATCTCAGCAGTTCCCATTGCGGTGCTCCGTCGCGTTGCAGCGGTGTGGTCTCACCACCTTGATCCTCTTGAGGCATTCCGTCAAGAGGAGAAGAGTTTGGTGCCCGTGGCCAAGCCGGGATAATGGAGCCCATGTCCACACCTCGCCGCGTCGCCATTTTGGGCTCCACCGGCTCCATCGGCATTCAAGCTCTTGAGGTCATCTCCGCGCATCCGGAGTCATTCCGCGTCGTCGCCCTCTGCGCCGGGACCAATGCTGCGCTTCTTGCGGAGCAGGCGCGCACCTTCCGCCCGGAACTGGTGGGTATCCGTGACGACGACGCCGCCAAGGGCCTGGCAGATCAGCTCAAGGGCCTGGGTGCCGAGGTGCTTTCAGGTGTTGAATCGGCTGAACACATTGCCGCACATTCCCAAGCTGACGTGGTGCTCAACGCCGTCACCGGTTCCATCGGGCTCAAACCAACGCTTGCGGCCCTGAGATCGGGTGCCACACTGGCTCTTGCGAATAAGGAGTCCCTGGTGGTCGGCGGTGCTCTTGTCCAACAGGCTGTCCAGCGGCCCGGACAGGTTGTGCCGGTGGACTCAGAGCACTCCGCGCTGGCCCAGGCCTTGGCGTCTGGCCGTCACCAAAAAGGCGTCTGCGCGGTGCCCCGTCCCGGTGAAGGCGAACTCACAGGTGAGACTGAGGTCGCCAAACTGATCCTCACCGCATCAGGCGGTCCGTTCCGTGGTTGGACCGCCCAGGATCTGGCCGCTGTCACCCCGGAGCAGGCGCTGAAACATCCGAACTTTGCCATGGGTGTCATGGTGACCACCAACTCCGCAACCATGGTCAATAAGGCGCTGGAAGTGGTGGAGGCGCATCTGCTCTTCGATGTCCCGCTCGAACGCATTGACACTGTGATCCACCCCCAGCAGTACATCCATTCACTGGTCGAGTTCCACGACGGCTCCACCATGGCCCAGGCTGGACCGCCGCGGATGCTGGTGCCGATCGCCCTGGGATTGAGTTGGCCGGACCGCCTGCACAAGGTCGACAGCCCCATCGACTGGACTCGCCCCATGAGCTGGGAGTTCGAACCCCTGGACCACGGCGCGTTCCCAGCGGTGCAGCTGGCCAAGCACGCGGCCGCAGCCTCCGCAACCCATATGGCGGTGTACAACGCGGCCAATGAGCAGGCGGTTGAGGCTTTCCACACCGGCCGGCTGGGCTTCACCGGCATCGTCGCCACGGTGGAGCAGGTCTTGGCGCAGCACACGGGAGTGTCTCAGTCAGCAGCGGACCTGGATACTGTGCTGGGCGCTGAAGAATGGGCCAGGCAGGCCGCGGAAGCGCTGATTGCTCGGACCACGCCAACAGTCTCAGGAGGGGCACGATGACCGCCCTATTGGTGACCGTCGGTGTCCTAATCATGGCGCTCGGCATCATCATCTCCATCGCCCTGCATGAGGTCGGCCACCTGCTGCCGGCCAAGCTCTTCAAAGTCCGTGTCACCCAGTACATGGTCGGCTTCGGACCCACCCTATGGTCCAAAACCAAGGGAGAGACCGAATACGGGGTCAAAGCCGTGCCGCTGGGCGGATACGTTGCCATGATCGGGATGTACCCACCCCCGGAGCAAAAGTCTGACGACGCCGCCACAACTGCTGACGAGGAGGCCTCAGGTCCAGCCGATCCCTACCTCCAGCAGGTGGGCGCCCAATATATTGCACCCCCAATTGAACGCAGTTCTGCGGCAGAACGAGTGCCCGATGAGCACAAAACCGTCACCTCGCACTCCACCGGGATATTCCAGCAGATGTCCCAGGAAGCACGGGAAGTAGCCTCCGAAGAGCTGCGCCCCGGCGATGAGGATCGGATGTTCTTCCGGCTAGCCACTTGGAAGAAAGTCATCATCATGCTCGGCGGCCCGGCGATGAACGGCCTGCTGGCCCTGCTCCTGACCGCAGGCACAGTTTCACTGCACGGAATGAATACGGCCACCACAGAGGTCGCCGATGTCTTCGAATGCATTACCACCGTGGAGGCCGAAGACGCAGCAGCATCGGTTGATGAGCGTGAGTGCACGGAGAGTGATCCGGCTGGACCCGCATTCGAGGCGGGACTGGAACCGGGAGACCAGATCGTCGCCTTCGGCGGAACAGAAATCGATGAGTGGGATGACCTCACCCCGCTGATCCGTGACGCCGCCGGGACCCCCAACGAATTGGTGTACCTCCGTGATGGTGAGGAGCGCACCACTGAGGTCACCCCAATCCTGACTGAACGCCCCGTGGAAGGACGCATGGGTGCCCCGGAACGCGATGCAGACGGCTCCCTTGTCACTGAACCTGTGGGTTTCATCGGTGTGCTCTCGCTGACTGAGGTCCAACGCCAGCCACCCTGGGAAGCCGGACCGATCGTCTACGAACAGACGCAGGCTGTGGGACAGGTGGTGCTGACCCTGCCGCAGCGCATGTATGACGTGGGTGTCTCAACGTTCACAGAGGTGGAGCGAGATCCGGACGGGCCGATGTCAGTGGTGGGTGTCGGCCGTGTGGCCGGTGAGATCTCCGCCCAGGACCAGATTCCCTGGGAATCACGGTTCGCCACGCTGATGTCGCTGGTCGCCGGGGTGAACATCGCCCTGATGGTGTTCAACCTGATACCGCTGCTCCCGTTGGACGGCGGACATGTGGCCGGGGCACTCTATGAGGCGCTGCGCAGGCGCTGGGCCAAGCTGCGCGGCAAACCCGACCCCGGTCCGTTCGACATTTCCAAGCTGCTGCCGCTGACCTACGTGGTGGCGGTGCTGCTGATCGGGATGGGTGTGATGTTGATCTTTGCCGACATCATCAACCCAATTCGCCTCTTCGAATAGCTGAGCCCAAGATCAGCCAAGGGTGAAGCGGGCCCGCGGAGGCGAGCAGGCGGCGTCGTCATCGGTACCATGGAGGGGTGAACGCGATTAATCTCGGTATGCCCACGGTAAAGGAAGAACCTCCCGTCCTGGCTCCTCGGCGCAAGACCCGCAATTTCATGGTCGGAGATGTCGGTGTGGGCAGTGACCACCGGGTATCGGTGCAGTCCATGACGACCACCAAAACCCATGACATCAACGCCACTCTCCAGCAGATCGCAGAACTGACTGCCTCAGGGTGTGACATTGTGCGAGTGGCCTGCCCCACCGACAAGGACGCGCAGGCGCTGCCGATCATTGCCATGAAATCCCAGATCCCCGTGATCGCAGACATCCACTTCCAGCCCAAATACGTCTACGCCGCGATCGAAGCTGGATGCGGCGCCGTCCGGGTGAACCCCGGCAACATTCGCAAATTTGACGACCAGGTCGGCGAGATCGCCAAAATGGCCAAAGACCACGGCGTGAGCCTGCGAATCGGCGTCAACGCCGGATCCTTGGACAAGCGCGTAATGGACAAATACGGCAAGGCGACCCCGGAGGCTCTCGTGGAGTCCGCCGTGTGGGAGGCCAGCCTCTTCGAGGAGCACGACTTCCACGACTTCAAGATCTCGGTCAAGCACAGCGACCCCGTCGTCATGGTGCAGGCCTACCAGATGCTCGCCGAGCGCGGTGACTGGCCTCTGCACCTCGGTGTGACAGAAGCCGGCCCAGCCTTCCAAGGCACCATCAAATCCGCGACCGCATTCGGTGCGCTGCTCTCCCAGGGCATTGGGGACACCATTCGGGTCTCCCTTTCCGCCCCGCCGGCCGAAGAAGTCAAAGTCGGTAACCAGCTGCTGGAGTCGCTGAACCTGCGGCCACGCAAGCTGGAAATCGTCTCCTGCCCCTCCTGCGGCCGTGCCCAGGTGGACGTCTACAAACTGGCCGACGATGTCACCGCCGGACTCGAAGGCATGGAGCACCCCCTGCGGGTCGCCGTCATGGGCTGCGTGGTCAACGGACCGGGTGAGGCACGCGATGCCGACCTGGGAGTCGCCTCCGGCAACGGCAAGGGCCAGATCTTCGTCAAGGGAGAGGTCATCAAGACCGTCCCCGAGGACCAGATCGTAGAGACTCTGATCGAGGAAGCCAACCGGCTCGCCGAACAGATGGACTTCGACGCTGAGGGAGAGGACGCCTCTTCCGGTGCCCCTGTGGTCTCCGTCAGCTAGCCCAGACGGCAAAGTCTCCCGCGCCACCGGTGGAAGAGTCCGTGTCCTCACCGGCGACGACACTCGTGCGCTCCACAAGCTTTTGGACGCTGACCCGGTCGGTAACACCTCCGTGGCCGCAGCCCTGCAGCAGCGCGGAACGGCCGCAGTCGGCAAGGGCCGGCAGAGTGCGCTCCTGCTGGGCATTGACGCCGCAGAGCCGCACAGCGGCGCCGACCGTCGGCTGATCTCCGCCTGCTGGTTGGGTTCCAACATCATCCCGGTGGGAGCCGATCCCACGACCGCAAAGCAGTTCGGCCGTGCCGCCCGTGCCCTGCGCCGCAGAGTCTCCTCCATATACGGGCGCTCCGAGGCCGTGCTTGCACTCTTTGAGGCAACCGGATGGTCCAACCACCGTGAGGTGCGGGCCCACCAGCCACTGATGGTGATGTACCAGGAGCCTGAGATGAGGCCGCTTCCAGGGGTGCGGCCCTCCAAACCCGAAGAGTTCAGCGCGGTCGAACAGGCCTGCGCGGCCATGTTTACCGAAGAGCTGGGATTCTCCCCATATGACCACGGGGCAAGCCAGTACCGCGACCGAATCCGCGGACTGATCCAAGCCGGACACTCACTTATTGCAGTGGACCCAGAGTCCCGCCAGATCACCTTCAAGGCAGAGTTCGGGTCCGTCACCGAACAAGCGGTCCAGGTACAGGGAGTCTGGGTCAACCCGCTCTGGCGCGGCCGCGGAATGGCGGCCCCAGGCATGGCCGCAGTCGTTAACTATGGGCTGAGGCTCGCGCCACGGGTGAGCCTCTACGTCAATGGGTACAACACCCCAGCGATCCGCGCCTACGAACGTGTGGGCTTCCAACACGCCGGAGCATACTCCACCGTCTTGTTCTAAACTCAACGTGATGACAGCCGCAGAGCTAGGCCGGGCCTTGCGCGAGGAGAACCTCACGGGTGCACGACGCATGGTTGCCGAGACCAAAACACAGGGACAGTACGACGACGCCCTGTCACTTTTGGCCCAGCACGCACCCACATCGCCGGCCATCACCGAGCTGCTCATCGAAACCCTCGACGCTTCAGGGGTGGTGCATCGGTTCGCCGCCGCGGCCCTGCTGGACAAGACCGCAGTGGACGACGTCGCCCAGGACTCACTGATCTCCATCGCAGAGTCCATCAGTTCCTACGATGGGCGCAGCAAAGTCACCACCTGGCTGCATAGCATCGTTCGCCGGCGCGTAGTCGACCACCTGCGGCGTGCCCGTGAGGTGCCCGAACTGACGGAAGGACTCGGGCCAGCGGACCGGATGAGTTCCGCGATCGCGACACGCACTGCCGTGCGCCAGGCACTGGCGGAACTCCCGGAAATCTACCGGATACCTGTGACCCTGCGCGATATCAACCAGGCGCCTTATGCCGAGATCGCCGAGCAGCTCGGACTCCCTGTAGGTACGGTGAAGTCGCAGGTAAGTCGTGGCCGGGCCATGGTCGCCGCGAGGCTCAGCGGACCAGACGGGCAGGGCACGGGTGACTGAGCGTCTGGGCCACTACCTCCTCGGCGACGTCATTGGTGTGGGGTCCTTTGCGACGGTCTACCGTGCGACCGACGAACGGCTCGACGATGAGGTTGTCGTCAAAGTCCTCGCCGAGAACCACAGCCTCAACCCTGAGATCCGCGAACGCTTCATCGGCGAGGGCAGGAGCCTGCGCCGGGTGGAAGGCTCCCATGTGGTCACGATCTACGACATCGGCGAGTCAGACCGGCAACAACCCTATTTGGTCCTTGAACACGCTGACCGCGGCACAGTGCGCGAACGCGTCGCTGCACTTCGGCGATCCGGATGGCGAGCCAGCCGGGAAGACATCCTCGCATTCGCCAGGCCACTGGCCGCAGCCGTGGATGCGGTCCACCGCGCGCAGCTGGTCCACCGTGACCTCAGCCCAGGCAACATGCTGCTCAGCACCAAGCCCTCGGAGCTCATCGGGGATGAGGCCTCCAACCTTCACTCATGGGTGGTCCGCTCCGATGAGCGGCTGCTGATTGCTGACCTCGGAATGTGTAAAGACCTGGCGATGAACTCCGGGCTGACCGTCTCCGGCGGCACCGCCGGTTTCCGCCCGCCTGAGCAGGACAGCCCCGGTGTGGTGGACACCCGCGCTGATATCTACGCAATATCCGCGGTGCTGAACTGGCTGGCGCAGGACGCCGACCTCCCTGGAGGCGCTCACAAAGTAATTCGGCGCGGCCTGTCCGCAAAACCCCAGCGTCGCCAACCGAACGCCTCCGCCTGGCTGGGTGAGCTTGAAGATGCCTTAGCCCCGCCCGAACCACCCCCAGGTACCGAACCCACCCCGGAAATTTCCCAGGAAGCGTCCCTACCCACCCGAGGCGGGCTGCTGAGGCGGCGGTCCGTCGTCGTTCTCACTCTTTGTGCCTTTGTGGCTGGCGCCCTGCTGGGCGGATTCGTCCTAGGTCAGTGGCTTTCAGCGGGACAGAACCAACCCGTGGCCCAGGCACAGGGCATCTCCATTGGAATCCAGGGCCCTGAAGAAGTCACCGTGGGGGAGTCTGCCGTGTTCACCGCTGAGGTGCCGGGCTTAGATTCCTGGGTGTGGACTCTTCCCTCAGGTCGGAACCTCGCCGATGAACCAGATGTGACCCTGACTCCCACCGCACCCGGGACGGCGGAGATCATTCTGCGTGCGCGGCTGCCCGACGGCCAAGATCTTGAAGCGCGGCACACCGTGCGCGTCAGGGAGTGAAAATCTTTTTTCGAATCCGTGCAACCTTTTGGGCGCCGGCTGCGACTCACGATGAGAACCACACCTCACGAAAGGACAGGCTATGAATACCGCAGGACGTTCCATAATCAGGGGTGGGATCGGACTTATCGCTGTGGCGGCTCTGGGGCTGACAGGTTGCTCACCGTCTGAGGAGGCCGCCGAGTTCGAAGACACCGAGCTTGAAGACACCGAGCTTGAAGACACCGAGGCGGCTTCTACCGAGGAAGCGGCCCCGGGGGAGGACATCCCCACTGATGATGAGGCTGACAGTGAGACAACGGATGATGCGGAGGGGACTGATGACGCCGACGCTGGGGATGAGACTTCTGAGGGCTCAGCGGTCCAAACCTCCGAAGGGATGATCGACCCTGACGACGCCATTCATACGGTGGAGTACAACATTCCCAGCTCCAATATCGAAGGCACGATGACCCTCGGCTTGCACTACCTCCAGGTCAGAGACAACACGCTGGAGCTGCTGCTGACCTTCACCCCCGAGTTCGATCAGCATGACACCCACACGCTCTACGCTCTGCACGGCAACAATGGGGCGTTGGCAAGGCCTGCCCTCTTCGACCGTGAAAACTTGAAGCAGTACTCTCCCTTACGCAGCGACCGAGGTGTCGCCTGGGAGACTGACGTCGTCGGCCCTCATGTGGCGTCCGGTGAGACTCTGGTGTTCTGGGCAAACTTTGCCGTGCCCGAAGACGATATCGACACCATCAACGTTGGAACCCCCGCAGCCCCCGAATTCGAAGATGTGGAAATCGACTGGGGCGAGGCTGAACCCGCTGAGGCCGAGGGGGGGACGAATGAGCTCGACGGCCGCCATAAGGACGATCGCCGGTGTGGCGCTGACCGCCTCCTTCATGTTCGCACTCAGTCCGGCTCTAGCGGATGTGGACCAGGAGGTGCAGGAGAAACCTGAGCCGCCCAGCGACGTCACATCCGGCATGCTCGCGGAATCCGTGACGCGCTTCAATCCCGTCATCACCCCGTTCACGACTGAAGGCACAGTCGAGGAACTCGGAGGAGGTGAGGCTGAGGAGGAGGACGTCCTAGTGCTGGAAGCTGACCTGCTCTTCCGCTCCAACGAATGGGAGCTTCCCGCCAACGCCATACAGCCGATAGCTGAGCTGGCTGAAGTCGTGCCAGAAGGAGCGTCGGTCGATGTCCACGGACACACCGACTCCCTCCCTGTGGATGAAACCCAGTTCGACTTCGACAACCGGGAACTGTCGGAAAACCGCGCCCAGGCCGTTGCCGACGCACTCGCGGAAGAGCGTCCCGACCTGACACTGAATGTCGAAGGTTTCGGCGATGAGCAGCCCGCAGTCAGAGAAGACCCGGATGACTCCAGCACATTCGCGGCGAACCGACGGGTAGAACTCCGCTACGGCGACTGAGCCGTGGCGCACAAGGCAGAGGCCCGAATCTCGGCGCGTGCAGCCGGGCAGAGAACAGCTCTATGGCGATACTGGACGTGATGAAATATGCCCGTATCTGGATATCTCTGCCGCTAGCTGCTCTCGCGCTCACCGGCTGCGAAGACGACCCTGAGGCTGAGGGGTCTCCACTCGGCGGAGGCTCACTCGATAGCTCTGTTGCCGAGGCGCAGGTCGCCGCCCCGGAACCGCAAGGCCAGCAGGTATCGCACGAGGACATGGTGGAGGCCCTTGAGGACACGCTGGGGTTCAGCGACCATCACTGACACTGACGACTGGTGGCCGAACCTGCGCGATCTCAACCGCGAGCTGCAGCGCTTGGAGGTCCAACCGGTCGACTGTAAGCCGTTCGTCACCGCCTCAGCCCTGCCCGTACCCACTGGTGCCCTGGGCGCGCTCGCTGAGTCCGGCGATTCTCAGACGGTGATCTACACCTTCGAAGACTCCGCCGCCGCTGCCGAATATGTGGACTCAGAGCGCCTGGGCGTAGAGCGGTGCGAGGAACACACGGTCATCCGAGACCTGGGAGAAGACGAGGCGCGGGCGGAGACCACACTGACTGAGTTGCAGGTGCGTACCGGTGCGGAGGACGGCCTGGCAGTCGGCAGGCTGATGGACGCCTCCGACGCTACCCAGCGTGACCTCACCGTCCTTCTGCGCCAGGGCCCTCACACGGTTCTCGCCGCTGAACAGGAAGACCCGGATGCGGAGCAGGAGGAGGCAATAGCCGAACTTGAAGCTCGCGCTGCTGAAATCCTCTCCGCTGTGGCCGGTGAGGAGATCGTTGCTCCAGAACCTGAGCCTGAACCGGAGGAAGAGTCAGAAGATGAGCCGGAGGGCGATTCTGAGGGCGATTCTGAGTCGGAAGATGACGAAGAACCTGAGGAGGAAACCGACTGACACTGGGTCTCATGCCCTCGGCCGTTTTACCCAGGCTTGTGCACATGACACTGCGCTATAGCGCCATGTGAAGTTGACAAGCCAAGGTCAAACCGGGGATGCCCTGGCACGTGACCCTCGCCCAGTCCGCGTTCAAGCTGGTTTCCCCTGAACGGCGCGTGGGACGCCATAGTCGCTGAGTATGTTCCGCAGCCGCTCTGGTGAGCGCAGATCGTTCCAATCCCAGCGCACAACCCTGTAGCCCTGCTGTTCGATACGCCGCTCGCGCGTCTTCTCCTTGACCACCACGTCCGCTGCCGCCAACCCTGCGAGGGTTCTGGCACGGGTGTACTTCATAATGCCATCGAACTCGCCGATAACCCCGGCGTCCTTCCAAAAGAAGTCCGTCCGGTACCGCGTACCGTCTGCAACCGTGATCTCCTGCTGCAGCGTGGGAACCTCGAAACCCAACTGGGAGATGCGCAGGCGTGACAATGACTCTCCCGGAGATTCGGAAAGTGGGTCTGCGAACTCCAGTGCGCGTTGCCACCTGGCATGCGCGCGCTGACTAGGGATGGACTGCAGCCACGGATTGAACGCGTTGCGCTCCATGCTGCGGCCAGTATGGCGGCCTGCGAGCACAGCATCGAGAATGACAACCCCAGCCGACATGTCTGAACGGCACACCGTATCCACCACGCACAACGGCAGAGGCTCAGTGCGGAGATGGATACCCTGCGGGTCAAAGAACTCACCGGGCGGGGGTGTGAGATGCTGCAACGCGCCGGAGTAGTCGACTGCGATCCGCGGGTCCAGCCCTCGCCGCAGACTTTCCCGAAACTTCAGCGGGTACTGGACTCTCTTGGTGTCCACGCCTGTGAAGCGGCGAAGCCAGGCTCCACCGCTGGGTTGCTCTCCGAATGCTTGGTGCCATGTTCTGGCCAGCGACGACCTCGGTGCAGCTCCGGTGATGGCAGCGCGACCACGCCGCCCACTCTGGCCATTGTTGTTTGTCCTGACGTGCACAGCCTGGGGCGTCTTCAGAAGCGGAACCCCGTACAGGGCAAGTGCGGTTTCACGGCAGAAGATTTCCTGCCGCCGAACCAACCCGGTAGCCACCGTCGCGATGAGGTGCCGGTCCCAAGGAGGGCTGCGCAGCCAATCGGAGGCGGAGAAATAACAGCCGCGCCGAATCCTAACGAGCTCCGCACGGTTGACGCGGTGACGGAGCCGGTGCGCTGCATTGTCATCCTCCGCGCCGCACACCTGCAGCAGAGTGCTACGCGTCGACGCTCTTATCACTGTGGCCATAGATACAGAATGACTCAATTTGGTTGTGTTTAGTGAAGTTCATCGCAATGTGTGGATAAGTTGAAAGCCCACGCCGCTTTTACCCTGCCTTATCAGGAAAACCTCGCGCGATAGCGCCTTGTCATTCCAGCAAGGCAGGGTAAAACGGCAGGAGGGTGGGGAGAGGTGGAAGGGGTGACGCCCGCCCCTCAGCTCAGGGTGCGGGCCCGTTCCACGAGGTGCGGCACGACTGCCGTCAGGTCGATGTTCTCCGCTTCGCCGGTGCGGCGATCCTTGACCTCTATCTTGCCCTCCGCCAAACCGCGGCCGACCACCACGATCGTGGGAACGCCCACCAACTCAGCATCGCCGAACTTCACCCCGGGGGAGACCTTAGGACGGTCATCGTAGATCACCGACAAGCCTGCAGCCTCCAGCTCTTCAGCCAACGTCTCCGCAGCTTCGAAGACCTCAGAGCCTTTGCCAGTGGCCACCAGGTGGATATCCGCCGGTGCTATTGCTGCCGGCCAGATGATGCCCCGGCCGTCATGATTCGCCTCCACCAGGGCCGCCAATGCGCGGGTGACCCCGAAACCGTAAGAACCCATCGCCACGGTGGTCTGCTTGCCGTTCTCATCGAGGACATTCAGGCCCAGCACTTCAGAGAAGTAACGCCCCAACATGAAGATGTGGCCCAGCTCGATGCCGCGCCGGGTGGTCAGCGGGCCGGAACCGTCAGGAGCAGGGTCCCCGTCACGGACCACCACTGATTCGATGGTGTCATCCCAGGTGAAGTCTCGTCCGGCCACCAGGCCGAAGACGTGCTGATCAGGCTCGTTGGCGCCGGTGATCCACCGGGTGCCGGTCACGATTCGCGGATCCGCAAGGTACGGGATGCCGGTAGATGAATCTTTGCCAAGGTGGGGGGCATCCAGACTCAGACCAGGGCCGATGTAGCCGCGCACCAGGCCCGGATGTTTCGCGAAGTCGCCCGGCTCGGCTGCCTCAACGGACACCTCACCGTCGATCCCCAGGGTGCTGCCGATAGTCGCCTCCGCACGCTTGAAGTCAACATCGCGGTCACCCGGTACGGCGATGACTGCCACCTTGCGCTCCCCGTCAGGGGTGATGACCGCAACGACGACGTTCTTCAGCGTGTCTGCAGCAGTCCACTGCCGATCATCACGTGGCTGGTGGGTGTTCGCTGCGTCCACCAGAGTCTGAATCGTGTCGGTGCCGGGGGTGTGGTGCACCACTGCGGCGGGGGCGTCGTCGTAATCCTGAGGCGCAGGGGGCACACTGGTGACGGCCTCCACATTGGCCCGGTAGCCGCCCGGGGATTCCACAAAAGTGTCCTCCCCGATATCGCATGGGAAGAGGAACTCCTCAGACGCCGAGCCGCCCATGGTCCCGTTGTCGGCGGAGACCGGCACAGCGGCGAGGCCGAGCCGTTCAAAGATGCGCACATACGCGGCACGGTGGGCATCATAGGCTGCGCGCTGGTCCTCGTCGGTGACGCAGAAGGAGTAGGAGTCCTTCATCACAAACTCACGCCCACGCAGCAGCCCAGCCCGGGGGCGCGCCTCATCGCGGTACTTGGTCTGAATCTGGTAGAGGTTCACCGGAAGGTCCTTATAGGAGCTGTAGAGATCCTTCACCAGCAGCGTGAACATCTCCTCATGGGTGGGCGCCAACAGGTAGTTGGGCCTACGTACCCTGGGTTCGATCTCCTCAGACTTTCGGTCTCCGAGCACAAAGATGCCGTCGCCGTAGGTCTTCCACCGGCCAGAGATTTCGTAGGGTTCCTTGGGCAGGAGTGCGGGAAAGTGCACCTCCTGCGCCCCAATGGCGTCCATCTCCTCGCGCACAATCTGTTCGAGCCTGCGCAGCACGCTCACCCCCAGCGGCAGCCAGGAGTAGATCCCCGGAGCCGCACGCCGGATATAGCCGGCGCGGACCAAAAGGCGGTGGCTGGCAACCTCGGCATCAACAGGATTGTCGCGCAATGTGCGCAGGAAAAGATGAGACAGGCGTGTGGTCATGAGGACGAGTCTAGTCGGGCGGAGCTGGCATTGTTTGGCAGAATGGAACACATGGCAGTCCCACCACGCCCCGCTGAAGACCAACGGTTTCAAGACGCCCGGGCCAAGAAGCTCGCTGCTCTGATCGAACCCACTGTGGCCGCCCATGGGCTCCACGTGGACGAGGTTGCGGTGACCACCACTGGCCAGCGCACTGTGCTTCAAGTGTCTGTCGATTACCAGGAGGGCACAGAGAATGTGGACCTGGACACCATCGCAGGGGTCTCCGAGGCGCTTTCCGTCGTCCTGGATCAGGGTGAGCAGAACGACGACGCCGCCGCGCCCTTGGCAGCCCTGGAGACCTACGATCTTGAAGTCAGCACCCCCGGTGCCACGCGTCCTCTGACTGAGCCCCGACACTTCCGCAGAAACGTGGGTCGACTGCTGGAGATCGACAGAACTGCTGATGAGCGCTCTGGAGGTGCAGCAGCGCTGACTGCTCGTCTCAATGACGTTGATGATGAGGGCATCGTGGTCGCAGAGATCAAGCCCCCACCCAAGAAGGGCATGAAACCAAAAATCGGACCAGACACCCACATCAGCTTCGGATCCATCGCCCGGGCCCGTGTCCAGGTAGAGTTTTCACATAAAGACTGAAGAAGGTTGACCGGAGGCACAAGTGGATATCGATATGAGCGCCCTGCGCATGCTGGTCCAAGAGCGTGACATACCCCTCGAACGGCTGATGCCTGCTATTGAACAGGCTCTGGTGCTCGCTTACCACAAGAGCCCGGGAGCACTGCAGCACGCCCGAGCAGAGATTGATGAGAAAAACGGGCACGTGACGATCTTGGCCAAAGAAATGGACGAAAACGGCCAGGTGATCGGCGAGTTTGACGACACCCCCAAGAACTTCGGACGCGTTGCGGCGTCCACTGCACGGCAAGTCATCATGCAACGCATCCGGGATGCGGAGGATGAGGGCGTACTTGGCGAGTTCAAGTCCAAAGAAGGGGAGCTGGTCTCTGGAATTGTCCAGCAGGACCGCAATCCGCACACTGTGAAAGTGGATATCGGCGGGGTCGAGGCTGACTTGCCTGCCCAGGAACACGTGCCGGGTGAGTCCTATGTGCACGGCTCGCGTCTGCGTGCCTTCGTGGTGGATGTCCACCGGGGCTTCAAGGGCCCGCAGATCACTCTGTCGCGGTCGCACCCCGGATTGGTCAAGAAACTGTTCTCCCATGAGGTCCCCGAAATCGCGGATGGTTCGGTCGAGATCACCTCGATCGCACGTGAAGCCGGGCATCGCACCAAAATTGCTGTCCGCGCCACCCAGTCCGGGATCAATGCCAAGGGTGCCTGCATTGGCGCTATGGGGTCCCGGGTGCGTGCGGTGATGAGCGAACTCAATGACGAAAAGATCGACATCATCGATCACAGCGACGAGCCCTCACGTCTGATCGCCAATGCACTCTCCCCAGCCAAAGTGAGTTCCGTCACTGTTCTGGATGAGGCCACCCGCTCAGCACGAGTCGTGGTCCCTGAGTATCAGCTGTCGTTGGCCATTGGAAAAGAGGGGCAGAACGCCCGCCTGGCAGCAAAGCTGACCGGCTGGCGGATCGACATCGTCTCGGATGCAGGGGCCTGAGGCTCAGGCCGCAGGTTCTTGACCTCACTGATAGACTCTTATGGTCCCAATCAGGACGTGTGTCGGCTGCCGATCGCAGACTGAGCAGGACAGTGCCGTACGTTTCGTGCTCGACGGCGATCAGGTTGTCCTGGATGCCGAGCGGAAAATGCCAGGCCGAGGCGCCTGGCTGCACCGCAGTCGACAATGTTTCGAGGCCGCGCTGAAACAAAGGTCCTTCAACCGGGCCTTCCGGAAGCCGGTCGCCACAGCACAGCTAGCGTTCGAAGACATCGAACAATTGACCACAGCGACGAAGGCGGGTTGGAAAGAGATGAACACCCGATGAGCACCGACGGATGAGCTCCCTATCATGAGCGCCATTCACCGTTCGGAAATCAATCATGCTAAACGGCCTGATTCGATGAGCCGCTAACGTCAAGCCCCGCTTGGCTGGCGGGGCATCGCGCGGGCCAGACAAGGAGAACAGTGGCCAAGGCCCGCGTACATGAGATTGCCAAAGATATTGGCGTCTCATCAAAAGAAGCATTAGCAAAGCTCCAGGAGATGGGCGAGTTCGTCAAGTCTCCGTCATCAACTGTTGAGCCCCCCGTAGCCAAAAAGCTACGTGCTGCATTTCCCCAGGCCGAACCGCCTGCAGAGAAGCCTGCCGCAAAACCCGCGCCCAAGAAACCTGGGGTTCCCGGTGGAGCTAAGCCAGGTGGAGCCAAGCCAGGTCCAGCGCCCAAGCCCGAAGCGGCTAAGCCTGAACCCGCAAAGGAAGAGCCGGCGCAGCCCGAACCTTCCAAGCCCACACCTGCAGCTGAACCTGCAGAGCCCGCCGCTGAGAAGCCACAGACATCCGAGCAGACTTCGGCTACTCCCAAGCCAGGTGGGCCCAAGCCTCCGGCACCCGGACCCAAGCCCGGTGGTCCCAAACCACCCGCAGCCAAACCTGTTGGGGCCAAGCCGCGTAGTGGCGGCAACAATCCATTCGGACTGGCATCAGAGCGTGAAAACGCCCGCACCAGTGGACCCCGCCAAAGTGGCGGAGGCCCACGTCCCGGTGGTCCGCGACCCGGCAACAACCCCTTCGCACCCCGGCAGGGGATGCGCGGTGGAGAACGTGGCGGGGATCGTGGCGCAGCAGGACCGCGCCCAGGTGCACGGCCAGGTGCCCCGCGCCCTGCCGGCGCTGAAGGTGGCCGCCCAGCGGCACCACGTCCGGGAACGCCCAAGCCGTCTATGATGCCGGGCCAGTCGCCCGCACCAAGCCGCGGAAACGCACCAGGAGGTCCTCCAGCAGGTGGACCCCCGCGTGGACGAAGCGGCGGTCGTGGCCGCGGTGGAGCAGCCGGAGCGTTCGGTCGAGGCGGCTCCAAGTCCAAGGCACGCAAGTCCAAGCGCGCAAAGCGTCAGGAGCTTGAGCAGAAGCACACTCGCGAAATTGGTGGCGTGCGCGTCCCCAAGGGTGACGGCAGCACGATCGTGAAGCTGCGCCGCGGTTCATCCCTGGGTGACTTCGCAGAGAAGATCAACGCCGAGCCGGCAGCACTCATCACAGTGATGATGAAGCTCGGAGAAATGGCCACCGCCAACCAGTCCCTGGATGAGGAGACATTCCATCTGCTGGGCGAAGAGCTCGGCTACAAGGTAGAGATCGTCTCCCCAGAGGATGAGGATCGCGAGCTGCTGGAGTCCTTCGACATCAACTTGGATGACGAGGAAGCTGAAGAATCCGCTGAGGACCTGGAAGCCCGCGCCCCAGTGGTGACCGTCATGGGTCACGTTGACCACGGTAAGACACGACTGCTGGACGCAATCCGGTCCTCCAAGGTGACCGAGGGTGAGGCCGGAGGCATCACCCAGCACATCGGCGCCTACCAGGTGAACGTTCCACATGAAGGCCAGCAACGTTCGTTGACATTTATCGACACCCCCGGCCATGAGGCGTTCACCGCCATGCGTGCTCGTGGTGCGAAAGTCACCGATATTGCCGTGCTTGTAGTCGCAGCTGATGACGGTGTCATGCCGCAGACAGTGGAGGCCCTCAACCACGCCAAGGCAGCAAACGTGCCTGTGGTCGTGGCAGTGAACAAGATTGATAAGGAAGGCGCAGCCCCGGATAAGATCCGTGGCCAGCTCACCGAATACGAACTGATCCCCGAAGAGTACGGCGGCGATGTCATGTTCGTGGACGTCTCGGCGATCCAGAACATCAACATCGACGAGCTCTTGGAAGCTGTCCTGCTGACCGCAGACGCAGCCCTCGAACTCACTGCCAACCCTTCGAAGGCAGCTCGTGGTGTGGCCATTGAAGCCAACCTCGACAAGGGCCGCGGCGCCGTCGCGACCGTCCTGGTGCAGTCCGGAACACTGCGTGTCGGTGACAATATGGTGGCAGGCACAGGCTTCGGCCGCGTCCGCGCTATGTTCGATGACACAGGTGAAGCTGTGGAAGAGGCAACTCCTTCCCGTCCGGTCCAGGTGCTCGGCCTGTCCACGGTCCCGAGGGCCGGCGACAGCTTCCTGGTCACCAGCGATGACCGCACTGCACGCCAGATCGCTGAGAAGCGTGAAGCAGCCGAGCGTAACGCCCTGCTGGCCAAGCGCCGTAAGCGCATCACCCTGGAAGATTTCGACCAGGCTGTGGCCGACGGCAAGATCGACACACTGAACCTGATCCTCAAGGGAGACGTCTCGGGTGCGGTCGAGGCTCTGGAAGATGCTCTGTTGAAGATCGATGTTGGAGCCGATGTGCAGTTGCGGGTTATTCACCGCGGTGTTGGCGCGATCACTCAAAACGACGTCAACCTCGCCACAGTGGACAACGCGGTCATCATCGGCTTCAACGTCCGCCCTGCGGAGCGCGTCACCAGCCTGGCTGACCGTGAAGGCGTAGATATGCGCTTCTACTCGGTGATCTACGCAGCGATCGACGACATTGAGTCGGCCCTGAAGGGCATGCTCAAGCCGGAGTACGAGGAGGTGCAGCTGGGCAGCGCAGAAGTCCGCGAGGTCTTCCGTTCCTCCAAGTTCGGCAACATCGCGGGGTCGATTGTTCGTTCCGGCATCATCCGCCGCAACGCCAAGGCGCGACTTGTTCGCGACGGCAATGTGGTCGGCGACAACCTCACCATCGAGTCGCTGCGCCGCTTCAAGGACGACGCCACTGAGGTCCGTGACGGATTCGAATGTGGTATCGGCCTGGGCAGCTTCAACGATGTCCGAGATGGCGACATCATCGAAACCTGGGAGATGCGCGAAATTCCGCGCACATAATATGAGAAGTCGTGAGTTTTTCGGCCGGCCGCAGGATCACCATCCTGTTGGCCGGCCGAAGGCCTCACGACAGCAGAGCTGAGGAGGCATCTATGGCAGATCCAGCACGCGCATCGCGTCTGGCGTCCCGCATTAAAGTGATCGTGGCCGAGGCCCTGCGCACCCGTGTGAAGGACGACAGGGCGGAGATGATCACCATCACCGACGCCCGTGTCACAAACGACCTGCAGCACGCCACGCTGTACTACACAGTCCTCGCTGAGGACGATGAGGCCAAGCAGGCCGCCGTCGAACTGTTGTGGGCAAGCCGTGGGGTTCTGCGCCATGAGGTGGGCCGGCAGCTGAGCATCCGGTTGACTCCCACCCTGGAGTTCACCGCAGACGAGATCCCTGAGTCAGCGGCCCATTTGGAAGATCTCCTCCGGAAGGCCCGCGAGCAGGACGAACAGGTCCGGGCCCTGCGCGAAGGCGCCCAGCCGGTGAACGAGTCTCCGTACCGTTCCGATGCTGACGCCGGGGAGGCTAACGCCGAAGGCGACCGCCCCGCACCGGAAGACCGCTAAGGCGAGTCAGCTCCGACTGTGGCAAAGAAACAACGCCCTGAAGAACTGGAAGTCGGCTCCGGTCTTGTCCTCGTGGACAAGCCGGCCGGCTGGACCAGCCACGACGTCGTCGGACGCATCCGCAAACTTGCAGGGACCCGCAAAGTCGGCCACGCCGGCACCCTGGACCCCATGGCTACCGGTGTGCTGGTTGTAGGCATCAACCGTGCTACTCGTCTGCTGACCCACATTGTGGGGGTCAGCAAGACCTACACAGCCACTATCCGGCTGGGGCAGAACACCACCACCGACGACGCCGAGGGCGAGGTCCTCTCCACACGCTTCGCCAACGCACTCACCCGCGAACAGATTGAGCAGGCCGTGGCCAGGCTCACCGGTGAGATTATGCAGGTGCCGAGCACCGTCAGCGCTATCAAGGTCGACGGTCGGCGGGCCTATGACAGAGCCCGCTCGGAAGAAGACGTCGAACTCGACGCCCGCCCCGTCACCGTCCACGAGTTCACAATCGGCGACTTGAGACGGATCGACGGCGGCAAACTGACAGACCTAGATGTCACCGTCTCCGTATCCTCCGGCACCTACGTGCGTGCCCTCGCCCGCGATCTCGGCGAGCTGTTAGACACTGGTGGCCACCTCACCGCGCTTCGACGCACAGCTGTCGGCCCCTATCGAGTGGACCAGTGCCTCACCATTGAACAGCTGGCCGAAGATTTCGGGTACATCGGTTTGGCCGAGGCGGCCGGGCAACTCTTTCCGGCCCGGCAGGTGACCGCCGAGGAAGCCGAGCACCTGCGGCACGGCCGACGCATCACCGCCAGCGCCTCCCCAGAGCTCACAGCCGCGGATACCGCTGAAGAACCTCAGATCATCACCCCCACACGTGAGAGGCTCACCGCAGCCTTCGCGCCTGATGGGGAGCTGGTCGCCCTGCTCCAGGACATCCCAGCCAAGCCGGGGGCGTCGTCGTCGCCTGATGCTGCCCAAGTTGCCACGGCTGGACCGCAAGCTCTCCAAGCCAAACCAGAGCTAGTATTTGCGCTGTGACCGCAATGTTCATCCTGGGCACCGTGGTCTGTGCCCTCTCCACACTGATCTGTTGGGCCATGACAGCCGTACGCGCTCATCCAGCGGATTCGTCCATCATCAGCCTGGCCGCCATTGAGCTCTATCTGATCGTGTACGGCGTCTACGCGGGTGTGCGGCAGGCCATGGGGGCCTCCATCACCGGTGAGGCGTGGGAATTCTGGGGATACATTCTGACCGCCCTGATGCTGCCGGTGGGTGTTTTCATCTGGGCGATGGTGGACAAGACACGCTGGTCTAATCTTGTGATGAGCTTTGTAGGGCTCGTGGTGTTTGTCATGGTGTACCGCATGGAGGAGATCTGGTGGGGAAGCGCACTGTAGTACCTGGTGGTGCAGCAGAATCGGCACCAGCCAAAAGCCCCCGCAACCGGGGAGTCGGGATGCTGATCATCACCGCCTACGGCATCTTCGCCGTCAGTGCATTTGCTCGCGCCTTCTACCAAATCACGCCCTTCCCACAGGAAGGCAAGGTGCAGTTCGTTGACGCGCCACTGGCACTGACACTCTCCGCGTTCGCCGCCGCAGTCTATGTGGTGGCTACCCTTGCCTTGGCGCGCACCTCGGCTACAGCCTGGAGGGTCGCACTGGTGGCTGTGCTGATCGAAATGGTCGGGGTGATCGGGGTGGGCGCCTGGACGCTGATCCAACCTGAGCTGTTCGAGGTCGCCACCGTGTGGGGAGGCTTCGGGCGTGACTATGGGTTCATTCCCCTGATCCTGCCGTTCGTCGGGCTTTTCTGGCTCTTCCGCCACCGGCCTTAGGATGGACGCCGTGCATATCTACTACGGGCTCGATGACGTCCCCGCCGACCTGGGGCCCACTGTGCTCACCATCGGCAATTTCGACGGCGTGCACCGGGGCCACCAGCAGGTTCTGGCGAAGCTGAACGAGGCGGCCCGCCGCCGCAACGCAGCCGCCGTGGCGTTGACGTTTGATCCCCATCCCGCATTGATCCACCGTCCAGAGTCGGCCCCTGAGCTTCTGACTGGGCTGGGTGAGAAGCTGGCTCGTCTCCAATCCAGCGGTGTGGACGCCTCCCTGGTCCTTCACTACAACGCAGAGCTGGCCGGCCACACAGCTGAGGATTTCGTGCGCCGCTACTTTGTGGATGCGCTGAATCCGGTGGCAGTGGTGATCGGGCATGACGTGCGCTTCGGACGCCAGAACGAGGGCGACTTCACCACGATGGTCCAGCTGGGAGAGACCTTCGGATTCGAGGTCATTGGAGTCGATGACTTCCCTGTGGAGGATCCAACAGGCGAGGAGCCCGCGCAACGGTGCTCCTCCACCGCGATCAGGCACGCCCTTGAACAGGGAGATGTGGCCTCCGCTGCCCGGATGCTCGGCCGCCAGCACGCGGTCGTCGGAGAGGTTGTTCACGGTGAGGCCCGGGGCCGGGAGCTTGGATTCCCCACCGCAAACCTCTCCCAGGACGCTGAAGGGATGGTCCCGGCCGACGGCGTCTACGCGGGGTGGGTGACTGATAATCACCACCACCGGTGGCCGGCCGCCATCTCCGTTGGCTCAAACCCAACATTCGACGGACTCATCCGCGTGGTGGAAGCACATGTGTTGGACAGACCGGATGAGCAGGTGGAGGACTTTGATCTCTACGGTCAGCGCCTCCGCGTGGAATTCGTGGGCCGGTTGCGCGGTATGGTCGCCTACGAAGGCGCGGAGAAGCTCATTGAGCAGATGCACAAGGACGTCCAGGACGCCCGGGAAGTGCTCAACGCCTCCCGCAGCTCTGCCGCCACCGCCCTCCGCGCGGAATGACACCACCGAACCTTCCCAGACGGCGCTCTGACGAGCAGCCGCAGATTGTTTCCGAGCAGCGCCGCAAACACCTTGGCGACTCCTTTGCCAAGAGTCAGTCCGCAGCTGAGGCGGCGGAGTACGACGCCGTCCGCCCCCGATACCCAGAGCAGGCCGTGACAGATGCCCTCGACCTGGTCCGATTCAGGGCGCAAGACACACCTGAAGCTCTGCCCACAGTGGTCGAGTTCGGGGCGGGGACCGGCATCTTCACCCGGCAAATGCTGGCAGCAGGTGCTCATATGCATGCCGTGGAGCCCAGTGCGCCCATGCTCAAGATGCTGTTGGAGACCTCCCGCGAATACGGCGGCGGCTCAACAGTCCAGGGGCACTGTGCGTCCTATGAAAACACCGACCTGGCCGATAACTGCGCTGATCTGGTGGTCGCAGCTCAAGCATGGCACTGGTTCGACCCTGCTGCCGCGCAGGCCGAGGCTGCCCGGCTGCTGAAGCCCCACGGTGTTCTGGGACTGATGTGGAACTACTTGGACACTTCTGATCCCACTGTGCACCGGCTGACCCGGATTATGCGCGCCGGTGATGTTTACCGTCCCGGCTGGCGGCCCAGACTTGACCCGGAGTACTTCTCACCGGCGAGCAGTCTGGAGTACCGCTGGTCGCGGACCCTGAAGGTCACAGAGATTTTCCGCTACGCGACCACTTTGAGTTCATGGCTCTCCGCCGACGACGCCGAACGAGCCAGACGCCGAACCAACCTGGAGGACTTTCTCCTGAGGGAGCGTGGACTGGCTCCAGAAGATTCTGTGATGCTCCCGCAGATCACTGCGCTGCATATGTCCACCCAGTGAGGTAGTCTGGTGAGTCGCCGAGCTGCAGTCCGCGGTGGCTGGCACCGGGTAAGACCGGATTCCTGAACGCGGCACAACACACAAGGAGCTTTTCCATGGCTTTAGATCCCGCTGTCAAGCAGCAGATCATCGAAGAGTACGCCACCCACGAGGGCGATACCGGTTCACCTGAGGTTCAGGTCGCAGTTCTGACCCGTCGGATCTCCGACCTCACTGAACACCTCAAGGAGCACAAGCAGGATCACCACACCCGCCGCGGTCTGATGATCCTGGTCGGCCGTCGTCGCCGTCTGCTGAAGTACCTCGAGCGCAAGGACATCACGCGGTTCCGTGACCTCAAGAAGCGTCTCGGCATCCGCTGATTTTCGGTCAAGCACCGGCACCAAGCACACTGATGGGCGGCTCCTTTCGGGGCCGTCCATCGTTGTATGAGACACTGTGATAAGCCAATACAGCTGATGAACCGACGACGACGCATGGTCCGGTCTTCGGTAGTGGCTTACGGGAGTGCGTGAGTGCACCCGCACCCGTGGGCTTCGATCGATGACCGCCTTGCTCCGGTTCGGCTCGTATGGCACTGAAGTTCCTTCAGTGCGCTGTGTTGGCACACCTATGGGAGTTCTGCTCCCACGCCAGCAAGAGGGAACAACTCCCTTATAGCAATACGAAAGGAAACCCCACCCTATGCAGGGACCTGAGGTTCACACTGCCGAAGCCGTAATTGACAACGGCAAGTACGGCACATCAACTATCCAGTTCGAGACCGGACGGTTGGCCAAGCAGGCCGCCGGTTCGGCACTTGTCACATTGGACGAAGAGACCACGATTCTCTCGGCCACATCAGTCGGCAAATCCCCCCGTGAGGGTTTCGACTTCTTCCCTCTGACGGTGGACGTCGAAGAGCGCATGTACGCTGCCGGCCGCATCCCCGGAAGCTTCTTCCGCCGTGAAGGACGTCCTTCCACAGACGCGATCTTGGCCTGCCGACTGATCGACCGCCCGCTGCGCCCCGCCTTCACCAAGGGCATCCGCAACGAGGTCCAGGTCGTAGAGACCGTTCTCTCCATCAACCCTGACGACTTGTACGACGTCGTCGCCATCAACGCGGCATCCATGTCCACGCAGCTCTCCGGGCTGCCGTTCTCCGGTCCCATCGGTGGTGTCCGAGTGGCACTGATCGACGATGGCGACGGCGCCCAGTGGGTTGCTTTCCCCAAGCACTCCCAGCTGCAGACCGCCGTGTTCGACATGGTCGTCGCCGGCCGCATCGTCGGTGATGACATCGCCGTGATGATGGTCGAGGCTGAGGCCACCGACGACTCATGGAAGCTCATCAAGGAGCAGGGTCGCACAGCTCCGACCGAGGAGATCGTTGCTGAGGGCCTGGAGGCTGCCAAGCCGTTCATCAAGGTCCTCTGCGAGGCCCAGGCCGATCTGGCCGCACGCGCCGGCAAAGAGCCCGTCGAGGTTCCGATCTTCGAGGACTACCAGGACGACGTCCTCCAGGCGGTCAAGTCCGCAGCAGAGGAGAAGCTCTCCAGTATTTACCAGATCGCTGACAAGCAGCAGCGTGAGACCGCCGACGGCGAGCTCAAGGCTGAACTGGTTGAGCAGCTGGCCGGCGAGGGCAAGGAGTTCGAAGGCCGCGCAGGCGAGGTCGGCAAGGCACTGTCCTCACTGACCAAGCAGGTCATCCGTCAGCGCATCCTTCGCGACCAGGTGCGCATCGACGGACGCGGCCTGGCGGACATCCGCCAGCTCACCGCTGAGGTTGAGGTCCTCCCCCGGGTCCACGGCTCCGCGATCTTCGAGCGGGGGGAGACCCAGATCATGGGTGTCACCACGCTGAACATGCTGAAGCTGGAGCAGAGCATCGACAGCCTGTCTCCAGAGACCAAGAAGCGTTACATGCACAACTACAACTTCCCGCCCTACTCCGTGGGTGAGACCGGACGCGTGGGTTCACCCAAGCGCCGCGAGATCGGACACGGCGCCCTCGCAGAGCGCGCCATGGTCCCGGTGCTCCCGTCACGCGAAGAGTTCCCCTACGCCATCCGGCAGGTCTCGGAGGCGCTGGGGTCCAACGGGTCCACCTCCATGGGGTCGGTCTGCGCGTCCACGCTCAGCCTGCTCAACGCCGGTGTGCCGCTGCGCGCACCAGTGGCTGGCATCGCTATGGGCCTGGTCTCCGACGAGGTTGACGGTGAGACTCGCTACGCCGCACTGACGGACATCCTGGGTGCTGAGGACGCTTTCGGTGACATGGACTTCAAGGTCGCCGGCACCTCAGAGTTCATCACCGCCATCCAGCTGGACACCAAGCTGGACGGGATCCCCGCCAGCGTGCTGACCGCCGCACTGAAGCAGGCACGTGAGGCGCGGCTGCACATCCTTGGAGTCATCGGCGCCGCAATCGATGCTCCGGATGAGATGAGCCAGTTCGCGCCCCGCATCATCAGCGTCAGCGTCCCGGTGGACAAGATCGGTGAGGTCATCGGCCCGAAGGGCAAGATGATCAACCAGATCCAGGAGGACACCGGCGCAGACATCTCCATCGAAGATGACGGCACTGTGCTCATCGGCGCCACCACCGGCGAGGCTGCTGATGCTGCCCGTGCGGCGATCAATGCCATCGCCAACCCGACTGTCCCCGAGGTCGGCGAACGCTACCTCGGCACTGTGGTGAAGCTGACCACCTTCGGTGCGTTCATCAGCCTGACCCCAGGCAAGGACGGGCTGCTGCACATCTCCGAGCTGCGCAAGCTCAATGAGGGCAAGCGCGTCAACGATGTCGAGGACGTCCTCGGTGTGGGTCAGAAGATCCAGGTCGAGCTATCCAAGATTGACGACCGCGGCAAGCTCAGCCTCATCCCAGTGGTCGAGGAGACCGACTCCGGCGATGACAAGCAGAGCGTCAACCAGGTCATCACTGAGGACGCATAAGCGCGCGCCAGTCAGCTGACCTGACTGGCTTCACACGAAGGGCCGGCAGCGCCCCCAAAACGGGGGAGGCTGCCGGCTTAGTGCGTATGGTCCGCCTCTTGGGCGCCCAACTTACGGGTTGCAGCATGCGGGAGTCTCGATGGGACTCGCGGAGCGCTGGCATGCGTCGTCCCATCTGGTTGCCTGCCGAGCCCTCTTTTTCAGTAATTGGCGGCAGTCTTGATAGGACTTTCTGTCTTTTGGCCGCTGAAGTCCCACCGAAGCTCCCCAATTCACGGGTGGAGGCCCCTGTAGCGTAGGAGAATGACTCAGACTCCCCACGGCAGCAGCGCACCGCAGCACTCCCCAGCTCTGACATCTGTCGACGTCCTGGCCCAGGCGCCCCCGGCCGCTTCTGATCGGTCGTCCCCAGTGGCCAAGCGTCTCATCCAGGCCGATGGTGGAAACATCATCGCGTTCACCTTTGCCCCCGGCCAGTCCATGCCCGAACATCAGGCCGCGCACCCGATCACGGTTCAGTGCCTGAGCGGTCAGCTGTCATTCACCGCGGGTGAGGAGACAGTGTCCCTGCAGCCCGGTGTGGTGGTCCACGTCCCCGCCCGGCTGCGCCACGCGGTCATCTGCCCGGCAGAGACCGCCGGGTCCAGTGTCCTGCTGCTGACCATGCTCACCGGTCCCACCCACCACGCACAGCAGACGTGAGTGCTGAGCTGAGCCGGCTCAACACACAGGTGCGCCAGCTCGCGGAACACCAGCCCTTTCGGGTCCACTGGCAGATCAGCCGCGTAGGTGCCGGTGATCAGCAGTGCACCAGCATCGGCCAGGGCGAGCACACCCAGCTGGCGTCCTTCAGCACCCGCAAAGTGAGCCTGCTGCTGGCCTGCCTCGCTCTGGTCCACCGCGGGGACCTTGCACTTGACCAGCGTCTTGTCATCACGGAGGCGCTGAAGGACGGGGTCCAGGCCGGCATCATGAAGGACCTCGCACCCGGTATCGCACTTAGCCTGGAGGATCACCTGCGGCAGATGATGATCACCTCGGACAACATCTGTACACAGTTGGTGTTCCACGCGATCAACCAAGCTACCGGGGATGCATTGCAGTGGGTCAATGACTACTGCTCCTGGGTGGGTCTCGACGCCACCATCCACCGGGAGATCTTTCCCCGCAGCGGTGACCTGGACTGGCACCACAGCATCGAACACATGACGGTGACCACCGCCGCCGACCAGGCGAAGCTGCTGCAGCTGCTCGGCCGAGCCACTCATGACGAACGGGCTGCGGACTCCCTCTTCATGAGCCAGGACCTGTGCAGGTTCGCCATCAGGCTGATGACAAAGATCTACACCCCACTGCTGGGAGCGAGCACTTCCACCATGAGCTTCGCGGAGAAGAATGGGCGGGGACTACGCGGGCTTTCCCAAATCGGACTGGCACTGGACTCCGACGGAGCGCCTGCCGCGGCGGTAGCGGTTTTCGCTGAGCAAATCTCGACTCAGCTTCCCTCCGGCACACCAGGCCGTTTGGCGGCCTACGAGCTCTTCGCCTCAATAGGCCAGGCTGTGGAAACCTGGCACCTTCAGACACAACCGCCGGCTCCCGGAAAGGCGCAGGCGACACGGCCGAAGCAAGCAGCGTTTTTCTCAGCCACGCTGAAAGACAGCACGACGACGCCGCAGCAGACCCGGGAGCCCACCACACGGCACCCCTTGGCTGGAGTAGGCAAGCTCTTCGCCGCACTTGCCATTGTGGATGCCGCCACTGAGAACCCACAGCTGCTCGATGCGGCTGTGACCATCACCGGTGCACACAGAAGACAAGCGCTGGTGGGCCCATTGAGAACCCTCACCGGCGAACTCACAATGAGCCTGGGGGACGCTGTGGGACTGATTATCAGCACCGGCGATGCCGCTGTTTCCTTGGCGCTGCGCGACTCGCTGGTGCAGCGCAGCTACGATCTCCTGGGCGAGTCCCGCAGGTTTGTCGAGAAGCTGTCCCTCTGTGCACCGGGGCTCGACCAGACGGTCATCACCGGTCAGGAAAAGCCCCAGAACGCCACCGGCGATCTGCTCGAAGGCCTCACCTCACCCCAGGATTTGGCGCGGCTGCTGGCTGGACTCGCCCAAGCCGGTGGGCTCACAGGCCCCCAGGCGTCGTCGTGCTCATCAGGAGAGGACCGGCGCTCACTGGGCATCAGCCGCGCAGCGGCGCAACGGGTTCTTGGGTGGATGTCCCATGTGTTCGAACCCTCCGGCCTCGCATACGGGCTGCCCGGATTTGGCCCAATGAAAGTTCCGCAGTGGAGCGTCTCAGGAATGGAACTACGTGTGCGCGCGCCCGAGCATGGGTGGGCCTCTGTGCTGATCACTCGCCCGGAGGCCGAAGATTCGGGCGCAGAGCTGGCCGTCGCAGCAGCATTCCTACCCCGCGGACGCGAGGCCGGACCTGCACCTGCTGGAAGGCCCGCCCAGACCCTGGGAGCGCTCGGGCTGGCCGCTTACCAGGCGTGTGGCAAAATAGGGTCAACTGAATATAGGCCACGTCCCTGATGCGGGAGAGTTCGAACAGTCGCTGACCGTTCGGCGCCGAAGGAGCAAGGAACCCCCTCCGAATCTCTCAGGCCAGTCCACTGAAGGACCGCAACGGGGTGGCAACTCTGGAAAGCAGAGGAGGGTGCACCTCCTCTCACCGAAGGTGCAAGCCGGCAGATACGGCGAATCTCTCAGGTCCGATCACAGAGCGAGGGGTACTGACCGCTAGCGCACCCCTGCCCGTAAGGTTGAGCCTATGACATATTCGATTCCCTCCGGATTTGCTTCCCGGCATATGGGTCCCACTGATGATTCAGCGGCGACCATGCTGAACGCCCTCGGCTACGAGTCCATGGAAGAGCTCGTCGACTCCGCCGTTCCCGGGGGGATCCGGCAGCCTGAACCGCTGAACCTGCCGCCTGCGCTCTCAGAGCCGGAGGCTCTCGCCGCGCTCCGCCGGTACGCGGGACAGAACCAGGTGAAGACCCAGATGATCGGCCAGGGCTACTACGGCACCCACACACCCAGCGTGGTGCTGCGCAATGTCCTGGAGAACCCCGCCTGGTACACCGCGTACACCCCTTATCAGCCAGAAATCAGCCAGGGCCGTTTGGAAGCTCTGCTGAACTTCCAAACGATGGTCGCCGACCTCACCGGTCTGGACATCGCCAATGCCTCGCTGCTGGATGAGGCCTCAGCCGTGGCCGAAGCGATCCTGCTGATGCGCAGGTCCAATAAGAAGCTCGCCGCCGCGAAGATCGTGGTGGACGCTGACGTCTTCCCGCAGACCCGCGCCGTCATTGCCGGACGGGCGGAAGCAGTCGGTATTGAGCTTGAATTCACCGACCTCCGGCAAGGTCTGCCAGAAGGTGACATCTGCGGGCTGGTCCTCCAGCAGCCCGGCAATTCCGGGTCAGTGATGGACCACAGTGAGGTGATAGCCCAGGCCAAGGAACGCGGAGCCCTCGTGACGGTTGCCGCCGATCTGCTCGCCCTGACCCTCATCACCGCACCAGGAGAGCAAGGTGCCGACATTGCCGTGGGAAGCTCCCAGCGTTTTGGTGTGCCCCTGTTCTTCGGCGGCCCACACGCCGCGTATATGGCGGTGAAGTCCGGGCTTCAGCGCCAACTGCCAGGACGGTTGGTGGGCGTCTCAATGGACGCCGAGGAGCGACCCGCGTACCGCCTGGCTCTGCAGACACGCGAACAGCACATCCGCCGGGAGAAGGCCACCTCCAATATCTGCACCGCCCAGGCGCTTCTGGCCGTAGCCGCCTCCATGTATGGGGTCTACCACGGCCCTGAAGGCCTCACCCGCATCGCTGAGCGAGCCCATACGCAAGCTCGGGCCCTTGCTGAGGTGCTGCGCAGCGCCGGATGGCACCTGGTGAGCGAATCGTTCTTCGACACCGTCCAGGTCCACTGTGAATCAGCTGAGCAGGCTCAGGACGTGCTGGCCAAGGCCGAATCGGCCGGCATCAACCTCCGCCGGGTCAATGAGACAACGGTCGGTGTGAGCACTGATGAGACCACCACAACCCGTGAGATGTACCTGCTCGCCTATGCGTTCGGCCTGGTGGAGAAACCCAGCCAGGCTGCCGAGCTCTACGACGGGGTGGAGTTCGAAGGCGATTACGCATTCGACGATTCCTTGGTGCGCAGCACGGAGTTTATGACGCACCCCGTCTTCCACTCCATCCGGTCTGAGACGCAGATGATGCGCTATCTGCGGCGACTGGCGGACCGGGATCTTGCCCTGGACAGGACGATGATCCCGCTGGGCTCCTGCACGATGAAGCTCAACGCCGCCACCGAGATGGAGGCCATCTCCTGGCCGGAGTTCGCTGGAATCCACCCCTACGCCCCGGAGCACCAGACTGAGGGATGGCGGGGACTGATTGCCGATCTGGAGCAGCGGCTCACTGAGATCACCGGATACGCAGGGGTCTCCATCCAGCCCAACGCTGGCTCCCAGGGTGAATATGCAGGGCTGCTCGCCATCAGGCAATATCACCTCTCCAACGACGACGCCGCCCGCGACATCTGCCTCATACCCGCCTCAGCACACGGCACCAACGCTTCCTCAGCAGTCTTGGCCGGACTGCAGGTGGCGGTGGTGGCCACCGCCGAAGACGGCACAATCGACCTGGCGGATCTTGACGCCAAGATCGAGCAGTACCCGGACCGGATCGCCGCGATCATGATCACCTACCCCTCCACCCACGGTGTCTATGAGGCAGATGTGCGGGAAGTGTGCCAGAAGGTCCACCAGGCCGGCGGCCAGGTCTACGTCGACGGTGCCAACCTCAATGCGCTGGTCGGACTGGCTCAGCCCGGCGAATTCGGCGGTGACGTCTCCCACCTGAACCTGCACAAGACGTTCTGCATCCCCCATGGGGGCGGCGGACCGGGGGTCGGTCCAGTGGCGGTGGCTGAGCACCTGCTTCCCTTCCTGCCGGGCAGCCCGCATGAGGCTTCAGGGCCCGCGCCGGTCACGGCCACAGCCTACGGCTCCGCCGGTGTTCTGCCGATCAGCTGGGCTTACCTGGCCATGATGGGCGGCGAGGGGCTCACCAGCGCCACAGCGCACGCCCTACTTGGTGCCAACTACATCTCACGGCGGCTCGCAGACCACTACCCGACGCTCTACACCGGTGAGAACGGGCTGATCGCTCATGAGTGCATCTTGGACCTGCGTGAACTCACCAAGGCCAGCGGCATCACCGCTGAGGATGTGTGCAAACGCCTCATCGACTACGGCTTCCACGCTCCCACCTTGGCTTTCCCTGTTGCGGGCACGCTCATGGTGGAACCCACCGAGTCGGAGGATCTTGAGGAGATCGAACGCTTCATCGAAGCCATGATCGCAGTACGCGCTGAGATCCAGCAGGTGATTGACGGTGAGCACGACGCCGCCGACTCGCCTCTGCGCCACGCACCCCACCCGGCTGCTGTGGTCGCCGCCGATGAATGGGACCGGGTGTACACCCGGCAGCGGGGTGCTTTCCCCGTGCCGGCTCTGCGTCAGGACAAGTACTTCCCGCCGGTGAGCCGAATTGATGGGGCTCACGGTGACCGCAATCTGGTCTGTTCCTGCCCACCACCTGAAGCCTTTGAGGTGAACTGATGCCTGACCTGAAAGAGACCGCGCTCGCGGCCGAACACGAGGCGCTTGGTGCGTCCTTTACGGACTTCGGCGGCTGGCGGATGCCGCTGAAGTACTCTTCGGAATTGGAAGAGCACCGGGCAGTGCGCAGCGCCGCCGGCATGTTCGACCTGTCCCATATGGGGGAGGTGCGGGTGATCGGGGCTGAGGCCGCCACCTTCCTTAACACTGCTCTGGTCGGCAATCTGGCCAAGATCGAACCCGGAAAAGCCAAGTATTCACTCATCTGCACTGCAGATGGGGGCATCATCGATGACCTGATCACCTACCGCATCGGTGAGCAGGAATACCTGGTCATTCCGAATGCTGCCAACAGAGAAGTGGTGGCAGCTGCGCTGACCGAACGGGCTGCTGACTTCGATGTGGAGATCTGGGACGAATCCGAGGGCATCAGCCTGATCGCCGTGCAGGGTCCTGCCAGTGCGGCGATCGTGTCTTCCTTGGTGCGCGCCCATGAGATCGACCTGGTGGAGAACCTGTCCTACTACGCCCACACCACGGTCACCATTGGTGGACAAGAGATCCTTCTGGCTCGTACCGGGTACACCGGGGAGGACGGTTTTGAGCTGTACCTGCCTCACGACAAGGCCGGGGCCCTATGGCGGGCGCTGCTTGAGGGTGGGTCCGATTTCGGATTGACTCCGTGCGGTCTTGCCTGTCGGGATTCGTTGCGCTTAGAGGCTGGCATGCCGCTCTACGGCAATGAACTCACCACCTCGCGCAAGCCTCAAGAGGCCGGGCTGCCGGTGGTGGCCTTCTCCAAAGAGGAGGACTTCATCGGCCGGGCTGCCCTGGAGCAGGCGAAGGCAGCCGGAGTGGGAAAGACCACGGGGCAACGCTTGGTCGGATTGAAGGCTTCGGGGAAGCGAGCTGCCCGGAAGGGCCATGTCATCCAGAATCTGGAAGGCGCTCCCATCGGTGAGATCACCTCTGGTGTTCCGAGTCCGACTCTGGGTCACGCCATCGCAATGGGATATGTGGATGTGGCCTACGTGGAGCCAGGTACCGAGCTCCACGTAGACGTTCGGGGCAAGCCCATCCCGTTTGAGGTCACCAAACCCCCCTTCTACAGGCGGGAGCAGGCCAGCGGCACCTGAGGCGCCAGCTACGCGAAGGCGGAGAACCCGGTGAGGTCGCGGCCAATGATCAGGGACTGCACTGATTCGGTGCCCTCATAGGTGTGTGCAGACTCAATATCTGCCATATGCCGGGCCACCTTGTTGCTCAGCAGGATCCCATTGCCGCCCAGCATGTCACGGGCCACCTGGGCAATCTGCCGGGCCTTGCGAGTGTTGTGAAGCTTGGACATCGAAGCCTGCGGTCCTGAGAGCTTTCCGGCGGCGTCGAGCTCTGTGACCTGTTTGGCATGCAGCTGCATACTGGTCAGCTCAGAGACCATAAAGGCCAGCCGTTCCTGCACCAGCTGGTGGGCGCCGATGGGCTTGGAGAACTGCCTGCGCTGCTTGGAGTAGTTCAGAGCAGCTTCCACACAGGCAGCCGCATGGCCTACCGCGGACCAGGCGACCCCGAGCCGGGTGGCGAACAGCACAGTCGCTGCGTCTTTAAACGTCTTCGACAGCGGAAGGACTGCCTCGGCCGGCAGTTCGACGTTCTCATACTGAATCAACGCCTGGTGGATGGCACGCAGTGACGCTTTGTGCTGGATGACTTCAGAGCGGTAGCCCGGGGTCTCCTGAGGCACCAGGAAGCAGCGCACATTGCCGTCGTGCTCTCCGCCGACCACACGTGCCCAGGTGAACGTGATTCCGCCGGAGGCTCCGTTGCCGATCCACTTCTTGGCTCCATTGATGATGTAGCGGCCGGTCTCCTCGTCACCTTGGAGTTCAGCGGTGGTCTCGAGGGACACCGAATCGGAACCGTGGGTGGGTTCGGTCAGTGCGAAGGCGCCAAGGGTTTCACAGGAGACCAGCTTAGCCAGGTGCTCAGCCTTCTGAGCCTCAGAGCCGAACAGCGCCAGGGTCCGTACAGCCAGGCCCCCCTGGACTGCCAGTGCGGTGTTCAACGATCCATCAATGCGGGAGGTCTCCATGTTCACGAGCCCAGCCGCCATGGGGGAGAGTGTTTCCATGCCGAGCTCTGAGACATCAACCCCATCCGTGAAGAGTCCCATGGTGCCGGCCTTGCGCACCAGGTCGGTCGGGTACTCGGCCTTCTCCCAATGCTCGGTCATCCGGGGCTCGAGCCCTTCGCCGAAACTTCTGGCAGCGGCCCACCACCGTTTATCGGCCTCAGGGATGTCGGCGAAGACTCCGTAGTAATCCAGGTCAAGGGGGGTGGCGACGTCGTACTCAGGATCAATCACAGAATCAGGCTCATGTGTCATACAGCACATGTTACCGGATAGTCACTAACGTAGGGGAATCAGTTCAGTGAGGGCTCCACCAGGCCCAGCTCAACCCCTCGGATGAGCAGTTGAATACGGTCTCGGACGTCGAGGCGTTTCATAATGCGCCCCATATAGACCTTCACCGTCGCTTCTGAGACCATCATCTTCTCGGCGATCTCCGCGTTGGAGCGCCCGGTGGCCAACAGTTGGAGTCCCTCCAACTCGCGAGCTGGGATATGGGGGACCTCAGGGAAGCGTTCCAGGGCCGTGGCGACTTGTGCGGGTTCATTCTTCACCGCAATCATCAGCTGCCGCGCCACCGTGGGGGAGAAGACCGCCGAGCCTTCATGGACTTCTCGGATGGCGTCAATGATTTGCTCAGGTTCTGCGTCTTTGAGGAAGTAACCACCGGCCCCAGCTCGGAGAGCAGGAATCACATAGAGTTCGGTGGAAAATGTGGTCACGGCAAGAACAGCGATGTCTGGGTATTGCTGCCGGATGGCCCGGGTGGCTTCTATGCCGCCCATGGATGGCATGTGCAGGTCCATAAGGACCACGTCCGGATGAAGTTCGCCGCACATGTCAACGGCGGTCTCTCCGTCCCGGGCTTCTCCGACACATTCCAGTCCTGAGGCAGAGTCGACGTAGGTGCGCAGGGCGGTGGACATCATAGGATGATCGTCGGAGATCAGGACCCGCACCGTGCCGTTGGTAGGCGGCTGAGCGCCCGGAGAATCAGTGCCAGAGCCCTCGGAGGAGATGGTCATGATTTCCATCCTATGCCACCGTGATCAGGGGGCCTGAGCGCCGCCTGATCAGGAGCCGGGAGACCTTGGGCTGAAGGTCTCTAGACTGGCGTGCATGCCTGAATCCGCCAAAAGACGTACCCAGACCATTGTGGAAGAGTTCGAATCCGGTGGCTACTGGTCCCACCGGGCCCTGGACAAGGGACTGCTGGTGGTCGCCACCCTTGGTTTCGGAGTCACTCTGGGTGTTGAGGTGCTCTACGATGTGGTCGCCAGTGAGGAGTTCTCGCCGGGGCCAGCCATCGCAGGTCTTGTGGCTGTGGGATGCGTGATTCTGCTGTCGATGAGCGTGACCATTGGGGTCACTGCAGGCCTTGCGGTTCTCGCCATGGCGCTTTTTGTTGAGGATGGGGCGTACTCCGTTGTGCTGGCCCTGCTGCTGACCGGCCTGGCTGCCTTGGCGACGACCAAACCTTTCCGCCGAGGAGTGCTGGCGGTGATGCTGCTGTGGGGTGGGGCCTACTCGTCGAACTTCGAGGACCTGGCCGCGGCTGCCGTGGCTTTTGGTGGACTTACCGGAGGGCTTCTTGTGGCCTACGGCGTCGGGTCTTCCTTCCGTCGCGCCACTGATGTGAGCCTGCAGTCGGCCCGCGACCTTCAGGAAGTGGAACAACGTCACCAGCTGGCAGCCACCGCTGAGCGACGGTCGATCGCTCGCGATCTCCACGACATCGTCGCCCATGACATCACCATCATCGCTATGCAGTCCCGTGCCGCGCAGGTCAAAGATACCGATGAGGCCTACCGTGAGGCGGTAGAGGTCATTGGAAACTCCTCCAGGGTCGCGCTCAATGACCTCCGAAGGATGCTCGCGGTGCTCAAGGATGACAACACCTCTGATGACAGTGTCAGCCCGCTGACTTCAGCCAGCGAGCTTGATGTCCGAATAGGTGCTGAGGCCTTCGCCGAAGAGTTGGAGAGTCTAGGCATCACCGTGGACCTGAGTATCAACGGGGATCTAAGCTCGCTCACTCGGTCGGTGAGTGCGGCTCTCTACCGGATGTTGCAGGAGTGCACTACTAATACGGCGAAGTTCGCAGGCCGCGGGGCACAGTGTTGGATCGAGATCGACGTCGTCGAGGAACAGGTGAGCATGTGCGTGACAAATACTGTGCTCGTCCCGGAGCACGGGGCACCAGGCTGGGGCATTTCAGGAGCCGGTCTGAAAGGTGTGCAGGACCGCGCCGAAGCATTCGGTGGGGTGATGACCAGTGGCTATGACGATCACGACCGATGGGAAGTCTGCGTGCGAGATATCAAAAAGTCCTGAAGCACGCGTCCTCATCTTTAGACGAAAGTTGACTAGTCAGGATCCTCTTCAGCTACCAGACTCGATGGGTGCGGTGCGCCCAGGTGCGCCCACATCAGGTGGGATTCGAGCACCTGGAGTACCGGTGCAACGGCTCCAGAATTGGCTCATCCGACCTGTGGCTCGGGCGGTGAGAACGGCACCGCCCGAGCCCTCACTCATTCAGTCGTCTGATCTGCAGGCTGGTCAACACTCGCAAGTGGTTGGGCGATCCATCGGCCGATGCCCAGCAGCACTCCTGCAGGAAAACCCACAATAGGTATCAGCATAGGCACGAGTCCTCCGGCGCCAGCGAATAGGACCACAGGCCCGTAGAGCAGGCCCACCAGCACATAGCCCAGCACATGCGCCACGGGGTTCAGGTGGTGCCGCAGCAGCCAGCTCACCAGGAGGGTGCCGGGAATGCCCACCACGACCGCAGCGGCCGCCAGGAGCGGAATCAGGGGAGTGAGATAGCCTTCGCCGTCCAGACCTGGAACGAACGACATTCCGAGGAGGATTGCACCCATCAGCGCGGTGGGAACGAGCCATGAAACCGTCCACCCGACGGCACCCAACCTGAGTCGAGGCCGAGGGGAGTCTGATGAGGTGGTTCTGCCGCGTCGTCGTCCTGCGGACTTTTCCGGAGCTGGGGTGGTCATGACGTGTCTTCAGCCTTTCGCCGCGTATGCGCGGCTGGAGTGGTCAGTTCACTGAGTGTGGCCCACATGGGCCAGGGCTTGGCGGATCAGCTTCTCCCGACCGCCAATGAACTCAGCCTGCACCTCGGCGGTCAGCGCCTGCTCGGGGGAGAGCCAGGACAGCTCAAGAGCGTCCTGACGGGCTGAGCATTCACCGTTGACTGGGACGATGTATGCCAAGGACACGGCGTGCTGGCGGTCATCCACCAGGCCGGTCTCCGAGGGGTAGGGAAAGTACTCAGCGACGGTCAGTGGCGAGGGGGATGCGGGCAGTTGAGGCATGGCCATAGGCCCGAGGTCCTTCTCAATATGCCGGATCAGCGCAGCACGAATGGTCTCGCGGTAGAGCACCCGACCGGAGACCACTGTGCGGTACACCCGCCCGTCATCGTCAGCGGTGTAGAGCAGGCCGACTTCAGTGACATAGCCCAGTGAGTCGAGCCGGACCGGAATAGCTTCGACGTAGACCATGGGCAAGCGCCGTCGGGCCTCGTAGAGGTCGTCTTCGTTGAGCCAGCCAGGGTGGGGATCGGGAGTGCGGACAGACATGTCACTATGTTCTCATGAGCTCGCCGGGTTGATCAGATGATGTCTTCAAGCGGGCGGCCCATTGCGGCCCGGCGTTCGGCGTGGTTGATCCGGTAGCGGCGGGACTGGGTGCACAGGATGACAATGAAGGCGCCCATTGCCGCGCCGATCGCTATCCACACGCTGGTCACTTCACCGAGAATGCGGGGGAAGATGAGCCAGAACAGGCCCCAGGCCAGCCCCAGCGCAATGGTGATCCGTCCACGTTCGGTCATGGAGTAGAACGCGGCGGTCCACACGCACACCAGGAGGCCGATGCCGGCCCAGAGCAGTGCGGGTATACCGGGGATATGCCACCCCTGGTGAGTCAGCCACACCGACAGGGCACTCATGACCTGCACCAGGGCGAATCCGTAGAACAGGCCGAGGATGTCGTCGGTGAGTTGACGTTCGGTATCAGTGCGGGCGGTGTAGAGGTTGAACTGCCGAATAGCCTGAGTCAGTGCCCCGGCGATGATCGCCGAGCTGAGCAGGGTCAGGGTGAATGTCCCGGCGTAGAGCGAGGCGGTGACGACCAGCATCAGTATCGAGGCAGTGCCCACGAACCAGCCCGAATGCTGCTGCCGAGGTGTGGAGTGCTGGGAGGGTCTCCACTGGTAGCAGGCATGGATGATGAGTCCGACGGTTATCACCGGCCAGATCCAATACCAGTTGTAGTCGGGAGAAAGCAGTGCGTGATCTCCTGAAAACCATCCTTCGGAGTAGACCTCGTAGAGGCCGCGCTGGCCCAGAATGGCAGGGTCGTCTTCTCCGGAGCTGAACCATCCGAACATCCAGAGCGTTGAGATGATGGCCGCTACAGCTCCTAGGCTGACGAATATCCGCCGCGCAAGATCCCATTGGGTCGGTTCCGGGTCGGGACTGCGGGAGGGCAGGCTGTAGGGAGGAATGTAGGTGAAGAGGTCTTCTTCATCGTCGGCGAACTCCGCCGACTGCTCTCGGTACTGCTCACCGATGTAGCCTGAGCCGCCATAGGGACGGGGCGAGAACTCACCGGTTGCCTTTTCAATGGCAGCGGCTTTCTGCGCAATAACTGTCCTTTGACGCTGCTCATCAAGTTCGCGGCGTGGCGCGGGCGCCGGTGGCTCATCCTGGGCGTCTCGGTAGGCGGGCAGCACGGTCGTCTCATCTGCGGATGCGTCATTGGATCCCGGATGTTCAGGATCCTGCGCATCCGTAGGCGTGTCGGAGGAGACGATCGGGATGGCGTCGGTGAACAGCTGATGCTCTGGTCGCTGGTCCGCAGGGGGAGGCTTGGGCAACGAAACCTGCGGCGCAGCGGAAGAAGCCTCTGCATATGTGCCGGGTTCTGGCAGGTGGCCACCACTGCGGCGTGCTCGGCGTGCCACGGGCCCAGTCGGCTGCGCGGCAGCGGTTTCGGGCTTTCCTTGTGCCGAGCTGTCCGATTCCTGCTCCGCTGCGGCCTTGGCTGTCTTGGCGGCCTCAACACGGCGTCGCGCTTGACGTACTTTCCGGGTGGACCACCAGTTCTTGGCGCGTTCATCCAGGGTGTCGAAGAAGCCGCCCAATCCAGTGTCCGGCCCGGAGGGGGTGGCTACCCTGGGCGCCACGCCGGTGCGGACCGCCGGTTCGGCGGAGACTTCCTCATCAGAGGGCACCTCATCAGGAGAATCCTGATCAGGACGGTCCTCCACGGAGGTCTCCTCTGCAGGAGAGTCTGTTTCCGAATCCTCGCTGGCGTCCTCGTCGGCAGGGTCCGCTACGGATTCGCCGCTGGAGTCCTCATCAGCCGGCTCCTCAACAGTGGTGTCCTCATCATCGGGTTCTTCAGGGCTATGGGGCTGGCTGTCCAGACGCTCTTCCGTCGCCACACCGGCCTTGGACTCGTCGTCAGGACGTGCGGAGGCGTCTGGGCTCGTCGGCTCGGACAACTGCTGCCTCCCTCGGGGGATCATGTATGCTTCGCGCACATTATTAGGGGTGTTGGTCAACTTTCGATGCTCTCACTGAAGTCTGGCTGTGAGCACGACGCCGCCTCGTGACCAGCAAAGCAATGACCAACCCCACTAGCGTACCGATACCAATGGCGGTCAGGGTGCTCGCCCACGGGGGTAGGCCGGTAGTTGTTCCCGTAATGTAACCTAAGCCGATCAACCATCCGCTCCAGATCACAGCACCGAGGACCGCTAGTGCGGCAACTTGGCGCCAGGGTAGGCGCATCATTCCTGCGGAGGCCATCGATGCGGCCCTGCCTCCGGGTATCCAGCGGATCAGCAGCAGCCCGGCCCAGGTGGTGGCGCTGCCGGCCCGAATCGAGGCTCGCACCATGACCCGGTGCAACCGCCGGCCCCATCGCCACCGGTAGAGCAGCCTGATGAGCTGATACCGGAAGAGGGCGTAGAGAAGGAGGTCGCCGGAGAGGCAGCCCAATGTGGTGGCAATCATGACCCATGTCAGCGATAGGTGCCCAGCAGAGGCCATCGCCCCAGAAGCGATCACCATCACCTCTGCCGGGAACGGGGGAACGAGAGCTGTGAGGGCCACAAATAATGCCTGCAGCGGCAAGAACCATGCACCCCATGCGTCGATGAGCTCGACCATTTATCCCCTTTTGCTGTTGCTAGGCCTCCGCGTCCCTCCTGACCGGGGCCTCATCAAGTCTACGTGTCGAGGTGAAGACGCGGGGTTCTCCGGATAGCGGATCGGTGAAGCTTAAGCTGCGATCCAACAGCTGAAGCGGGGCCTCGAAGTCGTCGGGCGCGTCGTCCCAGAGATCTGGGTAGAACCGGTCGTGCAGGATGCCGAGCCCGAGCATGGCCATGTGGATCCGCAACTGATGGGTCTTTCCCGTCAGGGGCGTCAACCGGAAGAGGCCCACCACTGGTCCTTGGCTACCGCGTGGGGACGGCCCGTGTCTGAGGAGCTCTACGCGCGATGACGAGTTAGCGCCGGGGATCGGATCGGTACGGCGCCGTCCTTTGACTCTGTGCCAACTGTCATGCGGGCGCCGTCCAGAGTCCGCTGTGTCGTAGCTCATCAGCTGGCTGACCACCACGCCTTTGACCTTCTCAATCCGGTTCCGGACCGTCAGGGGGAATCGCGCGGAAAGGTTTTCTGGGACATCATTGAGTGCGCTGACGCACTCGTAGGTTTTGCTGACTCTCCGGTTCTCGAACAGCAACTGGTAGGCCCCTCGGGTCTCCGGGTTCTTGGCGAAGATCACGACCCCGGCTGTGCCGCGGTCCAGCCGGTGGATGGGCACCAGGTCAGGCAAGTTGAGCCGGTGGCGCAGCCTGACCAGGAGGGATTCTTGTACGTACCGTCCGGCGGGCGTGGTCGGCAGAAAGTGGGGCTTATCGACCGCCAGGAGGTGTTCGTCCTCGTGTAAGACTTCTTCCTGCACTGGCAGTGGGGGTTCTTCTGGCAGCGAGCGGTAGTACCAGATGAACTCGGCAGCATCCAGCGGGCTGTCGGTGCTCAACGCGTTGCCGGCGGCGTCGACTACTTCGCCGTTGTGGAACCGTGAGGTGATACCGGCGGGGTCGATATGCCCGAAGGTTTCCAGCACGTATTCGTGGATGGTGCGCCACGGGCCAGTGTGGGGGATCCGCAGTCTGGTGGCGTTGACACCGTTGCGGACCGGCAGTGGAGACTTCTGCGCCACGTTGCGGGAGTCAGCTCCACTCAGGGGCTTTGGCCTGGGCGGCGTTGGCTGCGGAGTCGGCGTCCTCGGGGTTGGGGGCCCCGCGCGGGTGGTTGATCTGCCAGGTCATGCCGA
Source organism: Nesterenkonia salmonea (assembly GCF_005771525.1). Classification (GTDB taxonomy): domain Bacteria; phylum Actinomycetota; class Actinomycetes; order Actinomycetales; family Micrococcaceae; genus Nesterenkonia; species Nesterenkonia salmonea. Next base: position 10,620 of record NZ_VAVZ01000016.1, on the reverse strand, counting down.
ATCGGTCTTTGACCCATGCGAAGTTTTGGGCGAAATCGTAGTCGCCAGGTTCCATGAGGTATTCGCCCTGGTCCACAAGGGAAGTGGTGATCTGATGGAACTCTTCCTCGGTGTCCACGACCACGGCCATGGACATGGACGGTGTGAAGTCGAAGGCGTGTTTGACCAGGGAGTCCTGGATCATGAGGATCTGTCCGCCTATCTGCAGCTGGGCAGTGGCCACGAGGGTCTTGTCCCAGTCGACCACGGTTTCCATTGCGGCGGTGTCGTCCGGGGAGGCTGCTGGCGAGTGATCTGCCGTTTCGGAACTGGTGCCGCCACCATTGGACGCTTCGGGGTCGAAGATCTCTGTGCCTTCCGGGTGATGCATGATCTCCAGGAGCTTGGCGTCGGGAAACGTGGAGAGGTACAGGTCGATGGCTTCCTGGGCGCGGCCCTGGAACATCATGAATGGCAGACACAGAATCATGCGCCCAGGTTAGCTCATGGGGATGTGTACTGAGTGGGAATTACCCGGAGAGCGTGAGACTCGCAGGCGCATCGCCTCAGGGAGAGAGCCTCAGCCCTGAGGGTGTCGAGTGGAAGCCTGCGGTCCGCAGGGCTTGACCGAACGGATGCTGCAGGACCGGTTCGCCGTTGATCCGCTCCACAGCTAGTTTGGAGGATCTTGCCCGGATCAGCGCGTTTACCAGGGCCTGGGCTGCCGCGTCACGGATATCTTGGTTCTGCGTATACAGCAGCATGGTACGTCCGCCGCGCTCCATGTACAGCACCAGTTCACCGCCACAGATAACGACGACGGCGCCCGCTTTCCTGCCCGGACGGGCTTTGGTGGCGGGCTCTCCTTCTGCTGTGGGTATGGCGGGCCAGTCGAGGGCCGCGCCGAAGGGGTTGGCTGGGTCAGTGGCGGCCAAAGCTACCGGTGTGGGCCGGTGGTTTGAGTAGGGGTCCTCGTGGCGTTCTAACTGTTCGGATATTTCTCTGAGTCGGTCAATGGTGGAGCTGACTGTGAATTGGGCGGCCCCGAGGTGTTCGATGAAGTAGCCGCGGCGCACACGGCCGGCTTCCTCCGCAGCGGCGAGAACCTTGTACACCCCGGTGAAGCCTCCGGGAGTCTGTTCGGCAACGACCGAGCCTCGGGTGAGTACCCCGTACCGGTCCAGGAGGATCTCAGCCCTGGCGTGGGCGATTTCTGTGGCGGGAGCCTCGGGTGCGTGGACTATCTGCCAGCGTCCTCCGGAGGCTGTTGAGCTGGGTCCGCGCGCGGCGCTGACTGCTTGCCGCAGTGCTGTCCGGCGGGAGACTCTGCGGCTTTTGGTGGTGGGTTTGGACTTATGCGCTGTGGAACCGCTGGACATGAAGGTCCGCACAGGTGTGTAGCTGTCTGGGTGCACACGCCCGGCCCAAAACAGCTCCCATAGGGCTTGTTGGCAGCTCAGGGAGGAGACGTTCTCCAGCTGCGCTGCGATCGCTTCGGGGAACCACGCGCCTCCGCGTTCCAGCACCTGGAGTACCTCCCCCGCTAGCCCTTCGGCAGGTGGGATGTCCCGACCGGCGCCGATGAGCGCGGTCTCCTCGGCCGGGTAGAACGCAAGCCAGCCGTCATGACCGCTGAGCGCCCCGTGGCCGGTGGTCACGAACTCGCCACTAGCCAGGAGGGAGTCGAGCATCGTGGAGGAGTAGTCGCTGACTCGGGAGGGGAGGATGAACGATTCCCAAGCGCTCGCGGGTGCGGGTAGTCCGGCAAGTTGCGCCAGCACCTCAGCAAGGCCGGACTGTCCGTTGACCCTGGTGGAGCCAGTGGTCAGCTGCCATTCGCCCAGCAGCTGGGCGTAGGCGCGTGGGGGTACCGGTTCGACTGCGGCCCGCAGTGCAGCCAGTGACCGGCGGCGGATCCGCCGCAGCATCTCAGCGTCTACGTATTCGGCATCGGCCCCGGCCTCAGGCGTGAAGAGGCCCTCCACGATGCGGGATTCCTGGATGAGCCTGCGCAGCACATCAACGACCACTGCGACAGGCAACCCCAAATCACCACTGACCTGGTCGGGAGTGAAGGGCCCGTGGGTTCGGGCGAAACGCCCAATCAGATCACCGAGCGGATCATCCAGCGGGTCCAGAAAAGTGTGCGGGACTCCCGGAGGAATGTTGACCCCGAGTCCGTCACGCAGCCGAGCAGCGTCTTCCACGGCGGCGAACCGGTGCTCGCTCTGAAACATCACCGGAATGGCACGTTGGGCGCTGACCAGCTGTTCCGCGAAGCCCTGGGCGTCGTCAGCGGTGACTGGTGCGGCGTCGTCGTGCTCGCTGGAGCGAAGCCTCAGGGCCAGCTGCTCGGCGCTGAGCGGGCCCAGCAGCCGCAGGAGGTCTGCGACGCTCTCTGCTCCGCGTCCGTCCCCAGTGGGCAGCCGCCGTTCGGGTGTCAGCCGCTGCGCGTAGGCCTCAGCGTGAATGATGACTTCCGCGTCCAGGAACTCGCGCAGCTCCACCCGGCCCAGCAGCTCATTGAGCAGCGTGGGGTCTACGCTCAGAGCGGCGGCGCGGCGCTCGGCAAGCGGGGAGTCCCCCTCGTAGAGGTACTGGGCGATGTAGCCGAAAACGATTGATTGTGCGAAGGGTGAGGGTGTTGGGGTGGTTGCTTCCACCATCCGCACGGAGCGCTGAGCAATCTTGCGGGTCAGCGAGTCCAGGGCGGGAAGGTCGTAGACGTCCTGGAGGACTTCACGCATGGTCTCCATGATCATGGGGAAGTCCGAATATTGGTGAGCGACTTCCAGCAGCTGGGAGGACCGCTGGCGCTGCTGCCACAGGGGGGTGCGCTGCCCTGGCCGGGTTTTTGGCAGCAGCAGTGCCCGAGCGGCGGATTCACGGAATCGTCCGGCGAATAGTGCTGAGCTGGACACCCGGCGGATCACCAGGTCCTCCAACTCCTCGGGCTCGAATGTGAACAGTTCGGCACCGGGTGGTTCATCATCCATCATGGGGACCCGCAGCACGATTCCGTCATCTGAGGCGAACGCGGCGCCGTCCAGACCGTAGCGTTCGTGCAGGCGTTCCCCGACAGCCAGCGCCCAGGGCGCGTGGATCTGCATTCCGTAGGGCGAGTGCAGGATGATCCGCCAGTCTCCGAGTTCATCCTTGGTCTGCTCCAGCACCAGGGTTTGGTCTGAAGGTATCGCGCCGACTGCGTCATGCTGGTCAGACAGGTACCGCACCAGGTTCTCCTGAGCCCACTGGTCCAGCCCAAGCGCGGTGAGCCGTTCAGCGGCCTTCTTGGCGGTGGCGGCGTGTATTTCGCGGGTGAACGCACCGAGGGCTTCACCGAGTTCGGCCGGCCGGCCGATTCCATCTCCGCGCCAGAACGGCAAGCTCGCCGGTTGTCCGAAGGCGGGGGAGACCAGGACTCGGTCGAAGGTGATCTCCTCAATCCGCCAACTGGTGGCGCCGAGCGCAAAGACGTCTCCGATCCGCGATTCGTAGACCATCTCCTCATCAAGTTCACCCACCCGGCGCCCTCCGGTGCGCGTATTCTCAGCGCCGACTAGGTAGACCCCGAAGAGCCCTCGGTCGGGGATTGTCCCGCCGGAGGTGACCGCAAGGCGCTGGGCGCCGGGCCGTCCGGTGATGGTTCCGGCGTCACGGTCCCAGACAATGCGCGGTCGCAGATCCGCAAACCGATCCGAGGGGTATTTTCCGGCCAGGAGGTCCAGGGTGGACTCATAGGCGGAGCGGGGCAGGGAAACGAACGGTGCGGATCTTCGCAGAACGTCGAACCAATGCTCCACATCCAGGGTGTCCATGGCGGCTGCGGCGATGGTCTGTTGGGCCAGAATGTCCAGCGGGCTGCGCGGGATCTTGAGGGCTTCGATCTTTCCTGAGAGCATCCGTTCCACGACGACGCTTGAGCTGAGCAGATCACCGCGATGTTTGGGGAAGAACCACCCCACGGAGACCTCACCGACTTGGTGCCCTGCCCGGCCCAGCCGCTGGAGTCCGGAGGACACCGCGTGGGGGGCCTCCACTTGGATGACAAGGTCCACCGCGCCCATGTCGATTCCCAGTTCCAGGGAGCTTGTGGCCACCACGCAGCGCAGCCGGCCCGATTTCAGATCCCCTTCAATATGTTTGCGCTGCTCTTTGGAGACCGATCCGTGGTGAGCTTTGGCCAACGCCGGAGGTGCCCCCTCTTCCCCCTCATGGGTCGGGTCAGGGGGCGAATCTGCAGCGCCGCGTTCTGCGTTGATTTCGTTGATCCGGCCGGTAAGCTTTTCGGCCAGTCGCCGGGAGTTCACAAAAACGATCGTGGAGCGGTTCTCACAGATGAGGTCAACGACTCGGTGCTCCACATGAGGCCAGATCGAGGGCTGCAGCGGTGAGCCATCGTCCCTGTCGGTCGGCTCAACAGTGGGAGAAGCCATATCCGGCACCGGCACTGAGACGGTGATGTCCCACTTCTTCTCTGAGGGCGGGGCGATCACCTCCACTGGTTGGTGGCCGCCGAGGAACCGGGCGACCTCCTGCCGTGGCTCCACGGTGGCGGAAAGCCCGATGCGCTGGGCTCTCTCACCTGCCTCCTGACTGGCCTGCAGCTCATCCAACCGTTCCAGGGAGACAGCTAGGTGAGCCCCCCGCTTGGTGCCCGCCAGAGCGTGAATCTCATCGACAATCACCGTGTTGACGGTGCTCAGAGTCCGCCGCGCCTGTGAGGTGAGCATCAAATACAGCGACTCCGGAGTGGTGATCAGAATATCCGGCGGATTCCGCACCAGGTCCCGGCGATCCTTGGAGCTGGTGTCTCCGGTGCGCACCCCAACGGTGACTTCTCGGGGCGTGACACCCAGGCGCCTAGCCGTGTGGCCAATACCGACCAATGGGCTGCGCAGGTTGCGTTCGATGTCCGCACCGAGTGCCTTCAAAGGTGAGATGTAGAGAACTGTGGTGCCAGCAGCGGTGGCGTTGGCGGCGTCGTTATCCTGCTGACTCATCAGACGGTCGATGGACCAGAGGAACGCGGAAAGCGTCTTACCCGATCCGGTGGGCGCGACCACTAAGGCGTTCTTGCCCTTGGCCACGGCATCCCAAGCGCCGGACTGCGCAGCTGTTGGCGCGCCGAAGGATGCGGAGAACCACGTCCGGGTCGCCTCCGAGAACTGGTCAAGGGCCATGGAGTCCACTGTAGAACCAGCTACCGACACGCTCGGTGGCGCTTCACCGGGCAAAGCGGAGGATATCCTCGCGCCGCAGCGGACGGTCGAAGAGCGGACCGTCAGGCTCTATGGGATGACTGGCGCAGAGCCCGCCGAGGGACACTGGGTCGAAACCGATCAGCATCAAAAGGTTCATGACCCTGCCCCGGGCTTGGCCGTCGTCACCTGCCAGGGCTACTGCGCGGCGTTGTTCAAGCGGCAGGTCAGGGTTCGCCGCGGCTTCAATATCGTGATGCGAAATGTGGTTGAGCGCTTTGACCACTTTGGTGCGGCTGAACCTTCCTGCGATGCCGTAGGAGGATGGCAGCTGCTCATCAATGGGAGCCTGCAACCAGCCGGGCAGCTCTTCGTCGTGCCAGGTGTTGGTCGCGTCCACAAGGACCAAGTCCGCGCTGCCAGCGTTGTTGACCCAGCCCGGGTCCACCTCATCCAGCTCCTCCTGGGGTACCGCGAGGATGACGATGCCGGGCCCATGTGTGGATGTTCTGGCCGCTACCTGCCACGGCCAGACCGGCACGGCTCCGGGTGCATAGATCTTAAGGTGGTGCTGCAGCGCCTTGGGGGGACGGGTGGAGCACATATCCACACCAATTCCCGCCCGGAGCATCACTCTGGCGAATGCCGTTCCGGCCCGACCGGAGCCCAGGATGCCGACCACCTGCTGCTCAGACATGGTGATACGCCCGCCCTGCACTGATCTCTTGGGCCCGGTAGAGCTGCTCAGCCAGCATCAACCGCACTAGCTGATGCGGGAAGACCAGATTGCTCAGCGACCACACAAAATCCGCCCGGCGGTGCAGTTCCGCGTTGACCCCATATGCGCCGCCAATAACCAGAACGACGTCGCCGCCTGAGTCGAACTGCCGCTGCAGGTGGGTTGCCAGCTGTGGTGAGGAGATATTGGTGCCGCGTTCGTCCAGGAGGATCACGTGCTGCTGGGCTTTGACCGTGCTGAGGATCTTGGCAGATTCCTCGTCGCGGGCGGCGTCGTGCTCTTTGGATGAGTGTGGAAGCAGACGCCACGTGAGGTCATAGGGTTTGCGCAGCCGCTTGGTGTAGCGCTCGATGCCGTCAGCAACCCACGGTTCATGCTTCTTGCCTATCGCAAGAACAGCTGTGCTCATTGCTGGCCTCTTTCGCAGAACATGAGCGACGGCCCCGAGACTACCGGGGTCTGCGGGGCCGTCAGAACGCGGTAGCGGTGGGATTTGAACCCACGGTAGGGGGTTACCCTACACAGCATTTCGAGTGCTGCACCTTCGGCCGCTCGGACACGCTACCTTGCGCACGAAATCGCGCCTCGCCATGCTACCAGTTTGCGCAGGCCTAAGCGGCGTCAGTGGCGATGTTCAGCGAAGAATGCCTTCAACAGGGCGCCGCACTCATCGGATCTGACGCCCGGCTGGATCTCTACCCAGTGGTTCAGTCTGGGTTCACGTAGGACATCGAAGACGCTTCCAGCTCCGCCGGCCTTCTTGTCCCAGGCGCCAAAGATGACGGTGGCGATCCGGGATTGACTAATGGCCCCGGCACACATGACACATGGTTCCAAGGTGACCACCAAAGTGCAGCCATCGAGCCGCCAGGCGCCCATGGCCTTGGCTGCGGCACGTAGGGCATTGAGCTCAGCGTGCCCGGAAGGGTCAGAATCGCGCTCGCGGGTGTTGTGGCCCGCACCCAAGACCACCCCATCGGCGCTCAAGACCACGGCGCCAACGGGTACGTCGTCTGTGGCTGGTGCTGCGTTTGCCAGTTCCAGACACTGGCCCATCAGCCTGTGCTGGGTCTGCGGGTCCCTGGGGGAGAAGCTCACCTCTGACACGATACTGTGACGCGCGCGCTGGTACCTTGATGCCATGCGAACTCACGCCGTCTCTCACCCTCTGATCGACCATAAACTCACTCAGCTGCGTCGGAGGGAAACCCCGTCCAATACGTTCCGTGATCTGACACGGGAGCTGGTGTCGCTGCTGGCTTATGAGGCGTCGAGCTCGCTTCCCACTGAGGATGCTGAAATCCGTACGCCAGTCACGGAGATGGTCGGTACCCGGTTGGCGGGGCCGAAGCCGCTGGTGGTGCCCATTCTCCGCGCTGGGCTGGGCATGCTTGATGGGATGACAGCCATGATCCCGACGGCTGAGGTGGGTTTCCTGGGGATGGCCCGGGATGAGGAGACGTTGAACATCGTCACCTATGCTGAGCGGCTTCCTGATGACCTGACTGGGCGTCAGGTATTTGTGCTTGATCCCATGCTCGCCACGGGAGGAACGCTGGTGGAGGCGATTCGCTTCTTGGAGCGTGCGGGGGCGGCCAAGATCACGTGTATCTGCCTCTTGGCGGCACCGGAGGGCATCAAGCGTTTGGAAGAAGAAGTCGGAAACTTGGACATTGAGCTCTTCGTTGCTGCGATTGATGAGAAGCTCAATGAGAAGGCGTACATCGTCCCAGGTCTTGGTGACGCAGGGGACAGGCTGTACGGCCTGGCGGAATAATACGTGTGCTGCATCACTCCAGAGCTGCCAAATCTCACTATGTGGAATTTTGGGGCTTATGTTACTTGCGTATCCGAAATATTACGGCCATCCTGAGAGTGCCCACTACCCGGCAACCAGCCAGGAAGAGTCACGATTCATATGTCCGCACCGCTCAGTAAGGCCCAAAATCCAGGGTACGTTCACGTTTCAGTGAGGAATGCTGCCCGCCGTGCTGAGCTGGCCCGCAAGATGCGCAACGGAGCCCCCGGCAGTCCCGGTCAACCGCGCACGGCGCCCATCCCGGTGCTGGCCCCGCACAACGGCACAAATGGGGCACAGGTGGTCCACCCGGACGTCGTTGCCCGCGGATTCGTGGTCTACGTCGGGCTCGATGAGGACACCGCCAAGGCAGAGGGAACGTCTCTGCACCGGATCGCCACAGAGCTTCGTGACTACGTGGAGCACATTGCACCGGAATCACAGGTGCACATTGCTATGGCTATGGCATCCCCCACCGCAGAAGGCGCTGACCTTGAGGTGGTGCGCCAAGCACTGGGAGATCCGACGGTCGCGGCACGGGGGCAGGCTGACCAGCCCACTGCCCCGAGCGCGCCACCTTCATCATTGTCTACCTCTGGGGTGCTGATCGACCTGGCCCGCCGCGAAGTCCAGCTCGACGGCGAAAGTCTGAATCTGACGTACAAAGAATTTGAACTGCTCAACTACCTCGTGGAGAACTCATCCCGGACCGTTGGTCGCGAGGAGTTGCTGCAGCGGCTGTGGCGCCATGTGGATGTCGACCAGATGCCCAATGAGCGGACCATTGATGTGCATATCCGCCGGCTCCGTTCCAAGCTGGGGCGCCTAGCCAACACGGTTCGCACTGTGCGGGGTCAGGGTTACCGCTTCTATGAGCATCCTGAAGTCACAGTTTGGGCAGCGCCCGAATACAGCATCTGAGCAATGTCCAAGACGCTGTTGGTGCTCCGCCATGCTGAAGCGGGGCATAGCTTTTCCGGTGACGATCACTCCCGCACGCTGACTGAGTATGGCCAAACCCAGGCTCGCAAGATCGGCCAGTGGTTGCTGCAGTCACGCTACTGGCCAGAGGTCACGATCGTGTCCTCCGCTATGCGAACCCGCCAGACCAGCATCTGGGTGGCTCATGAGCTCGGGGAGAAGGCTCCGACTGCTCAATTGGATGATCGGATGTACCTGGGATCATCGCGTCAGCTCTGCTCGGTGATCAATGAGACACCTGAGACGGTGGACAACCTCTTGGTTATCGCGCACATGCCAGGAGTCCAGGAACTCAGTATGGAGCTGACAAGTGCCGAGTCGGATGAGGAAGCCTCGCTAGAGATGGCCTCACAGTGGCCGCCGGCTGGGCTTGCTCGCTTTGATGTCACTAACGCCTGGGCTGAGCTTGACGGGCGCGACGCCGTCCTCGCCGAGTTCGTCACCACTGGGTTGCGGGGATGAGCCATCCGTGGTGAGAGCAGATTTGGTTCAGCCGGATAAGCACGTGTAGTATCGTCAAGGTTCAACTCGCGGTATCGTGAGATTTAGAGCATTGCGCCTATAGCTCAGCTGGATAGAGCGTCGGTCTACGGAACCGAAGGTCTGGGGTTCGAATCCCTATGGGCGCACCACAACAAAATACAGTGAAATCCCTGGTCAAACGGCTACACAGCCTGAAGATCAGGGATTTTGTTTCGCACAGACGCTCTAGGTGCCCTCGAAAATGGTTGGTTAATCGCATTGCAGTGGCGAAGAACAGGAACAGCAGTCCTCTGAGTGGCGTGAGCATAATGGGCACAAGCAGGAATGTCGCATCCGGCCACGAAGCGCCTACCGGCTCTTCAGCCTGCAGCCCCAACACAACGCGAATGCCAACATGAGGAATATGCTGCCGGACGCCAAGGACGCCCTGAGCGCCAAATCATAGAACTCGTAAAGGGCCTCCATGACCTAACGCTACGCCTGAAACACGCTGGTAGCCCTGCACATCCGGCTTTCGTAACCGAACAGCAACTATAGGCTCGCGGGCACTTGCGAGGCGGTTCTCTCATGCACAGCAAGAGAGTGAGATAGGGGCCATATTCCCGAGACTCGTTTCTGCATCTAGACGGCATCTCTAGCGGTGGCGGCGCAGACGGCGGTAAGTCTAAGCAGGGACTGTCAGCGCTTGCTGAGCTGCTGGTTGTACCCCACCAGGTAGCAGACCACCGCTGCCATGAGTGGGCCGCCGATGCCCAAATACAGAGACGGTAGTGGGCACAGTTCTGGTTGGTGGAGTCTCGAGACAGCCACCACCAACCCACCCGCAGTGACAGCGAAGAAGAACCCCGCCGCTATATGCCACGCTCGCGATGTTTTCATGGACGATGTCCCCCCGTTGTAACTGATCCCGGCAGTGAGGATGGCCTTGTGCTGCCTGTGCCAGAGATAGTGATCACTATTTTTACACTCCCCGAAGGAAATTCAGAAGTTCGCAATGGTCCGCAAGAGCTGTAGGTATGACGACGTCGTACCACACGGGGACCTGACCGAAGGCTAGGTGGACTGGTCTAGCTGGGGTGGACGAAGATCGGGCCCCCACCGTGTGGTGGAGGCCCGATCTGTCTTGAATCCTGTGGTTATGCCGCTCGTCTGCCAGCGATGGCACTCCAAATAAAGGAGACGATGAGGCCACCAAGGATGGCGAAGCCCCAGGTCGGGAGATCGAAAAAGGCATCGTTGACGTTGATGCCGAACAGTGCGGACGCGATCCAGCCGCCCAGCAGCGCACCGAGGATACCGGTGAGCAGGAGGGTCACCGTGTCAGTCGACATGCAAAGGTCCCCGGCAGAGAGTGACGATCTCTCTGCCAGGGACCTAGTGGTGTGTCTCGTAAATAGTTAGGCCGTCTGGGGATAGAATGGAGTATGTCTGCTCCAGCG